>JAUMMZ010000030.1 GCA_031296755.1 Collinsella sp.
CGGCCGAAGAGGCGTCAGCAGGTCAGTGGGTCATCGTCCCGGCATTCAGCATCAGGGTAGCGCTGCGACGCGGAAATCGCGCGCCGTTGCCGCGCCCCGCAGTGCCCGCTTCCCCCGAGAACAATTATCAGTGCAGGTAGAAGGCTCGCTATGATTTGAAAATAGGGGGTGTGGTTGGCTCATTCAGGTTCAGCCCCGTAATCCGGCATAGTTTTGAAATGGCACTGAATAAGTGGCGGCAAATGAGCCGCAATGAAGCAAGCTAGCCCCTCGTTTCCGAAACCTTTCCGCAACAATCTGCTCTTCGCACTGCTCGACTCCGCTCGCAACGTCCCCTGCGCTACACTTAGTTGCACTGTGGCGCCGTTGCGCCGCGCCCGACCTAAGGGGGACTCTCATGAAGAATACTCAGCTGCTGCTGATTAACGATATGTGCGGCTACGGCAAGGTCGCGCTTTCCGCCATGCTGCCGGTGCTGTCTCACATGGGCTACCGTATCCATAACCTGCCGACGGCGCTCGTTTCCGACACGCTCAACTATCCCAAGTTCTACATCCACGACACCACCGAGTACGTGCGCCAGAGCCTCGCCATCTGGGAGGAGCTCGGCTTTGAGTTCGACGCCATCTCGACCGGCTTTATCGTGACCGAGGAAGAGACGCGCATCATCTCGGACTTTTGCCACCGCCGTGCGCAAAAGGGCACCAAGGTGTTCGTCGACCCCATCATGGGCGACAACGGCAAGCTCTATGCGGGCGTGCCCGAGTCCACGATTGGCCTTATGCGGCACCTGCTGGAGTGCGCAGACTACGCGGTACCCAACTATACCGAGGCGTGTCTGCTTGCCGATAGGCCTATTGCCGAGCAAATTACGCCCGATGAGGCCCGCGCCCTTGTGGACGCCGTGCGCGAGCTGGGTGCCAAGTCGGTGGTCATTACGAGCGCCGTAGTCAATGGCACGAACGCGGTTATCGGTTACGACCATGTGGCGGGGGAGTACTTTACGATTCCCTTTGAGCTCATTCCGGTCTATTTCCCGGGCACGGGCGACACGTTCTCGGCGGTGCTCGTCGGCCGCGTTATGGCAGGCTGGAGTCTGCAGCGCGCGACGTCCGATGCCATGCGCGTGGTGGCAGAGCTTATCGAACGCAATGCCGACCAAGAGGACAAATCGGCCGGCCTTCCCATCGAGGCCTGCCTGGATGTGATCGACCATGAGTAACGCCGGCGAGGGCGGCATCAGGCCTGCGGGCGAGAGCAAGCCGCTCGGCGCGTCGCGTGGCAAGCGTCCGCGTATCCGCGTGAGCTGCGTGGACCAGCTGGGTGCGTGCCGCTGCCACCATGGTCACAAGCCGGGCGACGTTTTTGACTTCGACCGAGACCGCGGCAAGATGTGCGCCATGGCCTGCCACGTGGGCTTTCCCTATATCGATATCCTGCGCTATGGCGGAACTGTGCCTGGCAACGAGCCCGGTACGGCAAAGTTCTGCTGCCCCGAGGTCGATACGCTGAACGTCTGGCTTGCCGAGATCGTTGACGAGTAGTCGAGCGCAATGTGTCAAAGGGACAGCCCCTTTGACACATTCGCCGGTGGTGCCCCTTCTTTTGCTTATAATCTCAAATCTCTGCATTTCATTTGATTTTAGGTTCTAAAAATTCTGCGTTTCATAGATAATCAAGCGTATAAAACTTTGCATTTCATTTGATGACACCGAGGGGAGAGCCTATGCTGCGCAGGAAAATAGCGGCAGAGCTGGAGCGTTGGCTGAAGTCTTCCGAGCAAAAGGCCTTGTTCATCACGGGTTCTCGCCAGATTGGCAAAAGCTATTCGATTCGCGCGTTTGGCAAAGCCAACCATGCAACCTACATCGAGCTTAACCTCATGGAAAACCGCCAGGCAAAAGATGCTCTTCTCGAGGCGCGGAATGCCGATGATTTCATCAGCAGGGTGACGCTTCTTTCGGGAAAGTCGATTGCACCAGGCAAAACGCTCGTGTTTATCGATGAGGTCCAAGAGGCCCCCGACATCATGACGATGGCAAAGTTCCTTGTTGAGGACGGGAGGTGCCGCTGGGCGTTTTCGGGGTCAATGCTCGGGACTCAGTTCAAGGGCGTCAGGTCCTATCCCGTGGGGTATGTTCGCGAGCTTAGGATGTTCCCGCTCGATTTTGAGGAGTTTTGCTGGGCAATCGGGGTGAGCGAGGGGGCTCGTCAAACGATACGTGACGCGTGTATCAGCGAGAGGCCCATTCCTGATTACATTCATGACGCGATGATGGCAAACTTCAGGACCTATACCGTTGTCGGCGGAATGCCGGAGGTCGTGCAGCGTTTCCTTGACACGCAGGGCGACCTTGCCTCTGTTCGTCAGCTACAGTCAGAGCTCAACGAACAGTACCGGCGGGATATCTCCAAGTATGCAAGCGGGCGAGCCCTGCAGGTGCAGAGCATCTACGATCAGCTCCCTATTATGCTCGAGGGCGAAAACAAGCGCTTCGTGCTCAATTCCATTGACCCCAAGGCTTACTACGAGAAGTATCAGCGAGATTTTGTATGGCTTGTCGATGCCGGCGTTGCTCTCAAAGCCGATATCGTAACCGAGCCAAAATCGCCCCTGCTCAAGACGGCGCGGCCATCGCAGTTCAAGCTATATCAATCGGATACGGGCATGTTGATGGCGCGCTACCCCGTTGGAGTCGCCCAAGCGGCGTATCTTGATAGCAAGGAGCCCAATCTGGGCGGCATTTACGAAAACGTGGTGGCCCAGCAGCTGGCCGCCCAAAATCGCCAGCTTTACTACTATCAGACAAAAAAGCGCGGTGAAGTGGACTTTGTGGTCGATGGACCGGATGGGACGGCTGTTCCGATCGAGGTTAAATCGGGCTCCTATTACCACGCGCACGCTGCGCTCGGTCATGTGCTTGATACGGCTGAATATGGCGTAAGGCTCGGGATTGTTTTCTCAAGAGGCAACGTTGAGCGCAACGGAGCGGTTCTCTATTTGCCGCTATATGCGACCTGGGCCCTTTCGGATGTTTTGGGCGACTCCTGCGCCGAGGGGATAAAGCTGGAGGTCAAGCCGGTCTAGGGCCAGTCCCGGATGTGACAAAGGGGCAGTTCCTTTGTCACATTCATGAGCGTGGATTATCTCCCGTTTAGAGCGTGGTTCGTGCGCCCACGAACCTACAGCTGCTCGAGCATGGCGGTGCAGCCGGCGATCACGTCGCGGTAGGTGGCATCGAAATTGCCGGTGTACCAGGGATCGGCCACGTCGCCGGGGCGATCAGTCCAATCGAGCAAGCGCGTAATCTTGCCGTCAGGGTCGTCGCCAAAGATGCGACGCAGGCCACGCGCGTTCTCAGCATCCATATAGACAATATGGTCCCAGTCGCCATACTCCGCGCGACGCACCTGACGTGCGCGATGTGCGACGACGGGAATCCCGACTTCGCGCAGCTTGGCGACCGTGCCATGATGCGGCGGGTTGCCAATCTCCTCGGTCGAGGTCGCAGCGGAATCGATGACAAATTCGCCCTCGCGCCCGGCGCGGCGCACCAACTCGGTAAACACCGACTCAGCCATCGTCGAGCGGCAGATGTTGCCATGGCAGATAAAAAGAACGCGTTGCACAGGGTTTCCTTTCTAGACAGGGCCGTACGGCCTGCGGTGGCACTGTAACACAGCCCTTTTCAATGAAGCCAACTGCGCAGAGTGGAGGATGACGCAGCTCACGCCCATCGTCTGATGTAAAGCGGGCAAAAACGTTTTCCACGAAGACAGGGGTGCTCAAGATTTCATGTGTTCCAGATACATGAAATCGAAGAAAAACGTGTATCTGAAATACACGAAATTGCACTGCTGAAGCTTCCAGGCGGATAAACACTACTTGTATGGGACGGTTTTCACCGGTTGCTCGCCACCTTGGGCTATGTTCGCTCCTATGCCTGCATCCGGAGCTGTGCTGATTGACGACGGCGCTCCCAGCGAGCCAGCTTAATCGTCACCAGCGTGAGGGCCCAGGCCACAAGCGAGAACGCGGCGCCCACTGCGCCCACGTACGCAATGCCAACGCTGCTTACCACGGCGCCGCCCACCGCGGTGCCAAACGAAATGCCGACGTTAAACGCCATGGGCTCAACCGAACTTGCGAGTACCATCGACTTGGGATGGCGGCTGCGTGCCACGTCCATAAAGTGCGTGATGCACGACACCGAGAACAGGTACATGAGCAGTGCCAAGCTAAAGACAAAGACCAGCGCGAGCGGCATGGTGCCGCCCACAGCAAACAGTCCGAGTAACGCCGCAGCCTGCAGCACAAACGTCACAAGCAGCGCCTTCATGCCAAAGCGCGCGTCGATCCATCCGCCCAGGATGTTCGAGATCAGGCAGAACACGCCATAGGCCATAAGTGTGGTGCTCGCCTGAACGGTATCCATGCCCAGCACCTGCTCCAGATAAGGCGTCACGTAGCCGTAGAATACGTAGACCGAGCCCACGCCAAACAAGAAGATGAGCATGCCGGTGATGATACTCGGCTCGCGTAGTAGCCCCGCCTGCTCGCGGAAGGTGGCGGGCTCATCGGTCTGCCCGGCGCGAGGCATAAACGCCACGAGTGCGCTACAGATCAAAACGGCAAAGGTCAGCGTGCCGTACATGGCCACGTGCCAATCGAGTGTGTCGGCCACAAACTTGCCAATCGAGGTCACAAAGACCATCGCCACGGAAAACGCGCCGTACACGACCGAGATGGCAAGTGAGGTTTGCTGCGGGGATAGCAGCTCAGGGATGTACGTCACGCCCACGGCGAGCAGCGCACCCGAGACAGAGCCCAGGACAATGCGTGAGATAAACAGCACCTGGAAGTTGGGAGCCAACGCCATGACCAGGTTGCCGAGCACAAAGACGACGCTATAGCACACGAGCAGCTGGTAGCGGCGGAATCGCCCCGTGCTGAGCGCGAGCACCGGCGTCGCGATAGCGTAGACGAGCGCAAACACGCTGATGAGCTGGCCCGCAGTGGCAAGTGATATGCCGAGTTCCGTTGCCAAGTCGCTTTCGATGCCGATGACCACGAACTCGGAGCAGCCGAGCGAGAATCCCAACAGCACGAGCAGCGCCAGGCAGAGCTTGGTGCGCGCGGGGGAGAGCGCGGCGGCGGTTGGCTTACTTTTAGGCGTGGTTGCGGCGGTCAAGGTTGTCACTCCAATGTCGCATGAATAAGCGGGATTCAATCCCTGCAACTCTAACAGAATGTGACAAAGGGACAGTCTCTTTGTCACATGGAGAGCTTGCCTGTATAGTCGCAATACAGGCGAAGATGGTCTCAGGTACATCGCGGGCGACAGGAGATCCCATGGGTATGCACACGACAAAGGTTGCAGTGGGCGAGGGCAAGTTTGCGCTCGAGGCCCAGCTGACGGTGACGCCGCGAGGCATGGCAGTGTACGCCTGCTCGCCGGAGTTTGCGCACCTGGGCGCCACGGCGCAGGCCATTCCGCGCCCCGAGCCCGGCCGTACGGCGACGGTGAGCATCCTGGCCGTTCCGTGCCATCGAGACGAGATCCCGGCGCACGATATCGCGGCGGCGCTGGCCACGCGCTTTGACGTGCCGGTAGTTGCAAGCACGGGCTTTCATGTTGAACAGGCGAGCGGGGACGACCTGCAGCGCGTGCTCGATACCACCAAGGAGCTCATCGCCGCGCTTGAGGAAGCCGCCGCGCGCATCCTGCGCGCCGGTTGGGATGAGGGCGGCGCGGGCGCCGAGGTCGTGGCGGTCGATGCCGCGACCGGCGAGGCGCTTGGCCCCGTCGACCGCATCGATGCCCATGCCGGCGAGGGCATCCTGCATCAGGCATTTCTGACGCTTTTGGTCGAGGGCCGGGGCGAAGACGCGCGCCTGCTGCTCTGTCGCCGCAGTCCGCTCAAGCGACTGTGGGGCGGAGTGCTGGCCGATAGCTGTGCCGGCCATCCGCTCCCCGGGGAAGACGTCGCGGCCGCCACGGCGCGCCGCATCAACGAAGAGCTCGGCATTACGCGCGAGCCCGATCAGCTCAAGCACCTCGGACACGTGGTGTACCGCGAGGACCACGGCGACGGTCGCTGCGAGTGCGAATGGTGCGAGGTCTACCTTGCCCATGTTGAGCCGGGCGAGCTGCATATCAACCAAGAGGAGATCTCGGAAGTGCGTCGCGTGGCTCCGTCCGAGCTCAAAGGCTACCTGCAGGGTCACCCCGAGCAGCTGGCCCCCTGGCTCCGCGAGGCCCTCGGCGACTCATTCATCCGCACGGCCCTCGCTATGTAAAAAAGACAGTCCCTTTGTCACATCCAAACCGTCACAACATTCGGCAAAAATCTCGAAAACGAGGAAAAGTGTCGAATGTTGTGACGGTTTTTGTCCAGAGGGGCGCTTCTCATCCAAAAAATCTCGCTTGACTGTATTGCCGCAACACAGCGCAACGTAAGGGGTGTCCGATAACGGGCGCCCCTTTTTAAGCGGCAACGTGGCTGCGAATCCGGAGCGCCCCCAACAAGAAAGGTGGGGAGATGGAAGCGGAAAAGAAGGCGTTTAAGATCACCAAGCGCGAAATTGGCTTTGTGCTGGGTATCGTTGTCTTTTTGCTGGTGAAGTTTCTTCCTTTGGCGGAGCTGAGCTCGACGGTCGAGCTCACGGTCGGCGGTCAGACCTGTCTGGCACTGACGCTCGCCACGGTGGTGTTCTGGGCATGTGGCGTGGCACAGCCGGGCTTTGTGGGCCTGCTCTACTGCGCGCTGCTCGTTCTGTTTAAGGTGTGCGTGGACGACACAGGCGCCGCGAGCGTCTCGGCGACGGTCGCCTCCACGTTTAGCTCGTGGACCAAGGCCACCATGTGGCTCGTTATCGGCGCCTACCTCATCGCCAGCGCGGTCAAGGAGTCGGGCCTGGGCGAGCGTATCGCCTACGCGTTCATGCTCAAGTTCGTGCGCGACGCCAAGTCGCTCATCATCTCGATCTTCGCGCTCACTTTTGTGCTGTCGCTGCTGATCCCGCATCCGTTCCCCCGCGCCTTCCTCATTCTCGCCGTCGTCTCGGTCATCGCCGAGTCCGCCGGCTACGGTGACGACGACAAGGGCAAGCTCGGCTTCCTCGTGTTTGCCGCTGCCGCCCCGGGTTCCATGTTTTTCCTGACGGGCGACTCCACGCTTAACCCGCTCGTTGCGCAGTACAGTGCCGAGGCCGGCGGCATGAGCCCGTCCTTCGTCGACTGGTTCCTGTACATGAGCGTGCCTATGCTGGTTGCGCTGCTGTGCACCCTGTTCCTGGGCCTTTTCCTCTTTAAGCCCAGCAAGGAGCTCGTCTACGATCGCGAGCAGATCGTGGCCAAGCAGGCCGCGCTCGGCAAGCTCTCCGTCAAGGAGACCCGCACCATCGTGTGGCTTGTCATCGCCATCGCGCTGTGGCTCACCGTCTCGGGCGACTATATCGGCTGGGTCACCCTGGCCATTGGCGTTGCTCTCGCCATGCCCATCATCGGCGAAGTCCTCACTCCCGCCAGCTGGAACGCTGTCGACATCAAGTCCCTCATGTTCCTGACGGCCGCCATGGCTGTGGGCTCCGTGGGCGGTGCCACCGGCATGAACGCCTGGATCGCCGACGTCGTGCTCCCCAGCTCCGTGCCCGAGAACATCTTCCTGTTCGCCCTGCTCGTCGCCGCGCTTTCCATGATCATCCACATGTTCATGGGCTCGGTCATGGCCGTGCTCGGCGTGTGCGTGCCGGCGTTCATCAGCTTCGCGGCTGGCTCCAGCGTGAGCCCGCTCGCGGTGGCGCTCATCGTCTTCACGTCTATCAACATCCACTACATCCTGCCGTTCCATAACCTGCCGATCCTTATCGGCGAGGGCAAGGACGCCGGCGGCTACACCTCCAAAGAGGCCATGCACATGGGCATCCCCCTCACCGCGGTCGTCTTTGTCGTCGTGCTGGTCGAGGCTGCCTGGTTCCACCTCTTTGGCCTGATGTAAGCGATCGAGCGCCCCGGCTGTAAGTAGCCAAGCGCTTGAACTTCGAGTGGTCGAGCGCTCCGTCTGCGAGCGCCGCGACCCCATTACGTTACCCCGCCCGGCGGCACACCGCCGTCGGGCACTCTCCCGAAAGGAGCACGCCATGTCCACTACCGATGCTTCCCAGATTCACGACCTGCGTTCCGCGCTCGACTTTTTGCGCGAGATGCCGGGTCAGCTGCTCGAGACCGATACCCAGGTCGATCCCGATGCCGAGGTCTCGGGCGTCTACCGTCACGTCGGTGCTGGCGGCACCGTCATGCGCCCGACCAAAGAGGGTCCGGCGATGGTCTTCAACAACGTCAAGGGCTTTGACGACGCCAAGGTTTGCATCGGTATGCTTGCCAGCCGCAAGCGCGTTGCCGCCCTGCTCGACCTGGACGAGGAGCACCTGGGTCTCGAGATCGGCAAGCGCTTCGAGAACCTGATCGCCCCTGAGCAGATCGCCGAGGGCAAGCACGTCGACTGCCAGGAGGTCGTGTACAAGGCGACCGACGAGGGCTTTGACCTGCGCAAGATCGTTCCCGCTCCCACCAACACGCCCGTTGACGGCGGCCCCTACATCACCATGGGCCTCGCCTATGGCACGAGCCCCGATGGCACCCAGTCCGACGTAACCATCCACCGCTTCTCCTGCGTCGACAAGGACAAGCTCGCCATGTGGATCACCCCGGGCAGCCGTCACCTGGGTGCGTTCTTTGACGAGTACTGCCAGCGCGGCGAGGATATGCCCATCTCCATCTCCATCGGCCTGGACCCCGCCGTGTACATGTGCTGCGGCTTCGAGGCTCCCACCACGCCGCTCGGCTTCAACGAGCTGCAGATCGCCGGCGCCCTGCGCGGCCGCGCCGTCGAGCTTGCCGACTGCGTCACCGTTCCGCAGAAGTGCATTGCCAATGCCGAGTACGTGCTCGAGGGCTACCTCATGCACGACGAGACCATCAACGAGGATGTCAACGGCCACGGCTACGCCATGCCCGAGTTCCCCGGCTACACCGGTGGCGCCAAGGTCTGCCCGGTGATCAAGATCACCGCCGTCACCACGCGCGTCAACCCCATTATGGAGAGCTGCATCGGCCCTTCGCACGAGCACGTGTCCATGGCCGGTATCCCCACCGAGGCCTCCATCTACAAGATGGTCGAGACCGCTATCCCGGGCCGCCTGCTCAACGTTCACGCCGCTCCCTGCGGTGGCGGCAAGTTCGTTGCCATCATGCAGTTCAAGAAGTCGAGCAAAAATGACGAGGGCCGTCAGCGCAACGCCGCCATGCTCGCCTTCTCGGCGTTCTCCGAGCTCAAGCACGTCATCCTTGTCGACGAGGATGTCGACATCTTCGATATGAGCGACGTGATGTGGGCCATGACCACGCGCTTCCAGGCCGACGTGGACCTCATCACCATCCCCGGTTGCCACTGCCACGTGCTCGATCCGTCCAACGACCCCGCGTTCGATCCTTCGATCCGCGAGCACGGTATCGCCTGCAAGGCCATCTTCGACTGCACGGTTCCGTTTAACCTCAAGAAGAACTTCATCCGCTCGCAGTTCATGGAGATCGACAAGGACAAGTGGGCCGCCGAGCTCGCCTTCTAGTAAGTAGCCCTACCAAGTAGTTAAGGAGTTGTCATGCCTGAGTCTTCTGTTCGTCCCCGTCGCATTGTCGTTGGCGTGTCTGGCGCCAGCGGTGCGGCACTGGGCCTTGAATGCCTCAAATGCCTGCGCCAGGCCGGCGCTGAGTCGGCGCTTGTCGTCACGCGCGGGGGAGAGATCACCATCGAGCAGGAGCTCGGCATGACGCTCGACGAGTTTGCGTGCTATGCCGATGTGGTCTACGACAACAAGAACATTGGCGCTGCCATCGCAAGCGGCACCTATTCGGTCGACGGCATGATCGTGGCTCCCTGCTCCATGAAGACGCTCGCCGGCATCGCGAGCGGCTACAGCGAAAACCTGTTGCTGCGTGCGGCCGATGTGCAGATGAAAGAGCAGCGCCGTCTGGTGCTTATGGTGCGCGAGACGCCCTTCAGTGCGATTCATGTCGACAACATGGCACGCCTGGCGCGCGTGCCGGGCGTCATGCTCATGCCGCCCATGCTCACGTTTTACAACGGCCCCGTCACGCTCGATGAGGCGGTGCATCACATCGCCGCCAAGGCACTCGAGGCCGTCGGCGTGTCGTGCGCCAACTATAAGCGCTGGTCATAGGCATCTTTAGGGTAGGATACGAGTAGTGTTTGAGCCCGCTGCCCCTGTGGGCGGCGGGCTTTTCGTGTCAAAGGGTGTGTCGGGAGGACCTATGCAGACGGGTATGTATGCGATTAGCGAGATGGCGAGCTTGTTTAATGTTTCGCGCCAAACGCTCATCTACTACGACAAGATCGGTCTGTTTAAACCCGCCGTGGTTAACGAAAAAGGCTACCGTTTCTATTCGCCCACGCAGATCCCGCTCATGCGTCTGATCTGCATGCTGCGCGACTTGGGACTGGAACTCGATGAGATCGATCGCCTGACCTCGACGTTCGACATTGGAGAGATGACCGACCACCTGCGCTCGCGGGTGCAGGCGCTCGACGAGCAGATTGCCGGGCTCAAAGCCGAGCGTGCGAGCGTGCAGGAGCGGCTGAGTTTTTACGACGAGGCGGTCTATTGGCGCGAGCGCGAGGACAAACCGGAGCTCAAGCAATTCGAGCGCCGCTACGTGGTCTTTGAGGAGTTCCCGGGCGATATCGAGCGTGGCCGCTCGATGCTGCACCCCACGCTCATGCGGGCGATTCTGCGCATGCGTGCGCTCACGGGCACACGTCCCATGCGCGGTTGGGGCGCCATGCTGCGTCGCGAGGCGCTGTATTCCGGCGACCCCATCGCCGGTGCCGGTTCCTTTGCCGTGTTGCCGCGTGGTGCCGAGGAAATACTGCCGAGCGATCCTGCCGAGCTGGCGGAGATTGGCGTCGAGGTGCTGCCCGAGGGCACGTACCTGTGCATGAGTCGCTGGGGCATGCCGTACGAGCCCGAGGGTATCCGCGCCATCGTGGCCTGCATGGACAGGCACGCGCTCCAGCCCATCGGCAATGCTTTCGATTTTTGCTACCTGGACACCACGAGTTACGACGAGTCTCACCAAGAGGACTTCTGCTGTATCCAAATCCCCGTCGCCCTCAAATAACTTGCGGTGAAATAGTCCCTAAATAGCTCGAGTGGGCGTGCAAACAGGAACTATTCCACCGCAACTTCGATGTGACAAGGGAATAGTCCCTTTGTCACATTCCGTGCGAGCCCTCGTGCCGTCTGGGGGTATAAGGCTAGCGAGTGTTTATTTGCGAGGCCTAAGGGGCGCCCCGTATGGATATCGATAACTTTGAATGGTGGTATAGCGAGGGCGAGGCTCCGGACGAGGAGTGGGACGAGCCCGCGCCGCGTGACGTGTCGAGCGACGAGGACGAGACCGGCAACGATGCCGCTGTCGAGCCTGATGCCGCCGAACCCCTAACCTTTGAACAGGCTTGGGCCCAGGCCGAGGCCGACGAGGCAAAGGCCGATGCCACGGCCACGCTCGGTGAGCCGGCGGACATGTCCATCTCGCCGGCCAAGACCCCGCAGCCGCGCCATAACATCGACCCCGGCAGCACGGCATCCTTCAGCATCCTCGACGTGCCCGCGCAAGGTGCCCAGGCACCCGCGCCCACGCATCGCCCCAACCTAGCTCGCGAGGAAGACGCAGGCCGCCGTTCTCCACTCGGCCCCATCCTCATCGCCTTCATGGCCGGCGTCATCGCTTGCTCGGCGATCGGAAATGTCTGGAGCCATGTGGAGCAACAGCGCAAAGATGCCGCCAAGGTCGAGATGTCTGTCGAACAATCGCTCAGCCGCACGCGCTCGGTGCATGTGTCGATCGAGGTCAAGGACGGCGCGACGTGGGACACCGCCCGCGGCGACAGCCAGATGCTCATCCATATCGTGGGCCGCACACTCAGGGGGCAGACGATTGACGAGTATCAATATGTCAACTCCGCTGGCTACGGCATCGAGCTTAAGCCCGGCGACTACGAGCTCACGGTCGATGAACCGCCCGTCGCCACCGATGGCACGCGCTTCCGCGCCTCAAAGCGCATGGTTCCCGTGAGCTTTAACTCGCAGGCGCCCGATACGGTCGACAGCACGCCGCAGGGCGGGTTCGACCTTTACGCAATCGCTCAATAACTGCGCCCGCCGCCTCTCCGTGCCGCCAAGAGTGGCACAATAGCCCTCGACACTGTTGTTTACTTTTGGAGGAAGTAGCATGTCCACCGTCACTACCATCAAGCGCGGCGGCCTCACCGCGGCCATCGATTCCATGGGCGCCCAGCTCACGAGCCTTGCCCTCAACGGCAATGAGTATCTGTGGCAGGGCGACCCGGCCTTTTGGGGCAAGCACGCGCCCATCCTGTTCCCCATCGTGGGATCGCTGCGCAACAACACGGCGACGTCTGCCGCCGGCACCTGCGAGATGGCGCGCCACGGCATCGCACGCATTGTCGAGCACAAGATCGTCGAGGTGTCGGAGGACAGTTCGTCCGTTACCTACGAGCTCACCGACACGCCCGAGTCGCTCAAGGCGTTCCCATTCCACTTTAAGCTCAACATGACCTATGCCCTGACCGGCGACGCCACCCTTACGCAGACCTTTGCCGTCACCAACACCGGCGACGTGGACCTGCCGTTCTCGGTGGGCGGCCACCCCGCATTTAACGTGCCCGCCCCCGGCGCCGAGGACGAGGCGTTCGAGGATTACGAGCTGGCGTTTACCGAGGCTTGGACTAACGAGGCCCCCGTCATCACGCCCGATGGCCTTATGACGTTCGAGGGTAGCTACAAGGCCCCCGATAACTCGGACGTGCTGCCCATCACGCACCGCAGCTTCGATAACGACGCCATCATGTTCACCGATACCCCGGGCTCCACGCTCACGCTGCGCGGCCGCAAGTCGGGCCACGGCGTCAAGATCGACTTTGAAGGCTTTAAGTACATCGGCGTGTGGTCTGCCGCCAACGACGCTCCGTTTGTGGCGCTCGAGCCTTGGACCGGTCACACCACCATGTCCACCGAGGACGACGTCTTTGAGCACAAGGTCAACACCATCACGCTGGCGCCGGGCGAGACGGACGTCCGCAGCTTTAGCGTCACTTTGCTCTAGAGGTTCCGCCGTTCTGACGAACGGCGGGCCGGTCGACGCTGCGCGCCATCCAGAGCGACAATTTGTCATTCAAAAGGCAAGGCATGACCAGAAGGTCTATGCCTTGCCTTTTTCATGCCTAGTCGTTGGGGACGTTCTTGTTTGACTAGTCGTTTAAGAACGTCCCCAACGACTACCAATCGTTTTCAGTTCGTTAATTTGTATATATGCATCTTATATATGCATCTGCTGGAAGTGACGCTGAGCGGTATCCTGTTAAGTCGTTAGCGTACGATTCAACAGGGAAGGCAGATTATGCATTCTCCCCAACAGTGCGATGCGCAGCGCCAGCCGGTATGCAGCCGTCGCATCTTTTTGGGTAGCGCTCTCGCTGCGAGCGCTTCCGTCGTCGCCGGCGCGCTCGCCGGCTGTCAGCGCCCGTCCACGCTCAAGGTGGTTCAGCCCACGACGGGCGGCGGTCGCGACGACCTGTCCGATTCCGTGATCGGCAAGGATAAGATCCGCATCGGCATGGAGGCGGCCTACGCCCCGTACAACTGGCAGGTTTCCGAAGCCAGTGAGTTCACCATCCCCATCGACAACGTGCAGGGCGCCTATGCCGATGGCTACGACGTGCAGATCGCCAAGATCGTCTGCAAGGCCCTCGGTGGCGAGCCCGTTGCCGTCAAGCAGAGCTTCTCGGGCCTTATCGATTCGCTCAACAACGGCCAGATCGACCTCATCATCGCCGGTATGAGCGCCACGCCCGAGCGCGAGGAGTCGGTCGGCTTCTCCGACCCGTACTTCATTGGCTACTTTGGCCTGTTCGTAAAAGAGGGTTCCCCCTACCAAAATGCCACCAAGCTCAGCGACTTTAGCGGTGCCACGGTACTCGGCCAAAAGGACACCATGCTCGATACCGTCATCGACGAGATCCCGGGCGTTGTGCACAAGAACCCGGTCGATTCGGTTCCCACGGTGTTCTCGAATCTGCTGCAGGGCACGTGCGACGCCGTGACTTACAACACCGAGAACGAGAAGGGCTATATGGCCCAAAATCCCGGTATCGTCCCCATCCAGTTTGCCGAGGGCGAGGGCTTTAAGCAGGAGGTCACGGCAAATGTCGGTTGCCGCAAGGGCTCGGACAAGCTGCTTAAGCTCATCGACAAGACACTCAAGGGCATTAGCCAAGAGGAGCGCGACCAAATGTGGGACGCGTGCCTCGACCGTCAGCCGGCATAGGGAGGCAGCATGAAAACCATCAATCGTCTGGCCTCCTTTATCAAGGCCGACCACCGTTATGTGTACCTGGGCACGAGCGTTATCGCGGCGCTCGGCCTGGCGTTTAGCCAGCGCAACCCCACGCCGCTGAGCTTCTTGGCCCCCACCGGTATCTTCCAGGATTGCCTTTGGGCAATTCTTTGGGCCTGGCTCGTCGTATCGGCGGCGGCGCTCGTCACCAAACTCATGCACTGGAACGACTATCGCGAAAAATCGCCGTTCGCATCCGAGCGCTTCCGTCGCGGCGCGCGCCTGGGCAGCTATGTCGTCGTTGCTATTGCGGCGATCTTCTTTGTCGACCGCTGCGTCATGTCATTTATCGACCTGGTGCAAGTGAGCATTGTCTCGGACTCCAACCCCAGCGACTTTTTGTCGAGCCTGGTCTACATGACCTACAAGAGCGGCGACTTCTTTATCCGCGGCATCGAGATCACCATCGCACTTGCGACCTTCGGTACCGTCATCGCCTTTTTTCTGGCACTGCTCTTTGTGTTCCTGCGTATTCAGACCTTCGATCGCGTGGACAACGACCTAGTGCGCTTCTTTAAGAGCATCGGCCGCGGCTTTGCGACCGTCTACTCTACCATCGTGCGCGGCACGCCCATGATGGTCCAGGGCCTGCTCATCTATTACGCGGGCTTCACCGTTTTGCGCGGCATGGGCTTCGAGACCGCCCAGGCCAACCAGATTTGGAGTACCTTCACCGCCGGTCTCGTCACCATCTCGCTCAACTCCACCGCCTACATGATGGAGGTCCTGCGCGGCGGTATCGAGTCCATCGATCCCGGCCAGGCCGAGGCGGCGCGCTCGCTGGGTCTGTCGCAGTGGCAGGCCATGCGCAAGGTCGTGTTCCCCCAGGGCATTAAAAACGCGATTCCGGCGCTCACCAACGAGCTCATCATCAACATCAAGGATTCGTCGGTGCTTTCGGTCATCGGCGTGTTCGACCTCATGTACGCCACCACCACCGTCGCCGGCGTGTACTACCGCCAGATGGAGGTCTACTGCGTGGCACTCGTGGTCTACCTGATCCTGACGCTCGTGGCGAGCCGCCTGCTCGAGGCCTTTGGCAAAAAGCTCGGCGCCGAGGCCCCGGCAACGCTGCCCAGCTCCAACTAGGCTCAAGACGAGGAGAATCATCATGGCAGATATCGCCACTACCGGCACCGCGGCCGCCGCACAGACCAATGAGCCGCTCATCCGCGTCGAGGGCCTGCGCAAGAGCTTCGGCTCGCTCGAGGTGCTCAAGGGCATCGACCTGTCCGTTAACCCCGGCGAGGTCGTTACCATTATCGGCGCCTCGGGCTCGGGCAAGTCGACCTTCCTGCGCTGCCTCAACCTGCTCGAGACCCCGGACGCGGGCCACATCTGGTTCCACGGCCAGGACCTTACGGCCGAGCGCTGCAACATTAACAAACTCCGCGAGGACATCGGCATGGTGTTCCAGGGCTTTAACCTGTTCAACAACATGGACGTGCTCGACAACTGCACGCTTGCGCCCGTCACGCTCAAAAAGATGAGCAAGGCCGAGGCCGAGAAGGTCGCGATGGAGCATTTGACGAGTGTGGGGCTCGAAAAGTTCGCGCACGCCGCCGTGGGTCGCCTGTCCGGCGGCCAAAAGCAGCGCGTGGCCATCGCCCGCGCCCTGTGCATGAATCCGCAGATCATGCTGTTCGACGAGCCGACCTCCGCACTCGATCCCGAGATTGTGGGCGAGGTGCTCGAGGTCATGCGCAAGCTCGCGGCCGACGGCATGACCATGGTCGTCGTCACGCACGAGATGGCCTTTGCCCGCACGGTGTCCGACCGCGTGGTCTTTATGGACAAGGGCGTGGTGCTCGAGGACGCCGCACCGGCCGAGCTCTTCGGCAACCCCAAACACCAGCGCACCCGCGAGTTCCTCTCGCGTTATCTCGAGGACAAATAACCGACCGCAAACGCTTATGTGGCAGGGCCGCTCCGGTGGGGCGGCCCTCGTCATCACAATCGAAAGGATGTCATGGCCGAGGTTTGGCGCTTCTTTGCGCATGAGGACGATTTTGCCGATTTGGATGAAACTGGCGCGTGCGAGCGCCTGGGGCGCGTGCTGTCGTTTCCGACCATCTCGAGCATGGATGCCGAGGCGGTGGACTGGCAGCCGTTCGACGACCTGCGCGCCTATATGCAGCAGGCCTGGCCGCACGTATTTGCGGCGGGCGAGGTCGAGCTTATCGACCATTCGCTATTGGTGACACTTAGCGGTTCCGACCCTGCCCTCAAGCCCGTTATGCTCATGGGCCACATGGACGTGGTCCCCGTGGTGCCGGGTACCGAGGCCGACTGGACGCACGCCCCCTTTAGCGGGCACGTGGACGACACCTACATCTGGGGCCGTGGAGCGATCGACATGAAGGACCAGGTCGCAGGCATTCTCGAGGCTGTCGAGTATGCGCTGGCGCACGGTTGGCAGCACGAGCGCACGCTGTTCCTGGCCTTTGGCCAGGACGAGGAGACGACGCAGTACGGTGCAGGCGCCATCGGCCGCGCGCTCGAGGAGCGCGGTGTTGAGCTCGAGTTCCTGATCGACGAGGGCGACTACCGCATCGTTTCGGATGCCGAGTACAGCGCGGGCGAGGGTTGGCTCATGCACGCCGACCTCGCGGAGAAGGGCTATGCCGATATCGTGTTGAGGACGCGTAGCGAGGGCGGGCATTCCTCCAACCCCTACGGGGGCACTTCACTCGAGGTGCTCAGCCGTGCCATCACCGCAATCTGCGATATCGAGTGGCCGACGCGCGTGACCGACTTGCTTGCCGCCCAACTCGTCGAGTTGGGGCTCTACACGGCCGATGAAATTGCCGCCAACGGGGATGCCATTGTCCGCGATTGCCTCGCCAGCAAAAAGCTCTATCCGCTGGTGACGACCACCTGCGCGCCCACGCAGATCGAGGGTGGCAGCACCGGCGCCAACGTAATGCCGCAGGATATGTGGGCCAACATTAACTTCCGCATGCTCGAGGGTACGAGCGTGGCCGATGTCGTGGCCTGCTGCCGCGAGGCCGTTGCCGCCGCTGGGCTCGCTGGCCGAGTCGAGGTCGAGCTGGGTCCCGGCAGCTCCGAGCCCTCGCCGTCCCCGCGCGTGGGCGGTCCGGGGCTCGAGGCCGTTCGCGCCATTGCCACCCGCTATTTCCGTGATCCCAGGGGGACGGAGGAAAACGGATCGTCTGCGGTGGGCCAAGAGCCGATGAGCATCGTGCCCTCGACCGTGATTGGTGCAACCGACGCCGCCAACTACCAGCGCATTTGCCACGAGTGCATCCGCTTCTCCGCCTTTGTGGTCGACGATGACGAATGCGACCGCGGCGTCCACGGCACCAACGAGCGCATCACCCGTCGCGCCTACCTCCAAGGCATCCGCTTCCTCATCGCCCTGCTCCACACGCTCTAGAATGCGACAAAGGGATTGAGCCGGCAACTGGCAACCGGTTTCATCGGTAATGAGATAAAAACTGTTATATAAAAAGACTATAATATCTTCAGAAGCATATGCTGGGGTTGGTATTTCTTGAACGACTGCGGGCATGTGTCAGACTGCCTCGGCCCTCCGGGGGGTGCCCAGGCAGGTCACCGTGTGGCTGGGGAGGAAATTATGCAGGAGCTCAGAGAGACGACGTCTCTACTCGTGAATAATGTTATCGGGGGGGTGTCCCAGCAGGGAACTTCCTGGTGGACATCGGCCGCGCGAGCGGTGGTCCGTCATGTCTTATGACCGTCGTCGCGGGCTGCGCCCGGTCTCGCCATATGCGATTGTTCTGGCCCTCGCCATCGCGCTGACGGCGAGTTTCTTCCTGCCGACCCGCGCGGAGGCGAAGGTTTCGGACCATACGGTTCCGTTTCCGAACCACATGGTTCCGACGATTTCGCCTTCGGGGACAACAATCAACCTGTTTGATTACTGGGTGAATTCGGAGGATCACCTGTCGGTCAGTGGATCCGACGGCATCAACAAGGGCCACCGCTTCAAGTTCAAGGATCAGGGAGCCAGTGAGGATCTCAACCGGTATACGGGCGGCTCCTCTCCTCGCTCCGGTATCGTGAACAACGTTCTTACCGGCGGTTACCCGAAACTCACCGACAGCTGGGGCGGAGAATCCCTCGGCTACCTGTTTGATTCCTCCGCCCAGACGGGCAAGATATCCCATATGGGCGTGACGGGTCTGTTGCAGGCCAAGGGCGGCTACTACGAGTATGACAGCTCGAAGAACTACGCGGCGTACAACGTCAATAAGAATGCATTTGATGTCTACGAAGTCGCCGGCGTTGGGCAAGCGGGGGCTGGCTCTCAAAATGGAGGCCAGTTCTTCCCCTTCGATGCGGCCGATAAGGTATTCAAGGAGGAGAACGGCCGCCTCGTCCGGAACGGCATTACGTCGTCGAACAACGGCGACTCGAATTATAACGATGGCAAACCCCTCAACCATTATTTCGGCCTCTCCATGTCATCGCGCTTCGTGCAGCCGACGGATGGCAAAACGAACGCTGGCGATCCCATGACCTTTGAGTTCGCCGGCGACGACGACGTCTGGGTGTTCATTGACGATGTCCTCGTGGGCGACATTGGCGGCATCCACACCAGTGCTAAGCTGACCATTGACTTCCAAACGGGCCAGATTAAGGTTAACGATTCCCCAAACGGCACGCTGTTAAGAAAGTTCCAGGAAGCGGGGCGGGGCACTTCGGGCTTCACTGGCAACACCTTCGCTAACGATACCAGCCACACGCTCAAGTTCTTCTACTTGGAGCGTGGCGCCACCGACTCCAACATGAAGCTCAAGTACAACCTCGTGACGGTTCCCGAGTCCGACATTATCAAGTTCGACCAGGATGGCGGTCTGGTGGAGGGCGCTCAGTTCGAGCTGTACAAGACAGACAAGAGCTTCGCTGACACGACTACTAATTCGGAAAAACTACTTGGCTCCGGCACCACGGACGCGAATGGACAACTGACGCTCACGAATAAAGTGGACAACGGCGTTATCAACTTCGATGACCTTTATAGTAAAGACCATAATTGCCGGTACTACCTCCTGAAGGAAACAAAGGTGCCCGAAGGTCACCGCTCGAGCCTCACGGCAACGGACGGTAGCATGCAGTTCGAGTACGTGCCCGCGAGCGACGAGAACGGCGCGGGCGGCGTCATCATCAACCGCGGCGGTATGGACGCGGACAGCTCCGTTTGGCAGAGCGGTGCGTTCGCCGGCTCGAAGGAGACCATCACCGCGCCGTCGACCGTGTACCAGGCGGACGATGACTCGATGAAGCCAGGCAATACTGTTGATATGAAGCGCGGCACCCTGTTCGCAGTAGTTTTCAAGCGCGATAAAAGCAAGAACGCCTGGCACGCCGTGTCGGGCGACCCGACGAAGGGGTATACCCTCGCCGGCGCCCAGGGCATGGCCGGCGCCATCGAGGCGGCGAAGAAGGACCTGTACGCCTTCACGCTCAACACTAGCGGCCAGTACCAGGTAGAGATTCCGTATCTGCCCGGTGACATCTCCAAGTACTACTACTTGCTGAGCGGTGATGCCCGCAAGAATGCCGAGTACGCGGTGGCCATCTACTACACAACGGCGAGCTCCATCGCCGACGCGAATACGGACAACACGGTCCATGTGTTCAGTGATGACCTCCCCGGTGACCAGGTGAACTTTAAGCGGCAGTTCGCCACGAGCCTGCTCGTCACGAACATCCAGAACCGCCTGTTCGTGCAGAAGACCGATACCGAGGGCAACCCCGTAGACGGTGCGAAGTTCGGCTTGTACACGGACGGTCAGGTGACAACAGACGCGAACGGCAAAGTCGTGCTCAACGGCGACCAGATCCCCTACGACACCTTGACGACGGGGCAGGTCAGCAACCCGATCCAGCTCGAAGGGGCGGGCATATTCCCGTGTACGAGCGACGGCAACAAGCCGCTCGTGAAGGGCGCCTACTTCCTAAAGGAGGTCTCGGCGCCCAAGGGCTTCCTGCTTAACGACACGCTCACCAAGGTGATTGTGGACGATTACGGCGTCCATGCCGATGCTGGTACGGCCGATGACGGCGTCTCGACGTTCGTGGGGCCGGGCACGCTTATGAAGAGTCTGGGCCAGTTTGGCGCAGAGGGCGACATCGACAACACACTCACGTGGATCAAGGGTATGCGGCAGACATCGGATGGCGTGACCGATGGCGGTAATCTTTCGTGGAGCGATGTCGATTCCGCCGGTGCCGGCGACACGGTACACCTCAAGTACGGCGCCAACGGACGTATCTACCAGTATGGGCCCACCAAGGCGGGCGAACCCTACCGCCTGGAGACCGAGACGGGCTGGATACGTATGGGCATCACGCAGGATGAACCTGGTGTCACTAATGCGAAGGGCGCCCGCGCCGATCTGGGCGACATGAACCTGAATGCCCTGTTCACGGGCGCCACCTGCGTGCGCGTGGCGAACGAACGCGAGGCGAGCCTCGAGGTGACGAAGAAGGTTGACGTGCCCGATGGCCTGACGGGCAATAAGGACGCGGGGTTCACCTTCAATTTCACCGTGCCCGCGGGGAAGACGTACAAGGCCGCGGTGTTCGAGAAGGCGGGGACTGCGGGCGAGCGGCGGGTCGGCAACGTGTTCAACCTGACGAACGGCTATTCGCAAACCATCAAGGCCGACGAGACGATTCGCGTGTACGGTCTTAGCGAGGGCGACGAGTACACGGTGCAGGAGCTGACCGGCGCAGACCAGATGCCCGCGGGCTATAAGCTGACCGGCCGCAAGCAGGGTGCCACGGATCTGAAGGACGCAGGCGATAGCGTCACCGGTAAGATCGCGAAGCAAAATACCGACGGCACGTTGGCCGAAGCCAACAAGCTGGTGTTTACCAACACTTACACGGCGGAAGCCAGCGACAAACTGACCCCACAGGTAACGAAGAAGATCTCCGGCACCGAGAGGACGGACAAGAAGTTCTCGTTCACGCTGGCTGCCACGTCGAAGACGAAGGATAAGATTGACGCCGGCGATCTGGAGGATGACGGTCTAAAGGGTGACACACCCTCGGAGTCCAAGACCACGAAGGGGGAGATCACCGGCAAGGACGGTCAGCCCCTCAACTTCTCCGACATGACATTCAACAAGGCAGGCGACTACACGTTTACGCTCACCGAGGCCCACGGGGAAGATGACGATCCTAATACGACTGGTGTGCAGAACGCTGGTTGGACGATGGACGATTCCACCTACACCGTCACGGTGAAGGTTGAGGACAAGAATGCCAAGCTGACTGTCACAGGCGTGGCGGTGGAAAAGGACGGCGATGACAAGAGCGAGACGCTTGAGGTCAAGAAAGGCAAGGTGAACCTCGCCACCTTTACCAACAGCTATGCTGCGAAGGGTTCCGTGACCCTGGCGGCGAAGAAGCACTTTACGGGCGGTGCGCTCGCGGGGAACGATTTCTCGTTTGCTCTGTACAAGGGTGACAAGGCGGAAGGCACGCCCCTTGAGACCGTCACGAACGACGAGAACGGCAACATTACCTTCCAGCCCATCAACTACACCGAGGCCGGTGACTACTACTACACCATCAAGGAGGTGAAGGGCGCCGACCCGACCGTCGTCTACGACGGTCAGGAAGTGAAGGTCAAGGTCAGCGTCACCGATAACAAGAACGGCACGCTGGGCGCAACCGCCACCTACGGCGGCGATGAGGCCGTTCCGACCTTCACCAACTCGAAGCCGACGACGGACGTTACCGTCGAGGCAACGAAGACCCTCACGGGCAAGGCGCTGACGGACGGCGCGTTCGCCTTCGGCCTGTACGACCAGGCCGGCAACGAGGTCGCCAAGGGCGCCAACGACCGGGACGGCAAGGTCAAGCTGACCGTCAAGGGCCTGAACCTGGGCGAGTACGACTACACGCTCAAGGAGGTCGCTGGCAGCGATTCGACCATCACCTACGATTCCACGGAGGTGAGGGTTCACGTCTCGGTGAAGGCGGAGGGCGACAAGGCGAAGGCGACCGTCACTTACGACGGCAAGAACGATATCCCGACCTTCAAGAACACGTATCAGCCCGCCGAGACCTCGGTGACGCTCGCGGCGAAGAAGGCCTATGTGAAGTCCGACAGCACGCCGGCTGCGCTCAAGGGCGGCGAGTTCGCCTTCGACCTGTACGAGGGCGATCTGACGGCCGAGCAGCTGAAGGGCAAGCAACCCATCCGGAGCGCCAAGAACGGCGAGGACGGCACCGTCACCTTCCCGGCCATCAACTACACCAAGGCCGGCGAGTACAAGTACACCATCGTGGAGAAGAAGGGCGACCTGTCTCACGTGACCTTCGACGACGCGGTGCACCATGCCGCGGTGAAGGTCATGGACAAAGCTGGCAAGCTGGACGCCGCCGTTGCCTACGATGGTGACAAGGCCGATGCCCCCACCTTCACGAACACCTACACCGCAAAGGGATCCGTGGAGCTGACGGCGACCAAGGTCGTTGCGGTCGCGCCGGGCTTCACGCACGACACCAAGCTGAAGGGCGGCGAATACACGTTCGAGCTGAAGGACGCCGACGGCAAGGTGCTCGACACCGCGAAGAACGAGGCCGATGGCACGGTGAAGTTCACGCGCGACTTCGAGCTCGCCGACCTGGGCGGCGCCGCGAGCAAGGACTTCGCCTACACCATCGCGGAGAAGACGGGCGCGGAGGCCGGCATGGTCTATGACAACCATACCCTCACCTATACGGTGACGGTCACAGACGATGGCGCCGGTACGCTGACGGCCACACCGCAGGTAACGAGTGGAGACAAGACCTTCACGAACACGTACCACCCGAAGGAGACCTCGGTAACGCTCAAGGCGACGAAGCGCTTCACGGGCGGTGAGCTCGCGGGGAGTGACTTCACGTTCCAGCTGCTCGACAAGGACGGCAGCGTGGTCCAGACTGTCCAAAACGAGAAGGACGGCAAGGTCGCCTTTGCAGCCATCGACTACGCTACGCCGGGCGACCACGACTACACCATCAAGGAGGTGAAGGGCGCCGACTCGACCGTCGTCTACGACGCGAAGGGCGTGAAGGTCCACGTCAAGGTCACCGACGAAAAGGGCGAGCTGAAGGCGACCGTCACCTACGACGGTGAGAAGGCCGTGCCGACCTTCACCAACACGAAGCCGACGGCGGACGTCACCGTTGAGGCCACGAAAGTTCTCGCGGGCAAGGACCTGACGGCCGATGCGTTCACCTTCGGCTTGTACGACCAGGACGGCAATGAGGACGCTCGCGGCACCAACGATAAGAATGGCAAGGTCAAGCTGACCGTCAAGGGCCTGAACCTGGGCGAGTACGACTACACGCTCAAGGAGGAGAAGGCCGGCCAGTCCGTCGACGGCGTGGCCTACGACGCCAAGAAAGTCAAGGTCTACGTCAAGGTAGAGCAGAACCAGGACGACAACAACAAGACGAAGGTGACCGTCACCTATGACGGTACCGCTACGGCTCCCACCTTCAACAACACCTACACCGCAAAGGGATCCGTGGCGCTGACGGCGACCAAGACCATCAAGGTTGCGGACGGCTTCGATCACACGACGAAGCCTGCGGACGGCGAGTTCACCTTCGACCTGAAGGACGCTGCCGGCAACGTGATCGCCACCGCGAAGAACGATGTAAACGGCAAGGTCTGCTTCACGCGCGAGTTCCAGCTCTCCGACTTGGACGGCGCCGCGAGCAAGGACTTCACCTACACCATCGTGGAGCAGCCGGGCGCGGAGCCGGGCATGGTCTATGACAATCATGCCCTCACCTATACGGTGACGGTCACAGACGGCGGGAACGGAGCACTGAATGCGAAGGCGATCGTGACGAGCGCATCCGGCTCGGATACCTTCACCAACACCTACCAGCCGGCCGCGACCGGTCTGGCCCTCGGTGCGCAGAAGAGCTATGTGAAGAAGGACGACAACACGCCGATCGTCCCCAAGGACGGCGAGTTCACCTTCGATGTGTACGAGGGCAAAATGACTGCTGAGCAGCTTGCCGGGGCCAAGCCCGTCCGGACCGCGACCAACGGCGCGGACGGAAGTGTTAACTTCGACGCCTTCTCCTACGCGAAGCCGGGCACGTACGAGTACACTATCGTGGAGCGGAAGGGTGATCTGGCCTACGTGACCTACGACGACGCGGTGCATCATGCCGTGGTGACGGTTGTGGACAATGCCGGCACGCTGCAGGCGAGCGTCGCCTACGACGGCGCGGACGCCACGAAGCCCACCTTCACCAACACCTACAAGGCGAAGGCGACGAACTCCGGCGCGATCGCCCTCACCAAGAGCGTTGACGTGCACGACGGCAGCTATCAGCTAAAGGCGGGAGACTTCGCCTTCGAGCTGGTGGGGTCTGACGGTACGGTGCTCCAGACCCAGAAGAACGACGCCAAGGGCAAGGTTTACTTTAACGAGCTGACCTTCGACCATGCGGGCACCTTTCCCTTCACGGTCCGTGAGGTGCAGCCGACGGACGGCGCGCCGGGCGTGCCGGGCGTGACCTACACCGGCAAGACGTACACCCTGACCTACGTGGTGAAGGACAACAACGACGGCAAGCTGGTGGTAGAGAGCTCTACGGTGAAACCGAGCGAGGGCACCGAGAACGGCGTCACCCCCAATACCATGACGTTTGCGAACAGCTACCAGCCGGGTCAGACCTCCTACCAGATCTCTGGCACCAAGGTGCTTGAGAATGCCGACCCGGCCACCACGCGGACGCCCGCCGATGGCGAGTTCACATTCGCGCTGATTGACGTGGCCACCGGGCAGGAGATCGACCGGACCACGAACGTGGGTAAAGCGTTTACCTTCAAGGCCATCTCGTACACCGCAACTGGTTCGCATGCGTACCAGGTGAAGGAGGTTGCGGGCCAAGATGGCACCATCACTTACAGCGATGCGGTGCTGGACGTAACGGTGAACGTGACCGATGACGGCAGCGGCCAGCTGACCGCGACGGCGAACAAGACGGCTGCGGATCTGACCTTCACCAACACCTACACGCCGACGGCAACGACGGCGACGATTACCGGAACGAAGGCTCTGACCGGCCGCGACCTGGCCGAGGGTGAGTTCTTCTTCGACCTGAAGGACGCCGACGGTAACGTGGTGCAGACGGTGCAGAACGGCGCCGACGGCACGTTCGGCTTCGCGCCGCTGCAGCTGGACAAGGTGGGGACGTACGTCTACACCGTGTCCGAGCGGGCAGGGGCGACGGCGAACGGCGTCACCTACGACACGACGGTCTTTACCGCGACGGTGACGGTGACGGAGAATGCGGAGACGCACGCACTGGAGGCGCAGGTTGCCTACAGCAAGGGCGGCAAGGCTGCGGATGCGGTGGCGTTCAGCAACAGTTACGCGCCGGCCGCGACTGAGGTGAAGCTGGGGGCCTCCAAGGTGCTGAGCGGCGAGGACCTGAAGGAAGGGCAGTTCTCCTTCCAGCTGAAGGATGCCGACGGCAAGGTGCTGCAGACCGCAAAGAACGCGGCGGACGGCACGGTGGGCTTCGAGGCGATCTCGTACGACAAGCCCGGAACGTACGCCTACAGCATCTCCGAGGTGGACGACGGTCAGAAGAACGTGACGTACGACGCGGCCGAGCACCGGGTAACGGTGACGGTGACGGACGACGGTGCGGGCCATCTGGTGGCGACGGTAACCTATGACGGCGCCGTGGCGCCGGTGTTCAAGAACACGTACACGCCGCCGACCACCCCGCCGACGGAGCCGCCCACCAATCCGCCGAGCAAGTCACCGGTGCCGAAGGAGGAGAAGCCGGGTCTGCCGTATACGGGCGATACCAGCTTGTCGCCGATGGCCCTGGGTGGCATCGCGGGCGGCGCGGTGGTGCTGATCGCCGCAGGCGTTATCCTGCGGCGCCGGAACCGGTAGCTACGGCGGCCGAGAAGGGCTTTGATTGAGGGCGGGTGGTCGCAGGGCGCGGCCGCTCGCCCTTTTTGGTGAAAGGCTATGTTAACCCGCCGTTTGCACGTCCGGCTCCAGATGGAACTCGTACTCCGGCTCCATCATCTTCTTCCGGATCTTTTCGTAGCGCCCGTCGTCGAGCTGCTCGCGCATGAGCGACGTCCTGTCCCCGACGCGTGCGGCCTCGCGCAGCCATCTGAACCACATCAGGCAGCTGTGGAGCCTGCGGGTCGATACGCCCTTGAACCTCTCGAGGAAGTGGCCGAGCGAACCCTGCGCTTCAGCATCCTCTGGACCGTGTCCCGCTCGTACCCGGTGAGCCTGCCGTGGGTCCTCGGGACCGCCCTCGCGGCGCCCTTCCCGCCCTTTCCGGACATGGCGTCCTCCGATCTCCCGGGGCCGGCCGATCCGGCCCTCAGGGTATCGGATTCCCAAATTTATCCGTATATGTGCGGATGAATGCGGGAGGCGTTCGGATGAAGTTGTATTCAAGGAAAGAGACTGACCCTTTGTCGCATTCCGTGCGGGTTATATGCAGGTATGCCTGCGCACGCTATCATGTATGGGTTAGACCGCAACTATGTACCTCATACGCGAAGGGATGCGCATGTATCTGAAGATCGACATGTTCTAGCTGGGCTTACCCCCGCAGCGGTGCCCCGCGCCCCATCAACTCTGCCGATTTTCGCCTTCACGCACATAAAGGAGTCCCGCCATGCGCGACAAGCTCGAAAAGATCATTAAGGCCTACGAGGAGCTCGAGAAGAAGCTTTCCGACCCGGCCGTCGCCTCCGACATCAAGGAGTTCACGCGTCTCAACAAGGAGTACGCACACCAGTCCGACCTCATCGCTGCCTCGCGCGAGTACATCGGCGCGCTCGATGACATCGAGGCCGCCAAGGAGATGCTCCGCGACACCAGCGATGCGGACGAGAAGGAGATGCTCCAGATGGACATCTCCGAGAACGAGGAAAAGCTTCCCCAGCTCGAGGAAGACATCAAGTACATGCTCATCCCGAGTGACCCCAACGACGACAAGAACACCATCGTCGAGATTCGCTCCGCCGCCGGTGGCGACGAGGCAGCCATCTTCGCCGGCGACTTGTACAAGATGTACCAGCGCTTCTGCGAATCGCGCGGCTGGAAGACCACCGTGCTCGATTCCAGCCCCAGCGAGGCCGGCGGCTTTAAGTCCATCGAGTTCAAGGTCGAGGGCGACCGCGTCTACTCCGTCATGAAGTTCGAGTCCGGCGTGCATCGCGTCCAGCGCGTTCCCAAGACCGAGTCCCAGGGCCGCATTCAGACCTCCACGGCTACCGTCGCCGTACTTCCCGAGGCCGAGGAGATCGACGTCCAGATCAACCAGTCCGACCTGCGCATCGACACCTACTGCGCCTCCGGCCCTGGCGGTCAGTGCGTTAACACCACCTACTCCGCCGTGCGCATCACCCACCTGCCCACCAACACCGTGGTGCAGTCGCAGGAGCAGCGTTCCCAGATCCAGAACCGCGAGGTCTGCATGCAGATGCTGCGCGCCCGTCTGTACGAGATGGAACTCGAGAAGCAGCAGGCCGAGCTCGGTGCCGAGCGCCAGAGCCAGATCGGCCACGGCAACCGTTCCGAGAAGATCCGTACCTACAACCAGCCCCAGGACCGCGTGACCGATCACCGCATCGGTTTCAACTCCACCTACAACGGCGTCCTTCTGGGCGATCAGCTCGGCACCGTCATCGAGGCACTCGCCGCCGCCGAGCGTGCCGAGAAGCTGGCACAGGCTGTTTAAGTTACGGCGTTTTACCAAACGCCGTAACGGCTCGACGCTGCAAACGCCCCTAAGCGGCAATCTGACGTTCAATCGTCGGTCGCGTACCCAAAGTACGCTTCCCTCCTCTTTCACGTCACCTTGCTCGCTTAGGGGCGTTTTCGCTGACTTATGCTCAACCTGCAGCGCCTTAGATGTAGTCATTGGGGACGTTCTTAAATGACTAGGTTGGGCACATTGCTTTGAGATGTTATTCAATCAGTTGTGATGGCATTTGAGCTGTCTACCTGCTCAAAGTAATTAATAGCATTCATCTGCTATTGAAAATATTGCTCAAAAAATCGTCCAAGAAGTCGCAGTGCATTTTTTGATGAGTCGCGCGTCAAGTGATTTGGCATGTTCTTGGTTAGATATTGGTCAGTTTTTGGGCAACCTTGCCAAAAGCTTGACGAATGCAAATCTGGACGTCGGCGAATGAACACTTTGAGCGAGCCCGGTGCAAAATTCTGGGCTGATTCTCGATAATCGCCTTCAATCGCCCCTTGCCAAGCGTTGGCCTCGCTTACAATCTGCTCCGACATTCGCGCGCCGTCCGGCGCTTAAGAGGGGAGGGCCCCATGGCAAACGAGATTTGGACCATCAAGCGTTGTCTCGAGTGGACCAAGGAGTACCTGGCCGAGCGCGGCGAGGAGCACCCCCGTCTTTCTGCCGAGTGGCTGCTGTGCGCAGCTACGGGTCTGGCGCGTATCGACTTATATATGCGCATGGACGAGACGCTCGACGCAGCGCAGCTCGAGACCATGCACGCGGCGGTCGTCCGTCGCGCGAAGGGCGAGCCGCTGCAGTACATCACCGGTAGCACGCAGTTTCGCATGATCGACGTCGCGTGCGCCCCCGGTGTGCTCATTCCGCGCCCCGAGACCGAGATGCTCGTCGAAGAAGTTCTGAACTATCTGGATGCCGAGGTGCTGAGCCCCGAGGCCGCTGCCCGCCAGCGCGTGGAGCTGCCTTGGAACGATGAGGTCGAGCAGGCCCGCAAAGCCGAGGCGGCGCTGGCTGACGAACGCGCGGCCGCCGAGCGCCGTGCCGCCAACCTGACGGCCGCCGATGAGGCTGCGCTGGGTAGCGACGTGCTCGGTAGCCGCGCCTATGCCGAGGAACTGGCCGACCGCGAGGCCGAGGAAGCCGCCGCGCAGGCAGCAGAAGCCGAAGCGGCAGAAGCAGAGGCCATGGAAACCCCCGAGCCCGAGCTCGACGAATACGGCATCGCCATTGAGGACAACGACCAACAGGCGACTCCCGCGCAAGATGCCGCCGAAGCCAACGTATCTGCCCCAGCCGAGCCCCGCACTGCCCGCGTTCTCGAGGTCGGCTGCGGCACGGGCTGCATTTCGCTCTCCCTTGCCTGGGAGCGCCGCGGGCACGTTACCTGCACTGCTACCGATATCGAGCCGCGCGCCATTGACCTTGCTACCAAAAACCGCGATGCGCTTGGCCTCACGTCCGACGAGGTCGCCTTCAGCCTCACAAACCTGGTGAGCTCCATTCCCCGCGAAGAGTGGGGCACCTTTGACGTGCTCGTCTCCAACCCGCCCTACATCCCCACCGATGTCATGCGCTCGCTGCCGCATGAGGTCAAGGACTTTGAGCCCGATCTGGCGCTCGAGGGCGGTGCCGACGGTCTCGATATCTTCCGCCGCCTGCTCAACGCGGCGCCCTACATGCTGCGTGCCGGCGGCCTGTTTGCCTGCGAGCTCTACGAGGGCGCGCTCGACGCCGCGGCCGAGCTCTGTCGTCAAGCAGGCCTTTCGGACGTGCGTATCGTCCACGACCTCACCGATCGTCCCCGCATCGTTCGAGCCATCGTCACCGAGCCCAAACAGCGTATTTAAGCTTAATAAATAGACATTTGCGCAAGTTTGTCCTTGCAATATACCGTAAAACTTCTACTATAGAAGGAGAAAGGTATGTCAAATCAGCTGCATCGGTACCGTATCGTGCTTGATTACATTGAACCTTGGCTTGATGAGCAGGATGAAGCTACGCTGAAGCAGATTTATGCAGACCTTTTGGTGCTCGAGAAGGAAGGTCCCAGCCTTGGTCGTCCGCTGGTTGACCGCGTAAAGGGCTCGAAGCTTCATCATTTAAAGGAGCTGAGAGTGACGTCGTGTGGTGGGCAGGTGATTCGCATCCTCTTCGCCTTTGACCCCAAGCGCCAGGCGGTATTGCTATTGGCGGGTGATAAGTCGCGAGCGGGATCGTCAAGGGCAAAATGGAACGGTTGGTATGCGATCAACATTCCAAGGGCCGAGCAAATATACCGTCGCCACGTAAGGAGGCTCGATCGAGATGGAACTGCATGAGTATATGGAATCTCGCGGGATAACACGCGACTCCATTACCGCCGAGCAGGAGAGGACTCGCGATCGTATCGAAGCCTATAAGCTTGCTCAGATTCGCAGGTTAAAAGATCTAACACAGGCGTCGGTCGCCCAGTCGATGGGCGTTTCTCAAAAACGTGTATCCGAGCTCGAGCGTGGGGAGTTGGGTTCGATGAGGCTCGACACGCTGAGCAGGTACGCAGAGAGCCTCGGCGGAAAACTGGTTGCAAGCATCGAGTTTCCCGATCGTACCGTTACGCTTGCGCGCTAAAAATCTTCAATTAACCCCCTCACTTTCACCGACTACTAGAGCCGCTCACCAAACCAACATGCGCTCTGGGCAAATAGGTTGAACGTTTCGTGCGAGAATGCCCCACAGTAAACAAACTTGCACCAGAGCGTAAGGGGCTGGCATACACATGCAGACGGTCTATCGGGTATATGAGGGAACGCGCGAGCCGCATCGGCTTGCCGTCGAGCGCGCGGCCGAGGTGCTCGGCCGCGGCGGCCTGGCGCTGATCCCGACCGAGACGGTTTACGGTGTCGCCGTGGCGGTCAACGCCTTCTCGGACGCCGTGCCCCAAGATACAGGCGAATTCCCATCGTGGCCGCGCGATCCGCAGGCTGCCGTCAATGGCGCCGCGGTCCCTGCGCTCGGTACCGGCTACCGCCGTATCTTCACTCTCAAGCAACGTGAACTCACGCAAACCGTCGCTTGGCTGGTCGATGGTGTCGAGGCGCTCGACCGCTATGGCGTGGATATCCCGGAAGATGCCCGCGTACTTGCGCGACGATGCTGGCCGGGAGCCCTGACTATCGTGGTCAAGGCGGCTCCCTGCGTGCCGACCTTTATGCGTGCTGCCGACGACACCGTGGCCCTGCGCGCTTCGGCCTCTCCCGTGGTCCAAGCGCTCATCCGCGCCTGCGGCAGTCCCCTTGCCTGCACGAGCGCCAACACACACGGCGCGCCCTCGCCGGCAAGCTTTGCCGCCGTCGAAGGTCGCATCCTGGAGGGGGTCGATGTTGCCGTCGACGCCGGCGAGACCCCGTGTCGCGACGCCTCGACCATCGTGTCGTTCCAGCACGGCGGGCTCCAGATCCTGCGCCAAGGCGCACTTCCCGCATCAGAGATCGAACGGGTCCTGTCCGACCCGATGCAATAGAAAGGTGTAAGCGATGTCGTTGAATCTGGGCAGCCTGGGCATGGAAGATGCCTCGTTTAACTTTGGCGGTTCCTACATCATGGCGCTCGACTGCGGCACCACCTCGGTACTTGCGACCATCGTCGACGAGTACGGCTGCATCGTCGCGCAGGCACGTCGTAGCGTCAAAACCAGCTTCCCGCGTCCCGGTTGGATAGAGCAAGACCCCATGGAGGTGCTTGCCAGCCAGATCGGCGTGATGATGGAGGTCCAGTTTAAGAGCGGCATCCATTCTGACCGCATCGCCGCCATCGGTATCTCCAACCAGCGCGAGACCACGGTGGTGTGGGACCGCATAAGCGGCCAACCCATCTATAACGCCATCGTGTGGCAATGCCGTCGCACCGCACCTCTGATCGACGAGCTGGTCGAGCGGGGCGCAGAAGAGCTGGTGCGCTCCCGCACGGGACTCACGCTCGATCCGTATTTCTCGGCTTCCAAGGTGCAGTGGATCCTCGACAACGTCGACGGTGCGCGTGAGAGCGCGGCGGCGGGCGACCTCATGTTTGGCACCATCGACACCTGGCTCATCTACAACCTCACCGGCAGTCAGGTCTTTGCCACCGACTACACCAATGCCAGCCGCACGGCGCTCTTTAATATCCATACGCTCGATTGGGACGACGACCTGCTGGCGCTCTTTGACGTTCCGCGTTCCATGATGCCCGAGGTTCGTTGGAGCTCGGGCGACTACGGCCGCGTCGCGAGCGACATCATGACCAATATGCCGCCCATCATGGGCGTGGCGGGCGATCAGCAGGCGTCGCTGTTCGGCCACTGCTGCTTCCATCCCGGCCAGACCAAAAACACCTATGGCACGGGTTGCTTTATGCTCATGAACACCGGCGACGAGGTCGTCGAATCCAAGAACGGTCTGGTCTCCACGATCGGTATCGCCGCGGACGGCAAGATCAGCTATGCGCTCGAGGGTTCTATCTTTGCCGCCGGCTCAACCATGAACTGGCTGCGCAACAACATGGGCATCATCTCGAGTGTGAGCGAGTCCGCGCAACTCGCCGCTTCGATCAACGACAACGAGGGCTGCTACTTCGTCCCCGCCTTCGCTGGCCTGGGCGCTCCCTGGTGGGATCCGCATGCCCGCGGTATCGTGTGCGGCCTGACCGGTGCCTCGAGTCGCGCGACCATTGTGCGTGCGGCCTGCGAGTCCATGGCCTACCAGAGTTATGACGTGCTGCGCGCCATGGAGCAGGACGTGGGACTTTCGATTGAGCGCCTGTCCGTCGATGGCGGCGCCTCACGCAACGAGTTCATCATGCAATTCCAGGCCGACCTGCTGGATATCCCCGTGCTGCAATGCGAGACGGTGGAGACCACGGCAATCGGTGCCGCGTACTTGGCGGGTCTTGCCGTCGGCTATTGGGAAGACCTTGAAGAGCTGGAGCAAAATGCCCAGATCGTTAGGACCTTCCTTCCCCATATGTCCGCCGAGCGTCGCGAGCAAAACCTTGCGGGCTGGCGTGATGCAGTCAAGCGCTCGCTCAGTACCGCACAGTAGGGCTGCGATGGGCTGCTCGATACAACAAACCGCTAAATTATGCATGGCGTGCGGCGGCAACATTGCTGCGTGCCTTGTCAGCAAGGCCGTTTTGCGGCCGCAACGAAAGGGGCAATCAACCCATGACCGTCACCTACGATGCGTCCCGTGTGACGCTTGTCGATCATCCGCTCGTCCAGCACAAGCTGTCGATCCTGCGCGACAAAAACACCGGCACCAACCAGTTCCGCCAGCTTGTGCGCGAGCTTGCACTTTTTGACGGCTACGAGGCCATGCGCGACCTGCCCATGGAAGACGTCGAAGTCGAGACCCCCATCACCACCGCAACGTTTAAGCAGCTCGCCGGCAAAAAGCTCGCCATCGTTCCCGTCCTGCGTGCAGGCCTTGGCATGGTCGACGGCATCCTCGAACTGGTGCCCTCCGCTCGCGTGGGCCACATCGGTATGGAACGCGACGAGGTCACCCACGAGCCGCATGAGTATTACTGCAAGATGCCCAAGGATATCGACCAGCGCATCTGCCTGGTCGTCGACCCCATGCTCGCCACGGGCGGTTCGGCCGAGATGGCCATCAGCTACCTGCGCGAGCGCGGTGTCAAGGATATCCGCATGCTGTGCATCGTCGCCGCGCCCGAGGGCCTCAAGTCACTGACCGAAAAGGACCCCGACGTACATATTTATACGTGCGCCATCGACGACCATCTCAACGAGGCCGCCTACATCGTTCCCGGCCTCGGCGACGCCGGCGACCGCATCTTCGGCACGCTCTAGTCGCTGGGCTAAGACGGCCGCGGCTGCAAATACGAAGAAACGGTGCGCGCGGTCGAACAAAAGGCGACCGCGCGCACTCCTGTTAACGGACGTTTTGCCCTGCAGGGTTCGAGAAAAACGTATTACCGTACCTGCGGCATAAAGAAGGTCTTAAGAAAACGAACAGGTGCGTATTAACCGATGCTTTTTCGGTTGTACTTTAGCGATTGGCTCGTACAATAGTCACCAATGTTTGGCGGGAACTGTTCTGTGAGGCGTTAAAAAAGGAAAGTGAGGACGCCAATGTTTCAGATAGCCGATCTGCTCGCTATCGTTGCAGGCGCCATCGCGGGCGCAATTGCCTTCCTTCCCTTTGTCTTTACGCTCAAGCCGGTTCTTGACGATAAACAGAATGCGGACATGCTCAAGGGTATGGTGAGTCTGGCGGTCTCGGCAATCGCCCTGCTCGTCTTTACCTTGGTTGTGTTTGTGTTGTTCGGAGAGGCATTTCGCATGTTCCTCTTGGGCGAGGCGATCGGCTTCGTGGCCTTTATGGCCGCCTGCACGGTTCGCGTCGCCAAGGCGCTGCGAGATCCTCATGAGGTCGAAAGGTAAGTCGTGGAAATTTTTGAAAAGCTGCCTGATGAGATTAATCATCTGGTTAGCGAGTTCAGCTCCACCCCTGTCGTGGGCGATCTGAGCTGCGGCATCACGCAGTACTCGTTTTGGCTGATCGTCTCCACGATCGTGCTCCTGATCGTCCTGGCCGTGTTCAAGAAGAAGCAGACCCTGGTTCCCAAGGGCTTCTTCGTCAACGGTTTCGAGTACATCATCGAGTACGTCGAGAACGATATCGGCAAGGGCGTCGTGGGTGAGAACTGGAAGAAGCACTTCCCGTTCCTGTGCTCGCTTTTCCTGTTCATCCTGATCAATAACATGATCGGCCTGATCCCGGGAATGAAGCCCGGCACCGGTGCAATCGGCTCCACCGCCGCGCTCGCCATCTTCGCCTTCGTGTACTTCATCTACTACGGATGCAAGGCTCACGGCGTGATCGGCTACATCAAGAGCCTCGCCCCGCAGGGCGTGAGCTTCCCGATGAACGTGCTCGTGTGGGTCGTCGAGCTTTTCTCGACCTTCCTGCGCCTCATCACGCTCGCCGTCCGTCTGTTCTGCAACATGTTCGCAGGACACGTGGTCATGGGCTCGTTCGCCATCATGGCGAGCATGTTCATGCAGCCGCTGCTTCAGCAGGTTTCCGCGGCCCACGCCGTCGGCGCCCTGCCTTCGCTGGCCTGGCTTGCCATCCTCATCCTGATCTATGCGATCGAGCTTGTGGTCGGCGCCATCCAGGCTTACGTCTTCACGGTCCTTACCGCCGTGTATGTCTCCGAGGCAGAGGAGGTCGCGGAGGAGGAGTAGTCTTCCGTTCGCGCCTTAAAGGTAAGGCAATTCGTTAAACCGCCGGTGCCCGTACCCATGGAGCCCGGCAGTTATAAAAAGGTTATCCTGCGTGAAATAAGACGCGCACGACAAAGGAGGAATCGTGGGAGTTATCGGTTACGGTCTCGGTGTTATCGGCGCTGGTCTTGCTATCGGCCTGTCTGCTCTGGGTGCTACGGGTGCTATGGCCCGTCAGCCTGAGGTCCAGGGCCGCGTGTTCACCGTCTTCATCATGGGCTCCGCCTTCGGCGAGGCTCTGGCTCTGATCGGCTTCGTTGTCGCGCTGATCGTTAAATAGCACGGAGCGTCAAGTATGAATCTTTCATCCCAGAAGAGCGCGATCGCACTCTCCGCGTCCGCGGCCGCGCTGCTCATGCCGGTTTCCGCGTTCGCCGAGGACGGCGCCGCCGGTGCGGACATCCTCATCCCTAAGATGGCGGAGTTCATCCCGGCGCTTATCGCCTTCCTGATTATCTGGATCGTGCTGGCCAAGGTCGCCCTGCCGGGCATCATGAAAACCATGGAGGAGCGCGGCAAGAAGATCGAGGAGAGCCTCGACGAGGCCGAGAAGACCAAGCAGGAGGCTATCGCCAAGCGCGCTGAGTCCGACTCGATCGTCACCGACGCCCGTCGTCAGGCTGCCGACATCGTTCTCGAGGCCCGTAAGGACGCCGAGTCCGAGCGCGCCCGTATCATCGAGGCTGCTCACAAGGAGGCCGAGGAGATCATCGCCAAGGCCCATACGACCGTCGAGGACGAGCGCAAGTCCATCTACGCCGGTGCCGCGAACTCCATCGCCGACCTGTCCGTTGCCGTCGCCACCAAGATCGTGGGCGAGGCACTCGAGAACGAGGCCGAGCAGAAGAAGCTCATCGAGCGCTACATCCAGGAAGCAGGTAGCCTGAATGCCGACTAGCCGCTATCAGGACAAGGTGCTCGAGACCTACGCGCGCTCCCTTCTGGAAGCCGCCAAGGCCGAGAACCATGTGTTCGAGGACCTCGAGATGATCGAGCGCTTGGCTTCTGCCAGCCCCGAGATCATCGCCGTGCTCGACACCATGTCCAAGCGCGACCAGCTCGACCTTCTTCCCAAGGTGGCAGCTGCCTTTAAGTATGTTGCCGAGGAAGACGAGGATGTAGTGGGCGTGACCGTCACCACGGCGATCCCGCTCGACGACGAGCTGCGTCAAACCATCACTAAGAAATGCGAGCAGGACTTCGGCCGCAAAGTATTCCTTATCGAGCAGGTCGACCCGTCTATCGTGGGCGGCCTGGTGCTCGAGGCCCGCGGCGAGCGTCGTGACATTTCCGTCAAGACGCAGCTGCGCATCGCGCAGGAGACCCTCGCAAACTCTGCTAATTCGTACGGAGGTGAAGCCTAATGTCCGAAACCCTCAATGCCCAGGATATCGCCAAGAAACTGCAGGAGCAGCTCACGAGCCTCTCCGCGACGGTCGATACGCATGAGGTTTCAACGGTCGACGAGGTAGGCGACGGCATCGCGCGCGTCTCCGGCCTCAAGAGCGCCATGGCAGGCGAGCTTCTGGAGTTCAAGAGCTCCGATACCGGTGAGACCGTCTTCGGCCTTGCCCAGAACCTTGACCGTGACGAGGTCGGCGCCGTTCTGTTTGGTGCCGTCGACTCCATCAAGGAAGGCGACGAGTGCCGCACCACTGGCCGCATTATGGATATCCCCGTGAGCCGCGCCATGCTCGGCCGCGTCGTCAATCCGCTCGGCCAGCCCATCGACGGTTTGGGTGACATCGTCGCCACGCACCGTCGCCCCATCGAGTTCAAGGCTCCCGGCGTCATCGATCGTACCCCGGTGTGCGAGCCGGTTCAGACCGGTCTGCTCGCTATCGACTCTATGGTGCCTATCGGCCGCGGTCAGCGTGAGCTCATCATCGGCGACCGTAAGACCGGTAAGACCGCCATCGCCATCGACGCTATCCTCAACCAGCGCGGCAAGGGCATGGTCTGCATCTATGTCGCCATCGGCCAGAAGGCCTCCACGGTTGCCAACATCCGCGAGACCCTCGCTCAGCACGGTGCGCTCGACTACACCATCATCGTTTCGGCCACCGCTGCCGATTCCGCCCCTATGCAGTACATCGCGCCTATGGCCGGTGCCGCTATCGGCGAGTTCTTCATGTACAACGGCGAGGACGGCAAGCCCGCCAGCGAGACCAACCCCGGCGGCCACGTGCTCGTCATCTACGACGACCTGTCCAAGCAGGCTGTGGCCTACCGTCAGATGTCGCTGACGCTGCATCGTCCGCCCGGACGCGAGGCCTATCCTGGCGACATCTTCTACCTGCACTCTCGTCTGCTCGAGCGTGCCGTCAAGATGTCCAAGAAGAACGGTTACGGCTCCATGACGGCTCTTCCGATCATCGAGACCCAGGACGGCGACGTCTCGGCCTACATTCCGACCAACGTCATTTCCATTACCGATGGTCAGATCTATCTGCAGTCCGAGCTCTTCTTCCAGGGCCAGCGCCCGGCAGTCGACGTGGGCATTTCCGTGTCCCGCGTCGGTGGCGACGCGCAGACCAAGGCTATGAAGCAGGTCGCCGGCAACCTCCGTCTGGACCTCGCTTCCTATCAGGAGCTCGCTGGCTTTACGCAGTTTGGCTCCGACCTTGACGAGGCTACTCAGAAGCAGCTGACCCATGGTGCCCGCATGACCGAGCTCCTTAAGCAGCCGCGCTACAAGCCGTTTGAGGTTGGCGAGCAGATCGTTACGCTGTTCGCTGGCAACGAGGGCTTCCTGGATGACCTGGAGATTGCCGACGTGCTGCCTTTCCGTGCCGAGCTCATCGAGTACATGGACAATGGCTTTGGCTCGCTGCTCGACAAGGTTCGCGCCAAGAAGATCGATGATGACACCAAGGCTGAGCTCTTGCGCGTCATCGGCGACTTCAAGCAGCAGTTCATGGCCAAGCACCATTCGGATGTTTCTGGATCAGAGGAGAACTAAGCCCCATGGCCAACCTTCGCGACATTAAGAAGCGAATCTCCTCGGTTACCACGACCAAGCAGATCACGCGCACGATGGAGATGGTCTCTACGGCCAAGATCCGTCGTGCTCTCGATCGCTCCAAGCAGGCCGAGCCCTATAAGGAGGCGCTGACCGACGTCATGTTGACGGTCGCCGGCGACGCCTCCTGTTCGGGCACCGATCCCATGCTGCAGAAGCATGAGAGTGTCAAGCATGGCCTGATTGTCGTTATTGCCTCGGACCGCGGCCTTGCCGGCGGTTTCAATACGACGGTGGAGCGCACGGCCGAAAAGCTCGCCGCTTCTTGGGCGAACGACGGCATCGAGTGCGAGATCATCGCGTGCGGGCGTAAGCCGGCCACGTATTTCCGTGACCGCGCAAACGTCGTCATGCACTTTGAGGGCAACTCCTCTGAGCCCGATTTCAATCAGGCCCGCATGATCTCCTCTCATATCTGCGATGCGTATCGTGCCGGTGAGCTTGACCGTGTCGAGCTTGTCTACCACCACGCCAAGAACCGCGTGGATCAGGAGCTTCGCGTCGAGCATCTGTTGCCGCTCGACCCCGAGATGATCGCTATGGCCCACGGTCCGCGTAAGAACGAGACCGACGCCCCTAAGCGCATCTCGTCCACGTTCGAGTTCGTGCCCTCTCCCGAGCATGTTCTCGGCAAGCTTGTGCCGTCTTATATCCTGACGGTCATCTACCAGGCCCTGATCGATTCGGCGGCTGCCGAGCAGGGTGCACGCCGCAAGGCCATGCACTCCGCGACGGAAAACGCCACCGCGATCATCTCGACCCTTACCCGCACGTATAGTCGCGTGCGCCAGGCTTCGATCACGACCGAGATTAACGAGATCGTCGGCGGAGCCTCAGCATTGGAGGAACAGTAATGGCTAATAACACCGTAAAGCTTGCGGTCGAGGAAGCCACCAAGAAGACGACTGCCGGTGATGGTCGCATCGTGCGAATCATCGGCCCTGTCGTCGACGTCAAGTTTGACGGCGCGGTGCCCCCGATCTACAACGCGCTCACGGTCGAGGCCGAGACCCCGATCGGTCATCTGAGCACGATCCTCGAGGTCGAGAGCCAGCTTCCGGGCGGCGTCGTCCGCACGGTCGCCATGTCCTCGACCGACGGCCTGCAGCGCGGCCTCATCGCCACCGATACCGGTGAGCCCATGAAGATGCCCGTTGGTCCCAAGACGCTCGGCCGCATTTGGAACGTCATGGGCAAGCCCGTCGACGGCAAGCCCATGCCCGAGGTGGAGGAGTTCTACCCCATCCACCATGCAGCGCCCCGTTTCGACGAGCTCACCACCAAGACCGAGATCTTCGAGACCGGCATCAAGGCTGTCGACCTGCTCGAGCCCTACATCCGTGGCGGCAAGACGGGCCTGTTCGGCGGCGCCGGCGTCGGCAAGACCGTTTTGATTCAGGAGCTCATCAACAACCTCGCCCAGGAGCACGGTGGCACCTCGGTGTTCACCGGCGTCGGCGAGCGTACCCGCGAGGGCACCGACCTGTTCCTCGAGATGAGCGAGTCTGGCGTTATCGACAAGACCTGCTTGGTCTATGGTCAGATGAACGAGCCGCCCGGAGCGCGTCTGCGCATCGGTCTGGCCGGCCTTACCACCGCTGAGTATTTCCGTGATCGTGGCCAGGACGTTCTGCTGTTCATCGACAACATCTTCCGCTTCTCCCAGGCCGGTTCCGAGGTTTCCGCACTGCTGGGCCGTATGCCGTCCGCCGTTGGTTACCAGCCCACGCTGGCAACCGAGATGGGCGACCTCCAGGAGCGCATTACCTCGACCAAGACGGGCTCCATTACCTCCGTCCAGGCTGTCTACGTCCCCGCAGACGACCTGACCGACCCGGCGCCTGCCACGACGTTTACGCACCTCGACGCCACCACGGTTCTTTCGCGTAGCATTTCGTCGCTCGGCCTTTTCCCGGCTATTGACCCGCTCGCGTCTTCCTCCGACGCTCTCGATCCCTCGATCGTTGGCGAGGAGCACTACCGTGTCGCCGTCAAGGTCCAGGAGCTCCTGCAGGAGTACTCCGACCTTCAGGACATCATCGCCATTCTGGGTATGGACGAGCTGTCCGAGGAGCAGCGCCTTACGGTCAACCGTGCCCGTAAGATTCAGCAGTTCCTCTCGCAGTCCTTCCACGTCGCCGAGAAGTTCACCGGCAACCCCGGTGTCTACGTCCGCGTCGAGGATACCGTCCGCTCCTTCGCCGAGATTGTCGACGGCAAGGCCGATGACCTGCCCGAGCAGGCTTTCCGCTATGCTTCCACGATTGAGGACGTGCGCGAGCGCGCCCGCAAGATGGGGGAGAAGTAGGTTATGCGTATCCGCATCGTGTGCCCCGTGAGCTGCGCCTATGAGGGCGACGCTGCGTTTGTGTCGATTCCGTCCACGGATGGCGAGTTTGGCGTCCTGCCCGCTCACTCCAGCGAGATCTGCACGATCGACCGCGGTTACGTTCGCGTTTCCGATAAGGCCATGGGCACTGTCGACCACACGTTTGCCGTGGCCGGCGGCTATGCCCAGGTTGCGGACGATGTCGTGACCGTTCTCGCCGAGCGCGCTTGCGATTTGGCGACCGTCGATGCCGACAAGCTTAAAGCTGATATTCAAGGTTTTGAAGAGAAGCTGGGTAATTTGTCGGAGGATGATGCACGCCGCGCCTACCTCTATAATGAAATCGCATGGTGTAAGCTCAAGCTTGCCCAATAGTCAAACGATTTAGCGTTCGACCATTTGCGAACACATCATGCCCGGGATGGCTCAGCCATCCCGGGCATGCTTTTTGAAAGGGTAGACCTTGGATATTATCCGCGTTGAGGGTGGCCACGCCATCGGAGGCTCCGTGCCCGTTTCGGGCGCCAAGAACTCCGCGCTCAAACTCATGGCGGCAACGCTTCTGGCGCCGGGCAAAACGACGCTGCAGAACGTGCCCGATATTTCCGATGTCCACGTGATGGGCAAGGTGCTCAAAGGCATGGGCGCTACGATCGATGTTCTCGACGAGCACACGCTCGAGATTGATACCTCTCAGGTCGATTCTTGGGAGGCCCCCTACGAGCTCGTCGCTAAGATGCGTGCTTCCACCGCCGTCATGGGACCCCTGCTGGGCCGCTTCCATCGCGCCAAGATCGCCATGCCGGGCGGCTGCAACCTGGGTGCTCGCAAGATCGATATGCACATTCTTGGTCTTGAGGCCCTGGGCGTTGAGTTCGATACCGCCCACGGTTACATCAACGCTAATGCGCCCCAAGGTCTGCGCGGTACCACCGTCACGCTCGAGTTCGCCAGCGTCGGTGCGACCGAGAACCTCATCATGGCATCCGTGCGCGCGCAGGGCACCACGGTTATCGACAATGCCGCCCGCGAGCCCGAGATCGTCGATCTCGCCAACATGCTCAACGAGATGGGCGCCAAGATTGTCGGCGCGGGTACGCCCGTCGTGACCATCGAGGGCGTGGAAGAGCTGCATCCTGTTACCCATCGCGTAGTGGGCGACCGCATCGAGGCCGGTACTTTTATCGTTGCCGGTGCGTTGATGGCCGACGATCGCGGTGTCGATGTCATGGGCTTTTGCCCCATTCACTTGGGCATGGTGCTCAAGAAGATGGAGCTCATGGGTATCGACTGCGAGCGCGTCGAGGATGGCGTCCATGTAAACCGTGCCGAGCGTATCAAGCCGGTCGACATCCAGACGCTTCCGTTCCCCGGCTTCCCGACGGACATGCAGGCGCAGATTATGGTGCTCTCCGCCCTTGCCGACGGCAGTTCCGTTATTACCGAGAACATCTTCGAGAATCGCTTTATGTTTGCCTCTGAGCTGGTGCGCATGGGTGCCGACATTCGTATCGAGAGCCATCATGCCATGATTCATGGCGTTAAGGGCTTCTCGGGTGCACAGGTTACCTCGCCCGATCTGCGTGGCGGAGCGGCCCTCGTCGTAGCGGGCTTGATCGCCGACGGGACGACCGAGGTTTCGGCCATCCATCACATCAAGCGCGGCTACGAGCAGTTTGTCGAAAAGCTGCAGGCGCTCGGCGCGCATGTCGAGCATGCTTCCGTCCCCGATCCCGTCATCTACTAATACAGGTTGCCTATGTTTAATAAAAAGCCCCTCGCGGATACCACCGCCCGAAGACCCTCAACTGGTGCACAGGCCAAGATCTACAGTCGCGATAACGTGGCTCGCTATTCCGAGCGCGCTCGCCAACGTCGTCGTAGCCACACGATTCGTCACGTCGCGCTCATTGTCGTGCTTGGCGTGCTGCTGAGTGCCACTACCGCTGCCGGCCTGTGGTTTGCCACCATTATGGGCAAGCTCGGCGATTCTAATGTCATTACCGACAATCTGCGTCGGGTTCTGGTTGACACCGATGAGGCAAAGGATCCGTTCTACGTGCTGCTTCTTGGCACCGACGGCCGTCCGGGCGAGGATACGTATCGCGCCGACTCGATTATCCTGGCACGCATCGACCCCACGCAAAAGCAGGCGACGCTCATTTCCGTTCCGCGCGACACCAAGGTCGAGTACAAGGGCGAGACCATGAAGATCAACGCCTGCCATACCGTGGGCGGCGCCGAGGCCATGGTCGAGGCGGTCAACGAGCTGTGCGGTGTTCAGATTTCCCACTATGCTGAGGTCAGCTTCGACGGTATGCAGGCGCTGATTGATTCGGTTGGCGGTATCGACATTAACGCAACCGATGATGTTGACGACCCCGAGCACCTGGATATTAAGATTACCGCTGGCCAGCAGCATATGGACGGTGCCACCGCCCTTACCTATGCCCGCTGCCGCTACACCTATGCCGACGGCGATTACACGCGCATGCGCCACCAGCGTCAGGTGCTTGGCGCCCTTGCCAACCAGATTCTCAATAACTTCGATGCCACGAAGATCTTTGGCCTGGTTAATTCGCTGTCCGATATGCTCGTAACCGATATGAGCGTTCAGGATATCGTGGCTACGGTCAACGCCATGCGCGGTATGGATGTCGACGGTATCTACTCGGCCAACCTGCCCTCGTATGCCGACGACAGTACCATGATCGACGGTGTGAGCTACGTCTTTGTCTACGAGGACGAGCTCAAGGAAATGATGGAGCGCGTCGATGCCGGCAAGGATCCCAAGGGTCCCAACACCATGGGTCTTTCCGACGGTTCCAGCTCTACGATCGGCGACCTGAACAACAACACGTCTGACGACTACGCAAACGGTACCGCAACCTCATCGGTCAGCTCTGACGATTCCGATGACTCAAGCGATTCGAGCGATTCGGACTACTACGAAGAGCCCACCGGCGACGGTAACGGCTACGAAGCCAACTACTAAGTTACGGCGTTTTACCAAACGCCGTAACGGCTTGACGCTGCGCGCCGCCCAAGGCGACAATTTGTCATTCAAAAGGCAGGGCATGACCAGAAGGTCAATGCCCTGCCTTTTTCATGCCAACTTGTTCGCCTTGGACATCGCTCGCTGACGTTGGCTCAACCTGCGGTGCTGACTACTCCCCTTGCACCAAAAACCGCCCCGTTCTCGGTTTTGAGGACGGGGCGGTTTTGCTTACCTAGATTGTTCGAGTTCCCTATGCAAAGCGGGCGATGAGCTCCTGCAGGACGTCGGTCATCTTGACGAGCGAACTGACCGGGACGAACTCGTTGACGCCGTGGTAGCAATAGCCGCCGGTGGAAAGGTTGGGGCAGGGCAGACCGCGGAACGACAGCTGGGCGCCGTCGGTGCCGCCACGAATTGACAGCACTTGGGGCTCAACGCCGCAGGCAAGGTAGGCTTCCTTGGCAACATCAATAAGCTCGGGATAGTCACGAACGATCTCGGCCATATTTCGATACTGCTGCTTAATCTCGACCGTCACGCGCTCCTCACCCAGACGCTGGTTGAGCATCGAGGCAGCGGCATCAATAAGGTCGAGTTTTTGCTGGAACTTGGCGGCGTCATGGTCGCGGACGATATAGCGCGCTGTGGCGTGATCGACGGTCGCAGATACACCCTCAAGGTGATAAAAGCCCTCGTAGCCTTCCGTATACTCCGGGCGCTGCGCGTAGGGGAGCAACGCGTTGAAGTCGCAGAACAGATTGCCTGCGTTGACCATACGGCCCTTGGCGTCGCCCGGGTGGATGGACTGGCCCTCAAAGCGGACGGTCGCCTCGGCGGCGTTAAAGCACTCCCACTCCAGCTCGCCGATGGGGCCGCCGTCGACCGTGTAGGCGTACTTGCAGCCAAAGGTATCGATATCCAACAGCTCGGCTCCGTGGCCGATCTCCTCGTCAGGGCAGAAGCAAATGCCGAGTGCGGGATGGGGCAGAGAAGGGTCCTGAGCGATACGCGCGACAAGCGACATGATCTCGGCGACGCCTGCCTTGTCGTCCGCGCCCAGCAGCGTGGTGCCATCGCTGCAGACCAGGTCCTCACCTGCGAGGTCGTTCAGGGCGGGAAGCTTGGCGGTACTCATGGCAACGGGCTTACCGTCAACCGTGCCGCAGACCAGGTCGCCGCCTTCGTAGTGTACGATGTGCGGTTTCACGCCGGCACCCGGTGCAACTTCGGTGGTGTCGAGATGGGCGATCAGGCCCAGGGCGGGCTTGTCCTCAGCGCCCGCACTTGCGGGGATATGCGCGCAGACATAGGCGTGCTCGGTCACGTGGGCATCTTCCGCACCAAGCTCGCGCAGCTCTTCAGCCAGCACGTTGGCAAGGTCAAACTGAACGGCGCTCGAGGGTACCTGGTCGCAGTTTGCATCCTCGGACTGCGTGTTGATCTGGACGTAGCGCAAAAAGCGCTCGAGGACATCGGGGTTCGTGGTGGTGTTTTCCATAAAGACCGCTCCAATCTTGGTCGTCGTGTGCAACAAGAACTCTAGCACGGTATGCCACGGCATACCGCGACGCTTGGATGGGGTAGAATCAGCCATTGAATGCAGAAGGGACGGAAGATCATGGATACGACAAATAGCTCGCGCGAACTACATCTGACGGTGGCGAACGAAGACTACTTGGAGTGCATGGTTCGCATTGAAAGCGAAGAGGGGGAAACCAACGGCGTTCGATCGGTCGACATCGCGCAGCGCCTTGGCGTCTCCAAGGCATCGGTCAATAAAGCGGTTTCGGCTCTCAAGGCATCCGAGCTTGTCGAGCAATCGCACTACGGCAAGGTGATCCTGACCGATCGCGGCCGCGAGGTTGGCGCGGCTATCTGGTACCGTCATCGCCTCATCCGCACGTTTTTGGTTCAGGAGCTCGGTGTCGAATTTGAGCGAGCCGATTCCGAGGCCTGCATGATGGAACATGCGCTATCCGAGGACACGATGAGCCGCTGGCTCGCCTATCTCGAAAAGCAGGGAATCAGCGTCGAGGAATAGCGGGATATATATGGATACGAGTTATTACAACCGCTTTGGTGCCGAGGAACTTACGCGCCGCTTGTCGAGCGAGACCTTGTTGGCGCAGGGCCCCATGGGCAGTGTTTTGTTGAGTGAGTACGATGCCGCCGACATTCCACCGGCGTTTTGGAATCTGGCAGAGCCGCAGACCGTTTCTCGTATCCATCGCTTGTATGTCGCCGCCGGCGCGCAGGTGCTCATTACCAATACCTTTCAGGCATCGAGCTATGCCCTCAAGCACGACCAGATTGCGCCGTCCGTGGCGGAGGTCAATCGCGGGGCCGTCGACGATGCCCGCCAGGCGCACCCTCAGCTACTGCTGGGCTCGATGGGCCCGATCGGTATTGAGTGGTTTGCCGAGGACTCTGTCGAGTATCGTGAAATCCGCGGCATTGCGCGCGAACAGGCGCACGCCTTGCTCAATGCTGGTGTTGACGGTCTGCTGATCGAGACGGTGACGTCTATCCGTAAT
>JAUMMZ010000031.1 GCA_031296755.1 Collinsella sp.
GCAGCGGCTCTCCAAGTTCCTGCTCAGGCACGGGCTCGCCTTCGACGAGAGGACGCCCACCGGCCGCAGGAAGGGCAACTGGACCCGGGCGCACTGGTCCTGGATCGAGTCGATTAGGTTCGCGGAGGGGGCCGACAACGACGTGCTCGCCTACTACGTCGACGCGGTCAGGCGGGCGGCGGAGGAGAAGGCGCGGCTCGAGGGGCTCGTCGAGGCCGAGGCCCGCAAGCCCAGATGGAGGAGGAGGGTCGACTCCCTGCGCTGCCTCAAGGGTGTAGACACCGCGACGGCCGCCGACCTCGTGTTCGAGGCCGGCGAGTTCTCGAGGTTCAGGAACGCCCGGTCGTTCGCCGCATGGGTCGGCCTGACGCCCTCCGAGCACTCCAGCGGGGAGAGCGACCGCAGGGGCGCGATCACCAAGGCTGGCAACAAGCACCTGAGGAAGACGCTGGTCGAGGCCGCGTGGCACTACCTGACGTGCTCGGGGCGGCCGAAGGGCCTCGCCAAGGGCCAGGCCCCGGACCGGGGCGCCCGGAGGCATGCCGCCAAGGGCGTGCGGAGGCTGGTCGAGAGGCGGGAGGCGCTGCTCGCGCGCGGGGTCCACGGCAACAAGGCGAACGTGGCCACGGCGCGCGAGCTCGCCTGCTGGGTATGGGCGGTCGGCCTCATGGCCGAGGAGGCGTAGGGGGGCGATCCCCCGCACATAAGCCAGTCACCCCGGAAGCGGTTCGATCCGAAGCCGTTGAGGCGAACCTCAGGTCCCTTTTCTGCGAGCGCCCAGGGCGCCACACGCGTGCACAGACTGTCGGTTCGACGTAGAAGCCTCAGCCGTAGCAACGGATTGCCCAGCGAGAGATCGCCGCGGGCGGATATTAAACTGCAAAGACGAGCGTCGGTAAGACACGCCGAGGTCGCCGCGGACGGGCTGATATAGGGAGAGGGCCTGACCCCATATCGTTGGGGCCAGGCCCGATTTTGCCTCTTGACAATGTCCTGCTCATATTATAAGGAACGTCCCTAAGTGCCGACTACAGCGGCAGGCCTTGGCCGAGCATGGCTATGGCGCTCATCAGGACCAGCATGCCGGCGGCGTAGGGCAGGACGGCGCCCAGGAGTTCGGCATCCTTACCGCGCACGAGCACGGCGGCAAGACCAATGGCGAGGGTCTGCGGCGAGATCATCTTACCGGCGGCGACGCCCAGGGCGTTCAACGCGACCATCCAGTAGTCGCTCACACCCAGCGCAGTGGCAGCCTGGCTCTGAATGGGGCCAAACAGCATGCCCGAGGACGTGCCCGAGCCGGTCACAAACGCACCGACTGCGCCGATCCACGGAGCCAGAATCGGGTACAGCCCACCGGCGACGGCGATGCAGAACGCGCTGATCGAAGAGATCATGCCCGCATAGCCCATCACCTTGGCACAGCCCAGCACCGAAAGCATCGTGATCACCGTCGGCATCATCTGCTTCACAGTCGCGGCCAGCACCTCGCCCATCATGCGTGGCGAAGCACCCTGAATGGCACCGCCGACAAACGCGGCCAGGAAGATCCAAACACCCGGCGTGTTACTCCACGAAAACGTAAGCGTACCGGGGTTCTCGCCGCAATACACCTGCACGTGGCTTGCAAAGGGCGCAAGCGCGGCATGCACGGCGGGCACCAGGTTGGACGTACCCAGCAGCAGTACAAAAATCAGAATGAAGCACGACCAGGCCGAAAGCGCCGATTTAACGGTGAGCTGTTCGCCGGCCTCGATATTCATATGGAAGCGTGCGTCCAGATGCCCCGACTTCTCGGCACGCATGGCAAGCGCAGCTGTCAGCGCGAGCGAAACGATGGATCCTACGACCACGGCCAGCTCGGGGCCCACAAACATGGCAACGACCAGAGCCGCGCCGACAAACGACACGCCGGAGAGCAACGCCACGCCGGCAACACCGTGCAGACGCTCGCCCACACTCGCGGCATTGCCCTGGTCATCGGCAACACGGCCCGCAACCAGCACAATAAATAGCGGCATCACCACAAAGAACGGTGCGAGCTGCACCAGCTGAACGGTCGCTAGGTGAAGGGAATCCAAACCCACCAGGTCGGCAACGGACACCGTGGGGATGCCGATGGAGCCGTAGGGCGTGGGCACGCCGTTGGCCAGCAGGCAGATGAGCACGGCAGGCACGGCCTCAAAGCCCAGGCCCGCGAGCATGCCGGCGGGAATGGCGACAGCGGTACCGAAGCCGGCCATGCCCTCCATAAAGCCACCGAAGCACCAAGCCACGAGCAGCGCCAGCAGACGGCGGTCGCTGCTGATGGAGGTGATCATGCTGCCGATCACGTCCATGGCGCCCGTACGAACGCACAGGTTATACGTGAACACCGCGGCGATGATCACCAGGACGATGGGCCACAGAGCCATCAAAAAACCTTCGAGCGAGGCGGTCGCGATCTGAGCTGCCGGCAGGTGCCACCATGCGAAGGCAAGCAAGCACGAAAGGACAAACGATCCGATAGCGGCCTTCCAAGCTGGCCATTTAAAGCACAGCAGCATCACGACCAGCCAAATAATCGGCACAAGAGCCAGTAAGAATGCGGCGACGTCCATAGGTAGAAGCTCCTTGGTACCGCGTGGGCGGCATCGGGGTTGTCACAAAACTTCAACAGGATACCGCACGTTTACCGACAAATTACAGCCGCCCGCCGAAATTATTGAACAATCCGTTCAAAAACACGAGCGAACACCGTCGCGTCTATACTAAAGCGCAGCAATAGAAAGGACTCCGCTTTGAGTATCACGCCCCTCGATAGCATCCGCCGCGCCATCGCCCGTCACAACGGCGTCTCCGACCCCACCGTATCGGGCGGGGCACCCAGCCAGGGCGGTCGCATCGAGAACGGCCTGTTCCCGGCCTCGCACACCGCCGAGGAGCTCGCTCGCATCCAGGAGCTGAGCCAGCGCAACGCCGGCGGGCCCGATAGCAGCCAAGCCACACGTCGTCGGCGCGAACGCGATCGGGAGCCCGGCCCCGTTCGCCGCATGGTCAACGCTTGGTGGAACCGTCTGCTCGGCGCCGTCTACGGCGGCGGCTTCTCCATGCAGGAAGCGGAATACGAGGAGCACGCCACCAGTCGCGACTATCTTTGGAACACCCTCGGCACCGCCGTGTGGGGCTTGGCGTTTCCGCTGCTCACCATCGTGTCTACGCAGCTCGTGGGAGCAGAAGAAGCAGGCAAATTCTCCATCGCCTTTGTCACCGGCACGCTCATCATGATCGCGTGCAACTATGGCGTGCGCAATTTTCAGGTCTCGGACATCGACGAAACGACGTCCTTTGCCTCCTACCAGCTCAACCGCTGGCTTTGCGGAGCGCTCGCCCTAGGCTGCGGCCTCATGTACAGCAGCGCCCGCGGCTATGACGCGCAGATGGCGACGATCGGCCTGGGCGTCTACCTGTATAAGGTGATAGACGGCGTCGCCGACGTGTACGAAGGCCGCCTGCAGCAGGCCGACAAGCTCTACTTGGCTGGCATGAGCCAAACGCTGCGCTCCGTCGGCGTCATCGCGGTCTTCAGCGTGGCGCTGCTCCTCACGCGCAGCATGCCCATCGCGGCCATGGCCATGGGCGTCACCGCGATCGCCTCGCTCGTGCTGGTCACCGCGCCGCTTGCCCTGCTCGAGACCGAAAAATCGCGCCGCGTGAGCCTGCGCGAGGTCGGCCACCTGTTTGTCCAGTGCGCTCCACTCTTTGGCGCGCTATTCCTGTTCAACCTTATCGAGAGCATGCCCAAGTTTGTGATGGAAGGCACACTGGCCTACAAATACCAGCTGTACTTTAATGCCCTCTTTTTTCCAGCTCAGGCTATTCTGTTGAGCATTGGATTTGTCTATAAACCGCAGCTCCTGCGCTTGTCGAGCATTTGGGCTAATCCTCGCAAGCGTCGTCGCTTTGACCTGATTATTGTTGCCGTTATGGCGCTGATCGTGGTCATCACCGGCGTGTGCGCCGCATTTATGGCAGGTCCCGGTATTCCCCTCATGAGCTTTATGTACGGTCTCAGCTTTGAACGCTACCGTACGCTGGCGCTGCTGATGGTCGTCGCCGGCGGCGTCACCGCGGCCATCGACTTTATCTACGCCATCATCACGGTGCTGCGCCACGCCGGCGACGTCACCAAGGTCTACCTGATTTGTTTTGCCGCGAGCGTGGTACTGCCGGTGATTCTAATCAATCTGCTCGGCCTGATGGGCGCCGTCGTAAGCTACCTAGCCATCATGGCCCTGCTGCTGGTACTGTTGGTTATCGAGTACGCCCACATCCGCCAACGCATAGAGAGGGACCGGAATCCGTACGGCGCCTAATTGCGGCGATGGGAGCAGCTAATTTGCGGTGGAATCACCCCGGCTGGGGTCACATTGCGAACAATATGCATCACGCAAAACTAAGTGAGTAGACTTTTACCGAATCCCCGACCACACCGACAGAGCACAAGTCTTTGACCTGCGGTTTTATTGAGGAAAATAAGTTGGGTGCTCGGCATTTCCAAAAAAGTCTACTCACTTAGCCAGCGGGCAGCCAAATGATTATTTAATCCCCGTCCCAGGGAAATCAATTAGCGGGCAGAAGGGCAAAAGTAGTCAAAAAAAGCCCCATCCCAAATTAGCTACCCCTTGCACCGATTATTCGCCCGGGTTGATGTTCGCGTAGAACTCCGCCCCGTCGTCCAGGCGCAGGATGCCCACGCGGCCGAACTCGGAGCCGGTGGCGGCGGCGCAGTCGATGTCGATGCGATCGGGCACACCGGCAGTGTCCTCGCCGCCCAAGCGCACGATCTGCCCGCGTCCCGATTCCTCATCGAGCCCCGCCAGACCACCGACCTCGCAATAGCGCCCAAGCGATACCGTGGGCGTGTGGCCGCTCACCACGACCGGGCCCTTGCCCTCGGCAGAAAGCAGCCCGGTCGGCACATCCCAATAGCCGTGACGAATCCATAGCAGGTCATCGGACGACTGCACCGCGAGCATCTGCTGCAGCAGCTCGCGATCGGCATCCACCGCTCCGACGCCATCGGCACAATCGACGCCATGCTCAAGCAAAAACGCGCGCGCCGCCTTCATCTCGATTCCAGCATGTACCAGCAGATACGGGCGCTCCTCGGTCTCGACCACCGCGTAGAGCGGCAGCGCGGCCATCCATCGCACGAGTTCCTCGTATGCCTCATATTCCATGTCGTTGAGCTGCTCGCGCGTCGTCCAGCCACCGTTGATATCCCAGGTCTCGGCATCGAGCGGATCCTGGCCAACGATGGCATCGAGCATGATCTGCTCGTGATTACCCTTGAGCACGCGGGCGTTGGGCAGCGAGCGCACGAGCTTAATAACGCCGACCGGATCGGGCCCGCGATCGATCATGTCGCCCAGCACGTACAGCGTGTCGTCGGAAGTCAACGAGATCTTAGACAGGGCCTCGTCAAGCGCACGCACGTGCCCGTGAGCATCAGATGTCACATAGATCGCCATGGTACGCCTCTCCTTGCATTGCGGCCGAAGCCCGGTGCCGCAACTAAAACTTCAAGTTGAACTTAAACGTTACCCATTGTACTCCGTTGCAATAAAGCTGGAAAGGGTTTCCGAGCAGAGGCAAAGACGGCAGCCGTCTATGACGATATCGCGCACGCCCGCAATCCAACCCCATAAACCCACCATCTTTGGGTACAAATAACCGCAGGCAACTGACCGTGCCACGCCAACCACCCAGGAGCGGACACCATCCATGAACCAGATCCTTCTCTTTATCGGCCTCGTCATCATTTTGTGCCTGACCATCAAACCCGTCGGCAAAAAACTCCCCTTCCCCACCCTGCTCATCTTTATCGCGCTCGGCATGCTGTTGGGCGTCAACGGCCCGGCGCACATCGACTTTAGCGACTACGCGCTCACCGAAACCGTCTGCAGCACGGCGCTGCTGTTCATCATGTTCTATGGCGGCTTTAACACCAATATCGACCGCGCCAAGCCCGTCGCCGTGCCCGCGGTGCTGCTGAGCACGCTCGGCGTCGTCATCACTGCCGGCATCACCGGCGTATTCGCCCACTTTGTGCTGGGTTTCGACTGGATCGGCGGCCTGCTGCTGGGATCGGTCGTGGCGTCCACCGACGCGGCCAGCGTCTTTAGCGTTCTGCGCGAGCACAGCCTTTCGCTGAGGGGCGGCACCGACTCGCTGCTCGAGGTCGAATCGGGCTCCAACGACCCCGTCGCCTACATGCTCACCGCTGTGCTCGCTACACTCGCGGCCGGCGGCGACATCAACATTCCCACACTGCTGGCCAAGCAGATTATCCTGGGCGTGGGCCTGGGCCTTGCCATCGGCTGGGCGGCGGGCCGCCTGATTGAACGCGCGCACGCAACGGCCAAGGACGCGCAGACCATCTTTTTGTTCGCCGTGGCCATCGTCGCCTACGCGCTGCCGAGCTACCTGGGCGGCAACGGCTTTTTGGCTGTATACCTGGCCGGCATTGTGCTGGGTGCCAGCGACATCACCGGCAAAGTCGAGATGGCGCACTTCTTTGACACCCTCACCGAGATGGCAGAGATGACCATCTTCTTTTTGCTGGGCCTGCTCGTTACACCCGCACGCCTGCCGCAAATGCTGCTACCGGGCCTGGCACTCATGGCGTTTATGCTCTTTGCGAGCCGCCCCATCGCCGTAGGCATGCTGCTGGCGCCGTTTAGGACGAACCCTCGCCAGGTTGCGCTCGTAAGCTGGGCGGGTCTGCGCGGAGCAGCTTCGGTCGTCTTTAGTCTCTTTGCCGTGGTGGCCGGCGTTCCCGGCGGACACGACCTATTTGACCTGGTGTTTGTGATTGCCGTGTCGAGCATTGTGGTGCAGGGCTCGCTTCTGCCGGCGGTGGCGAAGAAGCTCGATATGATCGATGCGACCGGCGACGTGCGCCGCACCTTTAACGACTACCGCGACGAGGACGGCATGTCGTTTGTAAAGCTCAAGGTGGGCGCTGGACATCCGTTTGCCGGACGCTCGCTCGCGGACATTGGCAGCGCCACAGATATGCTCGTGGTCCTGGTGCTGCGCGACGGCGCGCACCCGGTGCTGCCCAACGGCGATACCGTCATCGAGGAAGGCGACCTTCTGGTCATGGCAGCGCCGACGTTTGAAGAACGTGCCGAGGTTACGCTGCGCGAGGTCACCGTGACTCCCCACGGTCGCCTGGCCGGCCAGCGTCTGCGCGATGTGCCGCAAGGCAAGCATCCGTTTATTGTGGTGATGCTCAAGCGCGACGGCCAAACGATCATCCCCGATGGCAACACCCTAATATACGCCGGCGACGAAGCCGTCATCGCCACACTGGCGTCGTAGTGACCAGGAGGTAGCCAATTTGCGACGAAGAGATCGAGCGCCTAGAGAACCTCATGCCTTCGCTCGCTGATTTGGATTTGTCTGAGGAGTAAAGCACCCCTCCCCCATGTAACCATCCTGTAAATCATAGCGGCGTAGTCGAGTTTTACCGTGATGCGGTCGCGCCTGGCGCTCCACTGTGCTAAAGTATCCCGAACGTTCAAACGACTACGAGGGGGAACTAGAAGATGGCACGTGTGCACAACTTCTCAGCTGGCCCGGCCGCGCTGCCTACCAGCGTGCTCGCCGAGATCGCCGACGAGATGATGGACTACCGCGGTTGTGGCATGTCCGTGCTCGAGATGAGCCATCGATCTAGCATGTACCAGCAGATTATCGACGACGCCGAGGCAACCCTGCGTCGTCTGCTGAGCATCCCCGACAACTACCGTGTCCTGTTTTTGCAGGGCGGCGCCACGCTGCAGTTTGCGGGCATCCCCATGAACCTCATGCGCCGCGGGCGCGCCGGCTACATCGTGACCGGCAACTTTGCCAACAAGGCATACAAAGAAGCCGCCAAGTACGGCGAGGCCGTGCTGCTCGCGAGCTCCAAGGACACCAATTTCGACCGCATACCCACCATGGCCGACGTCAACGCGCGCATTGCCGCCGAGGCCGCGGGCGACGGGCTCGACTACGTTTACATCTGCCAGAACAACACCATCTTTGGCACCATGTACCACGAGCTGCCCGCTTGCGGCGACGTACCGCTGGTCGCAGATGTCTCGAGCTGCTTTCTGTCGCAGCCGCTCGACGTCGAGCGCTACGGGCTCATCTACGCCGGCGCTCAGAAAAACGCCGGCGCCGCGGGCGTGACCGTGGTTATCGTGCGCGACGACCTCATCGCCGACGGCCCCGCCTTTGCGCAGACACCGCAGTACATGGACCTTAAGGCCCAGGCCGCCAAGGGCTCCATGCTCAACACGCCCAACACCTTTGGCATCTACGTGTGCGGCAAGGTGTTCCATTGGGTCGAGGAGACCGGCGGACTTGCCGCCATGGCCGAGCGCAACTGGGCCAAGGCCAACCTGCTCTACGACCTGCTCGAGCACAGCGAGCTGTTCCATGGCACCACGCAGGCCGACAGCCGCTCCATCGCCAATGTCACCTTCCGCACCGGCGACGCCGAACTCGACGCGGCCTTTGTCGCAGGCGCGGCCGAGCACCAGATTCAAAACGTCAAGGGCCATCGCCTGGTGGGCGGCATGCGCGCGAGCGTCTACAACGCCGTAACCATGGAAGACGTGCAGGCACTGGCCTCGTACATGAAGGACTTCGAAACGCAGCGTAGTTTGAGCCCGCGATCTAACTAGCCCGCAACGCGCGGGCCGACCAGCCACTTCAAACCACCTGTTTAAACCAAACCTGCTAAGGAGTTTTTCATGCGCAAGATTAAGACCATCGACGACATCACCAAGGACGGCAAAGTCGAGTTTGGCGAGGGCTACGAATTTGTGAGCACCGCCGAGGAGGCCGACGCCATCCTGATGCGCTCGACTGACCTGCACGGCTACGAGCTGCCCGAGGGCATCCGCGCCATCGCCCGCTGCGGCGCCGGCGTCAACAACATCCCCGTCGAGGAGTACGCCAAGAAGGGCGTCGTCGTCTTTAACTCCCCCGGCGCCAACAGCAACGCCGTTAAGGAGCTCGTCCTAGGCATGCTGGTGCTCTCGAGCCGCGGCGTGGTGCAATCGATGAACTGGGTGCGCGACAACGCCGACGATCCCGAGATTCAGGTCGATGCCGAGAAGGCCAAGAAGGCCTTTGTGGGCCGCGAGCTCAAGGGCAAGCGCATCGGTGTCATCGGCCTGGGCAACGTGGGCTCCAAGGTCGCCAACGCCTGCGTCGACCTGGGCATGGACGTTTACGGCTACGACCCGTTCATTTCCGTCGAGCATGCGTGGGTGCTGAGCCGCGAGGTGCAGCGTGTGGGCACGCTCGAGGATCTCTGCCGCGGCTGCGACTACCTCACCGTACACGTGCCCAGCAAGGCCGACACCATCGGCATGATCAGCACCGAGCAGATCAACCTGCTGGCCCCGGACGCCGTGCTGATCAACTACGCACGCGAGACCATCATTGACGAGGACGCCGTCGACGCTGCCCTGCGCGAGGGCAAGCTGAGCTGGTTTAGCTGCGACTTTGCCACGCCCAAGACCGTCAAGATGCCGAACACGTTTATCACCACGCACTCGGGCGCCGGCACTGGCGAGGCCGAGGCCAACTGCGCCGATATGGCCATCAGCGAGCTCAAGGATTACCTGGAGAACGGCAACATCGCACATAGCGTCAACTACCCCGCCTGCAGCATGGGCAAGGCGCGCGCCGCAAGCCGCATCGCCTGCCTGCACGCCAACGTGCCCAACATGATCGGCCAGATCACGGCCATTCTCGCCAAGGACAACGCCAACGTGCAGCGTATGACCAACGAGTCCGCTGGCGAGAACGCCTACACCATGTTCGACACCGACGAGCACCTGGACAGCAGCACCATCGAGGCGCTCAAGCAGATTCCGTCGATGTATCGCGTGCGCGTGATCAAATAGCGCCGGCTGATCTGACGGGCAGTTCCCCATGTGGCCTGCCCGTCACTGACATTGAATGCCCGCGGGGACGCCTTTCGCACGAGAGGCGCCCCCGTTTTTGTGAGCACTCCATTAAATACACCGAGCCGCTTCTTGACATACAATCTGTATATTGACCTAACTATCTGTGAGGTGCCTATGGTTGATACAGATTTTGCTTGGCGGCTTACGCAAGGACTCGTGCGGATCGACAGCTCAGACCCGGGTGCGTATGAGGACGAGATTGAGCGCTATATCAAAGCGTTGGTTGAGGAACAGTTGGCGCAGCTGAGCCATCCGGTACTCGATGCCGTGCAGATTGCAGAGCTCGAAGTACTCCCCGGGCGCCGCAACCTTATGGTCACCGTGCCGGGACTGAGCGACGAGCCACGGCTCGTCTATATCTGCCATATGGATACCGTTACGCTGGGCGATGGCTGGGACGCGGACATTCCGCCGCTCGGAGCGATCGTGCGCAACGATAAACTCTATGGCCGCGGCGCCTGCGATATGAAGGGTGGCCTGGCCTGCGCCATTGCCGCACTGGTCCATACGCTCGAGCGCGTGGCGGCAGAAGGCGAGCTACCCCGCCGTGGCTTCTCACTCATTTGCTCGGTCGACGAGGAGGACTTTATGCGCGGCTCAGAGGCCGCGATCGATGCCGGCTGGGTCGGCTCGCGTGAATGGGTGCTGGACACCGAGCCCACCGACGGACAGATCCAGGTGGCGCACAAGGGGCGTACGTGGTTCGAAATTGAAATGACTGGCGTGACGGCGCATGCGAGCCAGCCCTGGAAGGGCGCGGATGCCGTCGCCGCCATGGCCGAGGTCGTGTGTTCGCTCCGTCGCGCGTTTATGGCGCTGCCCGCGCACGATGAACTGGGGCCTTCGACCATCACGTTTGGCCAAATCGAGGGCGGATATCGCCCCTATGTCGTGCCCGACCGCGCCAAGGTCTGGGTCGATATGCGCCTGACTCCGCCGACTGATACGGCCGTCGCGAAGCGCATGGTAGAGCAGGCCATCGCCGGCGCCGAAGCCGCGGTCCCCGGTTGCCATGGCAGCTACACCGTGACGGGCGACCGCCCCGCCATCGAGCGCGACCCGAACTCTCCCCTTCTAGCAGCGCTCAAGCGTGCCGCCGATGACGTGACGGACGCGGACACGACCGTCGGCTTCTTTACCGGCTACACCGACACCGCCGTCATTGCCGGCAAGACAGGTAACCGCAATTGCATGAGTTACGGTCCCGGGTCGCTCGCGCTCGCGCACAAGCCCAACGAATATGTGCCCCACGCCGATATCGTTCGCTGCCAGAACGTGCTCATCGCGCTCGCCGATAACGTGCTCTGGGACGCGAGTGGCCAAGTTGGGGCATAATAAGCCGCGAACAAACCGACTCGTGCGTTAGGACCGCCCATGAAAGCACTTCCGTTTCCCTGCATCCGCCCGGCTCAGGACCGCGTGCTCGAGGCGCTGCCTGCAATGGGCAGCGTCTTGAGCGGCAACGATGCTCTGCGCGGAGCCCTTGCCGATGGCCTGATGCTCAAGGACCCGGGTGCGGCATACTACGTGTACGAATGTTCGGGGGAGCCGGGGCGCGTGACGGGCGTTGTGGCGATCTGCCCGGTTAACGTGCTGACGGGTAGCGACGAGGCCGCCGCCGAGAGCGTCGACGCACTCGCCGCCGCGCGCGCGATCGCCGAGCTTAAGGTGCAGCCGCGCCCCGTGTCGCTCTCCTACGAGGCGTCGCCCGTCATGGATATCATCCTGGGCGCCGCCAAAGAGGGCGCGTCGCTCTACGCCGTCACCGACCCCGCGGGCATTACGCACCGCGCGTGGGAGGTCAAGCGCGAGGACGCCGTCGGGGCCATCCGCGCTATGCTCGACCAAGCACCGGAGCCGGCACTGGCCGACGACCCCGCCTACGCCGCCGCTCTGACCGGGGCGTCGCAGCTGCTGGCCGATGAGGCCCGTGCCGCCGGAACGTACACCGGCAAGGAGCCGTTCAACTTTACCGTTGCCGTGCTCTTCCCCGCAGCGCAGGTCAGCGGCGCCGCGCCGCAGGTTCCGACAGGTCTGCTCACGCACCAGGTCGCGCGGTTCTAGCAAGACCAGACCACCCAGCACAAAAATCGGCAGCTCAACAAACAGGGGGCGGAGATGCAGCAGGTACATGCATCTCCGCCCCTTTTGCGTCGAGAAGTTATGCCGGCGACCCGTGCCGCCGCGCTCGCGTTATCCGCGCTGCGGACCTGCAATAGCCACAAGCGGTTCAAGCCCCAGCTCGCGCGCGTAATCCTCCTGCGTAAAAATCTCAATCAGCTCAAACGTACCGGTCTCGTCGTCAAACACGAAATGTAGCACCGAGCAGTTGCCCGGCACACGATCGCGCTCGTCGGCCGCCGCACCCTTCACGTGGTCCATGAACTCCTTGATGGCCGATCCGTGGCTCACCGCAAGGACGCACTCGTGGTCCGGGCGTCGCATAAGCTCGGTCAGCGTCGCCACCATGCGCTCGCGCACCTGCATCTGGCCCTCGCCGCCAAACTGGCGGTAGAAGTCGCGCCATGGGCGCTCGGGCATGAGCACCACGCGCTCAGCCTCAAAATCGCCAAAGAACCACTCGCGCAGACCGTCTAGGCGCTCGTAGGTAAGACCCGGCCACAGGTTGGCGATGGTCTGCTCGGTGCGGTGCAGCGTCGAGGTGTAGGCGTGGTCGGGCCCAATGCCGCGTGCGCGCAAAAACATGCCGGCACGCGCCGCCTGATCGCAACCCAGCTGCGTGAGCGGCGAGTCACTCCAACCCTGAATGATGCGCTTAAGGTTGAATATTGTCTGCCCATGACGAACCAGATACAGGTCTTTATTCATAGGGGTCCTTTCGTTCGTTACCAATCAAGGAGCGAAAACGCCCCGTCGCAATAGCCAAAATGAAGCACGGCTCCGTTGTCGGGTAGCTCTCCCCTGCCAGTCACATACTCAAGAAACTCCTGGCAGGCTGAGCCGTGGGAAACCGCCAGCACGCAGTCGTGCTGCGGCCTGGCCATGATGCGCGACAGCACCGCGACCATACGCGACTGGAGCTGCACTTCCGACTCGCCGCCAAACGCGACCGGATAATCACCCCAGGGCTGCGGCGGCATATCGCGATTTGATGTACCCTCCAGCGAGCCCAAATGCCACTCGCGTAGGTCATCGACCAGCTCTATCGAGCGGCCCTCACCAGCAATTAGCTCAGCCGTATGCCGCGCCCGGCCCAACGGCGAGGAATACACACGGTCAAAGGTCACGCCACGCGCCTCAAACGCCGCGCGCGTCGCCAGCGCCTGCTCGCGCCCGCGCGCCGTAAGCGGCGAATCGTGCCCACCCTGCAAAATGTTCTGCACATTGAGCTCAGTCTGCCCATGCCGCACCAAATACAAATCTGCCACACGTCCTCCCCTCGCACCACCGCAAAGGGGACAGGTACCTTTGTGGTGGTTTACCGCCGGATCACACCGCGGTGACGCTCAGCTACACCAGTACGTCGGCAAGCGGGCGCTTGGGTACGTGGTGCACCTGCGCCTCGTCGCGCCAGTAATTAATTGAGCCGTCGGGGTTGGAATCGATCGCATCAATCACCTGCGTCTCGGCCGGAACGCCAAACGCCATGATCAGCTTGAGCTCATACTTGTCGCTATCGAGCCCCATGGCATCGATCGCGTGGGGCGTAAAGGCCTTGAACATGCAGGCAGCCACCTCGGGCGTGGCGCTGCGGGCGGCGAGCATCATCGTCTGCGCGGCAATGCCCGTGTCGACCTCGGTAATAGGAGCGGCGGGCTTGCCCGGAACGGCGCGCTCGGCAAGAATCGCGATGTAGCCGGTCGGGCGCTCGCCCTCGGCAGGACCCGACCAGTCCTTAAGCGCGCCGGCCCATGCAAGCTCGTCAAACACGCGAGCGCAGTCCTCGGAACCGCTTACCACATGAAAACGCAGACGCTGAGCATTGGCGCCGCAGGGAGCCAGGTGCGCCAGTTCCGCCAGCTCGAGCAAAAACTCGCGCGGCACGCGCATGGACTCGTCAAAGCGACGGCACGTACGGGCGCGGCGGACCAGCGCGTCAAACGTGTCCAGGCCGAGCTTTTCGCAACCTTGCTTTGCCATCGACTCCGCGCTAGACGGCGCCGCGGGAACTGTTTCGTTCATAGGGACCCCCAATTTCGGGCAATTGTTCTTAGGAAAATCTAACCTAAAACGTAGGCAATAACGAACAGGGCTGCAATGTTCTACACCTGTTGAATAGAAAATCGCGACGTGGGGAACAACGGAAACAATTCGGGGCCTTTGGGTTACGTTTCACCCTCCCCGACCCATACGTCAGCGCCTTTAGGCGATACTGGTCGTAACGATCAAGGCTTACGCCGCACGGAAAGGAGACATTATGGGCATCTTTAAGAATGATGACCAAAAATCGAGCCAGTTTGGATTTGACGAGAAAAGCATGGCAGGCAAGGCCGTCAAGGCCGTGCGCTGGATTTACGCCATCACGGGCGTCTTGGCGCTCGTCGCCGGCATCGCACTGCTGTTTGCGCCTGCCAAGTCCCTCGTCTTCCTAACGACCGTCTTGGGCTTCTACTTTGTGATCACGGCCGCGATCAGGCTGTTTACCGCTGTTTTCGAGCCACTGCTGCCCACCGGCTGGCGCGTGACGAGCATCATCTCCAACCTACTCATTATCTTGGGCGGCGTCATAATCCTGCGCAACCAGGCCTTCTCGACCGCGACGCTCACCACGATGGTGGTTATCGTGGCCGGCTTTGGCTGGATCGTCGAAGGTGTCATGTCCATTCTGGAGTCCGAGCTTTCGTCCAACCGTGCCCTCGCCATCCTGAGCGGCGCGCTCTCCATCATCGCCGGCATGTTCGTGTTTATCTATCCGCTGTGGTCGGCCAAGATGCTCGTCATCTTTAGCGGCGCCGCACTGCTGGTGTTTGGCGTAACGCTGATTGTTCGCGCTATTCAATTTGGCAAACTGGTGCACTAGATGCCGCGAACGCTCTTTATTGATGCAGACGCCTGCCCGGTCACGCGCGAGTCGATTGACTGCGCGCGGCGAGCGGGCGTCGCCGTCGTTATCGCCGGCAACAGCACACAGAACCTGGAACGCCACATTCGCCGCGACGATCCGCGCGACGTCGAGCATGCGCGACGCGGATTTTGGGTCACGACGCTCGATGTGAGCGTGGGCGCCGACAGCGCCGACTTTGCCATTGTCGAACGCCTGCAGGCGGGCGACGTGGTCGTGACACAGGACATTGGCTTGGCGAGCATGGTACTCGGGCGCGAGGCCGCCGCCATCGGCGTGCGTGGGCGCGTCTACGACAAAGCGACCATCGACATGCAGCTGTTTATTCGCCACGAAGAAAAGAAGGTGCGCCGCGCCGGCGGACGCACTCGCGGACCGGCGGCATTTACCAGCGAAGACCGGGCCCGCTTTAAACGCAACCTCACCGAGCTGCTGCACTAACCAAGGTAGATTTTTGGGACATGCCTAAAAATCTACCTTTTTGTTTTGGCAGCGGAAATGCCCTGGTCACAGGGGTAGATCGTAAGACATGTCCCAATAATCTACTTAAAGGCCAACGGCGGAGAGGATGAGGCCCCAGCCGGCACCGATGACGTACATCATGATCAGGAACAGGACGTTTTCGCGGGCGCTGCGGTTGGTACGGAACAGCACCAGGTAGCCCACACCGGCAGAGATGAGCGTGCCGGCGAGCATCGGGGCCAGCTGCAGCGCGCCTTCCAGGTACAGTTGCGTGATGACGACGCTGGCCGAGCAGTTGGGAATCAGGCCGACAAGCGCCGAGCCCAGGACCGCAAGCGTCTCGTTGCCGCGCAGGAACTGCTCGATCGCGGACTCGCCGAAGGTCTCGAGCACGGCGACCAGAATCAGCGTCACCAGAAAAATGAATACCGAGACCTGCACGGTGTGCGAGATCGCGCTGCGGATGATCGACAGGACGGGCGCGTCCTCATGGGAGTGGGAGTGACCGTGGTCATGATGGTGTTCATGATCGCCCTCATGACCGTGATCGTGGCCATGTCCGTGTCCGTGGTCGTGCTCGTCCTCGTCTTCATCGCAACCGCAATGGTCGCGCTCGCACAGCTCATGGATGTGATCGGCGCTCACGCCCGCCTCGGCCACCTCGTCGATGATGTCACCGCCGCTATGGTCGTCATGCGCGCAGTTAACGTGCGCCGGATTGACAGTGGTCCCCAACACGGTACGACGAATCGCCGCATGCGCGCGAGCGTTACGAAGCAGGCCGCGAATGGCGGCGTCCACGATAAAGCCCGTGACCAGCGCGATCAGCGCCTTCGAGGCGAGCAACATCGCCATGGTCTGCACGGGAACTTGCTCGGCGAGCAACAGCGGCAACATCTCGTCGGAGGTCGAGAGGAACACGGCGACCAGCGTGCCCAGCGTCACGACACGACCGGCGTACAGCGTTGCCGCCATTGCCGAAAAGCCGCACTGCGGCACCATGCCCAGCAACGAGCCAACCACGGGACCCGCGGCGCCGGCGCGCTTGATGGCCCCGTTAACGCGGTCACCCGCGACGTGCTCCAAGGTCTCGAGGGCCAGATACGTCACCAACAAGAATGGCACCAGCGAGAGCGTGTCCTTGCCGGCGTCAAGCAGAATATCAATCAGCAAATCCATGACGGATGGAACCTTTCGTGTCTTTCGGCAGCATTGTAAAAGTCCTAGCGGTCAACTAGGGTATTGTAGTTGTCCTAGGCGCGATGCCAATAGTTGCCCATGGTAAACTATCATCTCGCCATAACTCAGTAACCTCGAGCCGCACAACGCGGCCCGTCCAAGGAGTAGCATATGAACGTATCGCAAGCACTCGAATACGAGCGCCAGCCGTTTATCCCCATGTTTATCTACGGCGACCACGGCGCCATGGAGTCCGAGCGCCAGAAGGGCGAGGAGGCCCTCAAGGTGCTCGAGACCGAGTACTTTACCGCCGAGGGCGACCCCAGCTTCGACTTTGCCACCGTGCGCGACCTGGCTGACCGCAACCGCGACCTGTGCGACCAGATTGGCGAGGCACGCCTGCGCAACGTGACGCCCGCGACGCTTTCGCGCGGCCTGTCCGATGCCGACACCTGCGCGGCCATCGGTAAGATGCAAAAGCGCACCGCCGCGTCGGTCATGCGCGAGATCCGCGGCGACCGCGACGCGCTCGGCGTGGCCTACGCCCGCAAGCCCATCCAGGGCACCGTGCTCGGTATCGACATCGAGACCACCGGCCGTGCACCCGAGCGCGGCTACATCATCAACGTAGGCTGGGAGATCATGGAGCTCACCAGCGACGCCGTCCCGCACGACGCCGAGGCACACTACTGCGGCCTGCCCGACATCTACCGCGGCGAGGATGTGCCGTTGTCGAATATCCACCACATCACCTGGGACGACATCGACGGCAAAAAGCCGTTCCGCGAGAACAAGGAACTGCAGAAGCAGCTGCTCAAGCTTATGAAGAAGTACCCGTACATGGCGCATAACGCCGCGTTCGAAGACAGTTGGTTCAAGATCCACCTGGACGGTTACGCCGAGGCACGCCGCGCCGGCAAGATCATCGTCATCGACTCGCGCCAGATCTGCCGCAGCTTGGATGCCGACGTCCGCTCGCTCCCCCGCGAATCCGCGCCCGCCGCGCTCGAGAACTGGGCCCGCCGCCGCGGCACCCTCGCCGCCGACGCCAACGAGCAGCATCTGGGCCTCGACGACACCGACCTCATGCTCCGCACGGTTCAGGCCGAGTTCAACCTCAAGAACCTGTTTGCCAAGTAGAAACGTCTACGACAAACTCCGGCGTAGATCACGAGCGGCCTCGCAGCGGGAAACCCCGCAGCGGGACCGCCCTACGTTCCACAGATAGATCTGCCATCACAAATTCTGAACCCTCATTTTGAACGATTTCGACCAATTCCCGACACGTAATTCGTTGTCGGATGGTGATGCATCACTATCAAATGTGCGGCAATTGAGTAGTTATATGCTATAGGTAAGCTGCGAAAACTTTTATTTAGGGCATACCAACTCATAATTGCGTCAAGCTTTTGGACAGCATTTGGTTAGACCTCTAAAACGACTTTTTCACTCAGCGCCATCAACACGGCATTAGCTGACACGATATATACCATGAGTATCGTATTGTCACATACCACTGCAAAAGCGGTCTACCAGGCCGCGCATTCGGTGTCTGCGAAAGGCACCGAGTCCTGTAACCCTGCCGCGATTTACGGATCATGTCCCACCGGAACGCTCCTTGACGCAGCCGCAGAATGGCTCACCAAACATGATGTTTCCCTCGACGCAAATGATTCCCTCGAGGTGATGGTGTTTGATCGCAGGAATGCGCGCTATGCAGTGAACTGTCAATGCCACGTTTCTTCAAAACGATTCTCGAACTCACGCTTTATAGAGCTCAAAGATGGCATCTTCATTGTTGGCGTTGAGCTTTGCGCACTTCAGGCCGCCACCTATCTCCCTTTTCGCGAACTGGTGGAGTACTACTTTGAATTGTGCAGCGCTTACTCCCTTGGAACCGGCTCTTCCACCTCTTATAACGAGCGTTTCGCGCTCACCTCGACCGAGAGGCTAAAACAGTTCTTTAATTCCATTACCAGATGCGACGGTCTGGCCCTTGCCCGAAAGGCGATCCAATGTGTGCGCGACGGATGCCGGTCTCCTATGGAAACAGCCTTTGTCATGATGCTAACGCTGCCCAAAAGCGAAGGAGGGCTTGGTATTAAGGGAATTGAGACCGATTACGAGGTGCAGGTCACCACTGCCGCAAAGAATCTCACGAGACGCAAAAAGTTCTTTATGGATGCGTATCTAAAGAAATCTCGCACAGACATTGAATACAACGGTTTTTATCATGACGCGGAAGAAGACCGCGCCATCGATGAGGAGCGCAAGAATGCACTTGCGTCCATGGGGTACGGAATCATCACCGTCAGTCGTTATTCCTTTATGCATGCCAGCTCTTTCGTTAGGGTCATGGAAGCAATCCAGCGGAAAGAGGGCGTACGCCCCTCGCGTCTGCCAAAAGACTTTCAAATCATGCAAGAGGACCTGAGACAGTTTGTGCTCAGAAGGTTTATAGAAGAGAAAAAGCGAATTCAGAAGCAGCTTCTCCAGGATTCCGAAGATCGTCAACGAATCGACCTCGAAAAAGCAACACTCGAAGGCATCACGCTGGATGACCCGACAATTAATGAAGTTACAGCAATCGATGACATGCAGACAGTCGAATCCGACAGCCCATCATTTGCCCAAACAAGCAGCCTCGCGCCCGAGGGCAGGATCTTCGGGGCCGGAAGCTAGACCGGCTAACAAGGTGGGTACCCTAGCGATGTGCAAAATTGCGAGTATTCAGCAGGGTCGGCCCTCCAGCACCCACAAGTTAATCCAAATGAGAAACAAAGACGCTATCGAACGGGAACGTTAGGCAACACTTGAGGAAGATCTTATCTGTTTACCGCCCTTGGATAACTCTTGAGCGGCTTTATTTGGCCCGAAATAGATAAACAGACCCCCTATAGTTGCAGAATACTCCAATTTTTGCACGGCGCGGGGGCACCCACCTCGGCATCGACTATCAAAACCGCTCAATCCGGAATCTCGTCCACTATTCCCCATCATTTTGTGCGATGAATTACTTAAACGTTATTGACATATGAACATACGCTCATATAATCGGAAGTAAGTTATTTGAGCGTATGTTCATATGAAAGGATATTGCAATGAGCATCCGCGTTGATGAAACGAAACCCGACACCGAGGCCACCGAGCCAGTGATCCCCACCACCTGCTCGCCCGAGGACCTTCCCGACGAGGAGCTTCTCTACGACCTCGCCGACCTGTTCAAGGTCTTCAGCGACACCACGCGTATCAAGATCCTTTACGCCCTCATGGGCCGCGAGCTCTGCGTGGCAGACATCGCCGAAGCGACCGAAACCTCGCAGTCCGCGGTGTCGCACCAGCTGCGCACACTCAAGCAGTCGCACCTGGTTAAATTCCGGCGCGACGGGCGCAATATCCTCTACTCGCTCGCCGACGACCACGTCTACACCATGCTCAACCAGGGCATGAGCCATATCTGCGAATAGCAACCAACCACGGTACCAGCGCGGCCTGCACCCAAGCCGCAAAAACGGGAAAGGAACCCACCATGAAAAAGCAGTACAAGCTCGATGAGATCGATTGCGCCAACTGTGCGCGCGAGCTTCAGGACGAGCTGGCCAAGCTCGAGGGCGTCAAATCCGTGTCCGTCAACTTTATGACCCAGAAGCTGACGCTCGAGGCCGATGATGCTGAGTTCGACGAGGTGCTCAACCGCGTTGTTGAGTTTACGGCCGACGCCGAGCCGGACTGCGAGATCATTCTCTAGCCCAGGTTTACGCCAACCTGCAAGGCCGCGCTTGCTGCGGCCTTTGCTCGCGAAATTATATGAGCGAATGTTCATACATTCAAATGGGAGGATACGAGTCATGGCCACCGCCGACCCCAAAAAGAAAAAGAAGAAGCGCAAGAAAAAAGAATCACTCGAGCATAAGCGCAACCGCATCCTGGTAGCGCTGGGCATTTTTGCCGTGGTGTACGCCCTCGATGAGCTCGGCACCCTCACTGCCGCATTCGGCACCCCGGGCGACATCTACGCCAGCTTTGTGCTGTTCCTCGTGCCGTTTTTGATTGCCGGCTACGACGTACTGCAAAAGGCATTCAATAACATCCGCCGCGGCAAGGCCTTCGACGAGAGCTTCCTCATGGCCGTCGCGACCATCGGCGCGTTTGCCATGGTGCTCTTCCCCGATACCGACCCGCACATGGCCGAAGGCGCCGCCGTCATGCTGTTCTACCAGGTCGGCGAGCTGTTTCAGGCGTACGCCGTGGGCAAGAGCCGCAAGTCGATCAGTGCCATGATGGACATCGCGCCCGACTACGCTAACGTCGAGCAGCCCGACGGCACACTCGAGCAAGTCTTCCCCGATGACATCGCCGTCGGCACCGTGATCGTGGTCAAGCCCGGTGAGCGCGTGCCTATCGACGGCGTCATCGTCGAGGGCGAAACCCAGCTCGACACCGCCGCTCTCACGGGCGAGTCAATCCCCCGCCCCGCCAAGTCCGGCGACGACATCATCAGCGGCTGCATCAACATGACGGGCCTCATCCACGTGCGCACCACCAAGCCCTTTGGCGAGTCCACCGTCGCACGCGTCCTGGAGCTCGTGGAAAATGCCAGCGAAAAGAAGGCGCGCACCGAGAACTTTATCACGCGCTTCGCCCGCGTCTACACGCCCGCCGTCACCGGCGCTGCCGCGGTACTCGCGCTCGGCGGCGGCTTGGTCACCGGCGCCTGGTCCGACTGGATCCTGCGCGGCCTGACCTTCCTGGTCGTCAGCTGCCCGTGCGCGCTCGTGATTAGCGTCCCGCTCAGCTTCTTTGGCGGCATTGGCGGCGCATCCAAGCTGGGCGTCCTCATCAAGGGTTCTAACTACCTCGAGACGCTCGCCGATGTGGACACCGTCGTCTTTGACAAGACCGGCACGCTCACCAACGGCACGTTCTCGGTGGTCGCGGTGCACCCCGAGGCTGGCTATACCGAGCAGTCGTTGCTCGAGGTCGCAGCCCTTGCGGAGTCGTTCTCCGATCACCCCATCGCGCAGTCCGTGCGTGTCGCCTACCAGGGCGAGGTCGACCCCAAGCGCGTAAGCGACTCCACCAACGACGCGGGCCATGGCGTGACGGCAACCATCGACGGCAAGCACGTCGTCGTTGGCAACGCAAAGATGCTCGCCGCGGCCGGAGTCGAAGCGCCCGATTGCGAGGTCGTCGGAACAATTCTGCATGTGCTCGTTGACGGCGTGTACGCCGGCCACATCGTGATTGCAGACACCGTCAAGGCCGATGCCGAGCAAACGATTCGCGACCTGCACGCCGCCGGCGTCAAGCGCACCGTCATGCTCACGGGCGACCGTGAGGAGGTTGCGGCGTCTGTAGCCAAGCAACTCGGTCTCGACGAGTTCCACGCGCAGCTGTTACCGGGTGATAAGGTCGAGCGTGTCGAGGCGCTGCTTGCAGCAGAATCGGGCAAGGGCAAGCTCGCCTTTGTAGGCGACGGCATCAACGATGCGCCCGTGCTCACCCGTGCAGACGTTGGCATTGCCATGGGCGCCATGGGTTCCGACGCCGCAATTGAGGCCGCCGACGTGGTGCTGATGGACGACAAGCCTTCCAACATCTCCCGCGCGATCCGCGTGGCGCGCAAGACCATGACGATTGTTTGGCAGAACATCATCTTTGCGCTGGGCATTAAGCTGCTGATTCTGGTGCTCGCAGCGCTGGGCATCGCCAATATGTGGCTTGCCGTGTTCGGCGACGTAGGCGTGGCGATTATCGCCATCCTGAATGCCATGCGCGCGATGGGTGTCAAGAACCTGTAGCGTTCGTGGGCTGTCCGGCCGGGACCGGGCTTGGTTTTGAAAACGTCCTCGCGCATGAGGCCCGTCTTTCCTGCTCCTGCGGAGCAACGGAAAGGCGGGCCTCGCGCTGACGCTCCTATTTGGCAAGGTGTTTTTTAGAATCCATTTTGCGCTCGGCCTCGAAGGCCTGCCTGTCCCAATCGAGCGGAAGTCCGGCCTCGACCCATGCCTCGTAGGCCCTCCTTATGGGCTTGAGCTCCCTTTGGCCCCTCTCCAGCATCGAGATGTACTTCTCGCTGGTGCCCAGTATGGACGCCGCCCTCACCTGGCTGACCCTCGCCGCGCGCCTGGCCGCCACGAGCTCCGAGGCGTCCTCGGGCCTCCTGATCTCGTGCGGGCGCATCAGCGCCCGGTACGCCTCCCTGGCCACGTAGCGCTTGAGGCACCTCATGACCTCCCTGTCGCTCTTTCCCCGCCCCCTGGCCCTCTCGGCGTACTCGGCGGTCTCGGGGTCGCGCATGACCCTCTGCCTCGCGATCTCGTGCAGCGCGCTGTTCGCCTGCCGGTCGCCGCCCCTGTTGAGCCTGTGCCTCACGGTCTTGCCGCTCGAGGCGGGGATGGGGCAGGCGCCGCATATCGCCGCGAACGACGCCTCGGAGCGCAGCCTGCCCGGGTTGTCCCCGGCCGCGACCGCGAGCTTGGCCGCGCTCACGGGCCCGCACCCGTACATCGCCAGCAGCGCGGGGCAGTTCTCCTCCAGGGACGCCTCGATCGCGCGCTCCATGTCGAGCGCCGCGTCGCGCGCCGCCGCCCACAGGTCCGCCAGCGCTCCGAGCGCGGCGCCCAGCGCGCCCTCGGAGCGCACGGAGGGGAGCTCCTCCATCAGCCTCGGCCCTCCCATGCCGCGGAACCTCGACCTGAGCCCTTCCGGCGCGGTGGTGAGCAGCGACCTCGCGGTGTTGATCGCCGAGGTCCGCGCCTTCACCGCCCCGGAGCGCGCCGCGAGCATGCAGCGCACCCCGTCGACCCACCCGTCCTGGCTCTTGGGGGTCCCGAGCCTTGAGCCGGACATCGCCGCGCGGGCGGCCCTCTCCGCGTCCGCCTCGTCGCACTTCCCCTGCCCCGGGCGCCTCCTCTGCGTCCTCGCCGGGGAGAGCGCCTCGCGCACGGGCATCCCCAGCGACGCGAGGTGCCTGGTGAGGCCCGCCCCGTAGGACGACGTCCCCTCCATCGCGACGCAGGCCGGCTCCCCGGCCGCCGCGATCGCCCCGGCGAGCGCCTCGTAGCCCGCCGCGTCGGCGGGGAACTGGCGGGACAGGACCTTGCGGCCCCTCCAGTCCAGGACGCACAGCCAGTGCGAGTCGGCGTGGGTGTCGACCCCGCAGAAGACCGGCCCGCGGGCGCCGGGTGTCGATTCGGTTCTCATGTCTCGCTCCGTTCTTTCCGTGCTCGCCTGGACCGGGCAGACGGCACACTGACGGGGCGCGATAGAATGCGGTTGTTCGGGTCCGCGGTATCGCTCCATGCTCCTATTAGGTCATGCGGCGGTCTCGGCTCGCCGCGGCCCGCGCGGGACATGTCAGGAAACGAGGGCAGCCCCATGGGCGCCAGCGGAATGTGGGGTCACCGCGCGGTCCGCATCTGATGGTGTCGACGTCAATGGTATACGGGTGCATCATCGACGTCTTCAATACAGAAAATATCAGTGTGGAATGTTTTCAAAACCAAGCCCGACCCCGGCCTACGGTGACGTTGCTGGTGGTTCTTGGGCATCGCTTGCTGGCAGGGTTCCTTTGCTGAAATGGACTTGGCCGAAAGGGCCGCTGGTCCCAGTCGCTGGTTCGCGCTTTGCGTGAACTCCGCGCTACTGTGGGACAGTTAGGCTTCTGTTGTTGGACCCGCTGCATCTTCCCGACCCAACATCGCCCGTAGCTTCTCAAAGCTCTCCTCGCTCAGGCAGTGCTCCATGTGGCAGCCCTCTTGCGACGCGACCTCAGCCGAAACACCCGCATCCTCCAGCAGCCCCACGAAAAAGCAGTGACGCTCCCACATTTGACGAGCGACCTCCAGACCACGCTCCGTCAGATGAACATCTCGCTTGCCCATTTCGACGTAGCCGTTGTTCTCCAACGTCGCCATAGCTTTTGAAACGCTTGCCTTAGTTACGCCAAGGTACTCTGCAACATCAATCGAGCGCACGATGCCCTGACGTTGCGACAGAACGTAGATCGATTCGAGATAGTCTTCTCCGGATTCACGTAGGGCCATGGGCCGCCTTTCGCGATGATTGCTAGTTAGCCGTTGGATACTTTCCACGGCTTACTTTACCGCAAAAGTTGCCCATGTCTTACTACTTTGCCTAAAAGTTAGCCGTGTTTCGCAAAACGAGCGGGACGAAAACAAAATGGGAACACACCCCGCAAGGAGTGTCCCCAAGTGCCGAGCCGCAGCTATAGCAGTCCAAAGTACTTCGCGGCGTTGTAGATGCCGTCGTCGTCCACGGCGGTCGTCACATAGGTCGCCGCAGCCTTCACCGTGTCCTGCGCGTTGCCCATGGCCACGCTCGTGCCCACGGCGGCAAACATCGACAGGTCGTTCTCGCCGTCGCCAAAGGCAATCGCCTCGCTCGCGTCGATACCCAGGCGCTCCAGCGTCGCCGCCACGCCCAGGTCCTTGCCGCCGTTAGCGGGAATAATGTCACAGAACAGGTCGCACCAGCGCGTGGTGAGCGAATGCGACACGGCATCGGTCACGATATGCTCGTCGTCAGGGTCCACAAAGGCGCAAAACTGGTAGACCGGCGCGTCAAAGGCGTGCTCAAACGGCTCCTCGTGGTAGACGATTCCCGCGTTGCTGCCGGCCGTCACCACGCGCTCGGACAGGCGGTTCACAAACGAGTTCTCACCCTGCATACACAGCGAGTCGTAGCGCCCCTGCGCCACCTGGTCCACAATCACCGCAACGTCGTCCGGGTCAATCGGGCAGCTACGGTAGACGCCCTCAGCATCAAAGCAGTGCTGGCCCGAAAGCGTAATGTACGCATCCCAGCCCAGGTCGAACAGCCAGTCCGGCATCTGGTAGGTCGGACGGCCCGTGGCGATCACGCACGCAATCCCCTGCTCGTGAAAGCTGTCGAGCACCTGCTGCGCCGACGCCGGAATCCGGTGGGTCTTAAAGCTCAGCAGCGTGCCGTCGATATCGAAAAACGCGGCTTTGATCATTCTCGCCTACTCCTCGCCCTCGAGCTTTTCGCTCGCCTCGAGCCACGCCATCTCCAGCTCGTCCATGGCAGCGTGAGCCTCGTCGATCTTTGCCTGCTGCTCGCCGAGCGCCGTGTAGTTGGTGGGATCGACTTGGGCCATTGCTGCCTCGGCCTCCTCAACGCGGGTGCGCTGCGTCTCCATCTTGCGCTCGAGCGAACTCACCTCGCGGCGGAGCTTCTGGCGCTCGGCGTTGGACAGGCCGTTGGGCTGACCGCTCGACTTGGGCTTTTCGGCCGCAGCTGCCGCGGCACCGGTGTCGAACGTGCCGGTCTTGGCGCTCGGCGCGCCCACGGGCTCGCCCTCGGCGGTAGCGTTGCACAGGCGCAGGTACTGGTCCACGCCACCGGGCATATGCGTCAGGTGGCCGTCGAGCAGCGCCCACTGCTGGTCGGTCACGCGCTCCATCAAAAAGCGGTCGTGCGTCACCAGGATCAGCGTGCCGGGCCAGCCGTCCAGCAGGTCCTCGACAATCGCGAGCATGTCGGTATCCAGGTCGTTGCCCGGCTCGTCCAGGATGAGCACGTTGGGCTCGTCCAGAATCGTCAGCAACAGCGACAGGCGACGGCGCTGGCCGCCCGAAAGATCGCCGATGCGGCTCCAGAGCTGCTGCGTCGTAAAGCCCAGACGCTCGCAGAGCTTCTCGGGCGAAGTCTCCTTGCCGTCGATGACGTAGTACTTCTTATAGTTGCCGAGCACCTCGCGGATCGTGTCGCCCATGTAGGGCTTGAGCTCCTCGAGCTGCTGCGACAGCACGCCAAAGCGCACTGTCTGGCCAATCTTCACGCGGCCGCGCGTAGGTTCAATCTTGCCCTGGATCACGTCGAGCAGCGTCGACTTACCGGCGCCGTTCTCGCCCAAAAGGCCATAGCGGTCGCCCGCACCAATGAGCCAGGTCACATCGGTGAGCACCTGCTTGGGCGCGCCGTCGGTATCGGCATAGCCGGCATCCACGTCGACCACATCGATAACCTGCTTGCCCAAGCGGCTCACGGCCAAGCGCTTGAGCTCCAGCTCGTCACGCACGGGCGGCACGTCGGCGATCAGCTCACGAGCGGCATCCACGCGAAACTTGGGCTTGGTGGAACGAGCCTGGGCACCGCGGCTCAGCCACGCGAGCTCCTTGCGCGCCATGTTGCGACGGCGCTCCTCGGTAACCGCGGCCATGCGGTCGCGCTCTACGCGCTGCAGGATGTAGGCCGAATAGCCGCCCTCGAAGGGATCGACCTGGCCGTCGTGGACCTCCCACATGCTGGTGCAGACCTCGTCCAAGAACCAGCGGTCGTGCGTGACCACGAGCATGGCGCCCTGACCGCGCTGCCAGCGGGCCTTAAGGTGACGCGCGAGCCAGTTGATGGTGCGCATGTCCAGGTGGTTGGTGGGCTCGTCGAGCATGAGCACGTCGTAGTCACCAATCAGCAGGCGCGCGAGGTCCACGCGACGGCGCTGGCCGCCCGAAAGCTCGCCAACCGTGCCCTCCCAGGGCACATCGCTAATAAGACCGGCGAGAATCTGGCGCGTGCGGGGGCTCGACGCCCACTCGTACTCAGGCGTGTCGCCCACAACGGCATGATGCACGGTATCGGTGTCGACAAGCTGGTCCTTTTGGCCGAGCAGACCAATCGTGGTGCCGCGACGGTGCGTCACGCGGCCGTCGTCGGGCTCCAGCGTGCCGGCGAGCACGCTCAGCAGCGTCGACTTGCCGTCGCCGTTTTTGCCGACAATACCAATGCGGTCGCCCTCGCCCACGCCGAGCGTCACGCTATCGAAAATATGCTTGGTGGGAAACTCTAGGCTGACGGAATCGCATCCCAAAAGAATCGCCATATGCCCTGCTCCTTCGTAGAAATTCAACGTTGTCCATGATAGCAGCGAGCCCCACCCCAAACCACCACGAAGGCGCCTGTCCCCTTTGTGGTGGTCGTTTCGGTCGCAGAGCAAAAGGCGGGCCATCTCCCGCAAGAGATGACCCGCCTCTCCAATCAGTCCTGCGGCAACCGTGGCCGCTGCAGGCCTCAAGCATGTCCCGGACTAGGAGAACATGCCGGTGAGGTAATCATTCAGCCGCTTATCCTTGGGCCGTTGGAAAATCTCGTCAGTCTCGTCGTACTCGACCATATCGCCCATGTAGAAGAACGCCGTGCGGTTGGACACGCGCGACGCCTGCTCCATGTTGTGCGTCACGATAACGATGGCGCGGTCGGCCACGATCGATGACATGAGGTCCTCGATCGCCAGCGTCGAGATGGGGTCGAGCGCCGAGCAGGGCTCGTCGAACAGAATCACGTCGGGGTTGAGCGCCAGCGTGCGCGCGATGCACAGACGCTGCTGCTGACCGCCCGAAAGCGCATAGGCGCTCTTATCGAGCTTGTCTTTGACCTCGTCCCACAGCGCCGCGCCGCGTAAGCTTTCCTCGACCATGCGGTCGAGCTCGTCACGGTCGGTGATGCCGTGGCGCTTGGGCGCAAACGTGATGTTGTCGCGAATGGACTTGCGGAACGGGTTGGGCTGCTGGAACACCATGCCAATGGAGCGGCGCAGCTCGTAGGTGTTCTCGGTCTCGGTATTCACGTTGCGCCCGCGGTAGTTGATCTCGCCCTCCACGCGGCAGCCGCGAATCTCGCGATTCATAAGGTTGAGGCTACGCAAGAAGGTCGACTTACCGCAGCCCGAAGGCCCGATGAGCGCCGTGATCTCGCCCTTGTGAAAGTCGAGCGACGTATTGTGCAGGGCATGGTGGTCGCCATAGTACACGTTGACGTCCTTGGTGGAGAGCACGACCTCGTCGCTCACGGCCCTGCCGCTCACGCGAACGCGCTTCTCGCTCTCCCCCACACTCGACAGAAAGTCCTGGGTCTCGGACGTGGCCGCCTCGGTTGCGGGCGTTGCATTTATCTCGCTCATTCGGCCGTCATCTTCCTTGCCAGTTGCTTGCCCACGATGCGGGCGATTACGTTAAACAGCAGCACGCAGATCATCAGCAGTGCGGCGGTGCCCCAGACGATCTGCTGGGCCTCGGGGCTGCCCTCGCCATAGATCTTGTAGATGTGCACGGCGAGCGACTCACCGGGGCGGAACACGTTCCAGGCGCAGGTGGGGCTCGACAGGTTAAAGCTCAAGAAGTTCAGACGCACCGGCGAGCTCATGCCCGAGGTAAAGAGCAGCGCCGCGGCCTCGCCAAAGACGCGGCCGGCCGAAAGCACGATGCCGGTCACGATGGCGGGCATGGCCTCGGGAATCAGGATGTGCAGCGTGGCCTCCCAGCGGGTAAGGCCCATGGCCAGGCATGCATCGCGCTGGGCCTGTGGCACGTCCTCGAGCGCCTGCTGAATCACGCGCACCAGGATGGGGATATTGAACATGGTGAGAGCGACGGCGCCGGAGATGATGGAGTACTTCCAGCCCAGCTGCACCGAGAACACCAGAAAGCCGAACATGCCGACGACGATGGAAGGCAGCGAGGACAGCGTCTCGATGGCGGTAGAGGCGATGTCGCGGATAGGGCCGTTCGGCGCGTACTCAACCAGGAAGACCGCTCCGCCCAGACTGATGGGCACCGAGATGACCAGGGTGATCAACAGCAGATAGAACGAGTCGAACAGCTGGTAGAACACGCCGCCCTGGGTTCCGTTGGCGCGCGACGGCTCCGTGAGAAAGCCAGGTTTGAACAGCGTCGAGATGCCCTCGAACAGGATGTAGGCCACCATGGAGATGACGATGAGCATGACGATGGCGACGATTGCCGTCAGCACGCCCGTGGCGATGCGGTCCTGCTTTTGGACACGCCCGAGTCTCGCCTCGTCGATATGGATGCACGTGCTAGCCACGAGCCTTCGCCCCCTTGCGGCCAATGAGATGGATAATCAGGATGAAGATGAGGCTCATGCCCATCAGCAGCAGGCCGAGCGCCCACAGAACATCGTCTTGGGCCGAGCCCTCGGCATAGACTGCCATGGACGTGGTGAGCGTGGTGGTGATGGTCGAAGCCGGCGACAGCAGCGACGTCGGCATGGCCTCGATGCCGCCGATGACCATGCGCACGGCGAGCGTCTCGCCAAAGGCGCGGGTCATGCCCAAGATAACCGCGGTCATGAGCGACGGCATGGCGGACTTGAGCACCACGTGCCAGATGGTCTGCCAGCGGGTGTAGCCCAGCGCGAGCGAGCCCTGGCGGTAGCCGTCGGGCACGGCGCGCAGGCCATCGACCGAAAGCGTGGTCATGGTCGGCAGGATCATGACGGCCAGCACGATGGCGCCGGGCAAGATGCCCAGGCCCGTGCTCACGTGGAAAACGCTCTTCATAAGACCGACGACCACGTGAAAACCGATCAGGCCAAAGACGACCGAGGGGATGCCGGTCAAAAGCTCAATGAGCGGCTGAAAGATCTTAGAGCCAAACTTAGGGCTAATCTCGACCGCAAAGATGGCAGAGCCGATGGCGATGGGCAGCGCGATAAGCGTGGAGAGCACCATGACCGCAAACGAGGTGACGATCAGGGGCAGGGCGCCGGTATAGGGCAGGCCGTTTTCGGCTGTGTTGGCCAGGTCCCACTTGGTGCCGGTGAAAAACTCGACGACCGAGACGCCGTCCTTGACAAAAGCCGAGAGGCCCTTTTGGGCGACCATAAAGATGAGCGCGGCAACGACAAGCGTCACGAGCGCTACGCACGCGCCCGTGACGCCCAGGCCCACGTTCTCAAGGTCGCGCTTTGGCAGCTGTTTTGCCATTGCAAACCTTTCCGGGGCGATTACTTATTTAGCAGAGACCTTGCCGCTGGCGTCCTTGACGACCTTCATGGCAGAGACGGGGATGAAGCCCTGCTCCTCGACGAGCTTGCCCTGGACGTCGTCGGAAAGCATGAACTCCAGGAAGGCCTTGGTGGCCTCGTCGGCGTCCTTGGAGCAGTACATGTGCTCGGTAGCCCAAATCTTGAAGGAGTCGTCGGTGACGTTTGCGCTCTTGGGCTCCACGCCCTCGACCTTGATGGCGTTGAACTTGGAGTCATCGAAGTGCGAGAAGTCGAGGTAGGAGATGGCATTGTCGGTGCTGCCCATCTGAGTCTGAACGTCGCCGGACTTGTCGAGCTCGGCGTCGCCCTTAAAGTCGACAGCCTCGTCGCCAAAGACGGCAGCCTCGAAGGTGGCGCGGGTACCGGAGCCGGCCTTGCGGTTGAGAACGACGATAGTAGCGTCGTCGCCGCCGACCTCCTTCCAGTTGGTGATCTGGCCAGAGAAGATGCCCTTGAGCTGCTCGAGGGACAGATCGTCGACCGTCACGTTCTTGGAAACGACGGGGCCCATGCCCACGACGGCGACCTCGTGGTCGACGAGGTTCTTGACCTGGTCGGCCTCGAGCTTGGTCTCGGCGAAGACGTCGGAGTTACCGATGGTGACGGTGCCGGCGGCGACAGCGGTCAGGCCCTTGCCCGAACCGTTACCCGAGCCGGAGACGGAGACATCGGGGTTGGCGTCCATGAACTTCTCGGCAGCGGCCTCGACGAGAGCCTGGAACGAAGAGGCACCGTCGTAGGTCACCTCGCCGGAGACGGACTCGGCAGCAGCGGCGCTACCCTTGTCGGCGGCATCGGATGCGCCGGAGCCGCCGCACCCAACGAGACCGAGACCGACGATGCTGGCAAGACCACCAGCGAGGCCGAGGAACTGACGACGAGAATAAGCCTGATCGAGCATGATCTTCCTTTCATACATGCGATTCGCGGGCACCCTGCCCGCTTTGCTGTTTGGAAAGATACGGCCTCGATCGGGCAGTGCCCGCGCCAACTGCGGTTTTTTACGGGCATCTGATAGACCCTTACCGCAAGCGCAGCACGGCCTTTACAAACGAATAACAAACCCGCCGCCAAACATGGCCAGCCTTTTACACCAATAAAAACAAAGTTGCGGTGAAATAGTTCCTGCTTGACCATCAAATGGGGGTGCGGACAGAAAGTTGGACCGCGGGGCGGTCCGGACTGGAGGTTCGCATGTACAGCAGGGAGAAGGTCGAGCTCTTCCTCCTGGCGACGGAGGACGGCATGGGGCCGACCGCCGCCGCGAAGTTCGCGGGGGTC
>JAUMMZ010000032.1 GCA_031296755.1 Collinsella sp.
CGGACGGCACGATGCTCGGCGTTAAGGTGACCCCGCTCGCGGCGGCCGGCATCTACGTGCCGGGCGGTCGCGCGCAGTATCCCTCCACGGTGCTCATGAATGCCATTCCCGCCAAGGTTGCCGGCGTCAAGCGCGTGGTCATGGTGACCCCGCCGCAGAAAGATGGCCTGATCAGCCCGTATACGCTCGCCGCGGCAAAGCTCGGCGGCGTGGACGAGATCTATATGGTGGGTGGCGCTCAGGCCGTGGCCGCGCTGGCGTACGGCACCGAGACTATTCCGCGCGTCGACAAGATCACCGGCCCGGGCAACGCCTTTGTCGCTGCGGCCAAGCAGATTGTCTCGGGCGACGTGGGTATCGACATGGTCGCTGGCCCCTCCGAAGTCTGCGTGCTGGCCGATGCCACGGCCAAGCCCATGGTGGTCGCGGCCGACCTGATGGCCCAGGCCGAGCACGATCCGCTGGCAGCCTGCTATCTGGTGACCTGCGACGAGCAGTTTGCGCGCGAGGTCGAGGCAGGCATCGATATCCTGGTGGCGCAGTCGCCGCGTGCCGAGATCACGCGTGCTTCGCTCGACAATGAGGGCACCATCGTGGTGGCCGCCGACATGGCTGCCGCCGTCGAGGCGGTGAATACCGTGGCGCCCGAGCACTTGGAGCTGCACTGCAAGGACGCGATGGGCCTGCTCGGCGGCATTCGCAACGCCGGCGCCATCTTTGTGGGCGCTTGGAGCTCCGAGCCGCTCGGCGATTATGTTGCCGGTCCCAACCACACGCTGCCAACCGGCGGCACGGCCATGTTCTCCAACCCGCTTTCGGTCGAAGAGTTCGTTAAGCGCTCGAGCGTCATTTGCTATACGCCCGAGGGCCTGCTCTCGGACGCTCCCGCCACACAGCGTCTAGCCGAGGCCGAGGGCCTGTGGGCGCACGCGCTTTCTGCTGCCCTGCGTCGTCGCGTGCTGGAGCAGGGCGAGGATGCCGTGAGTGCCGAGTCACTGGCTGCGGCCGACCTGACCAAGGTCGCCTGGCCGGGCGACGCCGTGGCGACGGTTGCTGAGGGCGTGGACCTGGCGGCGGCTGCGGGCGGTGCCGCTGGCGCGACCGGCGAGGAGGCCTAATATGGCCGAGCTGACGCCCCGCATGAAGGAGCTCGTCCAGCCCTACTTGACCGGCATCGAGCCCTACGATCCCAACTTTACGCCCACGCGCATCAATCTTTCGGCCAACGAGAACACCTATCCCGTGCCGGCCGGCGTGCGCGAGGCGGTTGATGCGGCCTTGGCTGCCGCACCGCTCAACCGCTATCCCGATCCCATGTCCAACGACCTGCGCGACGAGCTTGCTGCCTGGCATGGCGTGACGCGCGAGAACATCTGCGTGGGCAACGGCGGCGACGAGCTACTCTATAACTTCCTGCTGGCGTTTGGCGGCGCGGGGCGGACCCTGCTCAACTGCCCGCCGTGCTTTAGCGAGTATGCGTTCTTTGCGTCGCTGTGCCAGACCGAGGTGCGCGACGTGTGGCGCGACCCGGCGACCTTTGAGCTCGACCAGGCGGCGGTGCTTGCGGCGGCTCCCGAGTGCAATCTGGCGATCGTGACCTCGCCCAACAATCCCACGGGTGACGTGGCGCCGCTCGACTTTGTTGCGGCTCTGTGCGATGCCTGCCCCGGCATGGTCATGGTCGACGAGGCCTACGTGGAGTTTGCCGACGATTCGTTTGGCGCGGCAACTACGGCGCAAGGCCTTATTGCCGAGCATCCTAACCTGGTGATTCTGCATACACTGTCCAAGGCGTTCGGCGCCGCCGGCACGCGCCTGGGCTATGTGATCGCGGCGCCCGAGGTCATCGACGTGTTCGCGGCGATTCGCCAGATCTATTCGGTCAACGTGTTGAGCCAGGCGGCGGCGCTTGCCTGCGTGCGTGCCCGCGATGCGTACGCGCCCGTGGTGGCACAGGTTGCATCCGAGCGCGAGCGCGAGCTGTGCGCCCTACGCGCAATGGCTGCCGAGGGCATGCCCGCGGAGGCATGGCCGAGCGCGGCGAACTTTGTGCTTGTGCGCACGCCGCATGCCACGCGCGTGCGCGAGCGTCTGCGCGACGAGTATTCGATTTTGGTGCGCGACTTTAGTTACGCGCCGGGGCTCGCGGACTGTCTGCGCATTACCGTGGGCACCCCGCAGGAAAACGACGAGGTGCTGGCCGCGTTTGCCGCGCTGGTGAAGGAGGAGATGTAGATGGACCGCTATGCCGAGGTGACCCGCAAGACGGGGGAGACCGATATTGTCGTAAAGCTCGACCTGGATGGAACCGGTGCGTGCGATATCTCGACCGGCGTGCCGTTTTTCGACCACATGCTCAACGCCTTTGGCCGCCATGGTCTGTTCGATTTGACGGTGCGCGCGGTGGGCGACGTGGAAGTCGACGCGCACCACACCGTCGAGGATACGGGCATCGTGCTGGGCGAGGCGTTTTGCCAAGCGCTGGGTGACAAGGCGGGCATTACGCGCTTTGCCGACGCGGCGATTGCCATGGACGAGACGCTCGTGATGGCCGCCGTGGATATCTCGGGCCGTGGCCAGGCCTATTGCGAGCTGCCCGTGCCGACCGAGCGCGTGGGCAGCTTTGATACCGAGCTGGCCGTCGAGTTCTTCTACGCCTTTGCGCGCGATGCCAAACTAACGCTGCACGTGCGCGAGCTGGCGGGCGGCAATTCGCACCACATTATCGAGGCCGCCTTTAAGGCCGTGGGCCGCACGATGCGCCACGCCTGCGAGCTCGATCCCCGCGTGCAGGGCATCCCCAGCACCAAGGGCTCACTGTAACCTGCCAAAAAGGGACAGGTTTATTTTGGCAGGTTTTGAAGGAGATAAGGGAGGGTCGCGTGGGCGAACCGAAGATCGTGGTGGTCGACTACCACAAGGGCAACTTGTCGAGCGTCGTGCGCGGGCTTGCGCGCGCCGGTGCCGCCGCCTGCACATCGGACGACCCGGAGCAGATTCGCAACGCCGACGGCCTGGTCATCCCGGGCGTGGGCGCGTTCTATGACGCGATCGCCTTTATGCGCCAGAGCGGCGAGGAGGCGGCCGTGCTCGACGCCGTTGCCGCTGGAACTCCGCTGCTCGGCATCTGCCTGGGCCTTCAATTATTTTTTGAGCGCGGCAACGAGGGCGTGCCTGCGGACGAGGGCGCAGTTGCCGACGGCAACACCCCCGAGCAGGCCGGTGGCCCCTGGGTCGATGGCCTGGGTATTATGCGCGGTTCGTGCGCGCGTCTGGAGTCGAGCCGCCTGAAGGTGCCGCACGTGGGGTGGGACCAGGTGCACATGACGCCTGCCGGTGCGGCCGATCCGCTGCTCGCCGGTTTTGCCGAGGGCGCCAATATGTACTTCACCCACAGCTATGCGGTGGCCGACGATGCCGATGCCGCCGATGTTCTGGCACGCACGCACTACACGCGGAGCTTCCCGTGCATCGTGCGCCACGGCAACGTGTGGGGCTGCCAGTTCCATCCCGAGAAATCCTCTGCGCTGGGTCAGCGCATTCTTAAGAACTTCGTGAGCATCGTCGAGGGGGCCGGCCGATGATTCTGTTTCCCGCAATCGATTTGATCGGCGGCAAGGTCGTGCGCCTGGAGCGCGGCGACCGGAGCCGCTGCAAGGTATATTCCGACGACCCCGTGGCCGTTGCCGGCTCCTTTGCCGAGCAGGGTGCGAGCTGGGTGCACGTCGTCGACCTGTCCGCTGCCTTTGGCGAGGACGAGGACACATGCGCTGCCAACTCGGCAGCGATTAAGGCCATCTGCAGCGTCGACGGTCTGTCCGTGGACGTGGGCGGCGGCGTCCGCTCGCTCGCGCGGATCGACGAGCTGGCCGGCTACGGCGCGCGTCGCATCGCACTCGGAACGGTGCTCGTGACCGAGCCGGGATTTGCCGAGGTGGTGGCTCGCGGCTTTGGCGAGCTGTTGGTGGCAGACATCGCCGCGCGCGACGGTCAGGTCAAGGTGAACGGCTGGCGTGACGGCGCGGGCGTGGCACTCGACGACGCCGTGGCGCAGCTCACTGAGCTGGGCTTTAAGCATCTGGTGTATACCGACATCGCGCGCGATGGCATGCAGACGGGCATCGATGTGGCGGCGTATCGCCATGTTGCCAAGGTCGCGGGCTTTCCCGTCGTGGCTTCGGGCGGTATCTCGACGCTCGACGACATCCGCGCGCTGGCCGTGGTGGGCGAGGTCGCGATTGAAGGCGCCATTACCGGCCGTGCGCTCTACGAAGGCAACTTTACGCTGGCCCAGGCGCTGGCCGCCGCCCGAGGGGAGGAGTAGCCCATGCTTACCAAACGCGTAATTCCCTGCCTAGACGTCAAGGACGGCCGCGTGGTCAAGGGCGTCAACTTTGTGAGCCTGCGCGATGCGGGCGACCCGGTGGAGCTGGCCCGCGCCTACGACCGCGAGGGTGCGGACGAGGTCGTCTTCCTGGACATTACCGCCACGAGCGACAACCGCGCGACGACCATCGAGATGGCGGCACACGCGGCCGAGGAGCTCGCTATTCCCTATACCGTGGGCGGCGGCTTTCGCGACCTGGCGGGCATGCGCACCATGGTTGCAGCCGGTGCTGACAAGGTGTCGCTCAACTCTGCCGCCGTGCGCGACCCGTCGCTGATTAGCCAGGCTGCCGCGGCGTTTGGCAGCCAGGCCGTGGTCGTGGCGATCGATGCCAAGCACGTCGGCTTGCCTGGCGCATCCGGTGCCGACAAGTGGGAGGTCTTTACCGCAGGCGGCCGCAACGCTACGGGCATCGATGCGGTGGCGTGGGCCGAGGAGGCGGCTCGTCGCGGCGCCGGCGAGATTTTGCTCACCAGCATGGACCGCGACGGCACCAAGGCCGGCTTTGACCTGGCGCTCACTCGCGCCGTGGCGCGCGCGGTGCCGATTCCCGTCATCGCGAGCGGTGGCGTGGGTGCGCTCGAGCATTTTGCCGAGGGCGTGATCGAGGGTGAGGCCGACGCCGTGCTGGCGGCAAGCGTCTTTCACTTTGGAACCTTCAGCATTCACCAGGTGAAGGAGTATATGGCATCGCAGGGTATTCCTGTGAGGCTGGACTTCTAATGCTGTGGGCTTCGCTGCGGCTTGCCCAGGCACCCGACCTTCCGGCTCCAACCCTCCTCGCGTACTTAAGTACGCGTCGTCGGGCTTGTCGCTCGGAATCTCGGGCACCTGGACAACCCTCGCCGACCTGTGGGATTTCGTTTGTTGCTTGGGAGAAATGATGACTGAGGTAATAGAAGCGTCTGATCTTACGTACGACGCCCGTGGGCTGATTCCTTGTGTGGTTCAGCAGTATGACACCGGCGAGGTGCTTATGGTTGCTTGGATGAACGAGGAGTCGGTGGGGCTGACGCTCAAGACCGGCACCACGTGGTTTTGGAGCCGCAGCCGCCAGGAGCTCTGGAACAAGGGCGCGACGAGCGGCAATATGCAAGCGGTCAAGGAGCTCTGGGCCGACTGCGATAGCGATACGCTGCTGGTCAAGGTCGACTCGCCGGGTCCGGCCTGCCACACCGGCAACCGTACCTGCTTCTTTAAGAAGCTCGCGTAGGGCGGGCGCTCGATTAGACGCTCGGCACCAGAAAGGATTGAACTATGGGTGTGCGCACCGCAAACGTTCAGGATGGAAATATCGGTGAGACGTTGACAGGTCTGGCCGAGGTGATTCACGGTCGTCGTGATGCATCGCCGCAGGAGAGCTATACCGCGCGTCTGCTGACCGACGTCGAGGACGAGCTGCTCAAGAAGCTTGCCGAGGAGGCAAGCGAGGTGATTATGGCCTGCAAGGATAACGATCACGATCACATCCGCTACGAGGCCGGCGACCTGGTCTACCACCTGCTCGTAACCCTTGAGCGCTACGGTATCACCCTCGACGAGCTTGCCGGCGAACTCAACGCCCGCCGCCACTAGTCGTTTGGGACAGTCTTTGTTGATGTAACGGGGTCATGGAAGTTGCGGTGAAATAGGGACTGTTTAAGCGCTTCATCAGGCAAAACAATCCCTATTCCACCGCAACTTATGAAGGGATGGCTAGTCGAGGGGTGTGGATTCCCATTCGCCGTTGGGGTGGGGGATGTCGAAGGTTCGGTAGCCGCAGTCGTAAGCGTGGGCCTGGGCCTCGCGGATGTTCCAGCAGATGTCGCAGGCGCGGTGTGCGTCCGAGCCAAAGGTGATGGGTACCTCGGCGTGGGCGAAGCAACGCAATAGCCCGGTCGCGGGATAGTAATCGTCGAGCCCCTTGCGCGGCGCGGCGGTCGAGACCTCAACGCGGCGGCCCGTGTCGTGAGCGCACTCGGCCATCTGCCCCCAGAACGGCGTCGGGTCAAAGTCGGGCGCAAAGCCTTCCTTCGAAAAGCGCATGACCAGGTCGGGATGGGCCATTACGTCAAAGTTGAGTGAGCTTTCGCAAGCGCGGCACCAGTCGTCGACGTAGCGCTCCCACACGCCGTGTACCCCCAGGTTTTCCCAAACATGCAGGTTGGTGTCATCATCGATCCAGCCGCAAAGGGAATCGGGTGTATCGGGGCGAGCGACGTTTTCCGTTCCCGCCGTACCCGCGGCACCGGCCATGATATCGCCTGGGTTGCCAATCCAATGCACGCTGCCCAGGCGTACGACGGCGTCCTGGGACCAGCGCTCAACCAAAGGCTCGCAGCCCTCGTACCAATCGCATTCAAAGCCATAGATAAGCTCGAGCTCCGGCGCGATTTGCGCGGCAAGCTTGCGAGCATCCTCAAAAGCCAGACGATGTGCCGGCAGGTCGCTCTCAGTAACCTGCACTTCGCAGTTGGCATCCATGCTGGCGGGCAGTGTGAGATGGTCGGCCGAGACCATGACGCGGCAGCCGGCCGCAGCAGCGGCGCGAACGTTGTCTTCAAACGAGGCATGGCCGTCCGAGAACGAGGTGTGGGTATGGCAATCGACCAGCGGGCAGGCAGACATGGCGACTCCTTTGCATTTGGCGAATCCGCTCCATTGTAATGGTGTAGCTTTTAACACGCCGGGCACGCCGGAGCTCGAAATCGATTGGAAAGGCTGTGCGGTGCGCGGTGCGGCCTCGCTTGCGCTCTCAAAACATGTACATCAGCCTCCAAAAGCTGCAAAAAATGACATGTTTGGAGGCTGATGTACATGTTTGGATAGGGGCGAGGGCGGCGACGGACGAAAGTCATGCCTGTGCCACGTCCGATGTGCTAGCGTTTGGATGAACAAAACGAGCCCGCGCGGAAAGGATTCGGACCGTATGCAATGCGATAGCACATCCCCGCTGTCCCGCGAGACCGATGCACCCGAAACCATCGTCAAGCTGGAATGCGACATCGACGACGCGTCGCCCGAGGTGCTCGCCTACGCTGCCGACCGCCTGCGCGAGGCGGGTGCGCGCGAGGTGCATTGGCTGCCCCTCTATTGCAAGAAAGGCCGTCCCAGTTGGCAGCTGCAGGTAATCTGTGCTCACGAGGATATCGAGCGCCTGCAGACGATTATCTTTTTGGAAACCACGACCAACGGCATTCGTCGCCAGGTCATGGAGCGCGTTTGCCTGCCACGCCGCTTTGAGCGCGTAACGACGCCATGGGGCGAGGTGTCCGTCAAGGTGGCCACCCTGCCCGACGGCAGCGAGCGTGCAGCGCCCGAGTACGAGGACTGCGCCCGTCTCGCCCGCGAGCACAATGTGCCGCTCCAGCGCGTTATGCAGGCAGCACAAGCCGCGGCACTGCGATTTGAGTAACACGGTCGGCGACGCGCCACACCCGCCCCATCAACCTCACCGAAAGGATCCCCCATGAAATACCTCATCGCTTCTGACATCCACGGCTCGGCATACTGGGCCGAGCGCCTGGTCGCCGCCATCGAATCCCAGCAGCCCGACCGCATCGTCCTGCTGGGCGACCTGCTCTACCACGGTCCGCGCAACGACCTGCCGCGCGATTACGCCCCCAAGCGCGTAATCCCGCTGCTCAACGCCCTGGCCGACCGCATCATCGCGGTACGCGGCAACTGCGATGCCGAGGTCGACCAGATGGTGCTCGACTTCCCCGTCATGGCCGACTACGCCACGCTGTTCGACGAGACCGGCCGTGAGCTGTTCCTGACGCACGGCCATGTCTTTGGCGCCGGCATGCACAACAGCGTCGACCACGCGCCCGCGCTGCCCGAGGGCTCCGCGCTCGTCTACGGTCACACGCACGTCAAAGTCAACGAGGAGAGCGCCGCGCACCCGGGCCTGTGGCTCTTCAACCCCGGCAGCGTGAGCATCCCCAAGGACGGCACGCACAGCTACGGCATCTACGAGGGTGGAACGTTCCGTCATGTGATCCTGGAGGAGGACTAACCATGGCAGAGCACATGGCTCAGCAAAATGCCGAGGGCTCGCGCGATCTGTCCACGCTGGTCGATGCGTCGGCCGAGCTGCAGCATCTGGTGCAGACCATCTGGCGTCTGCGTCAGCCCGATGGCTGCCCGTGGGATCGCGAACAGACACACCGCAGCATTGGCAAGAACATGATCGAGGAGGCCTACGAGGCGCTCGACTGCATCGAGGCGGACGACGCGGTTCACCTGCGCGAGGAGCTGGGTGACGTGCTCATGCAGGTCGTGCTGCATGCGCAGATTGCTGCTGACGCCGGCGAGTTTACACTGGCCGACGTGGCGCGTGATATCGATGCCAAGCTCATCCGCCGTCATCCGCACGTGTTCGGCGATGTGGATGCCGACAGCTCCAACGAGGTACTCAAGATTTGGGACGAGGTCAAGCTTGCCGAGAAGGCCGCCAAGGACAAAGCCGTGGCGGCGGGTGAGGCCGCGCCCGAGGGTCTGCTCGATGGTGTGCCCACGCATCTGCCGGCGCTGATGCAGGCGCAGAAGGTGTCGCGCAAGGCAGCTGCCGTGGGCTTTGAGTGGGAGACGGTCCAGGACGTGTGGGACGAGGTCGCCGAGGAGCGTGCCGAGTTTGAGGCCGAGGCCCCCGGAACGCCCGAGCGCGAAATGGAGTTTGGCGACCTGCTCTTTGCCCTGGTCAACGTTGCGCGCAAAGAGGGCATTGACGCCGAGAGTGCCCTTCGTGCCAGCACGGCAAAGTTCCGCCGTCGCTGGGCCGCGATGGAGCAGATGGCGGCCGATGCTCACGTGGATCTTGCCGAGCTTTCGGCCCACGGCCTCAACGACCTGTGGGATGCCGCAAAGGCGGAGGAGTAAGACTGCGGGAACGACGGGCTGACACGCCTTATCGTTCCCGCTAAATTTTTCGAAAATCAAGTGTATCCCTCGGCTAACTTAGGGCATAATGCAAAAAGTGCGACATGGCTAACTTACGGAGGCGCACCGACGGTGCACGGTCAGCCGGTCGCTTGCATCCACTACGTTTCCAAGTGAGAGGGAGACAACATGAGCGATATTTTGGACGTCTACGGTCGCGAGGTGCTCGACAGCCGCGGCAATCCCACCGTCGAGGTCGAGGTCGTGCTCGAGGACGGCAGCTTTGGCCGCGCAATGGTGCCTTCGGGTGCTTCGACCGGCGCCTTTGAGGCCTGCGAGCTGCGCGATGGCGACAAGGGCCGCTACCTGGGCAAGGGCGTTTCGCAGGCCGTCGAGCACGTCAACAACGAGTGCGCCGATGCCGTCGTGGGCCTCGATGCCTTCGATCAGCGCGCCGTCGATGCCGCGCTGATCGCTGCGGATGGTACCCCCAACAAGACCAAGCTCGGCGCCAACGCCATCCTGGGCGTGTCGCTGGCCGTTGCCCGCGCCGCTGCCGAGTCGGCTGGCCTGTCGCTGTGCCAGTACCTGGGCGGCGTCAACGCTCATCTGCTGCCCACACCTATGATGAACATCCTCAACGGCGGCGTGCATGCCGACAATAACGTCGACTTCCAGGAGTTCATGATCATGCCCGTGGGTGCTCCGAGCTTTGCCGAGGGCCTGCGTTGGTGCGCCGAGGTCTACCACACCCTCAAGGGCGTGCTGCACGAGGCCGGCCTGGGCGGCGGCGTGGGCGACGAGGGCGGCTTTGCCCCCAACCTTAAGACCAATGCCGAGCCGTTCGAGTACATCACCAAGGCCGTGGAGAAGGCCGGCTTTAAGCCCGGCATCGACTTCATGTACGCCATGGACCCGGCCTCGACCGAGTTCTACAACGCCGAGACCGGCATGTACGAGCTCAAGGGCGAGGGCGTGGAGTACACGAGTGCCCAGATGGTTGATTACTGGGAGAAGCTCGTCGACACCTATCCCATCATCTCCATCGAGGACGGCATGGCCGAGGAGGACTGGGACGGCTGGGTTGAGCTCACCCGTCGCATTGGCAACAAGGTGCAGCTGGTGGGCGACGACCTGTTCGTCACCAACACCGAGCGCCTCAAGAAGGGCATCGAGCTGGGTGCCGCCAACGCGATCCTGGTCAAGGTCAACCAGATCGGCACGCTCACCGAGTCGCTCGAGGCCATCGAGACCGCCAAGGAGGCCGGCTACGCTTGCATCGTGAGCCACCGTTCCGGCGAGACCGAGGACTCCACGATCGCCGACCTGGTCGTGGGCGTCAACGCCGGCCAGATCAAGTCGGGCGCCCCGTGCCGCAGCGACCGTATCGCCAAGTACAACCAGCTCATCCGCATCGAGGACGAGCTCGAGGGCAGCGCGCGTTACGCCGGCAAGGCCGCGTTCTACAACATTCGCTAGGCACGCGGAGGTCGCGGGGGCGGGGAAGACTCGGATTTGCCTTGCTCCAGCCGGGCGCTGTTGAGCACCATTGGGCGCTGGGCCATATGACTCAGCGCCTTTTTTATGTCGAGCAAAGGCTGGCGAAGGCGGTGCGGGCGCTCGTGCTATAACTAGAATACTTAGCGCAAACAAACCTCAACCGCACAAGGCGCACATGGATCAGATTTACGACAACAGGTACTATTCCGCCGGTTCGCGTGAGCCGTCGCCTCGCCGTGCGCGCACGGTGCAGCTCGGTGGGTCCGCCTACGCCGGCGCCGACCGCTCCATGCAGCGCCCGACAAGTACCTCGCGCCCCAATGCTCAAGTGAATACTTCGACAGATGGACCAGTGCGCCCGGCACGTTCGTCGCATGCTCAGCGCTCGTCGGCTCAAACGCACGATAGGTCGAGCAGGCCTTCGAACCGTTTTTCGGGCTCGGACTTTATGCACTACGCCAACGACAACGCGGTGGTCAAGGCGATCTACGACTTTACCCACGGTCCTCAGCGAGGGCTATTCATCGGCATTGTCGTTGCCCTGGTGCTCGTGAGCCTGTATTTCCCCGTGCGCGACCTGTACGTGGCAAAGCGTTCGAGCAATATCTTGACCAAGCAGGTCGAGATTCGCCAGCAATACAATGATGGGCTGCAAAAAAGCGTCGACAAGCTGCTCTCGGAGGAGGGTATCAAGGATGCGGCATCCGAGGACCTGGGCTTGGTGATGCCCGGCGAGAAGAGGATTGAAGTGCAGGGCCTGGACGGCGATTCGGATGCCTCGTCGAGCCAGAAGTCGTCGAACGCCAAGAAGGCCAGCGAAGTTGCCAAGGAAATCGAAGAAGTCGGTAAGGACGCGCCGTGGTACATCCAAGCGCTCGACATGCTGTTTGGGTTTAACGGCGTCGAGGGCCAGACGGTCGTGTCCAACGGCAAATAGCGCCCGGAGGGGAGCCCGCAATGGCAGATTGCAAACGCTATAAGGTAGCCGCGATCGACCTGGGAACGGTGTCGTCGCGACTGGTGCTGGCGCAGGTCGAGGCCGGGGCGATCGTGGAATCGTCCAAGCATACCGAGATCACCGACTTGGGCGAGGGCGTGGACGCGACGGGGCGCTTTTGCGAGGCGGCCGTTGAGCGCGTGCTCGCTGCGTGCCGCATGTTTGTGGACGAAGCCCGTGCCTTTGGGGCCGCGTGCATCTGCACCACGTGCACGAGCGCCGCACGCGATGCGTCCAATGCTGCCCTGCTGCTGGACGGCCTGCGCGATCTGGGGCTCGAACCGCAGGTGATTCCGGGCGAGGTTGAGGCGCGCCTGACGTTTTTTGGCGTAGCGCACGACTTTGCAGGCGAGCGCATCATCGTCGCCGATTCGGGTGGCGGCTCCACGGAGCTCGCGACGGGCGTCTATGCGCCTGAGCGCGGGGTCTTTGCGCTGGAGGGAACGCGCTCACTGGACATCGGTTGCCGTCGCGTGACGGAGCGGTTTTTCTCGGCGCTGCCGCCCGCACGCGGCGAGCTTGCTGCCGCTGCCTCGTGGGCAGGCGAGCAGTTCGCCGCCTATTTTGAAGGCCTGCCCAGCGACTTTGAGCGCGCCGAGCGTCTGGTCGCGGTGGGTGGCACGGTGACTACGCTGGTGGCTCTGGTCCACGAGCTGGAACCGTACGATTCGAGCTTTGTTCACCTACGCGAGCTGTCGCTGGAGCAGGTCTCGGCCGCTATCGAGCGCATGTCTGTGTTGGACGCGGAAGGCATCGCCGCGCTACCGGGTGTACAGCCCAAACGCGCGGGCGTGATCTTGGCTGGCGCCGTGGTGATCCGCGAACTCATGCGTGCCGGCGGCTACAAGACGCTCACCGTAAGCGAGAACAGCCTACTCGCCGGCATGGCCGCCACCATCAACGAGGTTCTCGACGGCGCGACTCCCACCATCGCCTGGACCCCAGAGCTCAGCACCCTCTAAATAAGTTGCGGTGAAATAGTTCCTAAATAAGCTGGTAAACGGTATAAAGGGGGTGCGGACGATTTCTTGGACCGCGCCTAGGCGTATCCAAGCTTCCTGCGGTACTCCATCGGGCTCAGCCACCCGAGGGACTTCTTGATCCGCTCCTCACGATAGTACACGAGGTAGGCCTCGAGCCTTCCCATGAACTCCTCGGCCGTCACGCCCTCCCAGTCCCTGTAGTGGAAGAACTCGTTCTTGAGGCGCCCGAAGAAGCCCTCGCAGGCCGAGTTGTCCGGGCTGCAGCCCTTCGCGGACATGCTCCTGACCAGGCCGTTCTCCTCGCAGATCCCGATCCACTCCGGCCAGCGGTAGTGGCCGCCCCGGTCCGAGTGGATCGTCGTGCGCCCGCCCGCCGGCCTCGCCGCGCAGGCCTTGAGCAGGCTCGAGTTCGCGAGGCGCTTGTCGGGGTGCAGCCCGATCGACCAGGCGACGGGCATCCCGTCGAAGCAGTCGACGATCGGGCTCAGGTAGACCTTCTCGCCGCCCGGGAGCCTGAACTCGGTGATGTCGGTGAGCCACAGCCGGTTGGGCTCGTCGGCGCGGAACCTCCTGTTCACGAGGTTCTCCGGCGCCTTGGAGACCTCGCCGGCGTAGGAGCTGTAGCCCCGGGCGCGCCTCTTGTTGTAGACGACCTCGAGGCCCTCCTCGCGCATCACGCGGGCCACGCGCTTCTCGCTGGCCCGGACGCCCTCGCGGCGCAGGCGCGCCCAGACGGTGCGGTACCCCCAGCACCCCGAGCCCTCGCGGAAGATGCGCACCACGCGGTCGCGTATGTCGGCGTCGCGGTCGCGCGGCGCGGCGACGCGGGGCCTCCAGTACTCATAGGAGCTCTTCGATATCCTCAAGAAACCCGTGATCGAGCGGAGGGGCAGGGCGGTCGCCCGCCTCAATCTCTCGCCGAGCTCGCACTTGCTCCTGTTCGAGATCGAAGCCGGGTCCCACCCTTCCGCTTTTAGGTCGGCCAACACCGCCCTGAGCAGCAGGTTCTCTATCTGGTCCTCGTTGAGCCCGGCGAGCGGGCCGGTCGCCGGCGGGGCGTAGATCGACTTGTCGGGGCCCAAGCTGGCCTCCTTCCGTGGCGGTTTCCTCGCCCCGATTCTACAGCGCGCCCCGGTGTAGCTGTGCGGGAGGTGCCCCGTCGCCCACTTCTTGGCCGCGCCCACCGAGACCCCCGCGAACTTCGCGGCGGCGGTCGGCCCCATGCCGTCCTCCGTCGCCAGGAGGAAGAGCTCGACCTTCTCCCTGCTGTACATGCGAACCTCCAGTCCGGACCGCCCCGCGGTCCAACTTTCTGTCCGCACCCCCTCTCTCGTAATTATCTCTCATTTTTCTCTCTATCTCTCGGCTTAGAGATAAGAGATAGATAGAGATGGAATGTCTACCATTTGCTTCATTTATACATATTTTTGCTGGTAGAACAATCGGTATTGAGACAATACCATGATTGCCTGTCTCTTTGCTGCTCAGTTATCTCTCATATTTATCTCTCGTCTTTCTGTTATCTCTCGTATTTGTGACGAATGAGAGATGAGAGATACGTGAGTGATGGACGAGCGAGGGTTTTCGGACGGTCGGATATCGAGAGTGGATATTTGGACGGTTTTTTGGGCTTTTGCGGCAGATTCCGTCCAAATATCCACTCTCGTTTGGCGAGTGTCCAATTTTCCACGCTCGCGCGGCGGTCACGCGGGGCCTTTGCCCAATCCGCCAGCATCGTCTTCAGTTCGCCGCAGAGCCGCGGCCCCATATGGGTATACTCTCGGGGATTCGACTCGATTCGCCCCCGCTGGGGCGTCAAAGGAGACTGCATATGCCCACCACCTCAACCGACCCGCGCGCCGCAGCCGCTGCACTGCTGGTGCCCGGCACTACCTGCCACGGCTTTGCCGTCGAGCGCCGCGAGACCGTGCCCGAGCTCGACTCGGACGCTTACGTGCTGCGACACACTGCCTCGGGCGCTCGCCTGCTGTACCTGGCGTGCGACGACGAGAACAAGGCCTTTGCCATTGGCTTTAAGACGCCGCCGGCCGATTCCACCGGCGTGTTCCATATTCTTGAGCACTCGGTGCTGTGCGGATCGGCCAAGTTTCCCGTCAAGGAGCCGTTCGTGGACCTGATCAAGAGCTCCATGCAGACGTTCCTCAACGCCATGACCTACCCCGACAAGACCATCTACCCCGTTGCCACCACCAACGAGCAGGATCTGTACAACCTGATGGACGTGTACCTGGACGCGGTGTTCAACCCGGCCATCTATACCAAGCCCACCATTTTTGAGCAGGAGGGCTGGCACTACGAACTGGACCTGCCGGAGGGCGACGGCGACAGCAGCGCCGCGAGCCTGCACGAGGGCACGCTGCGTTATAACGGCGTGGTGTTCAACGAGATGAAGGGCGCGCTGTCCGACCCCATGAGTGTGCTGGACGATGCCGTCAACGCCGCGCTCTATCCCGACACCGCCTATGCACACGAGAGCGGTGGCGACCCGCGCGCGATTCCCGCGCTCACCTACGAGCAGTTCCTGGACACGCACGCGCGCCACTACAATCCTTCCAACTCCTACATCACGCTCTACGGCGACCTAGATGTGGACCGCGCGCTGGCCTTTTTGGACGAGCGCTATCTGTCGCAGCCGAGTGCCGCGAGCCGCCGCATGGACGCAGCCGTTGCCGCCGGCGAGGACCCGTCCGCGCTGGCACCCAATCCGCTGGACGTGCAGGAGCCTGTGACCTGCGAGTATAAGCGCGTCGAGATGGCCACCACGCCCGAGAACGCCTTGGTGGGCCTGGGTCTGGTGCTGGGCAGCGCGCTCGACCGCAAGCGCACGATCGCGGCGGATATCCTGTTCGAGGCGCTGCTGGGCTCCAACGAAGCGCCGGTTAAGAAGGCCATTCTGGCCGCCGGCCTGGGCGGCAACGTGGTGAGCTACACCGCGGCCGAAAGCCTGCAGCCCTACGAGCTCATCATGCTGCAAAACGCGCAGCCCGGCGTGGCGCGCGAGCTACGTCGCGTGTTCCAGGACGCCTGCCGCGACCTGTGTGAGCACGGCGTTCCGCGCGAGCGCCTGGAAGCCATCATCAGCAGCAACGAATACGACCTGCGCCAGCGCGACTACGGTATCGCCGACGGCGTGGCCATTGCGTGCGACGCGCTGAGCACCTGGCTCTACGATGACGACGCCGCGACGCTGGCGCTCAAGTACGGCCCGGTGTACGAGGAGCTGCGTGGCGAGCTGGACGGCAGCTATTTTGAGGACCTGCTGCGCGAACTGGTGCTGCAGAACGATCACATGGCACTGGTCGAGCTGGTGCCGGTGGACGCCACCGAGGGTTCGGAGGGTGCCGAGGCCGCCGAGCTGGCAGCCAAGCGGGACGCCATGACCGATGCCGAGCTGGCCGACGTGGTCGAGCGCACGGCCGTACTGCGTGCCGCGCAGGAGGCCGAGGACACGCCCGAGGACAAGGCCACGCTGCCGCGCCTCCGCGTATCCGACATTGGCGAGGCGCGCCCCGAGCCGCCGCTCGTTGTGGACACGACCGCGCCCATCCCCTGCCTGCGCCACGGCATCCCCACCAACCGTTTGGCCTACGCTATGCAGTATTTCGACCTGAGCTGCGTCGCGTTTGAGGACCTGCCCTATGTGACGCTGCTCTGCCGCCTGCTCAAGCAGCTGCCCACGCGCGAGCATTCGGCCGAGGAGCTCGACAACTTGCTCGCCGGCAAGCTCGGCTTTTTGAGCTTTACGACCGAGGTCATGACCCAGCCCGAAGTGGACGGCGTGCGCCCCTACCTGCTGGTGAGCGCCGGCGCCCTGTCCGAGAAGATCGACGCGCTGGCGAGTCTGCCGCGCGAGGTATGGTCGAGCACGCTTTTGGCAGACGCCGACGCCGACCGCGTGCGCGACGTGCTCACGCAGATTCGCATTGGGCTTGAGCAGGGCTTTATCAACAACGGCCACTCGGCGGCGCTCGGTCGCGCGATGAGCTACAGCTCGCCTTCGGCCGTGGTGCGCGAGCAGCTTTCGGGCGTTGATTTCTATCTGTTCCTGCGCGATCTGCTCGACCACTTTGACGAGCGCCTGGACGGCCTGCGCGCCAAGCTTACCGAGCTGGCGGGCCGCATCTTTGTGGCCGACGGCCGCATGGCGAGCTTTACCGGCAGCGACGAGGACTTTGACGCGTACTGGGATGCCGCGGGCGACCTGGGGCTGGGCGCTGGCGACGGCGCCAATGCCGGCCGCGACGCGCTCGTGGTACCGACGCCGTGCGACCGCCACGAAGCCTTTGTCATCCCCAGCGACATCTGCTTTGCGGCGAGCGCGTGCGATCCGCGTCGCTTGGGGCTCGAAGTGACGGGCGCCTGGGCGGTTGCCGCCAACGCGCTCTCCTACGACTACCTGTGGAACGAGATCCGCGTGAAGGGTGGTGCGTACGGCTGCGGATTCCGCGCGGCCGGCGAGCGTCAGGCGGCGTTCTACACCTACCGCGACCCGGCAATCGACCCCTCGATTGAGCGCGTGGCGCGCGCAGGCGAATGGCTCAGCAGCTTTGAGCCCGACGAGGCCGCCTTTGAGGGCTTTATCGTGAGCTGCGTGAGCGGCATGGACGCGCCGGTGAAGCCGTACGCGCTCACCAAGCGCCGCAACACGACCTACCTGGCCGGACTCGATCCACATGCACGTGAGGAGCGCCGCGCCCAGATGCTTGCGGCCACACCCGGTGAGCTGCGCTCGCTCGGCGCCGATGTGACGCGCATCGCAGCCGCGTCGCCCACCTGCGTCTTTGGCGGCCGAGACGTCATCGCCAAGAGCAACGCCGGCTTTAACGTAGTCGACCTGATGGCATAACCACAGCAAGCAAAACCGCCACAAAGGGGACAGGTACCTTTGTGGCGGTTCGAACACTTGTTCCATACGTACATGTGTTCTATAGTATGGGTGATTGCTTCGGGATTAAATTGCAACTATAATATAGTTGCGGGATGTGAGGCAGGATGGCTCGGATCGACAAACTCATCGCCCAGCTGCTTAGCTGTCCTTCAACGTATAGATTTGCTGACTTTCTTAAAGTTATGGCTTCATATGGCTTTGAAATGGACAACAAAGGCAGGACATCCGGATCGCGCATTCGCTTCTACAGGCCATCGGACGGCAGAATGTTCGTGATGCACGCACCCCATCCATCTGACGAATTGACGGCGGGAACCATCCGAAACATCGTTCGATTTCTACAAGATGTCGGAGGCAGCCATGAGTAACGTTTTGGCTTACAAGGGTTATTTCGCCCCGGTCGAGTTCGATGCCGAACAGCACGTGCTGACAGGTATGGTCGCCGGCATTAGGGACGCAATTGTATTTGAAGGCTCCACGGTTGAAGAAGTGGAGCGATGCTTCCACGACGCCGTCGACGATTACCTTGAGTTTTGTGCCGAAAAGGGCAAGGAACCCGAGCGGGCTTTTAAGGGCTCGTTCAACGTAAGAACGGGCTCTGAGCTCCACAAGCAAGCAGCGCTGGCAGCGGCAAAGAAGGGTGAGTCACTCAATAAGTTTGTGACTGAAGCGATCGCTGCGGCGCTGTGAAGCCAACGTCGAGTCGAAGCCGCCACACAGGGCGCCTTTGTGGCGGCTTCGACGTTTGCCCAGATAAAACCTGCCAAAATAAACCTGTCCCTTTTTGGTAGGTTTGGGAGAGAGGGCCGGGATGGACAAGGCTGAGTTGCGACGGGCGGTGATTGCTCGGCGCGATGCTCTTGATTTGGATGTGCGGGCGGCAAAGTCTGCCGTTATCTGTGCGCGGCTGGTTGAGCTGTCGGATCGCTTGGATGCCGCGGTGTCGCGCACCGTTGCCGTCTATGCCGCGGTGGGTTCCGAGGCAGACCCTGCCGCGTTTGCCGCTGCGACCGCCGCGCGCGGCTGGCGCGTGGCCTATCCGTGCATGCTCTCGGCAACAGACACCGTGGCTTGTGGCCAGCGCATGTGTATGCGGGCAGTTGCCGCCGACGATGCGTCCGCGGCTCCGTTTATCGCCCACCCCACGCAGGCCTTTGCGGCTACGAACATCGACAGCAACCGCTTCCCTATCGTGCCTGCCGAAGCACTCGACATGATTGTTGTGCCGCTCGTGGCCTTCGACCAAACCGGCGCGCGCCTAGGCTACGGAGGCGGCTGCTACGACCGCTACCTGCCCACGCTTTCGGCCACATGCCAGATCATCGGCATCACCTTTGACGAGCAGCGTGTCGACCGCGTTCCCACCGACGCCCACGACCTGCCGCTACCCCACATCATCGGCGCCTAACCGCCGTTGCATCGCACCTGCACGATGAGCGTGGAAAATCTCCCGCTTTGAACCCCCTTGCGAGCCAAAAACGGGAGATTATCCACGCTCATTCAACAAGCGTCCGATTATCCACGCTCGTGTGTCCGGATTTCCACGCTCGTGCGGCTCAACGCCCTGCAACCCCCTCAGCACGCACGCGGCACGCCGGCAACTTTGAGCTTGCGATCAAGCTTTCCCGGATCCCTCAGATCATCCCAGCACAAGCGCACGATCTTGCAGTTATCAAGCAGCGAAAGCCTCGACTCGCGCTGGCGCTCATCAAACTGCGCCTTTGCGAGCTTGCCTTCCTCCGCCGCCTTCTCGCTTTTAACGAATCCGTCAAATTCCCCGATGATCAGCCGATCTCCCACGCGCCACAAGTAGTCGACGCGATACGGCCGTCCCGGCTCAACCGGGTCGAACAGCTCAATTTGCAGCTCCGGCGTCTGCCAGCCGCGCTCGATCATCAGGGCGCGCGCCTTGGACTCGCCACCGCTTTCCGACAGGCCGTCGGCACACCGTGCAACACTTCGCGCCGTCACAACACCGCGTCGATTCAGGCCAAGCTTGTCGACCGTCTCAACGAGATGTTCCTTCGACAACAGCTGCTCATGGAGCGCCGAGTCCGCAATGATCAAGCCCTCGACAAACGATGCATCGACCAGGCAATCCGTAATCGTTTGATCGATATCGGTCACGGCAATGTCCATCTGGGTGGCCCGTGTTTGACGAACATAACGATGGCGAACGACCTGAGAGCCCAGCGTCGTTGATTGTGCCGGTGCCACGGCGATATGGATGTGCGTCGTATTGGCATGCGAAACCGAAAGACCATAGATAACAGCCGCCGTATAGGAGCAAAATGTCCAGTCGGGGTGCTTTTGCGCAAGGGCCCGCACTCGATGCAGATAACGCTGCCGAAACTTGAGCTCGGACCAGTATTCCGGACGCGCATACAGCCCCGGCATGACCGCCTCTAGACTTCCCGCCGCCACCCGCCGCTCAATCTGCTTTGCCTCCGCCGCCGTTCGCGCGTACACGCAGCTCATCTGCTGTTCGCATGCCTTAATGTGACCTGCAAGTCTTTGATTCGCCGTCATGTTTCCCATGTCGCCTCCCAGATCTTGGAACGGCGCAAACGTACCAGACGGTTTCATGCGAAGTCTGACCAAATGCTATCCAGGCACCGACCAAATGCTTGACGGTTTTGGACGTTTTGGGTTGATGGCTTATATCTGCAGGTAGGGCGGTTGTCGAGAGGTCCCTGTCTCCACATTTAGATGCCTTGGTCCATTGGATTATCAGAAAGAAAAACCCGTCGAGATTCAAGACTACGCCAAATGCGACTTTGCCTCTGCATGCACCGTCTCTTAGCCGAGCCATCGGCATCTACATGCCTAAAAAATGAGCGTGGATAATCTCCCGTTTTGAGCCTAGTTTTGAGCCAAAAGTGGGAGATTATCCACGCTCGATTTGTAAACGTCCGAAAATCCACGCTCGTGTGTCCGAAAATCCACGTTCGTCACGCCGTGAGCACAGCAACGGCCGCAGCAGCAACCACAGCTACAGCCGCAGCCTAGTGCTCCTCGCCGGCGCGGGCCAGGTCGTAGGGCGTGGTCTGGTAGACGTAGTAGTTGAGCCAGTTGGTGTAGAACAGCTGAGCCTGGCTGCGCCAGACGTTACGCGGCTCGGCGGTGGGGTCGTCATTCGGGAAGTAATGCGCCGGCACCTGGGGGTTGAGTCCGCGCTTCACGTCGCGCTCGTACTCCAAGCGCAACGTGTCGGTATCGTACTCGGGATGGCCAAAGACAAAGAAGCGGCGGCTGTCGGTCGACTTGACGATGTACAAGCCCACCTCGTCGGACACGGCCACGACCTCAAGCTGCGGCTCGGCCTCCACGTCCTCGCGGCGCACATCGGTGTTGCGCGAATGCACGGCATAGAAACGGTCGTCGAAGCCGCGGACCAGCGGGCTTTGCGGCTTCACCAGATAATGCTCGAACACACCGCTCGCCTTTGCCGGCAGGTCGTACTTCTGGATACCGTAATGATGGTACAGACCGGCCTGTGCACCCCAGCAAATGTGCAGCGTAGAGTGCACGTGCGTGGTGGACCAATCCATGATCTGGCAGAGCTCGGGCCAGTAGTCGACCTCCTCGAACGGCATCTGCTCCACCGGGGCGCCCGTGATGATCAGGCCGTCGTAGTGGATGTCGCGGATGTCGTCGAACGTGCGGTAGAACGTCTCCAAGTGGCCGGCGCTCACGTGCGTGGCCTCGTGCGTCTTGGTGCGCAGCAGGTCCACCTCCACCTGCAGCGGCGTGTTGGAGAGCTTGCGCATGATCTGCGTCTCGGTGGCAATCTTGGTGGGCATGAGGTTGAGGATGAGCACGCGCAGCGGGCGGATGTCTTGGTGCAGCGCGCGGTACTCGGTCATGACAAAGATGTTCTCGCTCTCGAGCTGCGCGGCGGCAGGGAGGGCGTCGGGGATGCGAATGGGCATGGATGCTCCTTACGAGTCAGTTGCAGCTATGGTACAACGAGCGGCCCCGTCCGCGCGAGCACATCGCCCAGCGATACCGTCAGCGGCCCAAATCGCTCCAAAAGTAGAGATTAAGGCATGCCCAAAAATCTATGGCGCTTTAGCCTAGCAAAGTGGCAGCAGGACGCTACAATGGTTCGACGCAAAAAACTCGGCCGAAAGGATACATATATGTACCAAACGCGTAAGATCGGTGTGGTCGGCCAGGGCCACGTAGGAGCACATGTTGCCAACAGTCTGCTCATGCAGGGCATTGCCGATGAGCTGTACCTGTGCGATATCAACGAGGCCAAGGTGACGTCCGAGGTCCAGGACCTGCGCGACTCCCTTTCGTTTGTCCCGTACAACACCAAGATCGTCAACTGCTACGACCACTACGAGGAGCTTGCTTGCTGCGACGTCATCGTCAACGCCGCCGGCAAGGTCGCGCTGGCCGCCGGCAACCGCGACGGCGAGCTGTTCTTTACCACCGACGCCGCCCGCACCTTTGCCAAGCGCATCGTCGACGCCGGCTTTGACGGCATCTTCGTGAGCATCTCCAACCCCTGCGACGTCGTGTGCACCGAGCTGTGGCACCTGACCGGCTACGATCCCAAGAAGATCATCGGCTCGGGCTGCGGCCTGGACTCCGCCCGCCTGCGCACCGAGATCTCCAAGAAGGTCGGCGTGAGCCCCAAGTCCATCGACGCCTACATGATCGGCGAGCACGGCTTTAGCCAGCTTGCCGCCTTTAAGGCCGCAACCATCGCCGGCAAGAGCCTCAACGAACTTCAGGCCGAGAACCCTGACAAGTACGCCTTCGACCACATGGAGGTCGAGGAGCTTGCACGCAAGGGCGGCTACGTAACCTACCAGGGCAAACAGTGCACCGAGTACGCCGTCGCCAACTCCGCCGCGCGCGTTTGCGCTGCCGTGCTGCATAACGAGCATGCCGTGCTTTCGGCCTCTACGCTTATGACCGGCCAGTATGGCGAGGAGGGCATCTTCACCTCCCTGCCGTGCGTGATCGGTGCCGAGGGCGTCGAGGAGGTCTACACGCTGGACCTGTCCGAGCACGAGCTCGAGGGCTTCCACAAGAGTTGCCAGCACATCCGCGACAACATCGCCCAGCTCGACTGGTGGGACGCCGAGGCCCACGACGCCAAGTAAGCCGCTGGCTGCCGCAACCTTGCGAATCTATGCGCGATACTAAGCGGGCCGCGCCGGAAACCCACCGGCGCGGCCCGCTTTTTACGCACGCTGTTCGCTTGCGAATCGAAGGTGAATACTTTTCCCGGTACCTAGTACTGCTCGATGCCCATGTAGCGACGAATCTCGGGGCTGTGGTCGAACACCTTGCCGCGGGCGGCACGCAGCTCGCAGCTCATCGCGTAGAAGAAGATCGGCTCCAGGTACGAACGCACGCTGGCAGGCACTTCACCCACGCCGTACTCGAGCGCATCGAGCACCATGACGGTATCGGTGTGCGTGTTGAGGAACGCAAGAGCGCGCTCCTCCATGGGGCGGCACTCGCCCGATCCGAGCTGCACAAAGTAGAACACGCCGGGCTCGGTGGCTTCGAACGGGCCATGGAAGTACTCGCCGGAGTGGATGTAGCAGCAGTGCTGCCACTGCATCTCCATGAGCGAGCAGATCGCCATGGCATAGGTCTGGCTAAAGTTGGGGCCGGAGCCCAGGATATAGAAGAACTTGTGCTGCTGGCAGAGCTCGGCAAAGCGGGCGCCCAGCTCGGCGTTGACCTTCTCACGGGCGGCGGGCAGCAGCGCATCCATCTGCTTGAGGCCCTCATACATGTCGGCGAGTGCCTCGTAGCCTTCCTGCTGGTCGAGCAACTCGGCGGCGATCAGAGCGCCGATGCCCTGCGGCACCTCAGCCTGCGACACACCCTCACCCCACGGATAGACCCAGGTAGTCCACTTGCCGTTGTCGATCTTTGAGCCCTCGCAGTCGGTAAGGGCAATGACCTCGGCACCGGCGGCCAGCGCCATCTCGCAGCCGTCGACGACCTCCTGCGTGTTGCCGCTGTGGCTGCAGGCGATGACGAGCGACTTCTCGCCAAGACTCTTGGGAGCCATCAGGCAAAACTCGCGCGCCGTGTAGACCGTCGAGGTAAACGTGGTGGCCTCACGCTTGAGCAGTTCGTTGGCCGGCATCAGGTCGATCATCGAACCGCCACAAGCGATCCAAAAGACGTTCTCGATCTTGCCCTTGCGCTCGATGATTTCCTGAACCAGATCGTGTGCGTTCATGCTGATGCTCCTCCTTGTGGGGCGGCTTTGAACGACGACAGCTCGTACCTGCTGTCGTTCTATGTTGCCCTATTTATAGCACGTGTAACAACGCCCGTGAAGTCATCTCAGCAAATTTGTTCTATATTGTTCTATCTGTGGACGTTAGATGTCGAAGACATAGCGCGAGCCCACGATCTTTTGGCGTCCGAGCAGCAAGGGCCGCTCGTCCGCATCGGTAAAGTACGCCTCCATATAGAAGAGCGGCTCGCCGACCGGCACCTCCAGCAGCGGGGCTGCCTGAGCATCGGCAAGCGCAATCTCCACGGTGCAGGGGTCGGATTTGAGCGGCGCGCGGCCCGAATGCTCGGCAACGAGCGCAAAGATGGAATTGTCCGTGAGGTCCTTGTCGGCAAGCGTCTGCAGATAGGGATGGTCGGCCAGCACGAAGGCGTTGTTCTCGAGCATGACGGGCACGCCGTCTGCCGTGCGCACGCGCTCGACAACGATGAGCTCGCAGCCGGGTTCCACCCCAAAAAACGCCGCGTCCTCGCGCGTCGCCGCAACCACCGTGCGTGACACCAGACGTGCTCCGGCCACCATGTCGTTGGCAGCGCAACCCTCGGAAAAGCTCTGAACGTCACCCTTCTGGACAATCTTGCGCTTGAGCTTGGGCGCGCACACAAACGTGCCCCTCCCCTGCTGGCGGTTGAGATACCCCGCGCGCGACAGCTCCTCGATGGCGCGGCGCACGGTGATGCGTCCCACGCCGTAGTACTTCACGAGCTCCATCTCGGAAGGAATGCGCGAGCCGGCGGGGTACACACCGCGCGCGATCTCGCCCTTTAGGTCATCCATGACCTGTTGGTACAGCGGCACGGCGGGCACGTCAGTGCGGTCGGTTTTATCGTCGAATGCCATCGTTACGCTCCATCCCGCGCATGCTCGGACTCAAATTCTTCAATCGCCGCCATAAACTGCTCGCCAAAGGCGTCGGCTTTTTTCTCGCCAATGCCGTTGACCTGGATCAGCTCCTCGCGCGTCTGCGGACGCAGGCGGCACAGGCCGCGCAGGGCCTTGTCGGAAAAGACCATATACGGCGCCATCTCCAGCTCGGTCGAGATCTCCTTGCGGAGAGCACGCAGGCGCTCGAACAGCTCGGCATCGTCGCCAACGCGCGGGTGCTGGTCCAGCTCGGCCTCCTCGCGCAGCAGATCGACGGCGCGGCGGGCGCGGGCCGAGGCCTTGCGCTTGGACGCGCGACGCTTAACGGTAAAGACGAACGCCTCGTCCTCGACCTCGCCGGCACGCGGACCCAGTCCCACGACCGGGTACTGCCCCTGCGAGGTGGCCAAATAACCGCGACCGCACAGCTGCCCGATGATGTCCTTGATGCGCCCGACCGATTCGCTCGACAGCTCACCGTAGCCGCGGTCCTCGTCCAGATGCATCTGGCGAATGCGCTCGGTGTTGCCGCCGTGGAGCACGTCGGCGATCAGCGACTTGCCAAAGCGCATGGGTCGCGTGGCCACATAGCGCACGGCGGCGCGGGCCATATCGGTGACGTCCTCGACCTCGAACTGCGTGAGGCAGTTGCTGCAGTTGCCGCAGCCCTCGACGTCGTCCATGGCGGTGGCGCCCGCACCGGCCGCCGCGGCATGCTCGGCCGCGGCCTCGTCGCCAAAGTAGCGCAGCATGTATTCGCGCAGGCAGCCGGTGGTATTGCAGTAGCCCTCCATCTGGCTGAGCAGACGATATCGATTCTGGAGCGCCCACGCGCGCTGCTCGTCGTCGAGTGCCTCATCGGCAGCATCGCCGCGATCGATCAGAAAGCGGCGCATGCGAAAATCGTTACCGTTCCACAGCAAGTGACAGCTGGCCGGATCGCCATCGCGGCCGGCGCGGCCCGCTTCCTGGTAGTAAGCCTCGATGCTCTCGGGCACGTTGTTGTGGATCACGTAGCGCACATTGGGCTTGTCGATGCCCATGCCAAAGGCGTTGGTGGCAACCATCACCTGAATATCGTCGTCGATAAAGGCGCGCTGGCTTTGGCGGCGGGCCTCGTTGCCCATGCCGGCATGGTAGCGGCCAACGCGAATGCCGCTGGGGCCCAGCGCCTCGGCAAGCTCGCCTGCCAGCGCATCGACCGTCTTGCGGGTCGAGCAATACACGATACCGCTCTCGCCCGAATGCGCGATCACATAGTCGCGCACCCACGCCGCTTTGGCCTTGTCGCCCATCTCCTCGCAGCCAAAGTAGAGGTTCTTGCGATCGAAGCCCGTCACCACCGTCGCAGGGTTTTGCAGGCCGAGCATCTGCTGAATGTCCGCGCGCACACGCTCGGTCGCCGTAGCGGTAAAGGCCGCCACGATGGGGCGCCGCGGCAGGGAATCAATGAACTCGCGAATCTGCAGGTAGGCGGGGCGGAAATCCTGGCCCCATTGGCTCACGCAGTGGGCCTCGTCAATGGCCACGAGCGGCACGCCAATGCCGCCGTCCGCTGCGGCCTCCTGCGCAAAGGCTAAAAAACGCGGCTCGAGCAGGCGCTCGGGCGCCACGTACATAAGCTGGTAGCGGCCCTCGCGTGCTCGCTTGAGCACGGTGTTTTGCTGGGCCGGAGTAAGGCTGGAGTTGAGATAGCTGGGTCGCGCACCCGCCGCGAGCAACGCACGGGTCTGGTCCTCCATAAGCGACAGCAGCGGACTCACCACAAAGGTGATGCCGGGCAGCATGAGCGCGGGCACCTGGTAGCAAATGGACTTGCCGGCGCCCGTGGGCATAACGCCCAGCGCATCGCGACCGGCAAGGATCGCATCGACCATGCGGTCCTGTCCCGGGCGAAACGAGGTGTAGCCAAAATAGGCGCCGAGCGTGTCGAGCGCCATCTGCTGCATGTTATCGGTCATGGTTTCCTAACGTCCAAGTCATCTGCCGCCGATTATACGCCGCCACGCGGACCGGTGCCGCACGGCTGTCGGCCACGGGCAACGCAATCCAAAAGGAACGAGCGTGGGATTTTTGGACACTTTCCCAACGGCTAATCTCTTGACAAGCGCGCAAACGTCGCTGGTTGAGCATAAGTCAGCGAAAACGCCCCTAAGCGAGCAAGGTGACGTGAAAGAGGAGGGAAGCGTACTTTGGGTACGCGACCGACGATTGAACGTCAGATTGCCGCTTAGGGGCGTTTGCAGCGTCGAGCCGTTACGCGGTTTGGTAAAACCGCGTAACTTACATGACCATAACGTAGCGCGATCCCACGTAGTACTGCTTACCCATCAAAACCGGCTCGTCATCGGGACCGGTAAAGCCGGCACGCAGGTTGAGCAGCGGATCGTGCGGAGCAATGCCCAGCTCGGCCGCCTGCTCGGCGTTAGCTCGAACGGCCTCGACCGTACGGTAGCCAACCGAGACAATCGGCGTTCCGCCAACACGCTCGACCTCGGCAAAAATCGACTTGTCCTCAAGATCGGCCGTCAACAGCTCACGGTAGGCGTCAAACGGCACAAAGATGTTCTCCTCAAAGATGGGCTCGCCGTCGGCCGTACGCACGCGCTTGATATGCAGCAGCAGCGCATCCTTCTGCAGGCCAAAGAACTCCATCTCGTTTTGGCGCGCCGGAACGATCTGGCGATCGATCACGTGCGCACCGGCCTTCATGCCGTTGCCGGCACACAGCGCGGTAAACGTCTGCAGCGTCGAGGCGTGAAACTGGCGGTTGATGTGCGGCGTGGAGACAAAGGTGCCGCGGCCCTGCTGCTTAACCAGGTAACCATCGGAGCACAGCTCCTCGACAGCGCGGCGCACCGTAATACGGCTCACCTCGTACTGCTCGGCTAGTTCAAGCTCGGACGGAATACGCTCCTTGGGTGCATAAACACCTTTCTCGATCGCATCCTTGATTTCGTCATAAATCTGCTGGTAAAGCGGTGCATTTTTGGGCGCAGGCATATCTGATCACTCTTATCAAAATAGCTAAATTTCTAATACGTATATAACGTCTAGTTTCATGTTACCTCATATTGATAAAACGATACACCCTCCCTACCAAAAAGCGACAGCTTCATTTTGGTAGGTTTTATCTGGGCAAACGAGAGCCCTCGAAAGCAACGGGGCTTTCGGGGGGCTCGTTCGGATGGGTTGCGCAGGACCGGCAAAATGCCAATACCCTACTTGCCGTCGTCCTGCTGCAGGCTGTCCTGTTCGCTGAGGCGCGCCTGCCTGCTGGCCATGCGTGCGGGCTTGTCGGGATCGGGAACGGCCGTGGGCATGGGCTCGTCGACATGACCGCCCCACCAGCCGCCCACAAAGTTGAGCGTGTGGAACACGTTGATCACGGCGCCGGGATCAACGTCGCACACCAACTTGATAATGTCCTGGCTCTCGTAGGTCGAAACAACGGTGTTCAGCAGGTACATCTTTTCGCGGCTGTATCCGCCGACGACCTCGGCGCAGCTAATGCCGTGCTGAAAATGGTTTACGTAGGCAGTCATGACCTCGTCTGCCTTGCGCGTCGTAATCTGCAGCGTCACGCGGTCGTAGCGACGATAGAAACTGTCGATGGTCTTGGTCGAAATAAACTGGAACACGATGGAGTACGCCGCGTTGTCCCAGCCAAACATAAAGCCAAAGATCGCCAGAATAAAGCAATTGAAACCAAAGATAACGCCCCAGATGGTCTTGCCCGTGTGGTTGGAGACCCACAGCGCGATAAAGTCGGTGCCACCGGTAGATGCGCCGGACTTTAGCGCGATGGCAGCGCCCAGACCCGAGACCACGCCGCCAAAAATGATGAGCATAATCTTGTCGCCCAAAAATGGAGCGAAGTGAAAGACGTTGAGGAACAGCGACGAGAGCACGACCTGCATCATCGAGAAGATGACGAAGCGCTTGCTAATGCCGCTCCAGCATAGGAGCGCCACGGGAATGTTGAGCGCAAGCATGCCGAGCGAGATGTCGATATGAACGCCACCCAGCGAGGTAACGCGATCGAGCAGGACCGCGACGCCGGTAAGACCGCTCGGAAGCAGGTCGGCGGGCTGAATGAACGCCTGGATCAGAAATGTCTGGAGAACGGCGGAAATGGTGACCGCCACGGCAGTAATAGCGCGGCGGACGATGGTGAGGCGGCCGAGTACGAGCACTCGGTCCGTGAGCTGATCGATGGCGTTCGCCACGCAGGCTCCTTTCGAAGGCAGATGTAGTTGTGGGGTATGTCCGCGATTGTAGCATGGAGCGTGCGGGGGCGCTTCAATTCACCCTCTCTCGACAACCAAAGCGGGACCAGCAACCCCACGACCAAAGGCCCAAATTACAAGTGAGTAGACTTTACGCGACCTGCAGAGCACACCCAAAACCGCCACCCCTGTGACCTGCGGTTTTACTAGAGCAGATGCGCTTTGTGCTCGTCCTGCACCAAAAAGTCTACTCACTCAGTCCGAATCGAAGCCAAACGGATCAAAATCGAAACCAAATTGAGCCAGTCCACCGCAAAAAAACGTTTGAACCCGTGCTTCTCGCGGCGGATTGACACTACAAAGCGGCCAAAATGTCGGTCAGATTATCAATAACGGCATCGGCTCGCGATTGATCGAGGTTGACGCCCTCGTGCGGGCGCAGTGCCAGGACGCGGGCGCCGGAACGTTTGCCAGCCTCGATGCCCAAAGGCGAGTCCTCGATAACCAGGCACTCGGTAGGCTCCACACCCAGCGCCTCCATGGCACGCAGGTAGATCTCGGGGTCGGGCTTAAACGCACTGCACTCGTGACCGCTGATGGTGTAGTCCAGCACGTCGGCGATACCGGCAATCCCCACCAGCTCGTCAATCAACTCGCGATAGGACGAGCTCGCGATGGCACACTTCACGCCGCGCTCGTGCAGTGCGCGCATCACCGGCTCCGTCTGCTCGTTGAGCAGCTCGGCATACGGAACGGGATGGTCCGGGCTATAGACCTGCTTGTACTCCACGCGCAGGCGCTCGCGCAGCTCAACATCGTCAGGTACCAGCGACTTCCAAATGGCGGGCTCGTTAGACCCCGAAAGATCGGGGATCTCGTCAAAGTGAAAGCCCTTCTCTTCCATAAACGCCACGCGACGACGGTTGTAGAACCACTCGGTATCGACCAGCACGCCGTCCATGTCAAACAGCACTGCCTTGATCATACGCATCTCCTCCCACCTGCCAAAAAGGGACAGGTTTATTTTGGTAGGTTTTATCTGGGATTTGCGACGCGACAGACACGCCCTCCCCAGAGCAAAAAAGGGGACGGGGCGCAAACCCCATCCCCTCTCAATCAACCCGTAAGGTCTACTTACTTGTGATTAGTAGGAAAGCTTCCACATGTAGCGACGCATGGTCAGCGGGTGCTGACGGGCCTCGGCGATCTGGTTGCCGTACTCGCGCATAACGGCGAGGTGCAGCAGCGGGTTGAAGTAGGTGACGACGCTCGCGGGCACGGCGTCAGCCAGGCCGTAGTCCTTGGAGTCGATCAGAGCGACCTTGGCGCCCATGCGCTCAAGGAAGGTGAGGGCGCGGGCGTCCATCGGACGGGTAGCGCCATCGGACATGAAGAAGACGTAGGGCTTACCCTCGGTGGAAACCTCGAACGGGCCGTGGAAGTACTCGCCGGTGTTGTAGGCGGCGGCGTCGATCCACTGCATCTCGGTGAACAGGAAGGCGGCGTGAGAGTAAGCCATCTTCTCGGAGGCACCAGAGGCCATGAAGTAAATCATCTTGTCGTCCTTGAAGTCCTCAGCGAACTTCTTGGCGAGCTTCTTGCAGGACTGAGCAGCGTTCTCGCAGAGATCGAAGACGTTGGTGAGGCCGGTGATCATGTCGTCGTACTTGTCATAGCCCTCGGTCTGCTGAAGGATCTCGAGAGCAAGAGCGATGGCATAGCCGGGCTTCTCGCACTTGGCAGCGAAGTTGGCGTGGAAGCCGTGAACGATGACGTAGTCGGCGTCGACGGTCAGAGCGGAGCCAGCCTTGTTGGTGAGGGAGACGACCGGGCAGTTGTGCTTCTTGGCGGTCTTGTTAGCCTCGACGGTCTCGGGCGTGGAGCCACCGAGGGAGCAGGTGATCACGAAGGTGTGCTCGTTGACCCAGGAAGGCGTGTCATAGTTGAACTCGTTAGCGGTGAAGATCTGAACGTTCAGCTTGTCCGTGTTGTTGGCCAGGAAGTACTTGGCGGGGTACAGGTCGGACATGGAAGCACCGCAGCCGACGAAGGCGACACTGTGGATCTCGTGGTTGGACAGGACGTCAGCGACGATCTGCTTAGGGAGGTTAAGGTCGATCTCGTACATCTGACACATTCCTTTCGATTTTTGCGGCGCCACATTGCCGGGCGCTCGCAGGGTTACCGTGGTTTGGACCGAGTCGCCGGTCCGTTGAGGATGCGACAAGGGGACTGTCCCATTGTCGCATTTTGGGGATGGAAGCCTGCCTGGGGTATGGGATGCCAGGCAGGCCCCCGGGGGAAAGCGGTTAGGCGCTTGGTCGCGACTAGGCCAGAATGCCGGCCGCGGAGAGGGCGATGCCGCCCACGATGGCGATCACGAGAAGCCAACCGGTGTTGACGTTCTTCTTGATGAGCCAGTACATAAGGCCGGTGAGGCCGAGGGAGATCATCTGGGGCATCATGCCGTCCAGGATGTCCTGGATAACAACGGTGCCCTCAGCGAACTGCAGCGGGGTGGTGGCGCCGATCAGCGTAGCGATCATGCCGCCCACGGACATAAGGCCCACGATGCCGCAGACATACATGAGCTTCTCCATGAGGTCGCCGCCCTGAAGCTTGCTCAGGTACTCGTGGCCGCCCTGATAGCCCATCTTGGCGGCGAACCAAGTAATCAGCACAGAGGGGACGATGGAGATGAGCATGGCCAGGATCGGGCCCATGATGGAGCCCTGCTGAGCCAGCTGAACGCCCAGGCCAAAGGCGATAACGCGGATGGTGCCCTGGAAGAAGGAGTCGCCGATGCCGGAAAGCGGACCCATGAGGGAGGTCTTGACCGCGTTAATCGAATCGGGATCGAAGTTCTCGGGATCCTTGGCGTACTCCTCCTCCATGGAGGCGGTGAGGCCCAGGATAAAGGCGCTCGTCTGCGGGGTGCAGTTGTAGAACGCCATGTGACGGTGGTAAGCCTCTTTCTTAGCAGCGAGCTGCTTGGGGTCGGACTCGTCCGGATAGAGGCGATCGAGCGTGGGAACCATGCCGTAGAGGAAGCCCATGTTCATCTGACGCTCGTAGTTCCAAGAGGCCTGGATGGCCCAGGAGCGCCAGAAGAACTGGCTGACCTTCTTGTTCAGGGACACGTCCTTGGTTGCGGTTGCCATAGTGTGTTCCTCCTTAGTCTTCGTCGTCTTCGAGCGGATCGTAGTCGGAATCGACACCGGCGGCTGCATGGGAACCGTTGAACTTGAAGCCCATGAAGACGACAGCCAGGCACACACCGATCAGAGCGACCGCGATGACGGACAGGTTGAGGTAAGCGGCGAGCAGGAAACCGATGAACAGGAACGGAGTCATACCCTTCTTGATCATCATGGTGAGCAGCAGGGCCAAGCCGTAGGCGGTCATGATCTTGGTCGAAACGTTAAGACCAGTGGACAGCCACTCGGGAACCATGTTGACGATGGCCTGAACCAGGTCGGTGCCAACAAAAACGGCGAGGAAGATCGGCAGGAAGTACATGACGGCGTACAGACCGGAGCCGGCGCAGATGTGCATACGGTAGGCGGTCTTGAACTTTCCGTTATCGATCGCGCTATCTGCCACATGGGTGAGGGCGGCGATGATGGAACGGAAGACAATGCCGAGGAGCTGACCCAGGACGGCGACCGGGATGGCGATCGTCATGGCGGTCTCGGCGGAAGCATCGGTCAGGCATGCGAAGGCAGCGGCCACGATGCCGCCCAGGACCATATCGGGCGGAACGGCAGCGCCGACCTGCACCAGGCCCATGGACACGAGCTCGACGGCGGCACCGACGGCAAGGCCGGTGGGCACATCGCCCAGCAGCAGACCGACGAGCGTAGCGCCAACGAGGGGCTGCTCGAAGTTAAGACGACCGAGCAGGCGGGAGTCCCACATGCAGAACACGCCGACGAGGCCGACGAGCACCGCACTGATGAACGTATTCATACCCTTCTCCTTTCAGTCAGGCAAAAGCCTGGTTGATTACAGCTTGGCGTCGATGTCGACGCTCTGATACGTAGGGGTCTGCTGGACGTAGAGCTTGATGCCCATGTCGAGCAGCTGGTTGACGTCGGCCTTCTGGTTGGCGTCGAGGAAGACGGAGCTGTCCTTGCCGCCGACCTGATCGGCACCGTCGTGGTTGGCGGTGGCGCCCAGGTTGATGGCGTCGAGCTTGTAGCCCTGGCAGAACTGCAGCATCTCGGCCGTGTTGCCAAAGACGAACATGACGCGCTCGCCGAGGGTGTTGAGCTTGTCCATCTTGGCGAGGGCACGCTCGACGGTGAAGACGTTCAGGCGCACGCCCTGGGGCTTGGCCAGCTTAAGAGCGCCCTTCTTGATGTCATCGTTGGCGGCAGCGTTGTCGACGACGATGATGCGCTCGGCCTGAACCTTGGTGGTCCAGGTAAAGACGACCTGGCCGTGCAGCAGACGGTAGTCAAGACGTGCGAGGACGATCTTGGCGGGACCGGAGCTGTGACGGGACGCCTTGGCCTGCTTGGCGGGAGCCGCGGCGGCCTCGACCGGTGCGTTGGGATTGGTCAGACCGGTGCGGGCCTCGTTGATGAGGGCCGCGAGCTCGGCGCCCTTGACGGGGGCGGGGCTCATAGCAAGCGTGAGCGCCAACGGGATGTTGAAACCGCTGACAACCGTGAACTTCGTGCCGTTCTTGGAAAGCTCGACCATGTTGTTGTTGACCGAGCTGCCGAGCATATCGGTCAGCACATAGACGGTGTCGTCCGCGTTGAACGTGGCGATCATAGCCTCAACCTTATTGGTGATGGGCTCCTTGTCGTCACGAGCAAGCGACACGACGTGGACGTTCGACACGTCGCCGAGAACCATCTCGAGCGTGTCTTTGGCGCCTGCGGCCAGGCCGCCATGAGATGCGAGAATGATCTGATTCATCTTGCCTCCTCCTTTTCGTTATGGTCATTATAACGTCTTATACGTTGCTTATATTGCTAATTAGTATAAAGACCGTTCGCGGGTGAAAATCGACCGTTGACGGGTTTAACGTACTCGAAACGTTGGGCTGGGTAGGCCGGCGCTAGCTGGATAACCCCAGGTCAGACCCTGCGCGCAATCCCCTATCGCACGAAGTACCAGGGGCTTTCCTGTACGGTGGGTTCCAGCGCAATGCCGGTGCGTTCTTTAAACAGATCCATGTCCTGAGATTTTTCGGTCCACCACGCGTTGGGCTTAAAGGTCATGCTCTCAATGACATGACCGACAAACACACTGTTGCGCAGCTTGGAGAAGTCGGTGTTCATAATCAGGATGGACGCGAGCACCAACACGATGCCCAGGACTTTAATCGCGCCGGCGGGCTCGGCGTAGACACCAATGCCCACCAGTACGGTGACGACCGTCTCGAAAGACATTACGACGGGAACTTTCGATGTCTCGAGCCCCATGGACAGACCCTGCATATATAAGATGTAAGCAACGGCTGTGGGGATGAGTCCAAAGCCAAGGAACAGCAGCAGCAGCTGTGGCGACATTGCCGCGGCGACATCCGGCCACGGAGCCGCGATAGCTGCCATAACCGCACCGCCAAAAACAAAGCCCCAAAACGTGACAGCCAGCGGGTGGACCGTCTTGGTTGCTATTCGGCTAAACACCGCGAGCGACGCACCACAAAGGCCTGCAATCACGCCCGACGTGACGCCCCAAACCGAAAAATGAAAACCGGAAAGGTCGCCATTGGTCACTGCAAGCACGCAGCCTACGATGTTAAAGACAATGGCAACGAGCTTGTTGGGGGTCACGTCCTCGCGATAAAGCACGCGGCCGAGCATGACGCCAAACACCGGCGAGGTGTAGAGCAGCACCGAGGCCGTGGACATGCCCACCTCGCCCATGCACTCGTAATAGCAGGTGTTAGCGGCGGCCAAACCGACGATGCCAACAAGCGCACAAGGAACAAGCTCTTTAGGGCTTGCCTTGAACAGGGCCAGCGGACCCTGAGCCACGGTAGACCCCTCACCCGGACGGCAGCCCATAAACATCAGGACCGGCGCCAAGATAAGCGCTCCGACCAACAAGCGAAAGGCAGCCATGCTCTGGGACGAAACGCCCATGGCCGAGATGCCGTTTACAAAGATTCCGATGCTGCCCCACATAAGCGCGGCGATCAGCACCAGCACATAGCCCAGATTGCTCTTCTTCAACGCAGCCTCCTCGGTATTGTTTCCAATATGTTTCGTACTACGTTATAGTCGTTATATACATTTTTCAAGACACAAATCGGCGAGCGGATAAGTGATCCGTTTTCCTCCGCCCCCAGCGGATTACTGGGCGGTTGCGGTGAAATAGTTCCTAAATAGAGGCTTCAAGCCCCCAAGCAGGAACTATTCCACCGCAACTTATGAGGACATCGAGCTGTTAGGCCGCTCTATCCCCTAGTAGTCCAGCTTCCACATGTAGCGGCGCGTCATGTAGTCCTTGTGGGTGACGGCAGAGAGCGCACGCATGTACACGTTGTTGAGGATCGGGGCAAAGATCAGGTGATTGAAGTACTCGCTCACGCTGTCCTTGATGTCGTTGAGGCCGAGCTCCTTGGCGTCGAGCTGATAGACGCGCTCGCCACCGTACTGGTTGACGAAGCGGATGCCGCGCTCGTCGTTGCAGCGGCTGCGGCCGACGCTGATGAGCTGGAACAGCGAGGTGCGCTTGTCCAGGATCTCGAAGGGGCCGTGGAAGAAGTCGCAGGTGTTGATGGTGCAGGAGTCGATCTGCAGCATCTCCTGCACGTTGCAGATGCTAAAGACGTAGGCGGCACCAAAGAGCGGACCCTGAGCCATCACGTTGATGCAGGGCTTGTCGGCGTTTTGCTCGGCCCACTTGGCGGCGAGCGGACGGGTGTACTCGACGGCCTTGCGATAGATGGGGTCAACCAGGTCGAAGGCGGCCATAGCGGTCTCGTACTCGGCATAGCCCTCGGTCTGCTGCGTAAGCTCCATGGCGATCATGGTCACGACGGCGGAGTTGGTGCGGCCCATGCAGGACTCGTCGACGGCCAGGCTGTCATACTGGATCTTGTAGTCGCAGACCTCGGTGAGGCCGGACTCGTCGACATAGATTGCGATGGTGCTGGCGCCGTGGTCCTTGGCGACCTGGGCGGCGACGATGGTCTCCTTGGTGCCGCGCATGGACACGACGACGGCCAGGGTGTTCTCGTTGACGTAGGCCGGGGTGGCGTGCACGAACTCGTTGCTGGTGTAGCTGGAGCTCACGACCTGCGTGGCCTCGTGCTCCATAAAGTACTGGGCAGGATAGTTGCCGCCGTTGGATCCGCCGGCGCCAATCCACACGACGCGCTTGATGCCGCCCTTGTCTGCCTTGTCAGCCAAAACCTGGGAAACGACATCCTTAACCTGTTCCTGAGTGGTCATCGTGCATCAGCCTTTCTTCTCGTTTGATGCTCATCACAGGCATACAAGTTACATACATGTTTTGGTTATGTCGACTAGTTGTATGCTATATTTATCTTAGAATTTTTGCTGATGCGGTTTTTGATAATTGGCTACCAGCTGTTTTGTTGTCGTATTGAATACATGCTTGCTTAGATAAGCATACAAGTTAGATATAGGCTGATCGCATGAACGCTTCATCTAAAAAGAAACTGAGCCAATACGAGCGCTTGGCGGGTACGCTTCGCGACCGCATCGCCGCCGGCATCTACGCACGCGGAGACAAGCTGCCGTCCGAGATGGAGCTCATGGACGAATCGGGGCTGTCGCGCAGCACCGTACGCCATGCCCTTAAGGTGCTCGTTGATGAGGGTCTGGTTCGAACCGAGCGCGGGCGCGGCGCCTTTGTGGCCGACACGCCGGCGCTCCACGAGAACAACCTGGTGTTTTCGAGCTATACGGCGCAGGTCCAGGGTCAGGGCATGAAGCCCACCACGCGCACGGTGGACTCGGGCTTTACCAAGGCGGGCGGCAGTATAGCTAAGTTCTTTGATGCGGCCGTGGGCAGCAAGCTCGTCAAACTTGTCCGTCTGCGCTATCTGGACGATGCGCCGCTGTGCCTGGAGACTACCTATCTACCACCGAGCTTTGAAGCACTCATCGATCGCGATATCAATGGTTCGCTCTACGCGACGCTGCGCCAAGAATTCCATCGCGCGCCGGCACAGGGGCACAAGACCTTTGAGGTGTGCTATGCCTCGCAAAACGAGGCGTTTTTGCTCAACGTTGAGCGCGGGCAGGCGCTGATCCTAATCACCGACTACGTCTACGACACCGACGGCCGCCCGCTCCATGTCTCCAAGCGCATCCAGCGCACCGACCGTGCCAAATACACCGAGCCCATCGGCTAACCTGCCAAAACCACCACAAAGGGGACAGGCACCTTCGTGGTGGTTTTAGGCGAGGAGGTCGGGGAACCAGGTTGGCTTGGGCTGGTTGGGCGTGCGCTCGGCTAGGACCAGCTCCATCCAACACATGTCGTACCAGCGGCCGAACTTTTGGGCGCAGCGGTCGAAGGCACCCACCAGGCGATATCCCATATGGGCATGGAAATCCTGGCTGTTGTGCGTCAGATACTCGTCGTCCTTATCGTGCGGCACGGCGATGAGCGCGCACATGTTGGTGATGCCCATCGCAATCAGGCATTGCTTGAGCGTATCGTGCAACTTGCGACCCAGCCCGCCATGGCGCACATCGCGTGCCAGGTAAATCGACGTCTCGACCGACCAGTCGTATGCCTCGCGGCTGTTGAGCGGACTCACATAGGCATAGCCTATCGGACGCCCGTCCAGCTCCATCACCAGGTACGGATAGCGCTTGAGCGTACGCTCGATGCGCCCGGCGAACTCCTCAACGCTCGGCACCTCGTATTCGCAGGTAATCGCCGTCTGGCGCACATATGGCTCATAGATGGCAAGCAACGCCGGCGCGTCTTCGGGCGTCGCCAGGCGAATCGTCGGCTCGGACATCTCGGTCATACAACTCTTCTCCCCCAAAAGCAAAGGCCGCCCTGCGCCAAACCCAGCGCAGGGCGGCCCCTCGTCATTACATCAGGCTACAGGACAGCCGCCAGCGCGTCGATGTCCTCCTGCGTCGTGGCCCAGCTGGTGCAAAAGCGCACTACCGTATGAGTATCGTCGTACTTTTCCCAGTACTCGATCGCCGCATGCTCGCGAATGCGGGCCATATCCTCGTTGGGCAGAATCACGAACTGCTGGTTCGTGGGCGTCTCCAAGAAGAACTGGTAGCCGCGCTCGTGCAGCACACGACGAAGCGCCTGAGCGGTCTCAATCGCCTGGCGACCAATCTCAAAATACAGGCCATCGGTAAAAAGAGCCTCGAACTGCACACCCATCAGGCGGCCCTTGGCGAGCAGTGCGCCATGCTGCTTAATACGCGGAATGGGGTGCGCCGGGGCGTGCATGCCACAGAACACCACAGCCTCGCCGCAGAGCGCACCACACTTGGTGCCGCCGATGTAGAACACGTCACACAGCTGCGCCAGCTCGGGCAGGGTAATGTCGCACTCATCGGCCGCCAGCGCATAGGCCAGGCGAGCACCGTCCACAAACAGCGGAATCTCGCGCTTCTGGCACACCGCGTGAATCGCCGCGAGCTCGGCCTTGGAGTACAGCGTGCCGTACTCGGTCGATAGGCTCACATACACGGCACCCGGGAACACCGTGTGCTCGTAGCTCTCGTTTTCGTAGAACACCTGGATATAGTTCTCGAGGTCCTCGGCGTGCATCTTGCCCTCGTAGCCGGGGATGGTGAGCACCTTGTGGCCGCCAAACTCGATAGCGCCCGCCTCGTGACAGGCGACGTGGCCAGTCTCAGCAGCAACGACGCCCTCGTAGGGCGCAAGCAGCATGTCGATCACCGTCGCGTTGGCCTGCGTGCCGCCCACCAGAAAAAACACGTCGGCATCAGGGGCCTGGCAGGCCTCGCGAATAAGTTGCTTGGCGCGCTCGGTGTGCGCATCGGTACCGTAGCCGGGCTGCGGCTCCATATTGGTGTCGACGAGCGCCTGCAGCACTGCCGGATGTGCGCCGTGGGAATAATCGTTGTTAAACGCGAGCATGGCAATCCTCTCTTACCGGGTATCGGCCAGATGATTCAAACGGAGCTATTGTACGCCGTTGGGATAGGCAATGCGCGCGGCAAGGCACTCAAGTGCCAGTACCAGGGCAAAACCGCAGCTCACGTCACTCAAAAAGTGCGCACCTATCACGATGCGCCCAAAGGCGACGAGCGCCGCGATCACAGCCGCCGCCCAAAAAATCACGCGGCGACGCGACGGTTTTTCCTTAAAGGCTGCCGCGGGAAGCCCGGCGAGCATAAGGCCGATCGCCGCATGCGCCGTGTGTCCGCTCGCAAACGACTTGAACCCGTCCTTGATCACGCCGGCGGCGATATAGGTCCACTTGTCGGGATTGCCGATCACCCACCACGGCTGAAAATTGAGCCCCGGCGTGACCTCGATCACGCGCATGCGCGGGCGCGACCACAGTGGCTTGACGATCACGTTGAGGATGATGGCCTGAGCGATCCACACGGCAAGCACCATCAACGCCCAGCGCGTGAGTTCGTCGGGCTCGGTCGTGCGCGTGAGGCGATAGACGATAAGGTTGGCAGCGATGACCAGCACAAACGTCAGCACCAACTGAGCCGCAATGAGTTTACCGCCAACCCTCAGGGACGAAACGATCTCGTAGCCGGTCAGGCCAACGTTGACGAGGATGCCGAGCGCGGCAAGCCATTTGCTGCCCCTGGAGTCGGGACGCACCGCGCGCACGAGCATAACGCCCGCGATGCTCGCCGTCAGCTCAAACGGCAACTCGCCAGCGGCCTCGATAAAGCGGCCGTACATGCTGCCGATGTTGAACAGCGCGCTCGAGATCTGATAATCGAAGAAACTGCCCACGCCCAGACAAAGACACAGGACAACCGCGATAGCGGCGGCGTCTTTCTTGTAGATGTACCCGAACATGCTTTCCTTTCGATGGGGCTGGAATCAACCTGCGAGGTGGCGGGCAAAGAACAACTGGTAGCTCTGCCCCGCCACGCCCCCTACTTGTTAGTCATCGTCGCTCGCGCCTAATTGCTGCAGCAGCATGAGTGCCGCGGCCACGGGGCCGGTGCCGTCGTTGGCGTCGAGACCGCGACCCAGGCCGCTGCCCGCGCCGGCGCCCGCCTTGTAGGGCACCGACAACTTGCGGCTCTTGGGGAAGTTCACCGCGCCATAGCGGGTCTTAAGCTCAAAGGCCACCTTCTTGGGCACGTCGACGCCCAAAAACGTGATGCGACCGCCGCTGAGCGTGACGCTCTCGAGCCCCAGGCGCTCGCCGCGAATGCGGATGCGCGCGCGATTGAACAGGTTGAGTCCCGCCAACGGCAGCTCACCATGCGCGGCCTCGGTCTCTTCCTGCACCTCGTCAATGCTCTCCAGGTCCTCGGCCGCTGCGAGCTTACGGTACACGAGCACGCGCTGGTCCACCGCCGGCAGGTACTCCTCGGACAAGAAGTAGTCGGCCGGCAGGTTAATACCCACGCTCGCCGCCTCCACGCCGGCGTCGTCATCGCCGCGCGCCTCGGCCACGGCCTGGCCCAGCATCTGCGTAAACAGATCAAAGCCCACGCTCGACAGGTTGCCGTGCTGCTCGGCTCCCATAAGCGAACCGGCGCCACGGATCTCTAGGTCGCGCATGGCGATGCGCATGCCGCTGCCCAGGTCCTGGAACTCGGAAAGTGCGGTCAGGCGCGCCGTTGCCTCCTCGGTGAGCGGCAGCTCGCCGGGGAACATAAAGTACGCGTAGGCCTGCGTGGCAGAGCGGCCCACACGGCCCTTGAGCTGGTAGAGCTGCGCCAGGCCAAGGCGCTGCGAGTCCTCGATGATCAGCGTGTTGGCCGTTGCGTTGTCGATGCCGCTCTCCACGATGGTCGTGGCGATGAGCACATCGATCTTTTTGGTCGCGAACTCAATCATCACGTCCTCGACCTCGCGCGGGCTCATCTTGCCGTGTGCCACGCCCACGCGCGCCTCGGGCGCGGCCTCATGCACGCGCGCCACGGCGTCATCGATGGTCTTAACGCGGTTGGACACGTAGTACACCTGGCCGCCGCGGCCCACCTCCAGGCGAATCGCCGCGCTCACCACATCGGGGTCGTACTCCCCCACGTGCACGATCACGGGACGACGCCCGGTCGGCGGTGTGGTGATCAGGCTCATGTCGCGCACGCCGCTCGTGGCCATCTGCATGGTTCGCGGAATAGGCGTTGCCGAAAGCGTGAGCACGTCGATTTGCTCGCGCAGGTTCTTGAGCTGCTCCTTGTGCTGCACACCAAAGCGCTGCTCCTCGTCGATGATCACCATGCCCAGGTTCTTGGGGTTCACGTCGGCAGAAAGCAAGCGGTGCGTGCCGATGAGCACGTCGATCGTGCCCTCGGCAAACGCCTTAAGCGCGCGCTTTTGCTGCGCCGGGGTGCGGAAGCGGCTGAGCACTTCGACCTCGAGGCCAAACGGGGCAAAGCGCTCAAAGAACGTCTCATAGTGCTGCTGGGCCAGAATGGTCGTGGGGCAGAGCACCATGACCTGGCGGCCGGAGTCCACGCACTTAAACGCCGCGCGCAGGGCAACCTCGGTCTTGCCAAAGCCCACGTCGCCGCACAGCAGGCGGTCCATGGGCTTGGGCGCTTCCATGTCGGCCTTGATGTCGGCAATAGCCTCCAGCTGGTCGCGCGTCTCGTCGTAGGGAAAGCTCTCCTCCATCTCGATCTGCTCGGGCGTGTCGGGCGGGCAGGCGATACCGGTAATCGACGAGCGGCGTGTATACAGGTCGACCAGGTCAAACGCCAGCTTTTTGGCATTCTTGCGCGCCTTGTTGGTAGCCCGCGTCCAGTCGGCGGTGTTGAGCCTGGTCAGGCGCGGCTTGTCGCCGTCGGGGCCAACATAGCGCGTGATGCGGTCGACCTGCTCGAGCGGCACGTAGAGCTTGTCGCCGTCGGCATATTCCAGCAAAAAGTAGTCGCGCTCCTTGCCGCCCACTTCCTGGCGCGCGATCTCGCTAAAGAGCGCGATGCCGTGAGTGGCGTGCACCACGTAGTCGCCCGGCTTAAACGGAAACGTGATCTGCGTAATGTCCACCTTGCGGCGGCTGCGCGCGCGGTTGGCATCCATACGGGCGTTGAGGTCGGCGATCGAGAACACGGCCAGGCTGGCATCGGGCACCACCACGCCCTGCGGCAGGGCGGCATCGACAAAGGTCACGCGTCCGCGCGAGATAGTGGGCACGGCAGCACCGGCGGCAGCCTGGGCCGCGCCCGCCTCGAGCGAGCGGGCGTTGAACGCGTCAGCCTTACGCTCGCGAATTGCAGCATGAGCATCCTGACGGGCAGCACGATCGGCAGAATCTGCCGCCGCCACGCGCACGCGCTCGCCAATGACGCCGGCGTTTTCGGGCGCGGCCGTCAGCGATTCCTCAAAGGTAATGCCCTCGTCGCCAAAGGTGAGCTCCATCGACTCGCGCGCGCCGCGGTCGGGAATGGCAAACACGCAGGCATAGCGCTTGCCCACGACTTCCTGAACGCGCGTCATAAAACGGTTGTCCGAGCCTGCGATAGCAGGCTGCTCAATCTTGAGCTCGGCCGTCACCGCACCGCCGGCACGGATGAGGCTTACGTAGTTCAAGCGCTGCTGGGCACCAAAATCGAGCTGTTGAGCGCGCACGTACAGACCATCCAGGCGGTCAATCCCTGCCTCGCCGGCACGCGCCTCGATATCCTCGTAGGCGCGCAGGCAGTCGTCGAACAGCGAGCGCGGCTCGGACAGAACCACGAGCGCCTTGCCGCTCACGTGCGCCAACGGGCTTACGGTCTGGCCGTACATCACCGGCAAAAAGCGGTCGAGCTCGGGCGTGACGATGCGCGCATCCACCATCTCGAGCAGCGCCGCCAGTTTGCTGTCATCCTGGCTGGCGCGATAGAGCGCCACATGCATGTTGTGGACGGCCTCGTCGGTGAGTGCCAGTTCGCGGCAGGGAAAGATTTCGATGCTGTCCTCGTTGCCGATGGTCTGCCCCGTGGAGCTCACCATGCGGCGGATGCGGTCAATCTCGTCGCCGAAGAACTCGATGCGCACGGGTGCCTTTTCCTGTGCGGGGAACACCTCGACGGTGTCGCCGTGAACGCGAAACAAGCCGGGCGCATCGGCGGCGCCGGCATTGGTGTAGCCCATGCCCACCAAGCGCTGCGGCACCTCGTCAAAGGGAATCTCCTCGCCCACCGCAAAAGTAGTGGACTCCCAGTAGCGGCTCTCGACCGGCGGCACGCAGCGCAGCAGCGCGCGAGCCGAGGCGACCATGATGCAGTTGTCCCCGCGCACGATGCGCCCCAGAGCCTCGCAGCGCTGCGCCACCACGGCGTCGTCCGGCGCCTGCTCGCGCCACGGATAGTCCTTGCGCTCAGGAAAACGACACACGTGCGCCAGGCCCACGTAGGCGGCAAGGCTACGCGCGGCGCGATCGGCCGCATCCTCGCCGCTCACGATATAGACCGTCGGGCGCGGACGGCGCGCAAACTGGGCGGCCGCCATAAGCGTGCGGCCCGACTGCGACACAGCCAGCGTCACGTCCTCGCCAGCATCGAGCCCGGCCTCGACGGCCTGCAAGGCCTCGGCAGTGTAGAGCTGCGCGGCTATACGGTGAATGAGCATGCTGTTCCTCCGGCATTGCAACGCCAAAAGCCCGCCGGGGCAAGCTCGGCGGGTATGCGGCGGATTTCATTGCCTGTCATGGTAGCGCATGGAGAGGACTCCGGCTCAAGAGCAAACCCAGCCCCGCAAAAAACGCCAGACGAAGATGCGTTCCGCCCTACCCCGCTACGCGCACGCTGGGGCACAAATCTGCCAGCGGACACTCGTCACACTTGGGTTTGCGGGCGTCGCAGATCTCGCGACCGAAGGTGATCCACTGATGGTTGACCGACTCCCAATACTCGTGCGGCAAAATCTTGAGCAGATCCTGCTCGGTCTTGAGCGGCTCCTTGGCATGTGTCTTGGGACTCAACATCAGGCGATGCGCAATGCGGTTGACGTGCGTGTCCACCGCAATGCCCTCCACGATGCCATACCCCACGTTGAGCACGATGTTCGCCGTCTTGCGTCCCACGCCCGGCAGCTTCACGAGTTCCTTCATGTCGGCCGGCACCTCGCCGCCATAGTCGGCGACGATCATCTGCGCGGCCTCCACGGCGTGCTTGGCCTTGCTCTTATAAAAGCCGAGTGACTTGATGGTGTCTGCCACGTCAGCCACACTCGCCCCGGCCATGGCCTCGGGCGTGGGCCACTGGGCAAACAGCTTCGGCGTCACCTTGTTGACCTGCGCGTCGGTCGTTTGCGCCGAGAGCAACACCGCGATCAGCAGGCGGAAGGGATTCTCGTGGTCCAAAAAGCACTCGACCGGGCCATAGCGACGGTTGAGGCGCTCACACACCTCAACGGCGCGCTCGCGTTTGGCGGCATTGGTCTCGCGTGGCATAACGACTCCTCGGCTCAACGGCACAATAAACTTATGGGCACAATTGTCCCACGTCCGAGACGCTTACGCCTCCAAGAATGCGCCGGTCTGACGGCTCCACAGGCTCGCGTACTCGCCACCCGCCTCGACGAGCTGCGTATGCGTGCCGTCCTCGACAATCTCGCCATCGGCCAGCACCACAATGCGGTCAAGCGCCGCCACGGTGGACAGGCGGTGCGCCACCACAATGGAGGTGCGGCCGCGCATCAGATTCTCGAGCGCCTCCTGCACCAACGCCTCGGACTCGCTGTCCAAGGCAGACGTCGCCTCGTCGAGCACCAGAATCGGCGCGTCGGTTAGGATGGCGCGGGCGATAGCCACGCGCTGACGCTGACCGCCAGAGAGCTTGACGCCGCGCTCGCCCACCATAGTGTCAAAGCCACGGGGCAAGCGGTCGATAAACTCGGTCGCATTAGCCAAGCGAGCCGCCTCGCGAATCTGCTCATCAGTGGCGTTGGGACGACCGTAGGCAATGTTTTCGCGAATGGAGCGGTGGAACAGCAGCGCCTCCTGCGGCACGTAGGCAACCTGACGGCGCAGGCTCTGCTGCGTGCAGCGCGAGACGTCCTGGCCGTCCACGAGCACGCGGCCGCCCTGTACATCGTCCAGGCGCAACAACAACTTGGTGAGCGTCGTCTTGCCCGAGCCCGATTTGCCCACCAGGCCCACGCGCTGGCCCGCCGCCACATGAAGTGTCAGGTCATCGAACACGCTCTCGCCCGCCGCAGCGTCACGGTACGCAAAGCTCAGCTGCTCAAAATCAATCGCGCCCTCGGTCACTTTGAGCTCGGGGGCGTCCGGGTCATCTGCCACCAAACGTGGCTCGTCCAGCACGCGCGTCATCTCGGCCGCATCGCCGAGCGCGCGGTTGATGCGCTGCATCATGGAGCTTACGTAGTTCAGGCGCATGGTGAGGTTATAGGTGTAGGTAAAGATCATGACGAGCGAGCCGGCCGAGATGCCAAACCACGCGTTGCCGCCCGCCACGAATACGCTCACCACGGCCATGGTGATGACGATAAGACCCGAGGTCGTAAAGTTGCGCTGCATCATGGCGTGCATCGAGACCGTCTCGGCATCGCGCGCGGCACGATCAGCAGCGTCGAACAGATCACGTTCAAAGTCCTCGCGCCCGCAGGTCTTGACGGCCAAGATGTTCGTGACCGCGTCGGAGAGCACGCCCGAGAGCTTGTTCTGCGCGGCGGACGTCGCGGCCGAAAGCGGCATGATGCGCTTGTACATAAGCCAGACAAACGCGATGTAGACGGCCATGATGCACACCAGGATCACGGTAAACGTCGGCACCACCGGGGCGAGCGCCGCCACCGTGCAGATGACCGAGGTGATGGTGGGGATGAGCGAATACACCGTCACGTCGACCAGCCCCGTATAGCCGCTCATAAAACGGCTCGTCTGGCTCACGAGCGATCCGCCAAAGCGGCTGGTGTGAAATGTCATGGATTGATTGGAGAGCGTGTCGAAGCACAGGCGCGCCAGGTGATAGTTGCCCGCAATCTCGAGCTTGTAGACGGTGTAGTCCTGCAGCTTGGAGAGGATTTGGCCCACCAGGTTAACGAGTACGAGCGCCAGGATATAGGGGCCGAAGACCTCAAACACCTGATCACCCGCCACGGGACCGGCTTGAACGCGGTCGACAATGAGGGCCATCACATAGGTATTGGCAAACGTCAGCAAAAAGATGTAGCCCGCCGACGAGAACACCGAGAGAAAGACAATCAGCGGCTGCGTGCGCGTGACACCCCAAAACCGCTGCAGCGTGCGGCGCACGGTGGAGCGTTTCAGCGGACTGGTGTTTCTCTGAGACATGGGCTTCCTTTCGCGTCTGATAGGGCGAAACGCCATTGTTGCACACTAAAGCGCACTTCAGGCAAGCGCGATGTGAAAGGCAGCGGGGTGCCCGCGTTTGCGCCGGTGCCCCGCTGCCTTGTTGCAATTAGTCCTCGTCTTCTTGGTCTGTGGAAAGGCCCGCGGGCGTGAGTCCCAAGATCTCATCGGCTTGGTCGGCGTCTTCCAGCGCGTCGATATCCTTGAGCTTGCGCTCCATAACGTTGGTGCGCGTGGTGATGATGCCCTCGACCGTCTTTCCTGCGGTCTCGATCTGCTGCTGGGCGCGGCGCAGCGCCGCCTGATAGCGTGGCAGCTCGGCCTTGACGGCAGAGAGCACACGCAGCACGTCATCGGTGCGTTTTTGCAACTTAAACGTCTGGTAGCTCATCTGCAGGCTGTTGAGGATGGCCGCCATGGTGCTGGGGCCGGCAACGTTGACGTGATAGTCGCGGCCCAGGGTCTCGATAAGCCCGGGGCGGCTGACGACCTCGGCATACAGGCCCTCAAACGGAACGAACATAATGCCAAAGTTGGTGGTCGCGGGCACGCTCAGATACTTTTCGCAGATGTCCTTGGCCTCGCGCTTCACCATGGCGTCGAGCGTCTTGCGCGCGGTGGCCACCGCCTCGGCATCACCCGACTCTTGCGCGTCGAGCAGATGCTCGTACGCGTCGCCCGGGAATTTGGAGTCAATCGGCAGCAGCACGGGATCGCCCTCGTCTACCGGCAGCTTGACGGCAAACTCAACGCGCTCCGAGGCGCCAGGCTTGGTGGCGACGTTTTCCAGATACTGGTCGGGCGTAAGGATGTCCGCCAGGATTGCACCCAACTGCACCTCGCCCAAAATGCCACGCGCCTTGACGTTGCCCAGCACGCGCTTAAGGTCGCCCACGCCGGTGGCAATGGACTGCATATCGCCCAAACCCTTGTACACAGCCTCGAGCTGGTCGCTCACCTGCTTAAACGATGCAGACAGGCGATCGTTGAGCGTACGGGAGAGTTTCTCGTCCACCGTCGCGCGCATCTGATCGAGCTGCACGTTGTTGTCCTTGCGGATGGCGCCCAGCTGGGCATCGACCGTCTCGCGCACCTTGTCCAGGCGGTGCTCGATGCCCTCGCGGTTGGCACCGAGCTGTTGGGCCGTCTCGCGGCGCAGGTCATCCATACGGTCGCCAGCCTGCGAGAACTCACGCGCGATGGTCAGGTAGCGCTGCTGCTCTACGGCCGCATCGGTCGTCTGCTGTTGCGCGATGGCATTTGCCGTGCGGCGGGTTTCTGCCAACGCGACGTTCAGGGTGTCGAGCGCGTTGTTGGCCTGCTCGAGCGCAGCCAGCATCTCTGCCCCGCTATCGCCACGCTCCCGCAGCTCGGTGCGAAGGCCCTTGAGCTGCAGGGCACAAGCCACAGCAACCCCCACCGCCACCAAAGCGATCACAACAAGCACGATATCAATAGCAGACATAGTCTCCGCCCAACAAACCCAATCGATCATCAATCAAAACCGCGATCAATCTTACCCCGCCACGCGCACTGGGCGCCCGGCCCCTTCTTTGGCGCCCCTCTCCTCCGCATATTCCATAATGCGGCGCGCCGTCTCCCTGCTCACCTTTGAGTCATCACCGGCTAAGTATGCGTACACGTTTCCCTTATTCAGATTCAAATCGCGGCAGAGACCGTAGCGCGTTACGCCCGATTCCCCTAGCGCTCCCAACGTTCTTTTTCGCATCAGGGCGTTGATCCTCCTGTCCGCCACTGGCTTTTCCTTCACCGCTCTATACGCACGCCAAACGTTGGCATAACGGTTAGGGAGTTTGTCCTCGGCGCATAGAGATGCCAGGCTACCCGCTTGGGCGTACAAGGACAAAACGTCTCGGTAACCCTCTTCCATCCACGAGCCCTCGGATAAGCCCAGAACGTATTCGGCTTTACCCTGCGCCAAAGCGAGCAAAAACAGGGGCTCCGCCACGCGCGGCGCAACCGTCGTCGCCTGCTCAACCAGTTTTCTAAAACTGAGCGACTGCTGTCCGGATAGCTCTCGGCAATAGCCTTTTAAGAATCCCTCAAAGGTCAGATTCAACCGCGCACCTCCTTTTTGTATTGCCTGTATGCGCAGACCATCTCTTGATAACTCCGCTCCGAAGGCGACGACGCCAGCGCCTCGCCCTCGTCGAATATAAGCCGTTCGAGCAGTCCCCAATCAAGTCGGTCGACGAATGCCTGGCTATGAAGATCGACGATGTCGTTCGGACGGTAGGCATAGAGCTTCATTACCGCCAGGTCCTCCAAGGATGGCGTAAAGTACCTGATAAAACGCGCCCCAATATCCAAGGGAATCAAACGGTCTTCGTAATTGAATGGCATCTGATTACAATATGCCACCGCCATACCATTCACCTCGGGGTATCGAGCTATGATCTCGCGGAGACACCTGTCTGCCTCAAACACATCAATGTCATGCGTAACCGACCGATTCGTCACATCGTTTAGCATGAAGGCGCTTCCTCCCACCAATACAACGCTCGGCCTATCGTCTCTTGGACCTATTTCCAGCTCCGCCTCTTCGTCAATACCCAAAAGAGTCTGCTCTAAATCCTGCTTATACATAGCAAATCCTATTTTTATTCATCTTCAATAATACTATTCAGCCGCACGACAGCACCCGGAAGATGCAAGGATTCTACTCATGGCGATAATCCCTACACCCTAGAAGTCCTAATGTGACAAACGCTAACTCTCCCAGCCGGCGCGGATGGTTGTTGCGACATCGCCCAGGCGCTGGCCGAGAGCTGCCAAGTGCTCAAGCACCTCGCTGGGCGAGGCGCCGTTGAGAATGCATGTGAGGGCATATGAGGCCAAGAAGATTGCCGCGAGCCCCAACGGGATTAGCACGATCATCGCCAGCGTACGCAGGCGCTGGGCCCAGCGACGGCGACGCGCACGACGTTTATCGAACGCGAGCTCCTGAGCATATGAATCCTGCCGTACGGAATAGGCCTCTGGGACCGCCCCGCCCGCAGGTGCGGCGTTTTGCGCAGGAGGCTGGACGGCCGTCCCTTGCATTTGCATCTCCATAAGCCGTTGCTGCTGGCGCAACATGCGCTCGGCTTGTTGCTGCGGGGTCTCAAGAAACAGATCCATATTGGCCTCCTCAATCGGAGCATTCGACGCTTACGCTCAGCATCCCGCACCATCGCGGCTGCGGCAACGAAATCCGCAGCAATAGCTGTAAAGATTCTTTTGTCAGAAAACCGTCGAAAAGCTCAATAACTCCCCTACCAGCACTTTCTTTGAGCTTTTTTCGCCAGCAACCTTTCGGCCTTCCACCCTTGCGCCAACCGACCAAAACCCAACCAAAAGCTTGACGGAAATTGTGAAGACCGGGACCCCACACAAAAACGTGCCGCCCCAAAGGGGCGGCACACAAACCAATCTATTAGCCAAAACTCGTTGGCAAGCCCGCGTCGTCAGACCCGCGGCGCATGCCTTTGCCTCGCGTGACTCTGCGAAGCCGTGAGCGAGAGGGAAAGGGATGCGCCGCGGGTCTGACGTCCGGAGCGGTGAAACCAGCAGTTGCCCTGCGCTCCGTGGTCGGTGAGGACAGACTACATGCCCGCGAGACCGCGGGCGGCGGTGGCGCACATAAACGCCAAGGCTAAAATCACGAGCGAGCCCGCAATGTCTGCCAGCACGCCCATTGCACGACGCTCAAACAACCAGCTCTCAAAGTGCGGGGCGACGTTGCGCCAAACACGCCACAGCAAGATGCCCATACCGATGACGCCTGGGATATTGAGCAGTAGGATCTCGGAGCACAAAAGACCGATCAGGTTGCCGGCGGCAAAACCAGCGTCGCCCTCGCAGTATTTGCGATAAATCATGTACAACATGTACGCCACAAACGGCTGCAGGCACGCAGAGATAAACGTAACCACCATCGAGGGGTCCTGAGAAAAGACATCGGTGAGTTTATCGACACTCGTGGCATCTTTCGAAGCCAAGAACAAGCCAATGACCACCACGGGCACCACGCCCAAGATAACCTCGACCAGAGTAAACAACTTAGCAGTCAGATCCTCGCTAGCCGTATTGAGGTGAGGCGCCCACTCAGGATGAGCATGCGCGCCAACCTTCTTGTCCTTCTCGACACGATCGACCTTTTTACCCTCGGCAACCCGACGACCAGGATCCTTGCGAGTTCCCGCCGCAGCAACCCGAGCCCGAGACTTCTTACCCATACAAAAACACCCCATCAGGTAGTAGATAAACTAAAAGTCGCCACCCAGTGTACCCCACCCATGAACGGTGCCGTCCCAACCAGTCCCCATACAAAAACGTGCCGCCCCGATAGGGGCGGCACACAAACTTAGTTATCAGCTTTTCTGTAGCGAGCACGCAACGAACCAAAGCGGGCCGGGAGGGCCGGACTACCTTCCCTCAACGCGACCCTGCGAAGCCGTGAGCGAGGAGGGAAGGTAGTCCGGCCCTCCCGGCCCAGCTCACGCCAGCGCCAAGCGCTAGTAGTTCACCACCTGCTCCTCAAAGTACGCCTTCGGGTGGTTGCACACCGGGCAAACCTCGGGCGCCTCGGCACCAACATGCAGGTGCCCGCAGTTCAGGCACTTCCATACCTTTACGCCCTCGCGCTCAAACACCTCGCCCGATTCAATGCGCTCGACGAGCTTGTTGTAGCGCTCCTCGTGAGCCTTCTCCACGGCACCGACGCCACGGAACTTCTCGGCGATCTCGGCAAAGCCCTCCTCCTCGGCGGTCTTGGCAAACTCGTCATACATCGTGGTCCACTCGTAGTTCTCGCCCGCGGCGGCGTCGCGCAGGTTGTCCAGAGTGCCCGGAACGGCACCGTCGTGCAGATACTTAAACCACAGCTTGGCATGCTCGGACTCGTTGCCCGCCGTCTCGGCAAAGATATTCGAAATCTGAACGTAGCCGTCCTTTTTGGCCTTGGATGCATAGTAGCGATACTTGGTGTGCGCCTGGGACTCACCGGCAAAAGCGGTCTCGAGGTTCTTCTTGGTCTGAGAGTTCTCAAAATCCATAGGTGTACTTCCCTTCAACACATGCCGCCCATAGACTTTGAGCGGCCTTGTCTTTAGGATGCCCTCATGCCGAGAATTTAAACCTTATAATCCTGTTCTTCAGATTCGAGCGAGCTATACACTCAGCCAACGATCGCCCTCGGAGCGGCAAAAGCCCTCGCGCTCCAGATCGGCAAGAATACTTGCAACCAGCTCGCGCTCGACCGGTTTCCGGCCGGCTGCCGCCTCCATCTCGTTAACGCCAGCAACGGCTTCATCGAGCGTAATACCTGCCGGCTGCCCATCGCGCGCCGCCAGCAGCATGCGCACAATGTGGGCGCGCTTTTGGCGACGCGAGCCCTCAAACTTGGACTGACGACTATAGCTCGCCGACCGCCTGGACGGATTGGGCAGCGTCTTTTTAAGATACGCGCCGTAATCCAGCAACGCGTAATACCACGCGCGCGGCGTGTCGGCATCGTCTTGAGGCGCGGCAAAGGGCGCAATCTCGTCCGCCACCGCACCGGGGGCCGCCGGACAGGCGGCTTGGATCAGCGGCACCAACTCGCGATCGGGAACGGCCGGCACATCGGGAAAGAAATGATGCAAAAAGACCGTGCGCACGTTGGTCTCCAGATACACGCCCGGAAGATCGAATGCAAACGAACGGATGCCCTGCGCCGTTGCCGGGCCAATGCCGGGCAGCGCGACCAGATCGTGCGTCTCGCGCGGAAACTCCCCGTCCCAGTCCTCCACAACGCACTGTGCAGCCCTGTGAAGCGCCAAGGCGCGGCGATTGTAGCCCATCCCCTGCCACGCATCCAAAACATCGGAAGGGGCGGCCTGAGCAAGCGCCTGGACAGTCGGAAAGCGATCGAGCCACGCCGGCATGCGCGTCTCCACGCGCGGCACCTGCGTCTGCTGCAGCATGACCTCGGAGAGCCAGATGATATACGGGTCGCGCGTGCGGCGCCACGGAAGGTCGCGATAGCGCAGAACCCCTTCCGAACGAATCATCGAACGAAAGGGGTCCTGAATCATGACAATGCTCCTTATGCGGCGCTATTCCTCCCGGCAAGCATACGCGCAGGCGGCGTACTCGGGAAACGCATCGCGGTCGGCGAACTTGGGATCGACGGCCGGGAACTGGCGATGGGAGACGATATCGTCGAGCGAAACGGAATCGAGATAGTCGCGCATCAGCGCCTGGGCTCCGGCCCACAGGGGATGATAACAGCACGTGCCCATGCGCGCACAGTCGCCATCAGGCGCGGTGCAGTCGTTCATGACCATGGGACCCTGAACGGCCTCTACAACCTGACGAATCGTGACATCGTCGGGGTTCACCTTAAGGCGCATGCCGCCATGAACACCACGCAGGCTCTCCACAATGCCGGCCTGAACCAAACCGTGTTGGATCGAACGGGCAAATGAATACGGAACATTGACCTCTTCGGCAGCAGTGCGAACAGAAAGCAACCGCTCCGGCTCCTCGGCAAGCATCGCAAGCATGCGAAGGGCATAATCAGTCTTCCTCGATATGTCCATGTTTCCCCTTTCAAGGAATACGAACAGCTCGAACGAGCTCCGGGGCCGAGCTTGTGTCGAGACGCCAAATGACCGCCTGAACAACCAAATTATAAAATGGGTGTTCACTGAATGCCGCACTTGAAGACTAGCTGAATCAGGTACGGCCTAAAGTGCAATTTAGTATAACCGAACCCCCTGCTTCATTGAACAGATGTTGCGCAACAAACCCCCTGTTTGAACACATATATCAGTAGAGGCTGGCTCGCTCGTTGCAAATGCGGTGATTTGGATAAAGAGGCATATAAGATCGAGGGCCTATTAAACGCAAAAAGCCACGTCCGAAGACGTGGCTTTAATTGCGTTGGCGGGAAGTACGGGGCTCGAACCCGCGACCTCCGACGTGACAGGCCGGCGCTCTAACCAAACTGAGCTAACTCCCCAGGCAGTCGTTCGCGTTTGTTTCCGCTCGCGTGCGCTGCGGGGATTAGTATACACAGAAGTCTGTCCGCCGCGCAACAACTTTTTTGAAAAAGTTTTTCGGTCCCTCCGGGAGGGTCTCCGGGGCCGGCTGGCGCGGGTTGAGTTTACTGCTCTACAGTCCTGCGCAAGACGGAAAGCACATTAAGTGCTTTCCTTTGCGTGCGGAACTCGCGACAAACTCAACCCGCGCCAGCCGGCCCCGGAGACCCTCCCTGCCGTCACTTGCTTCAAAGACTTTGTTCCTCGCCGCTTCCGCGGCTCGAGGTCCCCGTTCTCCTCGGCGGGGTTGTCTAAGATTGTTGTTGAACTTCGGCCTTTGGCTCAAAGAAAAACGGGAGATGCGATCTGCATCCCCCGTTTTTGTTGCACCTACTCTAGGTCAATAAATTTGATGCTCAGAATCTTGCCGTCCTTGACGAGCATTCTGGCCATGGTGGGACCTCGGGTGCCTCTGGGGTAGCTGGCGCTGCCGGGATTAAGGACCAGGCAGCGACCCACTTGGGCTTCTTTAGTTACGTGGGTGTGACCGTTGATGGCTACGTCTACGGATCCCACCGGAAGGTCTTCGCGGTAGTGGGCTACGGCAAACTTGAGGCCTTCGTAGGTAAAGAGCGCCAAGCGGTCCACATCGGGGCCGTAGTCGCGGTAGTAGTCGTTATTACCCAGCACCGCTCGCACGGGGGCGATGGTACGCAGGTGCTCGTAGTCCATCTCCGACGTAAGGTCACCGGCGTGGATAATCAGATCCGCACCCTTAAGCTCGTCCAAAAGCGCAGGCGAAAGATAGCCGTGGGTGTCCGAGATAATGTCGATACGCTTGGCGCTTGCACTGTTCATGGGATCCCTTCCGCAAAACGATTTAGTGTACTCATGCAAATAGCCCCACGGCTCCGCAGACGATTTTGGTCTACAGGGCTGCGGGGCAGGTGTGCTAGAGGCTCAGGGCCTTCTTGAGCGGTACGACGCGACGGCGCGAAACCGGTACGCGCTCGTCGACGCCCGTAATGCCCAGCTGGATAGCGCCCGAGGGAACCGTCTCGACGTCGGTGACACACGCCAAGTTGACGATATAGCGGCGGTGAACGCGGAAGAAGCCAAAGTCACAGAGCTTGGCCTCGAACTGTGCCAGCGAGGTCGTGGACAAAAAGCGGTCATCGACCGTATAAATACAGGAGTAATCGTCCTTGGCCATAATAAAGCGAATGTCGTCCACGGGAATGAGGACCTTGCGGCCGCCCTTTTCCACCGGGATGCGCTCGATGGTCACCTTGCTGTCCGTGACAGGCTTGGCGCGCTGCATAACCTTATCGATCGCTCGATCCAAGCGAGCTTCCTCGACCGGCTTCATCAGATAGTCGACGGCATCCACATCAAACGCCTCGACCGCATGATCGCTATACGCGGTTACAAATACGATCGCCGGCGGATTCTTGAGCTTATGCAGCGCCTCGGCAAGTTGCAGACCCGAGGCACCAGGCATCGAAATGTCGAGGAACACGACGTCGACGCGACTCTCCATGAGCATCTCGATGGCGGAGCGAACGCTCGACGCTTCTGTGATCGTGCCGATCTTGCCCGTCTGCTCGAGCAAGAAGCGAAGTTCCGAACGGGCCGGGGCCTCATCATCCACAATCATCGCACGCAGCATAGGGATAAAACCTTTCGTCAACTAACTACGTCGGGCATCCGCCAACTAGCGTTAAACCCGTAACCTATCATTTTACTCTTGAATGTCGAAGATGCTCTCCGACAAATCGAGATGCAGGAGCACTTTAGTGCCCTTACCCGGGGCCGATTCGACGCGCGTATAGGAGTGCGGCCCATAAAAGCGATGGATGCGCTCCGAAATATTGTGCATGGCCACACCGGCGCCGCCACCCTGTGGGGAGTTGGCGTCGGGACGGGCAGAGCGCTCGTCAAACAGCCTGGCAGCGGTGCCTTCGTCCATGCCCACGCCGTTATCGGCGACCGCAATCAAAATCGCATCTTCGCCATCCCTGTGGACCGACACATCGATCCCCAGCGCATCGCCGTCGCCCATACCGTGGCGCACGGCATTCTCGACGATCGGCTGGATTACAAATGCCGGCACCAGCGTGTCCTCGACGTCCTCGGACACGTCGAAGGTCGCCAGCACGCGATCCTCGCCAAAACGCGCCTTCTCAAACGTCAGGTAGCGCTTGGTCTGTGCGACCTCACGCGACACGGGAATGAGCGAGCCCGAATTGTCGAGCGTGGCGCGATAGAACGAGGAGAACTCGCGCAGCAGCTCGCGGGCACGCAGCGGGTCGGTACGCGTAAACGACGCGATGGTGTTGAGCGTGTTGAACAGAAAATGCGGGTTGATCTGCGCCTGCAGGGCACGCACCTCGGCACGGGCCGTGAGCTCCTTTTGCACCTCGAGCTCGTGGATGGCGAGCTGCGTGGACAGAATCTCGGCAAAACCCGAGGCAAGCGCGTACTGAGTGCGGTCGACGGCACGCGGGGTCTTGTAGTAGAACTTGAGCGTGCCGACGGTGCGGTCGCCCACCTTGATAGGCGCGATGATACCGGCGGGAACATGGTTGTGCGAGCCATCCGAACCCACCACGTCCACCACACGGTTGAATGACTGGACGATACCGTGCTCGATGACGTAGCGCGTGGCAAGTGTGTGGATGGGCGAATCGGGCAGCAGCTTTTCCTCAAACTCGCCCGCGCAGGCCAGCACGTTGCCCTCGTCGGTGATGGCAACCGTCATGGCACGTGTCTCGGGCAAAATGCGCTGGCACACCAGACGCGCCGACTCCTGCGTCAGGCCGCCTTTGATGTCCTCGAGCATGGCAGAGGCCACCGAGAGCGTCTCTTCGGTGTACTGCGAACGCACCGAATCGGGATTGAGCGTCAAATAGATAAAAATGCACAGAAAGATGCACAGCAGTGCGCAGGCGACCACGGTCGCGATCGGCTCGATTCCAGTCGCCAGGGCAAAAATAAAGTACACCAGCACGCAAATGGCGCAGACAACGGCGATCACGCGAAAGATTGATATTGAATTATCGCGCTGGGCGCGGCGGTCGATCATTCAGTCCCCTCCAGGATGCTGGTCAGTTGTGCGTCGCGCCAGAGCCCGTCCATGATCTTGGGCCAGAAGCTCTGAAAACGCAGGTAGCTTGCGGCGTTTTGGCGCGCGTAGGTCTTGGCCTCGTCAATACCGTGCCGCCAAATGCGTAGGTACCCCTCATGCTCGCGGGTAAACATACTGCGGACCATGGCGGTTTTGCGCACGCGATCGTCGAGCTCGCGCGAAATCCACGGGCCCGGATAGGGCATGAGCGACGCGGCCGTGACGGGAACGAGCTCCTGCTGGTGCGCGGCAAATGTCAGCTTGGCACGCTCGTAGTACCAACGGTACACATCCTGCATAAAACGCGGCGAGCGTTTCTCGGATTCGGGCGGCAGGTGACGAACGGTCCACTCGTTGTCAAACCACACGTCGTAGCCAAACATGCGCATGTTAAAGAGGTAGTCCAGGTCCTCGCCTCGGGTGATAAACGGGTCAAACGCCACACGGGTAAAGGCGCGGGCATGAAGCGCCATAAGACCGCCGCATACGTAGTTTGAACGCGAGATGCGAGTGCCCGAGAGTGCCTTTCTCATCCAACGATTAAACTCGATGCGCTTGGTCCACCAACGATGGCAAATGCCCACCTTGTTCGTGGGTGCCAGCGGCGATCCGTCGCGATCGTAAAAGTAACCGCTCTTAATCAAAATCGGCAGGCCTTGACGCGTCTGCTGGCCCAGCGCATAGGTCGCGCGCTTCATAAAGTCGGCATCGATAACGGTCTCGTCGTCGTCCAAAAAGACAACGGCATCGTGACCGAGCACCGCAGCGCAGGCAAGCCCCATATTGCGAATGGCGCCGTATCCGCGCAGGCTCACGCACTCGCCCGAGCCCTTGGGAGCAATCTGCGCCACACGGTCGGCGATACGCGATGCCTGGGCGTTGGTAACCACGGTGACTTTGAGCGTAGGGTGCGCGTCGACGATTTCGTGGACGCGCTTCGACACATCAGCCGTGGCCGAGATGGGACAAACCACCAAAAGGATAATCCTCGGAATGTCGCGCACCTGCTCGAGCGAGGCCAGGCAGCGGTCGAGCTCGGGATTGGTGGCGTCAAGCTTCGTCGAGTGGTCATAGGCGCCGGGAGCGTTTGCGCGGGCATCATCGCCCGCCCAATATGTTGGAATCACAACCGTGGCGTTCATGCCTTCCCTCCCTGCAACACAAAAACGGGGCGCCGCCAAACACAGGCGACGCCCCGCGACCTAGCTGATTCCATCATACCCACTTGGGCAAATCATTGCTCGCAAGTCGCAATGTTTATTGCGGATAACCCCAAAAGAGTACCGTGGACAGGCACAATAGCCGCTCGCTCCTATGCGGCATGCTCCGCCGCCCGAGTCATGCGGGACAGGCGAACCAGCAGCATAAAGCCAACGATCAGCAGTACGCCAATGGAAAGGACGCCCAGTGACGGGTTACCGGTCAGCGAGGTGACGACCGACACCAGGAAGGTGCCCATAACGCTTGCATAACGACCGAAGATGTCAAAGAAGCCGTAGTACTCGTTGGATTTTTCCTTAGGGATAATGCGGCCAAAGTAGCTACGGCTGAGCGCCTGCACGCCGCCCTGGAACAGGCCGACCATAATGGCAAGCACCCAGAATTCAAAGGCGGTCTTTAGGAAGAACGCGGCGAACAGCACAATACCCATGTAGGCAGCGACGGCCACCAGGATCATGTTGAGCGTACCCACGCGTCCGGCGAGCTTACCGTAGATGATGGCGGACGGAAAGGCCACGAACTGCGTAACGAGCAGCGCCAGCACCAGCTGCGTCGAATCGATGCCCAAAGCCGAGCCGTAACTGGTGGCCATGGAAATGACCGTGTGCACACCGTCGATATAGAAGAAGAAAGCGATCATGTAGACCAGCACGGTCTTGTTGTGGGCGATCTCGCGCATGGTGTGTCCGACCTCGGAAAACACACCGCCCACGATGTGGCCGATAGTGTCCTGGGGACCGCGCTCGCGACCGTACTTTTGCTTATAGGTGCGAATGAGCGGCAGGGTAAAGATGAGCCACCAGGCACCAGTGATGATAAACGACAGACGCGTTGCCAGCATGGTGGGGACGCCAAGAGCGGGGCCACCCATGATGAGCGCCAGGCAGATGATGAACGGCACGGTGGAACCGATGTAGCCCCAGGCATAGCCCGAGCTGGACACGGCGTCCATGCGCTCGTCGGCGGTAATGTCGGGCAGCATGGCGTCGTAGAACGTCATAGAAGAGTTAAGGCCGATGGTGCACAGCACGTACACGGTCAAAAATGCCATGGCGGACATTGGGATAGCCTGCGCCAGGCAAAGCACCAGGCCCGTGAGGAAGAAGCCCAAGAAGAACTTGATCTTGTTACCGGCGTAGTCGGCAAGCGCGCCCAGAATGGGCATGAGCATGGCAATGACCAGCGAGGCGATCGTCTGCGCGTTGCCCCAAGCGACCACCAGGTCTGCCGAGGAAGCACCGGTATTGATGGCGTTAAAGTAGATGGGCACCACCGAGGTATTGAGCAACACGAGGGCCGAATTGCCCACATCGTACATAACCCAGTTACGCTCGAGCTTGGTGTATTTCATGGACAGGGGCCCTTTCGTATTCGCCCAATATGCAGTTAGTTCATCGTACCCCAATTGTCCAGAAGCGCTGGTAAGGATTCGGCAAAGGGGCACGCACGGACCCTACTCCTCGCGGTCGAATTCCTCGTCGGCGTCGAGTACGCGGCCGCTATAGTTGATATGGCCGGTCACGGCATCCATGTCACCAGTCTCGATAAAGCGGGCGACGGTGAGCTCGTAATCGGTCAGCGCGCGCTCAAAGACTTCGGGGAAGCTCTCGGTCGAGACCTCATCGGTAAAGGGGTTCTTCCATGTCAGGTGGCCCAGGTTACCGGTGCGCTCGGGCAGCTCCGTCGTCACGCGATGAGCAAGGCCGTCGAGCAGCGAGTAGTCATGCACCAAGCCCTCAACCAGGGCAATCGCGCGCGTCTTTACCGAGCCGGCCGGCTCAATGGTGCGATAGAGCATCTGCATGTCCGAGACGGCGCCGGCGTACTCCCCCGCCGGGATGTCGATACCGTACACGCGCCCGGCGATGTAGCTCATCAGCACGCCGGCCACGCGGTTGATGCGGTCGGTGGTGACGATCTCGCCCGCCGGCGGATAATCCTCGACCGTGGCACCGTCGCGCTTGAGCTGTAGCATCAGCACGTCCAGATCGCTTTCGAGCACGGCGTGAACTTGGCTGCCCGAAGCCTCGAGCTCGGGGGCGGAATCTACAATGCCAAACTGCTGCTCGTAGACAAAGGGGTGGGCATTGCGGTCGAGCACATAGTGCGACAGCAGGCCCAACGCAAAGGCGCGACCCAGGTTGGCATCGCGCGGCTGCAGGTGCGACACGCCGTCGCGCAGGCACGAGAACTGGCGCGACATGCGCGAGCGGTGCATGACCTGGGCAAGCGACGTGCAGTCGGAAATGCGCGGCGTGAGCATGTGGAAGAAAAACGGGTCGGGACCTTGGTTTCCCAGGATAAAGGCGATGCGTTCCTCGTCGGACGTAATAACGCCCTGCGGAAGACGGTCGATGCTTTCCTCGCCAAACAGATGATGCGTAATGAGCGCGGGCATAATGATCCTTTCGATTTCATTCGATGTCACCCATTATGCCCACCGCACGGTCATGCCAAACCTGCGGCGGTAAACGATGGCATGCAGACTGCCTACGCAAGCCCCAAGTGCGCCTTGACCTCGGCAGCGCGACGACGGGACACAGGCACCGTCGAGGTTACGCGATCGAGTCTGAGCTCCATAAGACCCGTGGAGCCGATCTCGACATTGTGCACGTCTTCCAAATTGACCAGATAACTGCGGTGGACACGGATAAAGCCCTCGGAGGCCAAGCGACGCTCGAGCGAGGAAATCGACTCATTGATCAGGTATGTTCCCTCGGCGCAGACGACGTTGCAAAAATCGGCGCGCGCCTCAAAGTAGCAGACATCCGCCACGGGAATGAACACCTTTTTGCCCCCGCGGTCCACCGTCAGGCGCAAAGGCTGGCGCGGAGCATGGACGACACGGCGAGCGCCCAGGGCAGTCTCTATCTTGTCGAGTGCCTTTGACAAGCGGGCATCCTCGACCGGTTTGACGATGTAATCGATAGCATCGAGGTTATAGGCATCAGCCGCATACTCGGCAAATGCCGTCACAAACACCACGACCGGCGGCGTCTTTAGGTTCTGCAGCGTCTCGGCAAGTTCAATTCCCGAGCGACCGGGCATGGTAATGTCTAAAAACAGCACGTCGGGCTTATTCGACAGAATCGACTCCACGGCTTCGGTGACATTGCCCGCCTCGGCAATCTGGCCCACACGCGTATCCTTTTCCAGCAGATAGCGTAGCTCAGCCCTAATTGGGGGCTCGTCATCAACCACCAGGATGTTCCAGCCTTCGGACATATGCGCTTCCCCTCTTTCTCTCAATCCAACCGCGTGCTACACCGTTAGCGGCGCCGGCTCATGCGGCTCGCCGTTCAACTCAACGATGACCTGTGTTCCCACGCCCTCCTGGGACTTCACGCGCATGCCAGAATCTTCTCCGTAAAAGAAATGGATGCGCTGAAGCACGTTGAAGAGCGCCAGACCGCAACCTCGTTTGATGGAGCCGTCGGCGGTAATGCTCTCGGGCTCCTCTCGGCGATGCTGCTCAAACAGATGCGCGCAGACTTCTTCGCTCATACCGATACCGTCATCTTCGACGATGATCTCCAGGCCGTCATCGGTCTCAAAAGCCCTAACACGAATAGAAAGCGGCTCGGTCTCGCGCTGCGCATGCTTGATGCAGTTTTCGAGCAGCGGCTGCAAGATAAACGGCGGCACCAGGCTGTCGCGCACCTCAAAGTCGATGTCGACCGAAACGCGCAGACGGCCGTCGCCATATCGGGCCTGCATAAGATTGATATAACGAGTGCCCTGTTCCACCTCGTGCTCGAGCGTGGTGAGCGTATCGGAGTCAGAAAGCGTCTGACGATAGTAGTTGGAAAAGTCAATCAGCAGCGATCGCGCTTTGTCGGGCTCGGTTCGAACGAGCGACACGATCGTGCTAATGGTATTGAATAGAAAATGCGGGTCGACCTGCGACTGCAGGGCGCGAAGCTCAACGCGGGCCGTGAGCTCGTCCTGGCGCTCGAGCTCAAAGCTGGCGAGCTGCGTGGAAATGAGATCGGCAAAACCCGAGGCAAGGGCCGTCTGGCGCATATCGATGCTGCTCAGTCGGGGGTAATACAGCTCGAGTGTGCCCACGCAATGCCCGCGCACGGTCAGCGGCGCGACAATGCCGGCGCGCAGGCGGGGAAAATAGCCACCCGTCTCATTGGAGGTGTCACGCGAAAACACGCTCTGCTCACTCGTCTCAATCACGTTGAGTGTGGTCTTGAGCACGACCGGGGTGCCGGCAGGGCACTTTGCCGAGTCCTCGCCCCAGCTTGCCAGCACCTGCTTGCCGTCGGTAAAGCAGATGGCAGAGGCGATGGTCTCGGACAGGATGATTTTAGAGGCGCCCAGGGCCGCTTCGGGCGTAAGGCCGCGCGACGTGTAGGCGAATATTTTTGATGCAATAGCGAGCGTACGGTCGGTTGCGCTCGATGTGAGGTCGTCGGGGACCACAAAGACATACGAGAAAAAGAAGCACAGCATGACCAGGCCGGCAATAACGACAACGCCCGGAACGGGATTGGGATTATCGGTTAAATCCCAGATAAGCAGCAGGATAAGCGCCGGAACGACGATACCGAGCAGGATAGCCTGGACCACATGCTGGGCCGTACGAAAGACCTTGGTAGAGTTGTAGCTCTTGCCCAGAATCAGCCTGTTTAAATCCACCGTCATCCCCTCTTGTCCGTAGCACCCATAGCAATAAAGAGGGCCGCAAGCGACCCTCTCCATTGCATTATGCAATCAAAAACTGTGTTTTACATCCAGCCATCGACAAACGGTATCTTAGGCGCTGTATTTGTTGGCCTCGCCAAAGGTGCCAGCCTCGACGATCCAGCCGTCCTTCATGATGACGTCCATGTTGTCGGTGTTGAGCACGTGGATGTCGGCGGCAACGTCACCGTTGACGACCAGCAGGTCGGCGCACTTGCCGGCCTCGATGGAACCGGTCTCGTCCTCGATGTGGCACATCTTGGCGCCGTTGAGGGTGGCGCAGGTGATGGTCTCGACCGGGGTGAAGCCGATCTTGTCGACGAACTCGTACATCTCCTCGATGGAGCAGGTGCCGTACGGGGTGACGAAGGAGAAGGAGTCGGAGCCGATCGTCATGACGACGCCGCGCTTCTTGGCCTCGCGCAGGCAGTCGTAGTTGCGCTGCAGCTCCTTCTCGACCAGGGTGCCCTCGTACTTGTCGTGCAGCTCGGGGACGTAGACGGGCGGATAGGTGGCGTACCAGGTGGGCAGGAAGGCGATCGTCGGGGTGAAGAAGGTGCCCTGCTCGGCCATGAGGTCCATGGTGCGCTCATCGATATCGAAGCCGTGAATCAGCTGCTCGCAGCCAAAGCGAACGGAATCGTAGGCAGCGGCGTGGTTGTTGTAGCAGTGGCTCCACACGGGGATGCCGACCATCTTTGCCTCTTCGACTACGGCCTGGATCTCCTCGGAGCAATAGTGCTGGTCGCGACCGGAGTCCCAGCGCCAGATGCCGCCACCGGTAGCCCAGATCTTGATGGCATCGGGGTTCTCGCGCAGGCGACGACGGACGGCCTTGCGCAGATCCCAAGGACCGTCGACCTGGTCGCCCCAGGGATGGGATTCCTTGTTGAGCTCCTGGGTGCAGTGGTGGGAGTCACCGTGGCCGGCAACGCGGCAGAAGCCGAGGCCGGTGGCCAGAACGCGCGGGCCCTTAAAGACGCCCTTGTCGATGCAGTCACGGATCTGGATACCAAAGCGGCCGATCTCGCAGACAGTGGTGAGGCCGTGAGTGAGGCAGTCGTAGGCCTGCTTGACGGCGACGGCCTGCTTCTCGAGGAGCGGCTGCATGACCCAATCGGTATCATCGTCGGTCAGGTTGCCCGAGAAGTGCAGATGGGTGTCGATCAGGCCGGGAAGGACGGTCTTGCCGGCGGCGTCGATGACCTCAACGCCCTCGGGAAGGTCCTGCATAGTGCCGGCGTACTCGATCTTGCCGTTGTCGTCGACGAGAACGAGGGAGTTCTCGACCGGCTCGGCACCGGTACCGTCGATGAGCTTGCCGCCAACGATTGCATACTTAGTGGACATGGTTCCTCCTTATGGATCCATATAGTGGGCGAGGCCGTGTTGGGTTAAGGCCTCACAAAGCTACCCAAGTGGTGCCGGGTTCGGTGCGCGGGAGAGAGGGCCCCACGCACCCGATCCGCCCCGGCTAGGCGTTACTTTTTGCGGGAATTGGTGAAAGCCATGAGGGCCAGGCCAATAGCCAACCAGCCGATCACGATGCTCCACTCCACCATGTTGAGGGAGGCGGGAGAGAACGGAATCACGAGCAGGCCGATGATGATGGCGCAGGCAGCGATAGCGAGGCCGATGCCAAACTTGCCGCCGGGCACCTCGTAGGGACGAGGCAGGTCGGGCTCGGTGAAGCGCATGCGCAGGCAGGCGAGGGCAACCATACCGCAGGAGAAAATGAAGGCGAGAGCCGACACGTTGGTCAGAGGGATGAGCATGTTCTTGCCCAGGAACGGACCGATGACGGTGATAACGCCCAGAACGACGCAGGCGAGCTTGGGAGCGCCGGACTTGGGGTCGACCTCGGCGAACTTCTCGGGCAGTTGGCCCTTGCGGCCCATGGCGAGCATGATGCGGCTCGTGGCGCCGTAGAAGGAGTTCATCGGGCCCATGGGTCCAAGCGTGGCGATGACGAGCATGGCCAGGTACAGAAGCATGTTGATGCCCTTGAGGCAGGCAAGCGCGGGAACCGGGCTCTTAACAAACTCATGCCAGTCGAGGATGGTGCCGAACGAGTAGATGCAGACCATGTAGAAGCCGCCGGCGGCCAGCAGGGCCAGGGAGATGATCTTGCCGAACTTGTTCCAGTTGAGGCCCTCGGCTGCTTCCTCAGCCTGCTGAGGAATGGTGTCGAAACCGGCATAGAAGAACGGAGTCAGAACCAGGACCGACACGATGCCGGCGAACAGGCTGGCGCCCTCGGTAGCGGCCTTGCCGCCGCCAGCGCCGGTGACCTGGGAGAACACGGGCATGGCGTTGTCCGGCGAGCCGGTGAACAGCGAGACGCCCATGGCGAGCAGCATGCCGCAGAGCAGGGCCTTGGTCAGGAAGGCCTGGAGCTTGGCGGCCGAGCTGGCACCGCGGAAGTTGAGGAAGATGACGTAGGCTGCAAAGCCGAGCGCGATCAGCGTCGGGAACAGGTAAACGTCGGCGCCCAGGATGGTGTAGAGCTTGACGGCGCGCAGCCACTCAAGACCAGGCAGGCTGCCGAACATCTCGGACACGAGGGTCGAAATGGCGATGGCCTCCCACGGGCACAGGATACCGTTGCCCAGAGCCAAAAGCCATCCGGTGATGTAGCTCAGCGTACGGCCAAAGCTACGATCGACATACTCGACGATGCCGCCCGAGATGGGGATAGCAGCCGTGAGCTCACCGAAAACAGCTCCGACGGGCACGAGGAAGATTGCACCCAAGAGGAATGCGATCATAGCGGGAACGGGACCGCCGCCCACGACCATCCAGTCGCCGACCTGCAGAACCCAACCGGTACCGATAATGGCACCGAAACCGATGGTGAAGAAGTTCCAGAGCGAAAGCGTTTTCTTCATACCGCCGTTATCCTCGACTGCAACTTCTGCGTTCTTGTCCGCCATTGTTCCCCTCCTTTCCTTTTTGACGCCCCTTGACGTCACCCCTTGCGCGGTCTGTTTTGCCGCGCTCTTTTATTTCGTGGCTTTAAGATACGGCCTTGGCGCAGCAGCTCCGCTTGTAGCTCGACCGAAGGCAGAACTGCAAAACGAGCGGCGCCGTTTTTGGGACGAACGGCACGGTTTGCCGTCCATTGTTGCCGCCCGTCCGACGGGCGTACGCTCATCGGACGCATATAGAGTTGTTTTTGAGGCCGTGTGTTTTGCGCCTTTCGTACCGTTTACCGAGCTTTTGACGCGCAGACCCATTTGTTGCACATCTTTTTTGTAGGATGGACAGGTTATACATGAGACAAGGCGGTACGAATGGCATACGGATACAACGACGGTGATCAACGGCGACAAAGCGTTCGCCTTGCTGGCCGTACCACGCCTACGCCCACAAGTGCCACGAGCAGCAATCCGCAACGTCCTCAAGAGCAACCCAGGCCTTCGTCTCGGCAGCAGGCAAGCAGAACGCGGCAGAGTGGCCGTCTGAGCACGGGCACAAGCGCGCAGCAAGATGGCCGCTTGGGCGCGCGCACTCGACAGCGTCAGGCCGAGGTTCCGCAACTGCGCCGCAACGGCGCACGTCAGCCCGGCATCCATATCAACCGCTTCTTTTCGCATCCCCAAGGCGGACGCGACGGCAAGCCCTACCGCTCGACATCGCACGCGAATGCCCCCGCCCTGCCGGCTCGTCGACTTCGCCTCGCACTGTGCTCTATCCTTACCTGTCTGGTCTTTGTGCTTATGAGCTCCTGTATGTCCCACGGTTCGGCCGGTCTCGAGCCCACCGCCGAGGACAAGCTGCTCAAGGCCCCCGTCGCACCCGGTTATTCTTTCGCCTTTTCGACCCCGCGCTCGCAATGGCAAGCCGGCACGATGCCCCATATCTATCAGATCGACCCTGCGTGGTCGGAGCTGCCTTACGCCGGCGGCACCATCCGCCAAAATGCCTGTGGGCCTACGTGCCTCACCATGGTCTACATCTTTAAGACGGGACGCACCGATATGACCCCCGTCGATATGTGCGCGCTTTCCGAGGCGGGCAATTACGCCCCCACCGGTGCAACCGAATGGTCGTTTATGACGAGCGGCGCGTGGCAGTTGGGACTTAACGGAACGGAGCTCCATAACGATCGCGACTCTATGACTCAGGCGCTGCGTTCGGGAGCGCCCGTCATCGCCGCCGTTCGGCCGGGCACCTTTACCAACGTGGGCCACTACATTGTGCTTTACGGTATTGACGACGCCGACCAGATTGGCGTCTACGACCCCAACTCGGCCAGCCGCAGCGCCCGCCGTTGGGGCGCCGTAGAAGTCCTTAACGAAGTCGAAGCCATGTGGGCCTACTACTAGTCATTGGGGACAGACTTAAATGAGTGGTCGTTGGGGACAGCCTTTAAGGACTGTCCCAAGCTGCCGGCAGGAAAGGAACGTCCCCGAGTGCCGGGTTCCCAATGACTAGGTGAATAGCAAAAGCCCCGCAGTCGGAGCGGACTGCGGGGCTCATGAAGAGAGGCTAGTTTGTGGGCGCCTTGCCTGGCGCCCACGAGAGAGGCAATGGAGCAGAGGCTACTCGTGGATGCGGGTACCGGAGAGGCCAGCCATGGTCTCGGCGGCCTTGTCCAGGGCGCCGATGATGCAGGTGCGGCCCTTGCGGGAACGGGCGAACTTGATGGCGGCGCGGACCTTGGGCTCCATGGAACCCTTGCCGAACTGGCCCTCGTCGGCCAGGCGCTCGGCCTCGTCGGCGGTGATGTCCTCGAGCTCCTCCTGGTTGGGCTTGCCAAAGTTGATGGCGACATGCTCAACGGCGGTCAGCAGGAACAGAACGTCAGCGTCGCAGTCCTCGGCCAGCAGCTCGCCGCCCAGGTCCTTGTCGATGACGGCGGGGACGCCCTTGTAGCAGCCCTTGTTCTCGTAGTCGCGGACGACGGGGATGCCGCCGCCACCGCAGGCGATGACGATGAACTCGTTGTCGAGCAGGTTGAGGATGGAGTCAGCCTCGACGATCTTCTTGGGATCGGGGGAAGCGACAACGCGACGCCAGCCGCGGCCGGAATCCTCGACGAAGACCTTGGAAGGATCCTCGGCCATGAACTCCTTGGCCTGCTCCTCGGTGTAGAAGGGGCCAATCGGCTTGGTCGGGTTCTTGAACGCGGGATCGTCCGGGTCGCACTCGATCTGGGTGACGACGGTTGCGGCGTGCCAACGCTTATAGCGCTTGTGCATCTCGCGGCCAATGCCCTGCTGCAGGTGATAGCCGATGTAGCCCTGGGACATGGCGCCGCACTCGGGCAGCGGCATCTCGGGGGTGCCGATGGCGTCGTGGGCAGCGGCGAAGGCGTTCTGGATCATGCCAACCTGCGGGCCGTTGCCGTGGGTGATGATGATCTCGTTGCCCTGCTCGATCAGGCCGAGGAGAGCGTGAGCGGTGTTGCTCACGGCCTCGATCTGCTCAACGGGGTTGTTGCCGAGGGCGTTGCCGCCAAGGGCGACGACGATACGATCGGGCTTGCCAAGAGGCTTAGACATTGCTGGAATCCTTTCTGTAAAAGGCCTACAACCCATTAATAACCCGCGCCCGTGCGATACGCGAGTTTATTAAGGTTTATATTCTCTTTATCGCTCATTTTATTCATTTTGAAAATAGTTGAACGGTGAACGGTCGCTTTTACCCGCTCAGCGTAAAGAAACCCAGCTCAAGCATATCTACGTCATTTACGTGCAACTTTATTTTAATAGAGCAGGGATTAGACCAGATTATGCAAACTTTATCTTTGCTAAACATAAAACAGACAGCGCAAAATCTTACTCGCACTATACGAGATTCTATGCACTTATTGGACGAGTATGCAGCCCTGCAATAACATGGCGTTTTTCATCCAACTTAAGGAATAGACGAGCGCCCATACCGCGCGTCGGCCGGCAGCCGGCGAGCCGTCTCGTCGATTGCCGCTTCCAGAAAATCAAAAACTGATATTGCGCGCGCAATTGCTGCATGGTACTTTAGCGAAGAACAGCGCGGGCTGGGGCGACAGAGATTTGTCGTGAAGTTTGGGTTCGGCGACCCCGCTGCTGTCTTCTCCTTATCCGCCAGCGAACCCCTTGAGCGACGGATTGAGGAGGTCCTTACTATGACAAAAATGCTCAAGATCACGCTGAATGGCGAGACGTTTCTCGCCGACATGCTCTGGGACAAGGCTCCCGAGGCATGCAAGCTGTTCGAATCATCCTGTCCAGTCGAGTCACGTATCTTTTCGGCCAAGATCTGCGATGCCGAGGTAACCTATCCTGTCTCGGGCCCCATCGCCAATTACGAGCACATCGAGAACCCCGTCTTTCACGAGCCAGCGGGCGCCGTGAGCTGGTATGGCGGATGGTCGTCAATCTGCATCTTCTTTGACGTGTGCGAGCCCTTTGGCACCTGCAACATGTTCGCCCGCATCTGCGAAGCCGACCGCGAGCGTTTTGCCGCCGCCTGCCGCAATGTCTGGGACAACCAGGGCATGTACATTAAAAACGAAATCGTCGAGATCGAAACGGAGGCCTAAAGATGATGGATATCAACAATCTGCTCACGCTCGACCTTGCCGAGTACACCACTGCACTTGAGGCCCTCGCCGATCAAATGATGCTCGAGGAACCGCGTGACATCGACTACATGCGCCGCCGCAAACTCGACACCGGCCGCGAATTCGCCGTCTGGAACTTCACCGTCGGTTACTGCATGAACGCCGCCGACGCCCTCTCCCTCCTGCGAGCCCAGGCCAACGAAAACGCCAACGACGGCACCGCCGACCTCGCAACGATCAAAAACAGTGCCGCACGCCTGTGCGACTGGTTCTCGGGCGCCTTCGACGTCACCGGCAAAATGGATGACACGACGGCAATCCTCGCCCACAGCCGCGACCTCTACGCCCAGGTTGAGACTCACGAACAGTTCGCGGCCCTCACCCGCGCCACCGAGCGCTATCTGGTCCAGCTCCAATTTTGGGTCGACCGCCAGATTCCCTGGCCGGCTATTAGCGACCTCGTCCACGGCTACCGCCTACGCACAGAGAGCGGCGAGACAAGATAAAAACAACCAGGCAGCACCAACAATGTCCCGCCACGGGACCCAAAGTGGCAATCAGAGGACTGGAGACGCACGCGGCAGCGTCCCCAGCCCTCTCCATAGCGCTGCGCGTTTCGCGCCAAAGGCGCGAAAAAGCAAAGGGATAAAAGGCGGTAACGACCAAGTCCCCAGCCCTTTCCCAAAGTAACGCGTGGTTTCGCGGCAAAGCCGCGAAACAGCGAAGGGGACGGAATACCCGACCAACTACGTCCTTCATTCAGCCACACAATCCAAGGACGTAGTCGTAGCAGGATCTGAGGGCTAACCTTCGCGGACACTCCGCAGGACGAAAGAACCCCCGCCGCACGTAGTGCACAGCGGGGGTTCTTTCATGTCCGAGGACGTCCGCGAAGGTCAGCCCTCAGATCCTGCGGTGGGAGACCTAGGCCTCGTTGTACACCGTCTTGAGCTTCAGCAGGTGAGCATAGCGGTCCATAGCGGCCTGCTCGTTCTCCTTGAAGAGCTCCTCGGCGCGCTCGGGGAAGGAACGCGTCAGCGAAGCGTAACGGGCCTCGTTCATCAGGAACTCCTGATAACCGCCCGCGGGCTCCTTGGAATCGAGCGAGAACTTCTTGCCGGCAGCAGCCTCGGGGTTGAAGCGGAAGAGGTTCCAGTAACCGCACTCGACAGCCTTCTTCATCTCGGCCTGGCAGTTCTGCATGCCGCCCTTCTTGATGGAGTGCATCTCGCAGGGGCTGTAGCCGATGATGAGGGACGGGCCGTCGTAGGCCTCGGCCTCGTGGATGGCCTTGAGGGTCTGGGCCGGGTTGGCGCCCATGGCAACCTGTGCCACGTAGACGTAGCCGTAGCTCATGGCAATCTCGGCCAGGGACTTCTTCTTGGTCACCTTACCGGCAGCGGCGAACTGGGCGACCTGGCCCAGGTTCGAGGCCTTGGAGGCCTGACCACCGGTGTTGGAGTAAACCTCGGTGTCGAAGACGAAGACGTTGACGTTGTGGCCGGAAGCCAGGACGTGGTCCAGGCCACCGAAGCCGATGTCGTAGGCCCAACCGTCGCCGCCGAAGATCCAGAAGGACTTCTTGGTGAGGTAAGCCTTGTCGGCGAGGATCGCCTTGGAAGCGTCGCAGCCGCACTTCTCGAGCTCGGCAACGTAGGCGGCGGCAGCGGTCTTGGAGGCCTCGGCGTCGTTGACGGAGTCGATCCAAGCCTGGCCGGCAGCCTTGAGCTCATCGGACGGACCATCGGCAGCGATGATGTCCTGGGTAGCGGCGATCAGCTTGTGCTGGACGGCCTCGTAACCGACGGCCATGCCCAGACCGTGCTCGGCATTGTCCTCGAACAGGGAGTTGTTCCACGCCGGGCCGTGACCGTCCTTGTCCTTGCAGTAAGGAGCAGTGGCAGCGGGGTTGCCCCAAATGGAGGAGCAGCCGGTGGCGTTGGAGATGAACATGCGGTCGCCGGCGACCTGGGTCACCAGACGTGCATAGGCGGTCTCGGCGCAGCCGGCGCAGGAGCCGGAGAACTCCAGGTAGGGCTGCTTAAACTGGCTGCCCTTGACGTTGGCCGCGATGAGCTCTTTCTTCTCGGAGACGTTCTCGACCATGTAGTCCCAAACGGGCTGCTGGTCCATCTCCTGCTCGGTGGGAACCATCTCGAGGGCGCCCTTGGGGCAGACCTTGACGCAGTTGGTGCAGCCCATGCAGTCGAGCGGGGACACGGCCATGGTGAACTTCATGCCCTTGGCCTTGGGGCCCATGGCGTCGAGCGTGCGGGTAGCCTCGGGCGCGGCGGCAGCCTCGTCCTCGGTCATCGCGAACGGACGGATGGTGGCATGCGGGCACACATAGGCGCACTGGTTGCACTGGATGCACTTGGTCTCGTCCCAGTGAGGAACGACCACGGCGACGCCGCGCTTCTCGTATGCAGAGGCGCCCAGCTCAAACTGGCCGTCGGCACAATCGACGAAGGCGGAAACAGGCAGGCTGTCGCCATCCATGCGATCGATGGGCTCGAGCAGGTTCTTGACCTGCTGGGCGATGGCGGACTTGGTCTCCTCGGAGAGCTCGACGGGAGCGGCATCCTCGGCGGTAGCCCAGTCGGCCGGAACCTCGAACTTACGGAAGGCGGTAGCGCCGGCATCGATGGCCTTGTGGTTGGCGTCGACGATGGCCTGGCCCTTCTTCATGTAGGACTTGGTAGCCGCGTCCTTCATGTACTGCAGGGCGTCCTCGGCGGGCAGGACCTTGGCCAGCGCGAAGAAGGCGGACTGGAGCACCGTGTTGGTGCGCTTGCCCATGCCGACCTTGGCGGCCAGGTCGATAGCGTCGATCAGGTAGACGTTGACGTTGTTGTTCGCGATGTAGCGCTTGGCCACGGCGGGCATGTGCTCGGCGAACTCCTCGTCGCTCCACTGGCAGTTGACCAGGAAGGTGCCGCCCGGCTTGACGTCGCGGACCATCTTGAAGCCCTTGACGATGTAGCTGGGGTTGTGGCAGGCGACAAAGTCGGCCTTGGTCACGTAGTACGGCGAGCGGATCGGGGAATCACCAAAGCGCAGGTGCGAGACGGTGACTCCGCCGGTCTTCTTGGAGTCGTACTGGAAGTAGGCCTGGACGTACTTGTCGGTGTGGTCGCCGATAATCTTGATCGAGTTCTTGTTGGCGCCGACGGTACCGTCGCCACCCAGACCCCAGAACTTGCACTCGATGGTGCCGGGGGCTGCGGTGTTGGGCGCATCCTCGGCCTCGGGCAGGCTCAGGTTGGTCACGTCATCGACGATGCCGATGGTGAACTCGCGCTTGGGCTCGTCCTTCTTGAGCTCCTCGAAGACAGCGAACGCGGACGCGGGAGGCGTGTCCTTGCTGCCCAGGCCGTAACGGCCGCCGACGACCTTGATGCCCGTCTTGCCGGCCTCGTAGAGAGCAGAGACGACGTCCTGGTAGAGCGGCTCGCCGATGGAACCCGGCTCCTTGGTGCGGTCCATGACGGCAATCTTCTTGACGGTCTCGGGGAGAACGTCGACGAAGTGCTTGATGGAGAACGGACGGAACAGGCGAACCTTGACCAGGCCGACCTTCTCGCCGTGAGCGTTGAGGTAGTCGATGACTTCCTCGAGCACGTCGCAGAAGGAGCCCATGCACACGACGACGCGATCAGCATCGGGAGCGCCGTAGTAGTTGAACAGGCCGTAATCGGTGCCGAGCTTCTCGTTGATCTTCTTCATGTAGCCCTCGACGACGGCGGGAAGCTCGTCGTAGACCTTGTTGCAGGCCTCGCGGTTCTGGAAGAAGATGTCGCCGTTCTCGTGGCTACCGCGGGTATGCGGGTGCTCAGGGTTGAGCGCGTGATCGCGGAAAGCCTGGACAGCGTCCATGTCGCACATCTCGGCCAGATCCTTGTAGTCCCACATGGCGACCTTCTGGATCTCGTGGCTGGTGCGGAAGCCGTCGAAGAAGTTAAGGAACGGGGTCTTGCCCTCGATGGCGGCAAGGTGAGCCACCGGCGAGAGGTCCATGACCTCCTGGACGTTGCCCTCGGCGAGCATGGCGAAACCGGTCTGGCGACAGGCCATGACGTCGGAGTGATCACCGAAGATGTTCAGGGCGTGCGAAGCGACGCAACGCGCGGAGACGTGGAAAACGCCCGGGAGCTGCTCTCCTGCGATCTTGTACATGTTCGGGATCATCAGGAGCAGACCCTGAGAAGCCGTGTAGGTGGTGGTCAGAGCACCGGCGCCCAGCGAACCGTGAACGGTACCGGCTGCACCTGCCTCGGACTCCATCTCGACGACCTTGACCGGGGTGCCGAAGATGTTCTTGCGACCCTGGGCCGCCCACTGGTCGACATGGTCGGCCATCGGGCTGGACGGCGTAATGGGATAAATTCCCGCTACCTCGGTGTACGCATACGAAACATATGCGGCCGCCTCGTTGCCGTCCATAGACTTAAACTTACGCGCCATATACCCCTCTCCTCTCATATAGGTATACAGGCCCCGGCGATCGCCGGGATATTGGCGTGATGGGATTTTCGTTGTTGCTTCCAATCATCTGGCAGGCGGACTCAGCAGCAGGTACATGGCGTGGAGAGAAGGCATGCCAAGGCGAGGAGGGCTGCACGCGCTCCACAGGCCCAGCTACCCGTCTTGCACATGACCGAGCGCCGCAAAGGCCGCATGCCGGATGCTCCCGGGCACGCCCCGGCGATGGGAAGCGCCCGCAACGGAAATCCGCATGCGGGTTTATTGTACCCCGCCGTCAAGCCATATTTCGGCAAATATAGGTGGCCGGTAAAGGTTTACCTCGGGTGACTATTGTGCGCCCGGCACCGACGGACACAGTCCCCTGGAACCCCACAGCAGTTGCGGTGAAATAGGGACTGTTTTTGCTGTTAACGGCCTTAATCAGTCCCTATTTCACCGCAACTCATTGAGGGGATGAGTTAGAGGGCGCCAAGGAGGATGGCGTAGGTGGTGGATTCGCCGAGTTTGAGCTCGTCGCCGGGGCTGAGCCGGGCGGAGCGGCCGGGCTCTACTTGAATACACACGCTCGTGGCCCCGTTTACCACCACGGTGCCGTTCGTGGACGACAGGTCCTCGACAAACCATGTGCCAGAATCGTCGCACCAGATATGGGCATGGCGGGCCGAGACGTCGTCACCGACGTCGGTGATGTCGCCCTCCCCCGTTGCCAGGGCGCCGATCTCGACACCTTCCTCACTCGGCTGAATCCAGCGCGGGGCGCTCACCACATAGCCGTTTTGCACGCGCAGCAGTCCCAGCGGATGCGCCGGCGCGACCTCGTGCTCGCCCGCGACCGAAGATGTGCTCAGCGAGCGCGGCGTCGACGTGGCGCCGCCACAGGTCGCATGAGCGTAGTCGATGGCATAGGTCACCGACGAACGTACATCTGCCGAGCAACCCACGGCGACAAACAACACCAGGATGGCCTCGGCGCGTTCGGCGGGCATGAGTTCAGCCGCCTGCGACAGGCGCTCGAGCGCATTGCGATAGAGATTCGTGTCCTGGTGGCATTCCTCGAGTGCCCGCACCATGGACACGCCAGCGGGGCCGCACACCATATTGGTCACGGCCGCGGCGTCCATGGGGTTGCGACGGCGCAGGGCCAGCTGCGACATAATGCGCGCGGCCGAGGTGCCGTAATCGGCAAAATAACGTTCCTGCAGCGTGCCGACCGGCGCGCGCACGATAAAGCGCGAAACCCAGGAGCGATCGGCGGCACGGCTCTGCGGACTACGGCCGTCGGCGAGCGGGCGACTCGAGAGCACCAAGCCGCACAGTTCGATATGGCTCAGGTGCGCTGCGCGCTTAAAGATGTCAAACATTGCCCCGCACGGGGTGAGCTCAGCTTGAGAAGCCATGGCTTAGCCCTCCTTGGTCGCAGAGATGGTGTCGGATACTTCGGCCGGCCCGCCAAAGGCGCGGGCAGCCGCGGCTCCGCCGGCAAGCGGCGTCGCCATGGGAATTTTCGCACGTCGTGCTGACACGACGGGAAACTCAAAGGCAAACCCCATCGCCAGCAAAAACCACGTGAGCGCATAGGTTGCAATTATGGCGGCCACCAGGCCACCCGCCACGGCATGCTGGGAAAACACAGCGCATGCGAGTGCGGCCAGAGCCGGCACCTCGCAGGCGGAAAGGGCCAACACGCCCTGCAGGAATCCCGCACGGCGGTCGCGCGCCAAGGCCCCGGCAGCGATGCCCACCATGCCCGGCAGCGCCAACGCCAGCACAGCGACGATGCCTGGCAACTTTCCGGACCACATAAGAGGCCCCGCGGCAATCGTCACATGGGCGCCCGACGCCAACAGCGCCGCCGATACCACGACCACAGTCCAAAGCACGCCGCTTGCCGCCGTCGCACCAACCATCGCCGCACGCCGGGCTGTGTGCCCCGATGCCTCCATCGGGCACGGCATGAGCGGCTCGGCGCGAAGCGAGCGGGCGACATTTTGCGCATAGTGGTCGCAAAATGCCGAGAGCGCCGCCTCCACCGCAGCCGGCTCGGGACGATCTTCCTGATGGCAGGACAGGCAGGCCATCAACACATCGAACAGCTGAGCGTCGACAAACGCCAACGCATCGCGCAGATCCTCGGAATTTGGATCGAGCCCCAGCTGCTGAGCCTGTTCGGCCGCGGCAAGTGCCACATCGGGCTCGCGTCGCAGCAGTTGCGTCAAGTCGCAGCCGGGCGCGTGGGCGCCGACGGGATAATCGGGCAGCGTATCCATCTTGAGGCGATAGGGGCTGGCGATATCTCGTGTCTTTTTGCGCGAGCCCGAAGTACCCGACGCACCCGGCGCCACTTCGTACGGCGCGACACCGGCGATGAGCTCGTAGACCGTACTCGCCGCTGCATAGACATCGATCGCCGGCGACATGCGAAGCATGCGCAGGTCGGGGATATCGTCGGTGAGCATCTCGGGCGGGGCGTAGGCCACCGTCGCGCGGCGCAACGTGGCATAGCGCTCGGTAAACGACGCCTTGCCGCCGGTGCCGGCCACCGCAGAGGCGGGCTCGAGCGCCAGCGACGAGCCAAAGTCGATCAAGCACAGGTCGAAGGTGCCTTCGGCAAGCTGTCGGTCGAGCGGCAGGCGCGCCGTGCGCACCATTATATTAGCGGGCGAGATATCACGATGGACGAACCCCTCGCCTACCAAGCTCATGCGGCAGAGCAGATCGAACAGGTCGCGACCCAGGCGCGCCGCCACGAGCGGCGACAGACGCCCGGCATCATCTACGGCAAAGCGCGAGCGCAGGCGGGCGAGCGTCTCGCCCTCGACCCACTCCATGACAATCGCGGGCACGCCGTCGACCTCGCCCCACCCGTATAAGCGGGGAAAGCCCTTAAGGCCCGAAAGGGCACGATGGCATTCATATTCCTCGCGAAACGCCGCCTTGAACTTGGCGACCAGCGCCTCGTGGGCGACATCGTCATCAAATTCGTCGCGCGTTGGCAAGATGAGCTGCTTGAGCGCCACGGCCTCGCCCTGCGCGTTAACGGCACGCGTCACACGGCCGATACCGCCGCGGCGCATGGTGGCGTCATCGGCAAACAGCATCGTAAAACGGCGCAGGTAGGCGGGAAGCTCGTCCGTGCCCAGGGCGACGGCCGGCTCAAACCCGTCGACGCGCGCCAGGCGCAAGCCCACCATGGGATCACGGTTGAGCGACTGGGCTACCGTAGAAGCGAGGCCGTTCGTCATAGGGCGATCGCCGCCACATTGGTGTTGAAGTTGTTGAGCGCGACGTCGTCGTTGCCATAGTGCCCAACCCATTGGCACAGGTTGGTATAGCAGCCCCACAGATTGGCATACTGCCGATACCACTTAGATTTGGTCGAGAACCTTTGTCGACCGAACTCGGCACGGATAACAAACATGTCATTCGCCAGGGTGTCGCACGGTCCGGTATCGCCCGTGGCGTTATAGGTCGACACCACGCTATTGGCGCGGGCGACATAGCCATCGAGCATATTGTATTTGGTCACGAGCCAGCTGTGGATACTCTCTTCCTCGGCAGCCGAGAGACCACCCGAGCCCGCGTCCCCGCCGGTACCGCCGTCCGTCGAGCCATCACCCGAAGATCCACCGCCAGAGGCGGAGCCCGAACCGGAACCGCCGCCCGACGAATCGGAGCTGGAGCCAGACGAACCCGAACCGCCGGGCTTGCCTGTCTGTTGGGCGTCCTGCCCCTTCTGCTGCTCGGCCTTATTTATGACAGATGCCACACTGTTGTTGGAAAGCTTCGTGATGATCTTGGTGTTGGTGAGCACGATGGTCTTGCCGTTTGCCAGCGTAACCTCGTTGTCCGATGTTTCGGGACTGTCCGCATCGTCGCCACCGAACACAACGTGCGAGACCACACTCGCCCACGTATATCCGGCTGTCGTTCCCAAGTCGCTTTTGGCCTTGCGCCCAATATGCAGCTCACGCGCAGCATGCGCCTGCACCATGGACGGCACCGTCATGCCATAAGCCGAAACACCGGCTATGACCAGCACGAGCGAGCAAGACAGCAGCACACACGCCCGAGGTGCCAGGCCCAGCCGGCGTCGCATGCGCACCGCGGCGCCATGCTTTGTCTGAGTGCCCCCGGGCCGCATGCGATCTCCTCCAATCAAAACCACCCCTAAAAGGGGTGGTTTGCTCTTAGGGTATAACCCTTGGATTTCCGGCACGCGTCTAAAGGCGCCGGCCCTCACGGGGTTCGGGCCGCACTGCAGATTGACCCGTGACGGGCCGGTCAAACCGGCGCTATTTACGCCCCGGCCCCCTACCGAAGGGGTCCTCGCACTCCTTGACGCTCAGCCGGTCGATCGCGATGTCGGCCTTCTCCTGCTCCCGGATGTACTTCGCAATGGTGGCCTCGTTCAGGCCGACGGTGGACACGTAGTAGCCCTCGGCCCAGAACTTCCTGTTGCCGAACTTGCACTTCATGTTCGCGTGCTTGTCGAATGCCATCAGCGAGCTCTTCCCCTTCAGGTAGCCCATCACGCTCGATACGCCGTACTTCGGCGGTATCGCCAGCAGCATGTGGACGTGGTCGGGCATCAGGTGCCCCTCGATGATCTCTATCCCCTTGTACTGGCAGAGTTTCCTGAAGATCTCCCCAAGGTCGGACCTTATTTGGTTGTAGATGACTTTGCGCCTATACTTCGGCGTGAACACGACGTGGTACTTGCACATCCACTTCGTGTGCGACAGGCTGTAGGCCTTCTGGGCCATGGCGACCACCCCTTCGACTCGGATTCCTTGCGGCCTGAACAATCGTCAATATCGGTCGGAGGGGTGGCTTTGTAAAGCCGTTTGGCCCCACCCGCGTAGCGGGTGGTTTAAAGCTGGCCGCTGCGCGGCCAGCAGACTAAAGTCTTGAACAAAAACACGCCGCTTAAAAGCGGCGCATTCTTTCACATCCACATTTGAGTGTATCAGCGAACCCAAAAGGTTGTGCAACGAATGGGCAAATACGAGGTGCGACCGGACCCATCCACGCGATAAGCGGATGAAAAGCAGGTTTGTTGCACAACAAATGTATGAACGCGCACCCAATTATGAGCGCCCCGTGCGGCAGGCCGACGGGACATGCCGCGGAGCTGACGCCGCTTAGATCGCGCGGCGGGCCTCGATGGCGCGGCCAAGCGTAAGCTCGTCGGCATACTCCAAGTCGCCGCCCACGGGAAGGCCGCTTGCCAGACGCGACACCTCGACGCCCAACGGCTTGATGGTACGGGCCAGATAGCTCGCCGTGGTCTCGCCCTCAATATTGGGGTTGGTGGCGATGATGACCTCGTGGATGTCCTCGTGGCCCAAGCGTGCCAGCAGCTCTCGAATGTGCAGCTGCTCGGGGCCAATCTTGTCCATGGGACTGATCACGCCGCCCAATACGTGGTAGAGGCCGTGGTAGCTGCCCGTGCGCTCGATCGCCTGGACATCGCGCGGCTCGCCCACCACGCAAATGCGAGTGGTATCGCGCATCGGGTCCTGGCAGATGGAGCACTCGTCGGCCGTGGCGTAGTTAAAGCAGCGGCTGCAAAAGTGGACCTCCTGCTTGACCTCCAGGATGGCCTCGGCCAGGCGGCGCGCCTCCTCGGCGTCGGCCTCCAACAGGTAATAGGCGATGCGCTGGGCCGACTTGGGACCAATGCCCGGCAGACGGCCCAGCTCATCGAGCAGTTTTTGCAGACTGTGGTTGGCACTCATATATATGCGTGTCTTAGAACGGCATGCCCGGGATGTTGAGGCCGCCGGTGATGGCGCCCATCTGCTTGTTGGCGAGCTCGTTGACGCCGCGGACGGCCTCGTTGACGGCAGCCATGATCATATCCTGCAGCATATCGACGTCCTCGGGATCGAGCGCATCGGGATCGATGGTGAGGTTGACGAGCTCCATCTCGCCGTTAACGGTCACCTTGACCATGCCGCCGCCGGCAGAGGCGTCGACGGTCTGGGACTTGAGGTTCTCCTGCGCGGCGGCAAGCTGCTCCTGCATCTTGCGAGCCTGCTTCATCATCTGCTGCATGTTCATACCGGCCATGATGGCTCCTTTACGTGCGGCCGCACGCCGAGCTGCAAGGGCAGCCGGAGCACGGCGGGACTTTCAAACTCAAAAATCGTACCACGGCGCGAGGCCAGCGAGCGGGGCGGACGTGTTACCTCAGTCGATATACATGTCCTGGAGCGCAAGCCGCACCCATAGATTATGCAAAGTTGAATAATTCGCATCTGCATAATATTTAAAGCTAAATCTTGTAGAGCCGGAATCCGACATTTAATGCGTACCACTAAATGGCTAAATGCCGAGCCACTACTCGAGGCGGCGCTCATGACGGCGAGGTATAATTTGATTGCCATAGATAGTAATTTGGAGGTGCCCCATGAATGCCCCCAACGCGCTCCAAAACATCCGCTCAAAACACCCCGTTGCATATGTGGTTCTCTATCTCTTTGTCGGCTGGGCATTGCTGGTTGTCATCACCCATGCCATAGCTTTTGGAGCAGAACTGCTGATAGCCAGCTCGGACCAGCCCGTCGTCAAATGGGAGACGACCGATGAGTGCACCGACGGAACCCGAACCGTCTACTACAACAGCCCGTCCCTCTATCAAGAGTTCAAGGTCAAGATAAAGGACTTCAAGATTGTCGATGCCGAGCTAGGCGTTTATTTGGCAATCGGAGCAACCATTAACGCCGAGCAAGTCGAGTACACGGACAGCCATGCGACGTATCGTATCGACCTCAGCATCCTAGGCCGACCGTCACGCACCTGTCTGCTCGAATGCGAGATACGCGGCACCGCGTTGCACATGTCCGAAATACAGATGCGCCCGGGCAAAGAGATCTCTTCTTGAGCAGCATACCCGCCCGCACGGTTACTCCACCGGTTTGAAGATGGTGGACTGGCCGAAGACGCTGCGGATGAGGGCTTTGGCCTCGTCCTCGGTCTGCGGGATGCTCGGGGCTGCACCCTGATGGCCGAAGGGGCTGCCGGCGCCGGGGTTGGACTCCCAAGGGGCAGCGGGGGCGTCCCCCTCTTTGGGGGCAGTTGCAGCGGACTTGGGCGCGGACGCCGCACCCGGCACGTCGAACGGAGGTAGATCGTCCCCACCAGCATCGGCAGCAAAACCGCCAACCATGGCGTCGTCGTAGGGAACCTGCTCGGATTCCCACGGGGCAGGCTGCGCGACAGGTTGAGCCGTGGGAGCGGACGCGCGCTCGGGCGCACGGGGCGCGGGCTCGGTAGGGAGCTTGCCCGTAGCGGGAGCGCCGGCAGGGTTGTCGGAGCGCAGCCAGGGAGCCTTGGCCAGGCCGGATGACTTGGACGCAGGCGCGACAGGCTTGGGCGCGGGTGTCGGAGCAGCCGGTTTGGGCGCCGCGGGCTTAGGCGCCGACGGGGTCGATGCCGCTACCGGCGCCGCTTGCTGCTGCGGCGCGCTGGCGCTCGAGGATACAGGGGCCGCCGAGGACACGGGTTGCGGGTCCGCAGATGCCGCAGCCCGTGCAGATGGAGAATGCTCCTCATGTTGAGGAGCCGGCGTGCCACCCCCATCCAGGACATAGTCGACGGTACGACGACCGAAGACCGCGCAGACCGTCGGCAGGACCACCGACTGCGTATCGGCGCGACCGAGCATCTTGATGGCAAAAGTCGAACCCGCGGGGAACGAGACCGTGAGCTTGGAGCCGTCGTCGGCCGTGGCGCGGGCGTTGAGCAAAAGCCCTGCGTAGGAGGCCTGACGAGCCTTGACGCGCTCGACGACCTCGGCCCATTTGCGCTGGAGCTCGCCGGCGTCCTCAACCGCGGGGGTCTCGGCAGCACCGGCGGCGGCAACCTGGGCGGCGTTGTTGGGCTTGGACACCGACACGGTCGATGCAGCAGGCGCGGAAGCCGGAGCCGCAACGGGCTGAGGTGCAGGCGTTACAGGTCTGGGCGCCGGCGCAGGAGCCGCGGACTTGGTCGCAGGCTGGGCAGCCGGAACAGCAGCGCCGCGGTCCCAAGGCATACCGCCCTGGCGCGCGGACGTAGCAGCGGGGGCAGCGGATGCCGCCGGAGCGGCAGCACGAGCGCCCGAAATGAGCGTCGGCTGTTGGGCGGCAGCGGGTACGGATGCTGCAGGCGCGGCGGCCTGAGCAGCAGCCACGCTCGCCGGCACGGCGCCGTTGGCAATCATGGCCTCCAGGCGTGCCACGCGCTCGGCCAATGCCTCAATCGTCAAATCGGCCTCGGGACGCGCCAGACGCGTGCAGGCAATCTCGAGCACCAGGCGCACGTCGCTCGCGCCCCTCATCTCCAGTGCGGCATCGTCGAGCACCGTCAGCACGCGGGCCAGGCGGTCGGCAGGATGCTCGCCAAAGGCAGCGGCCTCGGCAGCAAGCGCCTCGGCCTGCTCGGAGCCGCCCTCAAACAGCTCGGCACGGGCACCGGCAACGCAGGCAACGTACACGTCGCGCACATGCGCCACCAGGTCGCGCGTCAGCTCCAGCAGGTCATTACCCTCCTCGACCTGCGCACGGATCAGTCCATAGAGCTCGGCAACATCGCGATCGGCAATGGCGCGGGAAAACTCGCCCAGAATCTGGTCCGAAACCTCGCCCAAAAGCGAGCGGGCGTCGTCCGCATGCACAGAACCGTTGCCAAAGACGCTCAGCTGCTCCAGCGTGGAAAGCGCGTCGCGCATACCGCCCTTGGCATGGCGCGCCACAATGGCGAGTGCCTCGTCGTCGTAATCGAAGCCCTCCTGCTCGCACACGTAAGACAGGCGATGCTCGATATCCTCGTTGCCGATGCGGTGGAAATCGAAGCGCTGGCAGCGTGAGAGAATGGTCTCCAGAATCTTTTGCGGGTCGGTGGTGCACAGCACAAAGATCACGTGTGCCGGCGGCTCCTCAAGCGTCTTGAGCAGCGCGTTGAACGCCGCCGTCGTGAGCATGTGGACCTCGTCGATGATATAAATCTTGTACTTGCCGCGCACTGGGGCAAAGTTGACGGAGTTGATGATCTCCTCGCGCACGTTGTCCACGCCGGTACGGCTTGCGGCATCGAGCTCGTAGACATCGGGGTGGTTACCCTCGGCAATGAGCTCGCACTCCTCGCAAGTACCGTCGGGCATGCAGCCGCTTGCACCCTCGGCGCGCGCCGCTTCGGCATTGCGGCACAGCAGCGCCTTGGCCAGAATGCGCGCCATGGTGGTCTTGCCCGTGCCGCGCGGTCCGCAGAACAGGTAGGCGTGGGACAGGCGCCCCTCGGTGATGGCGTGCTCGAGCGTCGAGACGATATGCTGCTGGCCCACCACGGAGTCAAAGGTGAGCGGGCGATACTTTCGGTACAACGATTCCATGGGTGCTCCCCCGGGTATACTGAGTCTTGTTGCCGCGGCGGCCATGCGGTCGCACGGCATACTGCATTCCATAATAACCCGTACGGCGAGCCCGCCGCGATAGGAGTCCAAAGAGCATGGCAGACGCAGAGAGCAACCTCGTTCCCTCCGAAGCAGCCGACCAGGTCGAGGTCGCGCTCGAGGAGCAGGCCGCAGCCGATGACGGCATCCTGTACCTCAACGAGTACCAGTACGAAAACGACCTGGTCACCGACTTCGCCCGCCTGGTCGCCTCGCCCAGGCGTCGCGGCTCGCTGTATGTCGCCGCGGCAGTTGCCGCGCTCATCGGCATCGGCATGCTGGTGGCCGGCGGCAGCTGGATCAAGTTCGGCGTCGTGTTGATCGTGTTCGGCGCCTTTTTGGCCTGGTGGAGCAAGAACCTGCACCACACGCTCGCCCGCGACTTTATCGACGCCGTCGAGGCCGACGAGTCCATGGGTGGCCGCTATCGCCGCGTCGCCGCCAACGAGGACGGCCTGATGGTTTGGGGCAAGAGCGGCAAGTCGCAGTTCTTCCCGTTTGACAAGCTCGACCACGTACTCGACGGCGAGCGCATCTTTGTGGCCATGTTCGCCGACCAGGGCGTGACGATCCCCAAGGACACCTTCGTCCGTGGCGATGCCGAGCAGTTCGGTCCCTTCCTCAAGGCCCGCATCAACAAAAAACTCCGCATCGAGACCAAGAAGAAGAAAATGAAGGCCGAGAAGGCCGCCGCCGAGGCCAAGCAGGGCGACAAGCCCCAGGAGACCAAGGGCAAGCGGCGCAAGCAGAAGAAGAACAAGAAGAAGCGCTAAGGCCAAGCCAGGCAGGCAGCCTCGCATCCCGCTATCCTCCCCATGCACCCGAGCGTGCTACACTAGCAGCATCTATGCCACCGCGAACGGCTCGGCCCCGCGCCCGCCGCTCGCAAACGAACTTTAAACGCACGAGGGTTGGCCATGCCGCTTTTCTCGCAACATACCGCCCGGTTCTCGCCGGACGTTCCTTTGGAGGGCACCAGCTCTCGCGAGCTGCTCAAGCGGTACCAGCCGCTCGAGACACTTGCGACCGGCGGTTTTGGCTCCATCGAGATCTGCCGCGACACGCACCTGCGCCGCCGCGTCGCCATTAAGCGCATCCCCCTTATTAACGGTGTCGGCATGCCCGCCAGCGACATCATGGATGTCCTGCGCGAGGCGCACACTGCCGCCATGCTTCAACATCCCAACATCGTGCAGGTCATCGACTTTACGCACGACACAGCCTATGCCTACCTAGTTATGGAATATGTCGATGGCATGTCGCTGGCCGAGTTTTTGCACCGCGTGGACGGTCACTCACTTACCTTTGACGAGGCCGCGGCCATTGCCGATGCCCTAGGCCAGGCGCTCACCTTCGCCCATAGTAATGGCGTACTCCACCTGGACATTAAGCCCGCCAACGTGCTCATCGACCACTCGGGCAATGTAAAGCTCACCGACTTTGGCATGGCGCGACTGTCGTCCGCCGGTGGCTTTGGCGGCTCGCGCGGCGGCACCATCGGCTACATGCCGCCCGAGCAGCTCGATATCGAGACCGGCACGGTCGATGAGCGCGCCGATGTCTTTGCCCTCGCCTGTGTAATCTATGAGGGCCTGTGCGGCAGCGCTCCCTTTATGGCGGCCACGCCCGCCGACTCGCTCGACCGCATCATCGGCGGCGCCACCTATCCCAGCGAGCTGATACCACACTTTCCCCCGGGAGCCGAGGCCGCGCTCATGAGCGCGCTCTCCCCCATGCCGCAGGACCGCCCCAGCAGCGTCGAGACATTTTGCGACCAGCTCCTTGCCGGTCTGGGCAGCGTGCGCGAAGGCCGTCGCAGCCTGGAGCAAATGGTTGGCGAACTTTCGGATGACGAGCAGGAGCTCGACGATATCGAGCCGTCGCACTACGAGGACGACGCCATCGAGGTCGACCCCGCACTCGGCTGGGCGGGCACGCGCTGGAGCCATGCGCGCGACTACACCATGCGCACTATCTCGGCGCTAACGTGCGGCACCTTTAGCTTTTTGCTGATGCAAACGGCCGGGGTCGCGGCGCTTCCCGGCCTGGTCATTGCGGCCATCGCGATCGGAGTGGCGGCTGGCCTGGCCCCCCAGATTGGCTCGGCCATCTCGGCTGTGGGCTTTTTGGTGCTCATGGCCAACGCCACCATGCAGGCACAGGGCATCCTGTCGATGCTGCCCGTCGCGGTGATCTTTGCCGCCGCCATGTCCGGTTGGTGGATCGCCTGGGGTCGCACCGAGGCTGCCGCGAGCGCCACGCTCACCTGTGCACTCGCGCTTGGCTGTCTGACCGGCAATACCTTCCTGGCAGCTGGGGTCGCCGCCGGCGTCGCGTCATTTTGGCTCGGCCCGGCAAGCGCCGCCGCGGCAACGGGCATGGGCGCGCTTTTTGCCCGTCTGGCCACGGTCGCGCTTTCAGCCGGAGGCGTGCTGGGGCTCGGTAACGTTGCCGCAGCGCTGGGAGACCCGCTCCTTTGGGCTGCCTTTGTGCTGGTCGCGGCAACTGCCGCGGCGTCATCTGCGCTGCTCAATGCCCATGCCAAGCGTGCCAATCAGGGCTCAAACCTTGCCGCAATCGCCGCAATCGCTGTCACCGGCATCGGCTGCGCAGCGGCGTCCTGTCTTGCACACCATATGGAAATTGCCAGCCTTGCAGCCGCGGTCGTCGCCAAGGCGGCGGTTGCGGGAACCCTATCCTCTATAATCGTTGGGATATGCCTATATTTGCTCGGATACCAAAGAACCTATACGGAGAGTGATCTTTCGTGAACTTCCTGAACATCTTCGAGGACCACGTGGCCGGCATCTTCGGTGCCACCCGTGCCCCGTTCTCCTTTAAGAAGCTTGCCAAGCAGGCCGCTCGCGACATGGAGGATCAGACTCTGGTGATCAACGGCGTCAACACGGCGCCGGCACTCTATACCATCCTTATCGCCGCCGACGACGATCCCATGCTCGCCCCGTTCTACCCCGAGCTTTCACGCGAGGTCCGCGAATTTGTGAAGGCGCAGGCCGAAAAGCGCCGCTATGTCTTTGTCGGCGAGCCCCTCGTGCGCTTTATGATCGATCCGCAGCTGCGCGCCGGCAAGTTCTCGGTCTTTGCCGAGAACGTCGATGCCCCCACGCTCGGCCGCCTGTACGAAGAAGAGCGCGCCTATCAAAACGGCCTGGGCCAGAACAACTCCGCGGCAAGCCGTGCCGCCAGCGCCCCGCGCGCCGGCCAGCAGCAGTTTGCTGCCCCGCAGCAGCAGCGCCCCGCCGCCATGCCCCAGCAGCAGCCGACGCCTCGCGCCGCCGCTCCCGACCCGCTTGCCGTGGCAGACCCCTTCGCGCCTAGCGTCCCCGACCCCGCCGCCGCACCCATCCCGGTGCCGCAGACCGTCTCGCGCGACGCGCTTGCCGGCATGGGCGGAGCCGCCGCGACCGGTGCCGCCGTGGGCCTAGGCGCCGCAGCCGGCATCGCCTCCAACATGGCGAGCACTCGCGCCCCGCAGCGCCCGCTCGCCCAGCTCGTCGATGTCGTGAGCGGCGAGAGCCATAGCATCACCTCCGCACAGGTGACCATCGGTCGCGAGCGCTCAGTTTCCGACATTGCCCTGCGCGACCCCAACGTGTCGCGCCGCCACGCCCAGCTCACCTTTACGGGCTCGGATTGGTCGATCGAGGACCTCAATTCCACCAACGGCACGCTCGTCAACAACCGCCGCATTACGCGCTGCCCGCTGCGCAACGGCGATCTGCTGACGTTTGGCCTGAGCACCTTTGAATTTAGGGGATAGTCTCTTATGAACATCGATATCGTCCTTTTTGCAGGCCGCATCGTCCTGGTCGCCCTGCTCTATATCTTCCTGTTCGCCGTCATGAAGACCGGCGTGGGACTCGTGCGCGGACAGCGCCGCGACTCGGCCATTTGGACGATCGATGTGGACAAGGGTCCGCGCGGCATCCGCGGCATCCACGTAGACATGCTCGGCCCCGTCATCGTCGGCCGCTCGCCGTCTTCGGACATCTGCATCAACGAGCCGTTTGTCTCGGCCTCGCATGCGCGCTTTTCGCTGCAGGGCCCGGCGCTCATCATCGAGGACCTCAACTCGCTTAACGGCACGCTCGTCAACGGCCGCCAGCTCGTGGAGCCCGCGACGCTGCGTGAGGGCGACGAAGTCCAGATTGGCGACGTGGTCATGAAGGTGAACCGTCGATGATCGACGAGGAGAACAAGTCCGCAACCATGACCGAGGCACCGGCTGCCGCCGTAGCTGCACCGGCCCACGCCGCTCCGGCGGACTCCACACCCGTGGAGCCCGAGGACACCGTGTTCTCCCTGCCTCTTTCGCATGTAACGCATGATATTTCGGATCTCGCCGATAACGAGGGCGAAGAGGATGCCGCAGCAGCGCCCATCGGCGCACATGCTGCGGAACAGCCCACAGCGCCCGAAGCAACCCCGGCGCCGGCTCACTTTGCAGAACCCGTCGCCGCGGCAATCAACGAGAGCGCTGCGGTGTTTGCAGCACCCGAGCCCGCCGCGCCGGCGTTTCCCATAGCCCCGGCATCCGAGGTTGCGCCCGAGGCAGGGCCATCCCCCGAGGACGGCCCTGCACCCAAGGCCCCACAGTCTGCGCCCGCAAACGAGTCCGATGCCGTGGCCGAGCCCGCCGCCCAGTCGCAAAGCACGCCCGCGCCGTCGCACTTTGCGACGCCCGAGCCTATAGACGTCAGCCCGCAAGACGACGAGTCGACCGCCCGCGCATCCGAGGAGCCCGGCTCCCCGGACACCGGCGATTCCGAATCAAACGCCGAGACCGACACCGTCTCTCCCGGTGACACAGCAGAGATCGACGTTGCCGCCGTTGAGGCCAAGCTCAAAGACCCCGGGTCGACCATGAGCTTTGAGCCCCTGACCGAGGAACGCATCGAGACCGACTCGACCTATGATGCCGGCACCACCACGCAACTCATGTGGGGCGCCCGCTCCGACGTTGGCTGCGTGCGCCCGCACAATGAGGATTCCTACCTAGTGCAGTCGCCGCTCTTTTGCGTATGCGACGGCATGGGCGGTCACGCCGCCGGCGAGGTAGCCTCTTCCATCGCCGTCGAGACTGTTGCCAAGACGGCCCCACAGTCCGCCGACGCGGCACGCCTGGCCGCAGCCGTCGAGGCAGCCAACGCCGCCGTAATCGAGGCGGCCCTGAATGGCCTGGGCAAGCCCGGCATGGGCTGCACAGCCACTTGCGCCTATATCGAAAACGACACGCTCGCCATCGCCCACGTGGGTGACTCTCGCGCCTACCTGCTCCACGAGGGCACGCTCATCCGCGTGACCCGCGACCACTCCTACGTGGAGGAGCTCGTGGACGCCGGCGAGATCACGGCAGACGAGGCTCGCGTCCACCCCAACCGTTCGGTCATCACCCGCGCGCTGGGCTCGGACCCCGCCATGTATGCCGACCACTTCACTCTGCATATCGAGGAAGGCGACCGCCTGATCCTGTGCTCCGACGGACTTTCGAGCATGATTCCCGATAGCGATATCGAGAACATCGCCACGCAGTCCTCAACCGCGCAAATCTGCGTCGACAACCTAGTGGACGCGGCGCTTGCCGCCGGCGGCCACGACAACGTGACCGTAGTAGTCGTTGACCTGGTTGACGATGGCGTTATGCGCGAGGCGCAGCGCGTGCGTCGCCGCAACATTACTATCGCCGCCATTCTGGCCCTCGTCTTTGTGCTGGCAGCTGGCATCTGGGCCTACACGGGTGTCACCGGCTCGTACTACCTGGGTACCTACCAGGGCAATGTCGCCGTCTGGCGCGGCCTGCCCGGCAAGCCGCTCGGACTCAAGCTCCACTGGCTCGAAAGCGAAACCAGCATCAAGCTATCCGACCTGCCCGAAGACACACAAAACCGCCTCAAGGCGGGCATTCCGCAAACAAGTGTCGACGATGCGCAGGACACGATATCCAAGTACCGCCACCAGATCGACGAGGAGCAGACCCGCCAGGTGATCGACGCGCAAACGATTCGCGACAACACCAATCAGGGATCGACCTCCGAATCAGATTCCGAGAAAACCGCCGAACAGTCCGCCGAGGCCGAAGCCTCCGATAAGAATTAGAAAGGGAGTGCCGCTTATGAGTCGCCGCAACACCGAGCTGCTCTTGCTCATCGCCTCGGCGTTCCCCGTCATCCTGCTGTATGCGATGTACGTGCTCACCGCGGGCGCTGCCATCTCCTTTGAGACGCTCGCCGTACCGATCGGCCTCTTTGCCGCCTTTGCCGCGGCCCACATTGCCGTGCGCATCTTGGCGCCCGGTGCCGACCCCGCCATCCTACCCATCGTATTTATACTTTCGGGCATCGGCATCACGTTCGTGACGCGTCTCGCCCCCGCTCTCGCCATCTCACAGCTCATCATCCTGTTTGTCTCGGTGGCGCTCATGGTGGGAACGCTTGCACTAGTCAAAAACCTCGACGTGGTCATGCGCTACAAGTACACCTTTGGCATCATCGGCATCATTCTGCTGATGCTGCCTATCTTTATCGGCACCACGATCTCGGGCTCCAAGCTGTGGATTCGCATCGCGGGCTTTACCATCCAGCCCGGCGAGTTCGCCAAGGTCTTTATCGTGCTGTTCCTGGCCGGGTACCTGGCCGAGAACCGCGAGCTGCTCTCCATCTCCAACCGCAAGATCCTGGGCTTTAAGATCCCTCGCCTGCGACTGCTGCTGCCGCTGTTTGCCGTGTGGGGTGTGTGCCTGCTCGTCGTCGTCTTCGAACGCGACCTGGGTTCGGCCGTACTGTTCTATACCATCTTCTTGCTGATGCTCTACGTTGCCACGGGACGATTCTCGTATGTCGTTATCGGCCTTGCGCTCTTGGCCGTTGGAGCCGTGGGCGCCTACAAGTTCCTGTCTCACGTTCAGGTGCGTTTCCAGGTTTGGGTCGATCCGTTTAAGGACGCCCAAGGCCAGGGCTACCAGATTGTCCAGTCGCTCTTCTCGCTTGCCGATGGCGGTCTGGTCGGTGTTGGTATCGGCAACGGCATGGCCAACAACATCCCTGTCGTCGAGTCCGACTTTATCTTCTCGGCCATCGGCGAGGAGATGGGCCTTTTGGGCGGCGGCGCCGTGCTCATCCTGTTTATGCTCTTTGCCGTGCGTGGCCTCACCACGGCTGCCCGCGCTAAATCCGACCTCGCCGCCTTTAGCGCCACGGGCCTTACGGCCGCCATCAGCTTCCAGGCCTTTTTGATCGTTGGCGGCGTAACCCGCCTGATCCCGCTGACCGGCGTCACCCTGCCCTTTATGAGCCAGGGCGGCTCCTCGCTGCTGGCGAGCTTTATCATCGTCGCGCTCCTGCTGCGCGCCGGTGACGAGGCGACCGGACGCGAGGCCGAGCTTACCGGCACCGGCACCATGGCCGCCATCACCGATGATCAGGTCGCATCTGCCGCCGCCCCGTCGGGCACGCGCTTTGCCGCCTCGTCTTCCTACGGCAGCGGCAGCCATTCCGTCGGCTCGCGCATGCGCCGTCGCCTGCTCGACACGCCTGAATCCGGCGTGCTCGGCCGCGTCGCACTCGCCAACCGTCTAACCCGTGCGGTGCTCGCCTTTACGGCGCTGTTCGCCATCCTTATCGGCAACCTCACCTATGTCCAGGTCATCAAGGCCAAGGACTATCAGGATATGCCGACCAACAACCACACCATCGCCCGCTCCAAGTACATCCAGCGCGGCTCCATCATCACGTCCGACGGCGTGACGCTGGCCGAGTCGCTGCAGCAGGAGGACGGCACCTACGTACGCTCCTACCCCAACGGCAACCTGGCAGCGCACGTGGTTGGCTACGTGAGCCAGCAGTATGGCACCACTGCCATCGAGAGCGTCATGAACGACACGCTCACCGGCTCCAAGGATTACTCCAGCTGGAACAACGCCATCGCGTCGCTCGCGGGCCAGACCCAGCCGGGCAACACCGCCAAGCTCACCATTGACTCGCGTATCCAGACGGCGGCCGAGCAGGCGCTCAAGGGCTTTAAGGGCGCCGTAGTGGTCATCGACCCGCGTACCGGCGCGGTGCTCGCATGTGCCAGCTCACCCACCTACGACAACACCAACATCGACGCCCTGCTGCAGGCAGGCGGCGGCGAGGACGGCTCCATGTACAATCGCGCCATGGACGCGCTGTACACGCCGGGCTCCACGTTTAAGGTCGTTACGCTTTCCGCGGCACTCGAGACCGGTACCGCCAGCCTTACCAGCACCTACCAGGCGCCCGGCTCCATGGACATCGGCAACGCACCGGTCACCAACTATGCCAACGAAAGCTACGGCACCATCAGCCTGCAGCAGGCCTTTGCCGTGTCCTCCAACGTTGTCTTTGGCCAGGTGGCAAACGAAGTTGGCGCAAACACGCTCGTGCAGTTTGCCAACGCCTTTGGCTACGGCCAAAAGCTCGGCCAGGACCTGACCTCCGCGGCCTCCATCATGGCCGACCCGTCGCTCATGACCGAGTGGGAGACCGCCTGGGCCGGCGCTGGCCAGCCTGTCGGCATGGACCACACGCCCGGCCCGCAGACCACCGTCATGCAAAACGCCGTGATTGCCGCCGCCATCGCTAACAGTGGCGTGGTCATGGACCCGTACTTTGTAGCCCAGGTACTCGCCCCGGACGGAACTGTGGTCAAGACCACGCAGTCCCGCTCGCTGGGTCAGGCCGTCAGCTCCGCCACGGCCGACCAGGTCAAGCAGGCCATGCTCGCCGTCGTCCAGTCCGGTACCGGCACCGATGCCCAGGTCCCCGGCGTCAAGGTCGCCGGCAAGACCGGCTCGGCCGAGATCGGCGGCACCAACGTCAACTCGATGTTCGTTGGCTTTGCACCTTACGATTCACCCACGGTCGCCATCTCGGTGGCCTTGGAGGATTACGACAAGCATGACGTCAAGGCCGCCAAGATCGCCGGTATCGTCCTGACCGCGGCGCTTGCCGCACAGGGAGCGTGATGCCCATGATCGAATCGGACACCCGAGGCGCGCCGCGGCCGAAGAGTTAGCGGCAACGCGCTACACGGCCCCAGCGGCCACATCGTAGGTACTACACACATCGTTGAGCGAATAGTTATGTTAGGAGCAGGAATGGAACAGAGGGTCCTCGGGGGAAGATACCTCCTCAAGGATAAGGTGGGAACAGGCGGCATGGCGACCGTCTACCGTGCACAGGACCAGGTCCTCGACCGCACGGTAGCCGTCAAGATCATGCTGCCGCAGTATGCTGGCGACGCAACCTTCGCCGCACGCTTTAAGCAGGAGGCCCAGGCAGCAGCCGGTCTCTCCTCCCCCTATATCGTGGGCGTCTACGATTGGGGCAAGGACGGCGACACCTATTACATCGTCATGGAGTACCTGCGCGGTACCGACCTTAAGAGCGGCATCAAGAGCCACGGCGCCCTCGACCCCAAGAAGGTCGCCCAGATCGGCTCGCAGATCAGCTCTGCACTTTCGGTCGCCCACAAGCACGAGATCATCCACCGCGACATTAAGCCGCAGAACATCATGGTGCTGCCCGACGGCAACATCAAGGTGATGGACTTTGGCATTGCGCGCGCCAAGAACAGCCACCTCACGCAAGACAACAACGTGCTGGGAACCGCCCACTACGTCAGCCCTGAGCAGACCCGTGGTCAGGACCTCGGCCCCACCTCGGATATCTACTCGCTGGGCGTCGTGATGTACGAGTGCGCCACCGGCCGCGTTCCCTTTGACGGTGACGACGCCATCTCGGTCGCACTCAAGCAAGTCAACGAGCTGCCTATTCCGCCGAGCCAGATCAACTCCGGTGTCGACGCCGACCTTGAGCGCATCATCCTCAAGTGCATGGAGAAGGACCCGGCAAACCGCTTCCAGACCGCCGACGAGCTTCGTCAGGTGCTCAACAGCTACCTGTCGGGCCGTGCCGTCAACGTCTCGGAGCCCACGCGCATCATCGGTGCCCCCGGTGAGCTGGGTGCCACCAAGACTCGCGAGCTTTCCGATCAGACGCGCGCTATGGTGCGTCCCGTCTCGGGCGTGAGCGGCCAGAATACCGCCCGTAGCTCGGTTTCGGGCTCCACCGGCTCCTACGAGGTCGAAAAGCCCAAATCCAACAAGAACAAGATCATCGCCGCCGTGGTGGCAGCCGTTGCCGTCATCGGCATCGTGGTGACTTTTGCCACAGGACTCTTTGGCGGCGAGCAGGTCACCGTGCCCGATGTGCTGGGCAAGGACCAGCAGACTGCCGTCGAGCTGATCAAGGAAGCCGGCCTCGAGGTCGGCACCATCGACCAAAGCTACAACGACGATGTCGACGAGGGCAAGGTCGCCGAGCAGACACCCAACGGCAACACCAAGAAGGCCAAGGGCACCAAGGTGAACCTGGTAATCTCCAAGGGCCCCAAGCCCTCCGAGAAGGTTGAGGTTCCCAAGCTTGTCGGCCTGACCAAGGACCAGGCAGAAGCCGCGCTGGCAAGCGTTGGCCTGAAGGGCAACGCCTCCGAGGAGGCCAACGAGGCCGATGAGGGCCAGGTCTTTGAGCAGGGCACCGAAGCCGGTAAGGAAGTCGCGAAGGGCACGACCATCTCGTACAAGGTCTCGAGCGGCCCGGATACCACGTCCGTCCCCGACCTGACCGACATGACCGAGGCCCAGGCGCGCAACGCCCTCGATATGGCAGGCTTTGGCGTCGACGTGAGCTACCAGGAGAACGACTCGGTTACCGAGGGCACCGTGATCAGCTGGAACCCCAGCGGTAAGCAGAAGCCCGGCGCTACGATTACCGTCGTCATTGCCAAGAAGTCCGGCAAGGCCACCGTCCCGGGCAACCTGTACGGCAAGAGCATTTCCGCCGCCGTTACCGCGCTCAACAACGCCGGTTTCTATAACATTGGCTTCTGCGACCAGAACGGCAATCCCGTGAGCGGTAACGAGGATGCCACCGTTACGGGCGTCTCCCCCACCGGCAAGCAGTCCACCGACAGCACGATCACGCTGACGGTCGCACTTTCTGGCTCGGGTTCGGGCTCTGGCTCGGGCACGGGTGACGATTCCGGTACGACCAACTAGTCGCCACCCCACCGCTCATCACGGCTCTCGCCGCAAACATATTCGCTCACAGGCGCCCGCTTGCTCCCCCAGCAAGCGGGCGCTTCGTTTTTGACATGGCATTGAACCAGAAGAGCCCGGCACCATAGCGGTACCGGGCTCGATATTCCTCTGGTGCCCCCGGGCGGATTCGAAAACTCCCCCCGCGGGGAAATTGGTGACGCGGGTGTCGACGGTCCGAATCCGCCGGCAGCTCCCACAAACCAGAAACGGCGCCGCTCTCACGACGCCGTCATAATCTTCTGGTGCCCCCGGGCGGATTCGAACCGTCGACACCCGCTTTAGGAGATATGATTTAATGCTACCCCCTACCATTCATCAAGCATCATTGAACATCATATAACCGCAGATAAACATAGCAGTTTGTGTCTTTTGCCTCCGGTAGCTGCGCCTACGCTTTTACAAACATATTACTAACAGCTTTAGCTAAACTGCACTCAATGAATTGTTGAAAACTATTCAAAGAAACGGAGTGCAAAGATGTCAGAACAGCCACTCATTAGCGGAAGAGGCACGTGTTGGAAAGACAAGAGATCACCTAACACCTATCGCTATTATTTTTCCCTTGGGGTCAAGGACCCTAAGACAGGGCGCTACAAACGATCCCCAACTTATACGGTTCGCTGCAAGACTAAAACAGAAGCTAAGGCTGCAATGCAGGCCAAGCTGGCTGAAATCAACTCCTCTGGCACGATCACTAAAACTAAAAAGCCCACTCTGCTTGCGTCCTACTGCTGGGCCTTTCATGAAAATAGGGACACCGAGCTTGCGCCAACGAGCTATGAAAGAGAAGCGTACGATTGCAGGCATATCGAAGACCTATTCGGTGCGTTTCAGACAATTGAGGGGCTAACTCCCGATCTAATCGAAGAAACATATGCCGAAGCTCGTCGTACGGGAAAATACAAACCATCAGAGCTTGTACGAATCAATGCGAAACTGCGTCAGATTTTGTCGAATGCAGTCGCAAAGAGAATAATTGACCGAAACCCCTGCGCTACCGTTCATGTTCGCAGACCACGCAACAAAAGAGAATCACTGACAATCGACCAAGTAGCTACCCTATGCACACATCTTCAACACATTGAGCTCACCGCCGAAGCTGTTGGTACGCTAGTACTAGTGTATACGGGTATGCGGAAAGGCGAGATGCTGGGCCTCGAATGGCGCGATTGGGACCCTGCCAATAAAACCTTGAAAATTGACAGGCAGTACACCAACGACCATGAACTGAGGGCACCCAAGTCACAAGAAAGCCAACGCAAAATCCCCGTTGGAGAAACCTTGGCCGAACGTCTTCAATCATGGTCAGCCATACAAAAAGAGCTCCTGGCCTCTCTGGGGCTGTCCCAGACTGGCAGCACTCCCATCATTAGCGATATTGCTGTCGAGCAAGGGATCCCTACTGTCTGTCACATGAAAAACTACATCTTCAACCATTGGTTTCGCGATTTCGCAGTTAGCTGCAATCTTGGAATCTATGAGCCGAACAATTCGACTGGCGGAAAACTATATAAGGGCATCTGCCCGCATCAGCTCAGGCATTGTGTAAGCACTTTTATGCTGGCGAACGGATCGGACGTTAGAAGCGTGCAAGGTATTCTTGGCCACGCGGACCCCAATATCACGCTCAAAACGTATACAAGCCTCGTTCAACAATCAGAAATAAAAGCAGTTAAAGGCTACGAAGCCTTCATCAACGCCTATATACAGAGAAGCGAGAAATAGCATGTTTTTCATTCATCGTTTATTTCATAATATTACGGTACTATAATACCGTTTCCGCAGGTAGATGCTTTATTTGATTGACATCTAATGAGTTTTAATACATGCTAAAGCTGTCAGATGGCTACGCATGTAGTCATAGAAACCGGCCCCCCAAGTGCTTATGAACCTGGTACGTCTTACAAGCACAGGGAGGGCCCTCATTGAAAGGATAGCTCATCATGGCTACTCCAAAGATTAGCACTCAGGCGTCCACACCGACTTTCCCCACTGGTGCCGCTCAGTGCGATCGGTTGCTCCGCGTTAACGATATCCGCGAACTCACTGGCTGGAGCGAAAACACCGCACGCAAGTTTATGCGAGAGTCCGGCAAGCTCATCCAGATCCATCGCTCTAATTACATGTTTGAAAGCTCGTTCTACGAGCTTTTCAAGCAGCTTGAAGGTCGTACCGCCCACCTTGATTAGGTGGTAAACATGAGCGAGCTTCCGTCGATTTCCGACATATTTAGCGATGATGCTACTGAGCAACGAGAGATTACGGGAAAAATGGATAAGGCTATTTTTATTTCAGTGCCCGAGTGGGCGTGCTGCGTCACCACCGTTGCCGCCGAGCGTCTCATCCTCGGCCTTGTATGGAAGTTTGGAAAACCTTCCAAAAACAAACGGCCCATGGGCTTCTGCGCTAAAAGCAAATGGATTGAGGATCACTACCGCCTGAGTAAGAACACGATATCCCGGGCCTATACCTCTCTGAAGGATAAGGGGTATATTCAAAAAGTTGGTGATGGCAGCTGGATGCTTAATTACGCCGCAATCTACCGCGCCGCGATTGAAAACGCTTGGGAGCCTCCGAAACTTTAAGCCCACAAACCGACTATCGAGGTCGTGAGAGTCGGTCACCGTCAGGATGCCCACAAGAACATGCCGCGGATGTAAAATGAAGCAGGGTCGAACCGAAACAGTTCCCGGACAATTGTCGTCCGGCCAGACACTTCGATTCGACCTTTCTCATGCCTGCATCTAAAATACTCCCACAATCATTCTCGACATCTTTAACGCCCTCACCTCCTGCCACCAACACGTCGTAGACGCTATTTACAACGAATCGATATGGCCGCCCGTTCTTTAAGGCACGTGTTACCATGAAAACGTGCGGTATTTCTCCAACCGAAAACCTGCGTGAACGCATGACTTGAGACGCCTTTTAGAACTCACCGATCGCAGGACGAACACAACTCAACAGCGGCCGCGTATTTGTTCCCAGCCGTACGGCGTGGCGGAGCCATGCCCATTGTTGATTGGAGTGTCGCACGATGACAGACGAGAGAAAAATCAGGGAGATCTACGGTTACGGCCTGAAATCCGTCCTCGATGAGGCCGCCGAGCGGATCGAGGCGACATGGCGGGAGAAACTGCTGCGCGAGAACGCACTGCTCATGGCCCAGGTGGATGAATTCAGCCGCAAGCTCGTCGAGGCGACGGATCGGAATGAAAAGATTGAGGCCGACTGCAATGAGCGGGTCGCCTTTATCGAGGAGAAGTTCGAACTCGATACCGCGAGTCTGGAACTCGAGAACAACGAGCTCCACGCCGCGAGCGTCAGGTACCTTGCCGATGCCAGGAAGCTCGACAGACAGGTCGTCCAGCTCCATGCCGAGGCGGAGGCCATGGTCGATGAGATCGAGCGGCTGCGCGGCGAGCGTGACGCCGCGTTGAAAGCCCAGGTTGAGCTGAGCGATGCGCTTCTGGCCCAGCACGACCTGATGGCCGAGGTCGCCGCCCTCAAGGACCGCCTCGCTGTAGCCGAGCAGCGGGCGGCCGTGGCCGAGGCCAAGGTCGAGGTCATGACCCAGATGAAGGGCGAGTAGCCCCGCGCTTCTCCTATCAGGCGGCTGATTTCTAGGAATCTTCTAGAGCGCTTCCAGAAGGTTCCTAGAACCGGGCGCGGCATCTTCAATCGGCACGATGTCTCGGTAGATCAGGCGATGTCTGTCGTCGCGCCATTCGTCGCCGTGATAATGTCCGAAGAACCAGGCTCGGTAGCCGAGCCGGCCGTCGAGCTCGGCAAGGAATCGCTGAAGTCGGTCGCCCCGATACTCGCGTCCGCGCTCGCGGCACAGCTTCTCCGCCAGAGCAGCAGGGGCCTCATGCGTCACAACGCAATCGACCCTCCAGCCCACGCGGTCGAGCGAGGCGCGGCAGTGGTCCATCTCCTCCTCGCTCGGCATCTCCTCGGGCCACCAGCTCCTCCCCTCCCTGCGATACTGCCTGTCGCTGCTCGCGGCACCGCCCATGGCAAGGACCGCGAGTCCGTCGATATCGAACACCTCTCCGCGCATCAGGTGCAGCACGTGCGGTCGCGCCTCATGGACGAGGCCGCCGTTCCACTCCCGCACCGGCAGTTCTGCCAGCATCCGGTGGTTCTCGTGGTTGCCGTCTACGAAACACGTGGTCCATGGCTTCGACTCAAACCAATCGAGCCAATACCTCTCAGCATTCGAGCCGTCCCAGACAAAGCCGAAGTCGCCGGCCACGATCACCGCGTCATCGCGCGTCAGGGTCCGGCCCAGCGGCCAAGACCTGAAGGCGAACCTGCTGGCCCCGTACTCGGCCCTGCCGTGCACGTCTCCTGTCACATAGATAGCCATCAGTACGCACCCCACGGCAGGAGTTTGTCCCCGAGCCTCACGATTCGGTCGTACAGCACGGTATGACGTTCGTCCGGGTTGCCGTCTCGGTGAAAATGGCCGTAATACCAGCGCTTGTAGTCCAAGCGGCCCTCGAGCTCGTCGAGGAATCCGGTCAGCCGGTCCACATCGGGGCGTTCCCAGCCTGGGTCCGGGTAGAGCGTCGGCGAGAGCATGCGCGTGGCGCAGGTATGGGTGATGACGCAGTCGACCTTCCAGCCGACCTCGTCGAGCTTTGCCCGCGCGGCATCGAATTCGCGCTCGTCCGGGAGCTCCTGAGGCCACCAGCTGGAATACGGCACGCGGTATTCCCTGTCCACGCTCGTGGCACCGCCCATGGTGAGGATTGTCGAGCCGTCGAGCTCGAAGACCTCGCCGCGCGTCAGGCGCCGAATGGGCGAGGTGTCCGACAGGCGCTGCGTCAGCCCGCCATGCCACGGCTCCATGGGGCGCTCCTCCCAGTGATCGAAGCGCTCGTGGTTGCCGTCGACGAACAGTACCGTGTAGGGGCGCGACTCCAGCCAGGCGATGTCGGCGCATTCCTCGGCAGAAAAGTCCCACGGAAAGCCAAAGTCACCGGCAACGATGAGACAGTCGTCGCCGGTAAGGCTGTCGCCGAGCTCCCAGTCGCGGAGCTTTTGCATGTCGAGCCCACCGTGGATGTCGCCCGTCACATAGACCGTCATCGGATCACCTCTTCCCTCTTGTATGCCGCCAGCTCGCGCTCGACCTGTCTGTCGCCGGTCTCGTTGACCCACCAGGGCCATTTCACCCGGCCGCACGGCTCGTCGACTCCGGCGAACCATTCCCTCAGCTCGTCAAGACTCACCGGGGAGTGCCCGTTGGCATCGCAACCGACGTCGTAGCGCAGAAGGCCCTGCTTGCGGTTGAACTCGTTGTACGCGCCGCCGCTGCTGTGGATGTGCCCGTGGAGGTGCCACGATCCATGGTTCATGCCCTGCCAGTCGGCCATGGGGTAATGGCTCAGGACGATCTTCTGCCCGTCGATCTTGAGCACGCAGATCGGCGGCTCCACGGTGAAGGCGCCCGCGACCGCCGGCTGGGTCCAGTCCTTGTCGTGGTTTCCCGGGACGAGGTGGATGCGCCTGCAGGCGATCTGCTTGCGCAGCCCGTAGGCGTCCTGGGCGGTCATCTTGAATGAGAAATCCCCCAGGATGTAGAGCTCGTCGTCCACGGCAACCTTGCCGTTGATGTTGTCGACGATGGCGTCGTTCATCTGCCAAATCGTCTCCCACGGGCGGTCGGTGAACTTCAGCACGTTCTCATGCCCGAAGTGGGTGTCGCTGGTAAACCAGATCATTTTTATGTCTCCTTTTATCGCTAAAAAACGTTCTCCTTCGAGGTCAGGAGACGTTTTATGAGCGACATGAGGTGCATATCCCTCATGTTTCAAGCTCCAATCTGCCGGATTTGCCCAACTATATAAGTTTACGCCCACGCGCGAACAGGATTTGATTTTTGAAATATGGACGAATTCCTCGTCAGGAGGGTAAAATGGTGCCGACGGCAGCCCAAGTTGTAGAGAGCTGGGCAGAGCCGTTGCTTAATGAAGTTGGGTCATCGTCTTAGCGACGGTGGCCTTTCTTTTTGGGCTTCGAACCCTGCTTGAGTGCCTTGGAAAGGCCGACAAGGGCCGTGAGGAGCGAGACCATAGCGGTCAGGAGCTTCACGAGCTCGGTGAAATCGGTCATGGGCATCACCTCCCATCAAATGGAGGGCTCTGCCCGGCACGAGGGCTGCCGACAGCAAGGACGATTCTATCAGAGCGGCTGACCCCCGCCGATCAATTCATACTCCTCATCCTCGCCGAATTGCGAGTATGGCAGAATCGGCACTGGATGGCAGCGCGCTAGGGCACCGACGATAGGCTTTCCAAAACTAGCGAGGCGCGTCGCCGCGATCGTAATCGCCTCGGTCGACCGCACGATCGACCTGCGGCGAGATGTCGCCGTTGCCACCATGGGCTCGTCCTGCGGCGCGAACGCGGTCATCGCCGGCATCGACAACGCCGCCGGCGTAACGGTTGCGAATCTCCCTTGCGTAACCGCGCCGGGCAAGAAGCTCATCACGAACCGCCGGATCCTCGAGCAGATCTTCATCGCACTTCGGTGCGATGAACTTAGGAAAGAGATTGTAGGCGACGCCCTTGCTCGCCTTTGCCTGCTCGACCCACGCCGAATACGCCTTCTTAAGCCGTTGAATGTAAATCTCGCAACGCCTCTCATAAGGAAGGGCTCGCTCGGCCTCCAGCACGTTATTTTTGAAGGCCGCCTCAAGTTGCTTGACCGCAAACCTCCCGTCAAGACGAGTCAGGTTGAAAGTGCACTTCGGGTTGCCGGCCTCCTTGATATCGAGATCTGTCGCATAGACTCGATTGTTCTTGATGAAAATGTCTACGCCCCATGAGGCAAGTAACTTTTTAAACTGCTCCATATTCTTCGGATGACCTTCGTTGATTGCAAGATGGATCAACTCGCGCAGATTGTTTTTATAACTGTACTCTCCCCGCTCAACGATTTTCTTTTCAGTGTCGCGCGGCTGTCGGTCTCGAATCTTCGAATTCTTCTTTCCCTTTTCGAGCTGGGCGAGATTCCAGTCCTTATCGAGTTCGCGGACCCATGAGGCGCGTTCGTACTTTCCGTGCCGCCCGCCCGTCTCGCAACGCTTGCCGGTTAACAAATCGGTACGGTTGATCGCCATGTGCACTGCGTAGCGTTTTCCCGCCTTATCGCTTTCTTCGTGCAGCGCGAGAATCACTTGTTGATGCGGATAGTGCTTCGCAAGCCATTGCTCCGCGTAGGCCAAACATGCATCGGGGGTCATCTTGCCTCCGTTGCATGAGCATTCTTCCGGAAGGAACGCAAGGATCTGGTGTAGCAGGATTACGTTTTTGGCTCCGGCTCTCGACGGCTTGTCGTGGTGGAAAACCTTTCTGGTCCTATCCATTTTCGAAAACCAGCGATCGCTGTATTCGATGTTCCAGCCACCGCGCACAAGCGCATCTTTTCCGTTGATGTATTTACGGACGTTTTTCGCGTAGCTGATGCTCGAAACGCATTTCTGTTTGATGACAGTCACCTCACATCACCACCGACGAAATAGCGCTTTTCGAGCTCGTCGATGAAACGGTCCAGCTTACGCCCAACTTGATAGACCTTCTCAAGTGTTCGGAAAACCGCCTTCTCGTTATACGCCGGAAGGCCTTGTGCGTTCACAAAATACATCAGCTGATTGAGGTTTGTTCCTTCCTTCAAAAGCTCGTGATAAACCTTGTCGATCGACGCCCGATCGACATCGATTTTCTCGACCTTCCCTTTGAGCAGTACGCGACGAGCATACGAACTGACAGTCATATCGAGGGAATCAGCATTGCTTTCGATTATCTTTTTTTCTTCCGGCGAGACCCGGACGTGAATGTCATCGGTTCGGAATTTCTGGTCAGCGATTTCCGCATGACCAAAATCGATATCAAGATCTTCGGCATTGCATAAAACGAAGCGTATGAGTTCCGCCTCGCTCATCTCATGTCGCTTTGCGATTGCAGCGATGGCTTTCTTCTCAACATCGGAAAGAGACGCCTTGACGGTGTGTGGGCGGAGCCTGCTCATGATTCCTCCGGAAAACGAATCAGCGATCGGAGAGGCCTCCGATCAAAACCTGCTATGCGATTCGCTTTCCTTTTGAGGAACGGCTGGCGTCGTTCCAAAAATGAAGAATCGTCTCCGCGATTCTTCATCGCGAAGTTTCAACTTCTCAACAACCTTATCGCCGTAGCAGGTGATAAGCAAGGTCTGTGGCGTGGTGTTTTTGGGGTCCGAATGGACCCACAAAAATGCCACCCACAGTCATCTTGCAATCACCGGAACGGCGATTGGGCGGAGCGTAGCGTAGACACGAAATGAGAGGCCTCGTTTCGAGCGAAAGGCTTCGCGATGTCGTAGTGTCAGCGGAGACCGTGAGCGGAAGCGAATTTTTAACACGAAGGATGCTGAGTGTTAGAGACTCGCTGTAGCGAGAGCGAAGCGGTACTGCGAATGCGAGGGATGCCGAGTTTTTGCATTACCGCGCAGCGGACTCCGGGCGAGGGCTGGAGCAAGTTGATGGAAGACCTTACCGATTTGCGGAAGGTTTTGCCCGAAGCATCCGGCACCGCCGGATTCTTTTGGAACGGCCTCTCGTTTGATTGCTTTCCTATCGTTTGCTCCCAGACTGGGCGTCTAAAAAAGGCGGCCGAAACCGGCCGCCCGCAAATAAATATTTATTTACCGAATGTAAGAGGAGAGGAACGATGACATTACTCCCAATGGCCGGCGACGTCGACAACCCAATGTTGTCCCGTAGCCTTCTGTTCATAATGTCCCTGGTCTTCAGAGGTGGTATACGAATCATTGATTGCAGAAGCTCCATTAGGGTGTTGTGCATCACCGTAGGTAGAGATAACATGATTGTCCATTTCGGCTGCTGAGTTAAACGTCGCATGGCATACAGAGCACATCCAACGTTCATGGCGCGTATACACTACATTCGGTACCCAGACCTGGCTGTAATCGGTCTCCCAGTGGCCCTGCTCGGCAACCCACTTCTTCTGGCTACCGCCGTTGGAAGAGGAATTGTTGCTGCCGGAACTCTGCGAATTGCCGGAATTCTGCTTGGACTGGGAGGAATCGCCCTTGTTGTCCGACTTCGAGGAATCGGAAGACTTGTTATCCTCCTTCTTGGAGTCATCGGACTTCTGGTCCTTGTCGTCGGATTCTTTCTTCTCCTCGGTCTTGGCTCCAGAGGCTTGCGCCGCCTTTTCTTCGCTCGGCTTCTTTTTGTCTTTATTCTTTACCGCTGTGACGGCCCTTTCCGTAGAGCCGCTTCCTTGCTTTGCAACGCTGGCACATCCAAGTTGAGGTGCCGAAAGGCACACCAGAAGCGCAACGATAATAGCCTTTGTTCTCACACCGATCTCCCTGTCCATGAAACCGGGCGTTGGACACTAGCCGATATCCAACGCCCGACTCGCTTTTACATCTGCTCGCGGCGCTTCTTTTGATCGAGGAAGACGCCGGCTGCCACGAGGACGGTACCGCCGATGACGAACGTCTCGCCGATGAGTCCCGCGCGGTCGCCGGTCTGGGCGAGGCTGCCGGGCTGGGCGGTATCCGTGCCGGCGAGGTGCTTCGGGGTGTATGCCGCCTGCTGCTTTGCGGCCTCCTCTGCCTCCTGTCGTGCGATTTCATCGGAAAGCTTCTGCTCCGCTGCGATGCGGTCGGACTTCGCCGACTCGTAGGCGGCGAGTGCCGCATCGCAGCCGGGCTGGAGCCCGTCCACCGCGGCCTGCTTCTCGTCCAGGATGGCCTTGGCGGGCGCGACCTTGGCACGTGCCTCGACTGCTGCTGCGAAAAGCGCGTTGAGGGCGTCATCCGCGTTCACATCATGGCCGGAAGCGATCGCCGCGCCGGTATCGATGGAGTTCAGCTTCGACAGCTTGGCGTCTGCCTGCGCCTTCGCCTGCTCGGCGGCGGAGACCAGGGACTCGGCGGCGATGGCATCCGCCTTCGCGGCATCGAGGGCGGCCTTGGTGTCATTGACGGCCTTTACTGCATCCTGCTCGCGCTGCTGTGACTCTGCGAGCTTCGCGGCAAGATCGGTGAGGATGTCGAGGTTCGACTGTGCGTCATCGAGATCGGTCTGGGAGCCGGTGAGCCTGTCGGCGGCAACGCCGGTGTCGGCCTTTGCGGCATCGACGGCACGCTGGGCATCCGCGAGGGCGCGTGCGGTGGCGTCCGCCTTTTGCTCAGCGGCGGCGAGGACCGCCGCCTTCTCGACCTGATCGGCTGCCGCCGCGTCATGGATACTCTTTGCTGTATCGAGCGCCTTCTTGGCGTCGGCTACGTCCTGGAAGAACTTCGCGAGGTCGGCGTTCGCATCCGTGACACCCTGCTGCTTGGATGCGGTGTCCGCCTTGGCGGAGTCCAGCTTGGACTGTGCGGTCGTTACGGCTGCGTTGGCGGCATTAAAGGCGACCTGCTTCTGCTGGACGGTCGATTTTGCCGTATCGACTGCCGCGTTGGCGGCATCGAGGTTCGATTTCGCCGCATTCAGCTCGGCCTGGGCATCCGTGACGCCCTGCTGTTTGGCGGCGATATTGAGCCCTGTCGCGTTTACGGTCTCCTGCGCCTCGTCGACACCTTGCTTCGCGGCATCGACATCGTCCTGCGCGGAATCCGCTGCGTCCTGCTTCTGCTGGACGGTTGCGGCGGCGCCGGCGGCTGCCTGCTGCTTGGATGCGAGGTCGGCCTTGGCTGCGTCGAGTGCGCTCTTGGCGTTCTTAAGGCCGTTGATATAGGAGGTCAGATTCTGCTCGTACTCGTCGACGGAGATGGCTCCGGTATTCCAGCCCGAACCGGCCCAACCGCCGTATTGCAGCGTGAGCGAGAACGTCAAACGGGTGTCATCGTTCAGACCGCATCCCATGACAGCATAGTCAGGGTTGATGATGTTCATGTAATGACCGATACGGTAGTAATCGAACTTGTCCTGGTTGGCATACCAGAAGTCGTAGGCGTCCTTTCCGGAAAGATTCGTCGCACCAAGGGAAGCTGCAGTCTTGTCAAACAGATCCTTTTCCTGATAGATCCAGGCCTTGCAGGGGTCGCGATAGCTCCAGGCAAGGTTTTCACCGACATCGAACTGCTGGGCATGCTCTACATTTTTCGTCGAATAGTTTGCATCTGCAATCGCTGCCGCAATGAGCTTATAGCTTACCTCAAGCTCGGAAAGGCCGACGGACTTACGGTAGGCGTTCACGTTCTTCATGACCGTGATGGACGAAAGCATGTTTTCAAGGCCCGTTGCGTCGAGACTGTTTCCGATCTCGGTGTAGTCCTTGTACGTGCAGTTCTGGATGATCTCGATGGCTGAATCGGCACCCATGGCCTTGAAGAAACCGATGGCTCCCTGCTTGAGCTGCGCGTCTGCGAGATCCACCTTCGTTTGTGTCTCGTCGACCTTCTGCTGGGCGGCGGTCACGGCCGCGTCAGCGGTATCCTTTGCGGTCTTGGCGTTCGCAAGCTCTTCGTCGGCGGCTGCCTTGGCGGACTCGGCGTCCTTGACAGCCTGCTTCGCTGCATCCAGCTTGGCGACGGCGTCGGCATTCGCCTGCTTGGCGGCATCGAGGTCGGCGTTCGCGGCATCGAGTGCGGACTGGGCGGCGTTCACGCCGGATTCGGCATCGGTCGCGGCCTGCTGCTTCGCGGAGAGGGACGCCTGGGCATCATTCAGTTCGGTCTGTGCCGTTGCTGCAGCGGACTGCGCCTGCTCGAGCTCGGACTCGCACTGGGACTGCACCGCTCGTGCGGCGGCGAGGGCTGCCTCTGCGTCCGCGACCTTCTGTTTTGCCGCATCGTACTCCGGACCGCTGGCGCCTGCCTCCGCTGCGGCGAGGTCGGCTTTCGCTTGCTCATAGGCGGCGCTGGCTGCTGCGGCCTTCGCATCCGCCGCGTCCTTGTTCTGTCTGGCTGCAGCGAGGACAGAATCGGCGGAATCCTTTGCAGACTGGGCCGCAACCAGCTTGGACTGGGCCTCGCCAAGCGTCACGTTGGCGTTGTCGAGATCGGCCTGTGCCCTGCTCACGGCATCCGTGGCGTCGCGCACGGCCTGCTCGGCGGCACGGATAGCCTCCGGGGTGGCGCCTACGGCATCGGCCTTGGCTTTATCGAGGGCGTCCTGAGCGTCCTGGGCCACCTTGATGGCGGACTGGTACGCTTCGTCCTTCTCGGATGCATCCGCCTTGGCGTCTGCGAGACCCGCCTTCGCCTGCTCGAGGTCCTTGCCGGCGGCATCGGCGGCGTCCTTGCCCTCCGCGACCTGACGGGCGTACTCGTCCATTGCCGCTCGGTCGGCTGCCGTGCCGGCGCTGACTGCCGAATCGTAGGATGCCTTGGCCTGGTCGCGGGCGGAAGCCGCCTTGTTGTAGGGACCGGCGGCCTCATCGTAGGATGCCTTGGCGGCGTCCTCCTTCGCCTTCGCCTCGTCGACTGCCTTCTGCAGGTCCGCGATGGTCTGTGCGGCGGATTTCGCGCCGGTACCGGATGCCGCGCCGGCGTGGGCGGCGATCGGCGACATCACGGCGGGGTGCTGTGTGCCCCCGTCACCGGTCTGGGCGAATGCCGCGAACGGTGAGATGAGGCTCGATCCGGTCATGGCGGCCATGGTCGCCGCGGTGACGGTCAGACGCGCGATCCCCTTCGGGGCGTGAATCTTTTTGCTTGGCAGTGCGGCGAAGTGATCGCCACCGGCAGCGAAATGCTTTCCCTGAGTCATTGTGCTGTTCCATTCCTTTTCCGTGCCCTATCCGACTGGGCATCAGAGTGCTTTCCAATAGAGATAATTATGCGCCTTAACTGGGATTGTTGTATATAGTCCGTTGGCTTTTATACAACAATCCATGACTCTTTTTGTCATGGATATCTCGCCGCTACAACGATCCTTTGGTCTACGCTGCAAAGAATTAAGATCAAAGTCTGGTTACTCTCAAGTACAATTTGCGAATCGCATCGGCATGGACAGGTCTTACTACGCCTCGATAGAGGTCGGACGAAGAAATGTCAGTCTTTCTAACCTCTGTAAAATTGCTAACGGATTCGACATGACAATCGCTGCACTCATGACTGGTGTGACTGAGAAAACGGATTAGTCCATCAATCAATCAGCGAACGCAGTGAGCGAATCAATCGACGGCACAGCCGGCGGCAAGGACACGGTACGTGGCCGCGCAGCGAGCTTCGCGCGCGAAGGGGGACAGCATCGCTGTCCCTATTCTTTATCGACGGCTTAGCCGGCGGCAAGGACACGGTACGTGGCCGCGCAGCGAGCTTCGCGAGCGAAGAGGACGGCATCGCCGTCCCTATATCTTTATAGTATATTTCTCTATTAATTGGTTTCACCAAAATGGGTATAGCGCAAGCTTCTGAACAGGCATTTTTATCAAAAACTCAAAGCAGCCGAATCATCAAAATGGTGAAATTTTTTACCCAAATTGAGGAAGCGCTTCACCAAAATGGAACCGACTAACGGCTGTTGAAAACTTTTTATCCCCAAAATGGTGATTTCCTGTTTTCAGTGGAAAACTCGGTAAGTTAAATTATTTACTTACCAGATTTACAAACAAAAGCAGTTCTTAGCCCTAAAACCAGAACAGGTCAGAAGCAAAATTAACTCCTGACCTGCGATTTTTCTGGTGCCCCCGGGCGGATTCGAACCGTCGACACCCGCTTTAGGAGAGCGGTGCTCTATCCCCTGAGCTACGGAGGCATGTTGTACTAGTGTAGCAGATTTACTGCATCGCAATACGTCGCATGACTAGACTTCGAAGTTGCGGTGGAATAGTTCCTGTTTGAAGCATCTAAAGCCGTATTTAGGAACTATTTCACCGCAACTTATGAGGAGCTAGTTACCTTTGTGGAAGAGGCCTTTGATGACGGAGGGGATGCTCTTGGCGCCCTTGGCGGTCACATCGATAAAGTCAGGCGAACGCACGAGCTTATCCTCGTCGACATACTTGCGGACCGCACGAAGCGTCTCTTTGTCGTCGCGCGTCGAAAACGTAAAGTGACCGTTGTCCTTGGTGAAGATGGCAAAACGCGTAATCTTCTTGGTGCCGCGCAAAACCTCGGCGGCGATGTAGTCGACCTCATCCCACGGGATTTGGATATAATCCTCGGGATTGCGCTCGTTATAGTACTCAAACGCCTTGTTTCCCACCATCACGTTACCGTGGCTGGTAAGCCCCATGAGGCAGGTCGCCGGCGTTGCCAGATCGACCGTGCTGTTCTGAGATTGCGCCATGCGCGCCTCGCCCTCCAAATAAAACAATCGGACCGCATCCAGTGTACCCACCGGGTGCGGTCCGTTTCAATGGCTCAAAAGCCCTTGCCTAGCAATTCTCGGTCTTAAGCCGAAGCGTACTTACATGAAGCCGCAGAAGCGACCGATGATGCCGACGGCGAAGAGAGCCAGGATGATGACGATCGGGCTGACCTTCTTCTTGAGGAGCTTGCAGACCAGCAGGGTCAGGCACACGGCGGCAAGGCCGGGGATGAGCTGATCGAGGTTGGCCTGAAGCGTGGTGACCTTCATCTGATCAAGGGCGGTAGCACCGACGGAGTTGTACATCGTCAGCGCTTCCTTGATACCCTCGGAACCGGAGGGCAGGCTAGCCCAGTCGATAAAGGCGCCAGCAGACTGCTTGACCGTGGAGACGATCGGGGTGAAGGAAATGGACACCCAGCGCTCGACCAGGGCGCCGATGATGAACATACCCAGGATGGAAGCGCCCTCGGTGACCTTGCCCATCAGACCACCGGAGAGGTCCTTGGCGATGGAGGAGCCGACCTTGTAGCCAAACTCCTGCGTGTACCACAGGAAGGCGTAACGGATGATGTTCCACGCGAAGAAGAACAGCAACGGACCGGCGATGCTGCCGGACAGGGCCAGGGAAGCGCCCAGAGCGCCCAGAATCGGGCGAAGGGTGAACCAGAAGACGGGATCACCGACGCCGGCGAGCGGGCCCATCATACCGACCTTGACGCCCTGGATGGCGACGTCATCGATCGGAGCACCGTTGGCGCGCTCCTCCTCGAGGGCGAGGGTAACGCCAATGACGGGGGCGGAAACATAGGGGTGGGTGTTATAGAACTCCAGGTGGCGCTTAAGAGCGGCAATCTGGTCATCCTTGCTGGTGTAGAGCTTCTTGATCGCAGGGATCATTGCGAAGCACCAGCCGCCGTTCTGCATACGCTCGTAGTTCCACGAGCCCTGAAGGAACTGATGACGGAAGCAAACCTTCTTGCGGTCAGCCTTGGTGAGCTGAATCTTGTTCTCTGCCATATGTATCACTCCCCTCCTACTCGTAATCGTTCAGAATGTCGCCGAGCGGGTCGCCGGAGCCACCGCCCATGCCGCCACCCTGCTTGGCCAGATCCTTAAGGCCAAGGTAGATGAGGGCAAGGGAGATGCCGATGAGACCAAGGGCGATCAGCGTGAGCTGAGGGATGGCAGCAAGGACAAAGCCGAGGACGAAGAACGGCCAGGTCTCCTTGGTGGCCATCATGTTGATGACCATGGCGTAACCGACGGAAGCGACCATGCCGCCGCCGACAGCCATACCGCCGGACAGCCAGTCGGGCATAGCGTTAAGCGCGTTGGTAACGGCCTCGGCCGGGATGACGCACAGAAGCACTGCCGGGATGGCGATACGAAGGCCCTGCATGAGGATGGCAGCATACTGCCAGCGCTCGATGCCGGAGAAGTCGCCCTTCTCGGCGCAACCGTCCATGGCGTGAGCGATAGCGGTAGCAATGGTACGGCAGATCATGGTCAGGAACAGACCAGCGACCGACAGCGGGACGGCGACGGCGATGGCGGCGGTAACGGCCTTTGCCGAATCAGTGGCGCCACCGTTGAGGGCGAGCACCATGATGATCGAAGAAGCGACCGAGGCCAGAGCGGCGTCAGGCGCGACAGCGGCGCCAACGTTAGCCCAGCCAAGGGCCATCATCTGGAGCGAACCGCCCAGGAGGATGCCCTCCTGAAGGTGACCGGTTACGAGACCGATAAGCGTGCATGCCACGAGCGGCTGATGGAACTGGAACTCATCCAGAATGCCTTCCATACCGGCAAGCAACGCGACAATCGCAACAAGCAGAATAGTGATTGCAGACATGTATCGGACCCTCCTTTACTATGCTTGAGCGGCCAGTTCGGCCTTAGCTTTCTTCAACATGGCGTCGAGATCCTCGGAGGAATCCGAAGGAACCTTGCGGACCTCGAACTTGACGCCCTTGGCCTTGAGAGCCTCGAGAGTCTTAACGTCGTCATCGCCCATAGCGACGGCGTTGGTGACGACGACCTTGCCCTTGGAGTGAGCCATGGAACCGATGTTGACTTCCTTGATGTCGACGCCGGCCTCGATGGCCTTGAGCAGATCCTGCGGGTTCTCAAAGAGCAGCATGGCCTTGGTGTCACCAAAGCGCGTGTCCTTGACGACCTCGGCCATCTTCTTGATGGGAACGACGTTGGCATGGACTCCCGGAGGGGCAGCCTGCTCGATCATGGTCTTGCGGAGCTCGTCGTGAGCAACGCCGTCGGAAACCACGATGATGCGGTTGGGGTTGATCTGCTTGGTCCACGTGGTGGCCACCTGACCATGCAGCAGACGGGTGTCGATACGGACGTGGGCAATCTTGATGTGCCCGTCGCCGATGACCGTTCCCGGAGGGATGGCGCCTGCAGGAGTAGCGGCGGCCGCAGCCGGCTTCTTCTCCTCGGGCTCCAGAGACTCGGGCTTGACGCGCACGCCAGCCTTAGCCTCAGTCACGAGATGTTTTGCGATCGCATGTGCAGTGTTCTTTGCGTCAAAGCGCTGCGAATATGCCTCGATGAGCATAGGCAGGTTGACACCGGTGACGATAGCCCAGGAATCGTGGCCCTCGATGAGCCCGCTGATCTGGTTGAACGGCGTGCCGCCCCACAGATCAACGAGGAAGAGCACCTGCTCCTGGTCCTCGAAGGAAGCGACTGCTTCCTCGACCTTGGCACGGAAATCGTCGGGGCCCATGCTCGGCTCGAGCGAGACCACGGCAACAGACGGCTGATCGCCAAAGACCATCGAGCCCGTCTGCTTGATTCCAGCTGCCAAGTCCCCGTGGCTAGCAAGAACAATACTTACCATCACATAACCTCCTTTTTGTCTACGTATTTCCTACACGACATGAAAGGAGTATACCTGTTTGGATTGTGGAATTATAGCTAAATTCGCAAAAGGTTGGATTATTTGTTTAAACGTCTAAGTTTGTTACAAATTGATTACATTACTGTTTTTCGACTCATTACCTGATAAAGCGTCGCTCATCAAGCTATGTATTTTATAGATACAAGCAAGCTGTTCATTAATATCGATATTAAGCAAATGCGAATGTGCTCGTACTGTCACTATTTTGTTTAAACAGACATGGCTTGACTATTTGCACGACTTATGCTCAACAAAGCCACTCAAAATAGTTGCGGTGGAATAGTTCTTGTTTAAGAGCCAAAAGGCTGAATTTAGGAACTATTTCACCGCAACTTATAGGGAATCCTAGGCGATGTGGAGGGGGTTGGCGGCGTCGACGGCGTCGGGGACGTCGGAAGGGCCGTCGGGGACAGCGTCTGCCGGGTCCTCGTCGGGGGTCTCGATCTGTTTGATCATGACCTCCTGGCCCTGCAGCAGGTATGTCTCGCCGCTACCGCAATGGGGACAGGTCTTGCCGTGCTCGACCGTCGCATAGTCGCGGCCACATGCCTCGCAATGCGTCACGGCCTCGACGGGCTCCACAACAAGCTCCGCGCCCTGCGCGATGGGCTTTTTATCTGCCGCCCAGCGCCAAGCGTCGAGCAGCAACTCGGGAACGACGCCCGAGACCTCGCCCAGCAGCAACGTCACGCTCGAAACGCGACGCACGCCATTGGCACGCGCCACGTTCTCAACATCACGAATGATGTGATACACAATCCCGAGCTCGTGCACTATTAATCCTTTCGCCGTTCCCGTTATGGCTACTTATTTCCTACCAAATTTAATCTTGATGGCGCGCTTCAAAGCATACTTGCCCAGGCTCGGGAGCTTTTGCTCGTATTTGACCATCGTGGAGCACTCGGGGCGGTCGCGATCCAGATGGATGGCGTCGAACGCGCACTTGGTGGTGCACAGGCCGCAGCCGATGCACTTGTTGGGGTCGACGATCGAGGCGCCGCAGCCCAGGCAGCGGGCGGTCTCGGCGCGCACCTGCTCCTCGGTAAAGGTCTCAACATACTCGCTAAACGGTGCAGCCTTCTCGCGCTCGCGGTCCACGTGGGCAACCTCGCGGCTCGCGTTGTCGTAGCTTTCGATCACGACATCGTCGCGGTCGAGCGAGGTGTAGCGGCGCTGGTTGCGGCCGATGGTGAGCGTGGAGCCCGGCTGCACAAAGCGATGGATGGACACCGCGGCCTCGTGGCCGGCGGCGATGGCGTCGATGGCAAAGCTGGGGCCGGTGTAGACGTCGCCGCCCACAAAGATGTCTGGCTCGGCGGTCTGGTAGGTCTGGGGATCGGCAAGGGCACCCTGGCCGCGGCCGAGCTCCACTTTGGAGCCAGCCAGCAGGTCGCCCCACACAATGGACTGGCCAATCGACATGACGACACGGTCGGCATCGACACGGCGCAGGTCGTTCTCGTCGTACTCAGGCGCAAAACGGCCCTCGTCGTCAAAGACACGCGTGCAGCGCTTGAAGGTGATACCGCAGACACGACCGGCCTCGTCCAAGTGAATCTCCTTGGGGCCCCAGCCGCAGCTGATGTGCGCGCCGTCCTCAACGGCCTCGCGACGTTCTTCCTCGCTGGCGGGCATCTGAGCCTCGCTCTCCAGGCAGAACATCTCAACATGCTCAGAGCCCAGACGGCAGGCGTTGCGGGCAACGTCGATGGCCACGTTGCCGCCGCCCACCACAATGGTGCGGCCGGACAGGGAATCAATCTTGCCGCTGTTAACCTCGCGAAGGAAGTTGACGGCCACGGTCACGTCCTCGGCACCCTCGCCCGGAATGCCCGCAAGGCGGCCGCCCTGGCAGCCAATGGCAACGTAGAAGGCCTTAAAGCCCTGCGCGCGCAGCTCGTCGAGCGTCACGTCGCGACCGACTTCCACGCCATAGCGGAACTCGGCACCCATCAGGCGAATGATCTCGACCTCGGCCTCGATGACGTCCTTCTGCAGCTTAAAGCTGGGAATGCCGTAGGTGAGCATGCCGCCCGGGCGCTCGTTCTTCTCGAACACGACGGGCTTGTAGCCCTTCTCGGCCAGGTAGAAAGCGCAGGACAGGCCGGCCGGACCGGCACCGATGACGGCGATCTTCTGGTCGAAGCCGCCGGCGCGCGTCGGCGTCACCACGGGCGGAACGTAGCGGGTCGCGGCGTCCAGATCGCGCTGGGCGATAAACTTCTTGACCTCGTCGATAGCCACGGCGGCGTCCACACGGCCGCGGGTGCAGGCATCCTCACAGCGGCGGTTGCACACACGGCCGCAGATAGCGGGCAGCGGGTTCTCGCGCTTGATGAGTGCTAGGGCCTCGTCATAGCGACCCTGAGCCGCGAGCTTCAAATAGCCCTGAACGGCAACGTGCGCGGGGCAGGCCGTCTTGCAGGGAGCGGTGCCGGACTCATGCGTCTCGATGCGGTTGTCGTTGCGGTAGTTGGGCGACCACTTGGTGTGGTCCCACTTGGTGGCATCGGGCAGCTCCTGGCGCGGATACTCGGGCACCTGTCCACCGGCCTTTTTGCTGCAGAGCTTCTGGCCGAGCTTGGCGGCACCGGCAGGGCATACCTCAACGCAGCGACCGCAGGCCACGCACTTGTCCTTCTCGACCTTGGCAACATAGGCCGAGCGCGACAGGTTGGGCGTGTTGAACAGCTGCGAGGTGCGCAGGGCATAGCACACGTTGACGTTGCAGTTGCAGATGGCGAAGATCTTGTTCTCGCCGTCGATATTGGTGATCTGGTGCACAAAGCCGTTGTCCTCGGCCTGGCGCAAGATGTCGTAGACCTCCTCGCGCGTCACATAATGACCGCGGTCGGTCTCAACCACATAGTCGGCCATATCGCCCACGGCAATGCACCAGTCGGCGGGGTCATCGGCGCAGCCCTCGCCCATCACGCGACGGCTCGCGCGGCAGCTGCAGGTGCTGGCGGCATACTTGCCCTCGTATTTGTCGAGCCAGTGCTCGATATGCTCAATAGGCACCGAGGTGCTCGCGGCATCGATGGCCTTCTCGACCGGAATGACATGCATACCGATGCCGGCGCCACCGGGCGGCACCATCGGCGTGGCCTTGGACAGCGGTCCCTTGGACGCCTGCTCAAAGAACTTGGCATAGACCGGGTGCTCCTCGAGCTGGCTCACGCGCATGTTGAGGAACTCGGCGGAACCCGGCACCAGCATGGGCAGCACCCACTGCTTGGCGCGCTCGGGGTTTTCCCAGTTGTACTCGAGCAGACCCGTGTAGCTCATGTCGTCGAGCATCTTCTCGATCTGGGCCTCGGGCATGCCGGTGAGCTTGACCATCTCGGGCAGCGTATAGGGACGGCGCATCTTCATCTTGCAGAGCACTTCGGCCTGCTCGTCGGTCGCGGCCTCGGCAAACGACCAGTACTCGTAGCCCAGCAGCTCGTCGCGGTGCAACAGACGGTTGGTGCAGTGCTCGCACAGTTTGACGATGGCCTCGCGCGGATGCTCCGGTATCGGCGGCACGAACTCCGCGCCGATATCGGGCTCGGTATAGCTAATCCCCGGTCCGTTGAGAATCATGGTTGTCCCTTCTCTTGCCACGGCCCGGCGAGACCGCGGCGCCCCTCTTTTTTTGCAGGCCGGGCATGCCCCATGCCGTTCACCCGCCATTAGTTGACATTGTGTCAAAAATAGTATTGACGAACCGTCAACAATATTCAAGACTGTTAGGCGAACGGTCAGGCAAAAGAGGATGAAAGGCGGCAAGCACATGAGCAGTAACGCAGCGAACACCTCTGTGGCCGACGCCGTCCCCGCGCCCGACAGCACGGCAAAGCGCTTGACGGGCGACGAACGCCGTCGCGAGATCCTCGATGCCGTGCGCACCGTAAGCTCCGAGCTGGGCGTGTCCCACCTATCGGTATCGGCCGTGACCAAGCGAGCCGGCTGCACGCGCTCGCTGTTCTACCACTACTTCGCCGACATGGACGCCGCCGTCACCGCCGTCATGGACGAGGCAATCGACGGTTTTATCTCCGAGCTCGAGCAGTGGAATGCCAACCGCACCGTCGGCGATATCGAGGGCGCACTCGACACCGTCGCCCCGCTCTTTAAGCGCCTGGTCGCCAGCGGCCACGAGCTGCCGAGTACGCTCACCTCCAGCAGCGGTGCGCTCTACGGCGGCTTTCTGCACAACGTGGTCCAACGCGTGGCGCAGTATATCTGCGACACCACCGTGGTGGATTTTGTCGCCCATCATGAGCTACGCATCGACCATGTCTACGAGACGTTCTACACCCTCATCATGGGTCTTTTGATGTATATCCGCACGCACCCCGATGTGCCCGACGAGACGGTCAAGGAAATCATCGCCTCGACGCTCCACATCGAGGGCTACACCGCCAAGTATCCGGAGCGCAAGCCCCAGAACTGACGACATTTGGCCAAACTGCCCGCGATCAGAAGAGGGGCCGCGGGCGTGTGAAAGGAGAGCAGCATGCTGTTCGATGTTTGGGGTAGCGATACCCTTATCCACTGGGCCGGCTGGGCCATGGTCTTTATCGGCCTGATCGTGCTCAACGAGGTCGGCCGCCGCACCAAGCTCGGCGCGGCAATCATCTTTGGCGTGGCTCCGCTGGCCATGACCATCTACTGCGTCGCCATCGCCGTGGGCGTTTCGCAGGGTGCCGAGTGGGCGCTCACCAACCCCACCCATGTGTACCAGAACAGCTGGTTCCACTACGCCAAGGTATACGCGGCGCTCGCCGGTTGCTGGGGCTTCATTGCCATTAAATACCAGTGGGGAAAGATCGGCAAGGTGCATTGGTTCCGCGCATGGCCGTTTGTGATCGTCGCCATCAACATCATGATCGCCGTCGTGTCCGACTTCGAGAGCGCCTATCACTTCTTTGTCCTGGGCCAGTCCACCTGGGTCACCTCCGAGGGCGCCACGCAGCTGGCCGGCTGGAACAACGTGTTCAACGGCATCGCCGGTATCATCAACATCTTCTGCATGACCGGTTGGTGGAGCGTCTATGCCTCCGAGGATCAGACCGACATGCTGTGGCCCGACATGACCTGGGTCTACATCATCGCCTACGATATCTGGAACTTCTGCTACACCTACAACTGCCTGCCCACCCACTCCTGGTTCTGCGGCTTTGCGCTGCTGCTGGCGCCCACCGTCGCCGCCTTTATCTGGAACAAGGGCGGTTGGATCCAGAACCGCGCCTTTACGCTGGCCATTTGGTGCATGTTTGCCCAGGTGTTCCCGTACTTCCAGGAGGAGTCCATCTTTGTGACCCACTCCACGCTCGACCCCAGCGCCGCTACCGCGGTCTCGATCGCCGCACTGGTCGCCAACGTCGCCGCGATTATCTACATCGCCTACCGCGCCAAGAAGCTCGGCCGCAATCCCTACAAGCAGGATGTCTTTGAGGGCACCAGCGATTGGGAGAAGGCCACCGCTCGCCGCGCCAAGGTGGATTACGCACATGCCGAGTAACGCGCCTGGCGCAAACATCGCTTGAGCGCGAAGCAGCATAGCCGGCTCCGCGCAATGCAACGTATTGCATGCCCCCGGAAAGCGATTTGTTCGCTTTCCGGGGGCTTTTTGTTGTTGCGCGCATCCACACACATATTCAAAACCTCTCGCACAGATAAAATCAGATTTCCAATCGCCTGACAGCTCTATATGACCCTGTTTTTGGGTACATTGTTGTCCCGATATTGAGCTTGGGGGATGTATGAATGATGAGACGATGGGCCAAGAGGATGCGGCCCAAGATGCAGAAGCTTGCGCTGAGGCCTTGGAGAGCTTAGACCGGATTTCACTCGATGAGATTGCGTTTGACGATTCGGGCGTTGATGTGCAGGATGAGCCGGAAGCCGAGGCGCAGTCCGATGGTCAGGATGCAGACGACGTTGAGCCTGCCGAAGATGGGGCAGGTCACGAAGACACCGATAGCGAGGCCGGCAACCAGCCCGAATCCGACACAGGCGAGGAAACCGTCCTGCTCGACAGCTTGCCGGCCGAAGATTCGCTGACCCGCGAGCTTCCCGGCCTGGGCTCCGCTCCTGCCGTGGACGAGACCATCGCCATGGGCGATATTCCCCTACCGTCCGTTCCCTCGGCACGCGAAGCCGAGGTTCGTCATCGTAAGATGTCGCCCAAGCGCCGCAATCTGATGGTCGCCGGTGTCGTGGCCGTCGCGCTCGTCGCCGGCGGTGCAGGCTATGCTGCCTGGAACGGATATCAGCAAGAGCAGGCTGCCGCTGTCGCCGCCAATGCCCACACGATGATGTCAGTGCAGATTGGCGTGCATGCCGCGGGCCTCGACTGCTCAACTGACTCCAAGATTCCCGTACAGGTGAGCGGTCAGGATTCTGACGGCTCCTCCGTGAGCGAAACGCTCTATGTTGACGAGCACGGCCGCGGCATCAAACTGCTGCCCGGCGATTACACGCTCTCCATCGCTGCCTCCCCCATCGCGGCCGACGGCACCATCTATACCGTCCCGACCACCAAGACGCAGGTCACCGTTAAGAGCGATGGACAGGATTTAAGTGCCCAGGCCACCTTTAAGCTCAAAGTGCCTTCGGCCGACACGGTGACTGACGACCAGATCGATGCCGCCGCCAAGTATGCCGAAGAGGGCGGTGCGAGCTCCGCCGCGGCTGCCAAAGTGCTCCAGCAGGCAGCAACCGCGCGGCGCGACGCCGCCGTCAATGCCGTGAGCGCGCAAAAGGCACAGGCATCCCGTGATGCTGACGCCCGTCACAAGGCAACCGACCTTTACCAGCTCGATATCCCCGTCGAGTGGTACGGCAAGGTCGAGACTTGGCAGAATGGCAGCACGCTATGCATCTATCTGGGCGACGACGCCAATACGCCGCTCGTGACGCTCGTCGCGGTGCGCGAGGGCGAGAGCTTTACGCCCGATGAAGGCGATACGGTTTTGGGCGCGGCCAATCTAGGCAACGGTTATACCGTCTACGCCAGCGGCCCCGTCTATCCGTACGTGGTGCCCCAGACCATCAACGGACAGACGCAGAACCCCGTGTCAACCTACCCCATGGACACGGCCATTGAGCTTGTCGAGCTTACGACCGGCAACCGCTATACCTATAGCCAGATCAAGAACGTGCTGGTCGGCAAAGACGGCAAGGCCGACGCCGCCGCCAAACTCGAGACCGACTACCTCGCCCAGATTCTGATGCCGAGTATCAAAGCCCAGGACTAGCCTGGCGCAGCAAGGTGCTCCCCAACCGTGATGAGGGAGCCAGGAGGTCCTGACCCCACAGGTCCATAGATGATTAGGCAAGGAGCCACTTCCATGCGGGCACAACGTGGACCACACCGTGCTCGCATGAAATATCGGTCTGTTCATCCATGGTAACGATTGCCGACTCGCCAAGATCGAACTGGGCCATCGAGGCATCAAGCGCGGCAATTTCGCGCTCGCGCGTTTTCTCACGTGCCATATCCGCACTCACCTGAATCAGGCTATAAGCCCGCATGAGAAGCGCGTCCCCAGCTACAAAGTCCACCTCATGGCTTTTGCTCTTCTCTTTGATCAGCAGGCGGCAGACCGAGCCGGTCCTCACCGCGGGAGTCTTTCTTCTTAGCGCATTGAACACTGCGGTCTCGAGCCTCTGGCCCTGGTCCAATGCTGATGCGGGAGAGAATGCTCCAAACATCGCAGGGTCGACAGCGTAGACCTTAGACGCAGACCGCATGTTATTTGCCAGTGAACGCGTGAACTCCGGCACAGAAAATAACAGGTAGGCGTCCTCATAATACTCAAGTAAATCGCTGAGCGAATTACGACTGACGGGTATCTGTCTGCTCTTGAACTCGTTGTACACTTTGTTCACTGACAGCTCTCGTCCCGAAGATGCCATACACCGCGTCAAGAACAGCGATGCCAGGCGAGGGTTCTTGACGTCGTAACGCTCAACGACGTCCATAGCGACCGTTCGCGAAGCATATTCCTGTAGCAGCTGAATCGCGTCTGTGGGCGTCTGCTCAAGTGTCGCGATGAATCCCCCTTGTTCAAGATACCCGATCAGATGATGTCGAAGCAGCGCTGCATCGCTCGGGGAAAAGGTCGCATCTGGCTCGAGAACGCTCCCCGTCTTATATCGAACGTATTCCGAAAAACTCAACGGAAAAAGCTCTCGCACAAGAGAACGACCCCTGAACTCGCTCTTAAGTTCTGAGGACAGCATCTTAGAAGAAGATCCCGTCACATAGACGGTCGCTTTCTCCGTATCGACTACACGCCGCAGAAACGCACCCCATTCGGGAATTTCCTGGATCTCGTCAAAGAAAATGTAAGCGCCCTCGGTTCGAGCAACAGGATACAGCGCATAGAACGTGTCGAGCACGTCCGCCAGCAGCGATGGCTCATACGGGCGCAAGCGCTCATCCTCAAAATTGAAGTAAAGCATCCGGTCAAGCTCGACGCCCCGGCTCTGAAGCCGCCGCATCTCCTGATACAGGCGATACGTCTTTCCACAACGGCGGGCCCCCACAATCACATTTACGATGTTGTCACGCTTTGGCTCCTGTGGGTTTCCTAGATCAAGGTCTCGCTCAAAGACCTGCGGAACCCCCTGCTGTTCAAAGTCCTTTATTTTCTGGGCGATCAAGTCGTTGAATGCCATGATTCTCCAATCTTGCTCTCTAGCTAATCAAAATTATACCGATTCTTGATTAATTAGAGAGCAAGATTGTGTGTAGCTTGATTAACACTTAAGCAAGTTTTATCACCGTTATTGCTCCGAAGGATATCGAGTGGCTAAGAGGACAACCGAGCTCGAATGCGACTCCCCGAGCAGTCAATCTGGGACGGGGCTTTTTTGACTACCCTCCCCCTGTAGAAAAATCCCTAACGCAGTTGCGGTGAAATAGGGCTGTTTTTGCTGGTCAAACCGCAAAACAGTCCCTATTTCACCGCAACTTATTGGTGGCCTTTTGGGTGGCACTTAGCGCCAGGGGTCGGCTTCGAACATCGGCTCGCGCTCGGGGCGGCGATCGCTGTAGGGATCGTAGCCGTCATCGTCCTCGTTCTCGGCACGGATGTAGGGGTCGCGCGGCTTGGGCGCCGGTTTGGGAGAAGCCTTCGGTGCGACCGGCGCGGCGGGCGCTGCCTCAGCAACCGGTGCGTGCGTCTTGTTCTCGTCTTTCATCTGCATATCTCCTTGCCATGTGCTCATGCTCAACATCATCGATTGTCGCACGAAAAAGGGCGGCGGACCCGATTGGATCCGCCGCCCTTGGCGTTTTGCGATGAGGTGCGGTTAAAGCCGGCCCCATAATTTACTCTGCGTCGGGGACCTCGTAGGTGGCCGCCGGCGTGTTGTCGCACACGACGGTAAAGCCACCGTCCTTGTCGACATCGACCGTCACCTGATCGCCCTCGCGCACCGTGCCGTCGATGATAGCGGCGGCGATGGCATCCACGACCTCGCGCTGAACCAGACGCTTGAGCGGACGGGCGCCAAAGACCGGGTCCAGGCCGCCCACGGCGAGCATCTGCTTGGCCGCCGGGGTGATGGCAAGCGTCATGCGCTCCTTGGCCAGACGCGCGCGGACGTCGGCGAGCTGGATGTCGACGATCTTCTCGATCTGCGCCATACCGAGCGGATGGAACACCACGATATCGTCGATACGGTTGAGGAACTCGGGGCGGAAGGTCTGAGCCATGGCCGCGTCGACCTGATGGCGCATCTCCTCCTCGTCCTTGCCGGAAAGCTCGGCGATAGCCTTGGAGCCCACGTTAGACGTCATGATGATGATCGTGTTCTTGAAGGACACCTGACGACCCTGGCCATCGGTCAGACGGCCGTCGTCGAGCACCTGCAACAGCACGTTGAAGACATCAGGATGAGCCTTCTCCATCTCGTCGAGCAAGATTACGGAGTACGGGCGACGGCGCACGGCCTCGGTGAGCTGGCCGCCCTCGTCGTAGCCCACGTATCCCGGGGGCGCACCGATCAGACGCTGGACGCTGAACTTCTCCATGTATTCGGACATGTCGATACGCACGAGCGCGCGCTCGTCATCGAACAGGCACTCGGCCAGCGCCTTGGCGAGCTCGGTCTTGCCCACGCCGGTGGGACCCAGGAAGAAGAAGCTTCCGATGGGCTTGTCCGGATCGGAGAGGCCCGCACGGCTGCGGCGCACAGCTGCGGCGACGGCGGAGACGGCCTCGTCCTGGCCGATGACGCGCTTATGCAGCTCGCCCTCCAAGCCCTTGAGCTTGTCGAGTTCGCCCTGCATCATCTTGGACACGGGCACGCCGGTCCAGGCGCTCACGACCTCGGCGATCTCATCGGAGGTCACCTGTTCGTTGAGGCCCTCGCCGTCCTGCTGCTTTTGCGCCTCGAGCGCGGCCTCGGAATCCTGAATCTGCTGCTGCAGGCCCGGAATCACGGAGTAGCGCAGCTCGGACGCACGACCCAAATCGCCGTTGCGCGTCGCGCGCTCCTCCTCGCTCTTGGCCTCGTCAAGCTGGCTCTTAAGCTCCTGCACGTGGTCAATGGCGTTCTTCTGGTTGAGCCAGCCGGCCTTTTGCACGTTGAGTTTTTCCTGGACCTCGGCAATCTCCTGGCGCAGGGCCTCCAGACGCTCCTTGGAGGCGTCATCGGTCTCTTTCATGAGCGCCTGTTCCTCGATCTGCAGCTGAGTGAGCTGACGCGTGGTGGCGTCGATCTCGACCGGCATGCTGTCGAGTTCCATGCGCAGGCGGCTTGCCGCCTCATCGACCAAATCGATGGCCTTGTCGGGCAGGAAGCGGTCGGCGATGTAGCGATCGGAGAGGTCGGCAGCTGCCACGAGCGCGCTATCGGTGATATGCACACCGTGGAAGATCTCGTACTTCTCCTTCAGACCACGCAGGATCGAAATGGTGTCCTCGACGGTAGGCTCGGAGACCATCACAGTCTGGAAACGGCGGGCGAGCGCCGCGTCCTTCTCGATGTACTTGCGATACTCGTCGAGCGTGGTCGCGCCGATTGCATGTAGGTCGCCACGGGCGAGCGCCGGCTTGAGGATGTTGCCGGCGTCCATGGAGCCCTCGGTGGCACCCGCGCCCACGATGGTGTGAAGCTCATCGATGAACAGGATGACCTTACCCTCGGACTTCTGTACTTCCTTGAGCACGGCCTTCAAGCGGTCCTCGAACTCGCCACGGTACTTGGCGCCGGCGACTAGCGCGCTCATGTCGAGCTCGATGAGGTCGCGATCGCGCAGCGTGCTCGGCACGTCGCCGGCCACGATACGCTGGGCGATGCCCTCGACGATGGCCGTCTTGCCGACGCCCGGCTCGCCAATGAGCACGGGGTTGTTCTTGGTGCGGCGGGACAGGACCTGGATGGTGCGACGGATCTCATCGGTACGGCCGATGACCGGGTCGAGCTTGCCGGCACGGGCCAGGTCGCAGATGTTGCGTCCGTACTGCTCCAGCGCCTCAAACTGGGTCTTGTCCTCGGCAGATGTCACGCGGTCATCGCCGCGCAGCTCCTCGTAGACCTGCTCGATGCGCTCCTTGGTGACGCCGGCGTCGCGAAGAACGCAGCCGGCCTCGCCCTTGTCCTCGGCAAGCGCCATCAGCAGATGCTCGGTCACCACAAAGCTGTCGCCCATCTTGGTGGCCTTCTTCTCGGCCTTCTCGATGACGCGAACGAGCTCGTTGGACAGGCCCATCTGCTGACCCTCGCCCGAAACCTTGGGCGCGTGGTCGATGGCGTCCTGTGTGGAGCGTGCGAGCTGGGCTGGGTCGGCACCAATGCGCTCGATAATCACGGAGATATTGCGCTCACCGGCACCGAGCAGGGCAGACAGCAGGTGAATCGGCTCCACCGCGCCGGCCTGCGCATCGGCAGCCGTGCTCATGGCGGTCTGCAACGCCTCGCGCGACGTCATTGCTAGCTTATCGATTCTCATGGAATCACCTCTCTTGGGGCGGCCGCCCTACGGGGCGGCTTCACGTTGTTCGAGAAGTATTGTTGCCAGCTTTGCGAGATCTTATACATAAATCTAAGTCTCTATATATAAGATTTTATGAGTGATTAAGAGATAGGGGGCAGGCACGCTCACCCGCTGCGGCCTCGTCCCCTCACTATCTCAATCTGTAACATCTATCGACCGTTTCCGGCTCCAGATGTTACAGATCGAGATGAAATGACCAGCGGCACCCGTTTATCTAAATCTGTAACATCTACTCGGCAAATAGAGCCCTATCTGTTACAAAACGAGACGAACAGAAGATACCCGAATCGAAAATCTAAATCTGTAACACCAGGCCCACTTTTAGCGGCCAAGATGTTACAAATCGAGATTTAGTGAGAAGAGTATCGCTCAAAACTCGTGGACTCAATTTTGACCCCTCGCCCAGAATGAGGGGAGGCAAATATTCCTATTAGAGATCAAATCGAAGCCCAATAGGGCCTTTTCGCCCCGTCATTTCGACCGATCGCTTTCTTTTGAATATTGTCGTAAGCTGGTATCACTTATCTTAATGAATGCATACTGTTTGCGAGGTACCCGCCGTGAAACGCTCCACCTATATCGGCCTGCTCGTCTTAGCGTTTGCAATTACCGCAGTCGGCATGGGCATTATCTATCTCGCATTTCTCCCTGCCTCGGCAACGCAGGCGGCGGTTGAAACCGTAAGCTACCCCATCGAAATCCTCACCGATATCGTCAAACCCGATTCAATCACCGTCGATTTCGACGGTACGCCCGCAGCGCTTGGGGTCAGTAACTATCCCCGAATCGAACTTGGAGCCACGCGCTATACCCAAGATGAGCAGCTTATCGGCAAGGCAACCAGTTTACTCAAAGGCAAGACGTTTAAGCGATGGTACGGCGCCGCAATATATCGAGCCAAGAAAGGCCAAATGAATGGCGGGTATTATTCGACCCTTGAACTCGATGCGGCAAACGGGAGCAGACTGTGCAACGTCTCATACGACCCCGGCTGCGTGGACAATGAAGGACCGGGGGTCTATATCTCGGATGGCGACGTAATCTACGTCATGGAGGGCGACCAGACGGCAGTCGTCGATTTTATGGATCGGTGTACCGAGGATGCCTACGAACAAACCTGCGAGCCCGATCCGCAGACAGCGCGCAACAGTGGCTCGGCACGCACTTGGCTATTTGACGATGAAATAACCTGGACCCCATCGAAATAAGGTCCCGCCGGGCAGGCACCTTTGTGGTGGTTTCGGCTCCGATGTTCCACTGTCTCGATCTGTAACATCTAGCGGCCCTTTTCAATCCTAGATGTTACAGATCGAGATGAAATGATCGGCGGCGATCGTTTGTCTCAATCTGTAACAACCGCTCGTCAAATAGGGGCCCAGATGTTACAGGTCGAGACAAACGGAACCACCGCAAAGGCGCCTACCCCTTCATGGTGGTTTTCGACAAAAGAAGCCGCCCCGATAACAGAGGCGGCATCAAGCAAGTCTATTTATTAGCGTCCCTCAAGACCCAACGAGAACGCAGAAATGTAGCCCGGGGCTTACCCTTTCCCGAACGCGACCCTCGCGAAGCGCGTGAGCGGGCGGGAAAGGGTAAGCCCCGGGCGGACAATTAAGTGCGTTACTCGGCAGCGGCCTTGAACTTGTTGTAGTTGATCAGGCAGCCAGCCTTGACGATGGCACGCTCCTCTGCCGTCATATCGGCAATGTAGAGCTCAATCTGCTCGACCGCACCATCGGCGCGCACCACGTAGGCGGCGATGCCCTTCAGGTCGCCATCGAGCGCGGCGCGGATACCCGGCACAAAGACGTAGTCGCCCACCTCAAAGCTGGGCTCGGCCTCCATCTGGAAGGGCACCATGCCCCAGTTCATCACGTTGGAGCGATAGCGCTTGGTGGCGTACTCGTGGACGATGTTGGCCAAGCCGCCAATTACGCGCTGGCAGCTCGCGGCCTGCTCGCGGGCAGAACCGTCACCGGGCTTCTTGGCATAGAGCATGGAGCCGTACTCAGTCGCCTTGGCATCGGCCGCGACACCCGCGCCGGTCAGCGCCTCAAACACGCTGGCAAGCTCGGCATCGAGTGCCGCCAGGTCGCCCGCTGCCTCGCCGGCAACGCGGCGCTTTTCCACCGCGTCGACCTCCTTGGAGCGGCCCACGTAGGCAGGGTCGCGACGGCTGAGCGTAAACTCGGCCAGACCCAGCGGGTTGGAGCGGAAGGAGCTCGTCTCGCCCGAGGGAATGAGCTCGTCGGTCGTAGTGACCGGGTCCATGATCTTGGAGCACACCTTGAGCAGGATGTCGTCGCCGAGAGGCTCCATCGCGGGCCACGGCTTGATGTTGGGGCCCTCGACCAGCTCGTCGGCCGGCTCAGCCTTGCCAAAGCCCCAGTACACGCGCTTCTTGTACGGCGCGTCGTCAAAGGTGTACTCGCAGGCCTCGTCCCAAGTCTCCTCGGGCAGGTCGGTCGCCGGCGTCAGGACGCCGCCGTTGGCAGCCGTCGCCGCAATGGAGCGGGCGTCCATCAGGGCCACGGCGCTCAGCTGACCGTTGCCCGGCTTGGAACCCTCGCGATTGGGGAAGTTGCGCGTGGTGTGGCGGATCGAAAGGCCGTTGTTGGCAGGCGTGTCGCCGGCGCCGAAGCACGGGCCGCAGAATGCCGTGCGCACAATCGCGCCGGCCTCCATAAGGTCGTAGATGTAGCCACGGCGCGTGAGCTCGAGCGCCACGGGCTGGCTTGTGGGATAGACCGACAGCGAAAACTCGCCGCAACCGGTGTTGGCGCCCTTGAGCACGCGGGCAGCCTGGACCACGGAGTCGTAGTTGCCGCCCGAGCAGCCGGCGATAACGCCCTGCTGCACATGCAGCTTGCCGTCGACGATCTTGTCGAGCAGGCTAAAGTGCGTCTTGCCCTCGCCGATCTTGGCGGCCTCGAGTTCCACCTCGTGCAGGATGTCCTCGAGATTCTCGTTGAGCTCCTCGATCTCAAAGCCGTTGGAAGGATGGAACGGCAGCGCGATCATGGGTTTGATGCTCGACAGATCGACCTCGACGCAGCTGTCGTAGTAGGCGACATCGGCGGGCTTGAGCTCGCGGTAGTCGTCGCCGCGGCCGTGCATGGCCAGGAATGCGTGCGTGTCCTCGTCAGTTGCCCAGATGGAGGAAAGGCAGGTGGTCTCGGTAGTCATGACGTCGACGCCGTTGCGGTAGTCAGTCGTCATGCTCGCGATGCCGGGGCCCACAAACTCCATGACCTTGTTCTTAACGTAGCCCTTGGCAAAGACGGCGCGGATGATGGCGAGCGCCACGTCGTGCGGGCCGACGCCGGGGCGCGGAGCACCCGTGAGGTAGATGGCCACGACGCCGGGATAGGCGACATCGTAGGTGTCGCGCAGCAGCTGCTTTGCCAGCTCGCCTCCGCCCTCGCCCACGGCCATGGTGCCCAGGGCGCCATAGCGGGTGTGCGAGTCGGAACCCAGGATCATCTTGCCGCAACCGGCGAAGTTCTCGCGCATAAAGGAGTGGATGACGGCGATATGCGGCGGGACGAAAATGCCGCCGTACTTCTTGGCAGCCGAGAGGCCAAAGACGTGGTCGTCCTCGTTGATGGTGCCGCCCACGGCGCACAGCGAGTTATGGCAGTTGGTGAGCACGTAAGGCAGCGGGAACTGCTCCATGCCCGAGGCGCGCGCCGTCTGGATGATGCCGACAAAGGTGATGTCGTGGCTCGCCATGGCATCGAAGCGAATCTTGAGCGCCTCGGGATCTCCGGACGTATTGTGTGCCTGGAGGATCGAATACGCGATGGTGCCGCGCTTGGCATCCGCGGGCGTCTGCGTAATACCGCGCTCGGCAGCCTCGGCCGCAGGCACAACCTCGCTTCCGTTACGCAAGTAGATGCCGTCCTCGTACAGCTTGACCATACTGTCTCCCACTCTGCCCAAAAGATTTGGGCGCATAGCATACATTCGTTCAATATCGTGCCATAGAACGGTTGCGAGTGGGTTACGAATCTGCACGTTCACTTTATCTCGGTAAAGTAAAGGACGAGCCCCTTGCATCACTCTCCTAACAAGGAGTGTCCCAAAGTGCCGGCACAAAAGGAACGTCCCCAAGTGCCAAGTGCCGCAAGAATGTCCCCTTTAACTAGTCATTTAAGAACGTCCCCAATGACCACCGCATCCGGAGCAAGGCAACGCCGCAGGTAGAGGACGGACAGCGAGCGACGTCCAGAGCGAACAAGTTGGCATGAAAAAGGCAAGGCATAGACCTTCTGGTCATGCCTTGCCTTTTGAATGACAAATTGTCGCTCTGGACGTCGCGCAGCGTCGAGCCGTTACGCCGTTCGGCAGAACGGCGTAACCTAGAGATCCCCGCCTGCGCCCAAAAGTTTGCGCATGACCTGTTCGGGGTTAACCGAGCCGTCGCGCGGGGCCAGGGCGGTGATCTTCTTCTGCATCTTGTACTCGTGCAGCTCGTCCTCGAGCTGGCGCACGCGGGCACGGAGCTTTTCGTTCTCGCGCTCGCGCTCCTCGGCACGCTCCTTCATATCGAGGATGCGCACCACGCCGGCAAGGTTGATGCCCTCGTCGGTCAGCTGGTTGATGAGCTCCAGGCGCTCGATATCGGCACGCGAATACAGACGCGTGTTGCCGCCCGAGCGCTGGGGGTTCACCAGGCCCTTGGACTCGTAGACGCGCAGAGTCTGCGGATGCATGCCGGTCAACTCGGCCGCCACGCTGATCATGTACAGCGGTTTATTCCTATTGTCCTCGGCCATGCTACCTGACCCCTTTCCGTCTCGTTATCGTCCATCATAAGCCCGCGGGCGCGGGTGTGCGCCACGACCGCCCTAGTACGTCGCCTTGTAACGGTTAACCTTCTCGCGATAATCGCGCGTGTCGGCCTCGCGCAGCCTGGTCATGGCATCGCGCTCGTCATCGGACAGGTTCGTGGGAACCTGTACCTTGATTTCGACGAGCAGCGCGCCTGTGCGGCCACGGTGCTTAACGTCGGGCGCACCCATCTCCTTAAAGCGGAACTTCTTGCCCGTCTGGGTGCCAGCGGGCACCTTCAGACGAACCGTCGCGCCGCCGGGCGTGGGCACATCCACCGTGCAGCCGAGCGCCGCCTCGTAGACCGAGACCGGTACCTCCATGGTCACGTCGGCACCCTTGCGCTTAAACAGCGGATGCTCCTCCACGTGCGTGGTTACGACCAGGTCGCCGCGCTCGCCGCCGGCAACGCCATACTCGCCGCGACGTTTATAACGCAGCTTGCCGCCGTCGACCGCGCCTGCAGGCACCGAGACCGTAATGGTCTGCTGCTCGCCCGTCGAGGGAATGCGATAGGTGACCTTGTGCGTCACGCCGCGAAACGCGTCCTCAGCCGTCACATCGACGGTCAGCGACAAGTCGCCGCCCTTGCGCGCGCGGCTGCGACCCGCGCCGGCACCGGCAGTGCCTGCAGCCCCGGTAAAGCCCGAGCCCCAATCGCTGCCCCAGGCGCCATTACCGCTAAAGATGCTGTCGAAGATATCGCCCCAGCCGCTCGCGCCGGCACTGGCTCCGTAGCCACCGCTATACGCGCCGCCCGCGCCCGGCATGCCGCCAAACATGAGCATCTGGTCGTACTCTTTGCGCTTCTTCTCGTCCGAAAGCGTCTCGTAGGCCTCGCTGATCTCCTTGAACTTGGCCTCATCGCCGCCGGCATCGGGGTGATATTTTTGCGCGAGCTTGCGAAACGCGCTCTTGATCTCTTTGTCGGAGGCGCTCTTGGATACGCCCAGGATGTCATAGAAGGTTTTGCCTGCAGCCATCGTAGCTCCTCTCCTGTTACGTCCGCCGCCCATGCAGACGACGGCCCATGCTTTCATATGGCACTAGGCCAGAAAGGGCCCCGGGTGTTGCCCCGGGGCCCTTCTCAATTACTCCTCGGTGCTCTCGGCCGTATCGGTCGCAGCATCCTCGGGCGCCGCTTCGGGCTCCGGTGCGGGGCGCTTCTCGCCACCGTAGGTCACCGTCACCATCGCGGAACGCAGGATGCGATCCGCCATGCGGTAGCCCTTCTGGTACACATCGTTGACGGTCTCGTCGTACTGCGATGCGTCCTCGACGCGACCCACAGCCTGGTGCTCGAGCGGATCGAACGCCTCGCCCTTGGGGTCGATGGGCTCAACGCCCTCGTGCGCAAACACATCGAGCAGCTTGGCATGAACCGCGTCAACGCCATCGACGAACTGCTTAAAGTCGTCGGAAAGCTCTTGGCTGCGGGCATGGTCAATCGCGCGCTCGATATCGTCGATCACCGGCAACAGCGCGGTGACAAGCTTCTCGGTCGCGCGCTCGCGCTCGGCGATACGCTCGTTTGCGGTGCGGCGACGGAAGTTCTCCCAGTCGGCCTGCAGACGGGCGGTGCGCTCGGTGGCGTCCTTTGCCTTGTCCTCGGCGGCCTTCTGAGCCTCTGCCGCAGCATCGAGCTCATTGCGCACGTCGGTAAGCTCCTTCTGAGCCTGCTCGAACTTAAGCTTAAAGTCGTTGTCGGCGGCTTCCTCACCGGCGCGGATAGCGGCTTCCACCATCTCGTCCTCGGTCATCGTCGCCTCCTTGTTGGAATCCTCTACCTGGTTCTCGGCAGCCTCGGCGGCCTCGGCCTCGTTGGCCTCGGTATCGTCAACGGCCTCTACGGGAATCTTCACGTCCTTCTCCTCAGAGTCAACGGGGGCGGCGCCAGCGGCGGCCGCCTCCGTGCGAGCTTTACGGGCGGACATGATTATTTGTCCTCGTCGTCCACAACCTCGTAGTCGGCATCGACGACGTCATCGTCGGCAGGCTGGGCGCCGGCGGCACCGTCGGTCTGCTGCTGAGCGTCGGCGTAGACAACCTGGGCCAGCTCGTAGGCCACGGACTGCAGGGACTCGCCGGCGGCCTTGATGGCCTCGACGTCAGAGCCCTCGAGCGCCTTCTTGGCGTCGGCGATAGCGGCCTCGGCCTTGGACTTCACGTCGGCGGAAACCTTGTCACCGAGCTCGTTGAGGGTCTGCTCGGTGGAGTAGCACAGGCTGTCGGTCTGGTTGCGGACCTCGACCTCTTCCTTCTGCTTCTTGTCCTCCTCGGCATGAGCCTCGGCGTCCTTGACCATACGATCGACTTCGTCGTCGGACAGAGCGGTGGAGCCGGAAATGGTGATCTGCTGCTCCTTGCCGGTGCCCTTGTCCTTAGCGGAGACCTTGACGATGCCGTTGGCGTCGATGTCGAAGGTGACCTCGATCTGCGGCACACCGCGGCGGGCAGCCGGAATACCGGTCAGCTGGAACTTACCGAGCGACTTGTTGTCGCGGGCAAGCTCGCGCTCGCCCTGGAGCACGTTGATCTCGACGCTGGTCTGGTTGTCGGCAGCGGTGGAGTAGACCTCGGTCTTGGAGGTCGGGATCGTGGTGTTGCGGTCGATCATCTTGGTCATGATGCCGCCCATGGTCTCGACGCCCAGCGACAGCGGGGTAACGTCGAGCAGCAGGATGCCCTCGACGTCGCCGGTGAGCACGCCGCCCTGGACGGCAGCGCCGTCGGCAACGACCTCGTCGGGGTTCACGGACATGTTGGGCTGCTTGCCGGTCATGGTCTTGACGAGCTCCTGGACGGCGGGCATACGGGTGGAGCCGCCGACGAGGATGACCTCGGTCAGATCGGAGAGCTTAAGCTTGGCGTCGCGCAGGGCGTTGGTGACAGGCTGCTTGCAGCGCTCGAGCAGGTCGCGGGTGATCTTCTCGAACTCGGCGCGGGTCAGCGTGTAGTTGAGGTGCAGCGGGCCGGACTGGTTCATGGTGATGAACGGCAGGTTGATGGTGGTCTGCTGGGCGGCGGAGAGCTCCTTCTTGGCGTTCTCGGCAGCCTCCTTCAGACGCTGCAGGGCCATGGGGTCCTGACGCAGGTCGACACCGTTCTCCTGCTGGAACTTATCGGCCATCCAGTCGATGACGCGCTGATCCCAGTCGTCGCCGCCCAGGTGGTTGTCGCCCGAGGTGGACAGAACCTCAAACACGCCGTCGGCGAGGTCGAGGATGGAGACGTCGAAGGTGCCGCCGCCCAGGTCGAAGACCAGGATGCGCTGGTCGGTGCCCTGCTTGTCCAGGCCATAGGCAAGAGCAGCAGCGGTCGGCTCGTTGACGATACGCTTGACGTTGAGGCCGGCGATCTTACCGGCGTCCTTGGTGGCCTGACGCTGGGCGTCGTTGAAGTAGGCCGGGACGGTGATGACGGCGTCGGTGACGGTCTCGCCCAGATACTTCTCGGCGTCGGCCTTCATCTTCGCGAGCGTCATGGCGCTCACCTGCTCGGCGGTGTAATCCTTGCCCTCGATGTCGACGACGGCACGGCCACCCTGGCCCTCCTTGACCTCATACGGCACGGTCTTGATCTCGGAGGTGCACTCGGAGTACTTGCGGCCCATGAAGCGCTTGATGGAGAACACGGTGTTCTTGGGGTTGGTGACAGCCTGGTTCTTAGCGGCCTTACCCACGACGCGGTCGCCGTCGGCACGGAAGCCCACGACGGACGGGGTGGTGCGGTCGCCCTCGGCGTTCACGATAATGGTCGGAGAACCGCCCTCGAGAACGGCCATAGCGGAGTTAGTAGTACCAAGGTCGATACCAAGAATCTTGCCCATTAGAAATTCCCTCTCTCTTGTGCGTTTGCACCGACTCGGCGGTCTGCCGAGCGGTGTTTCGGCTTGTCTTTCAGGATGTAGTGTATCCCCTTATGGGCCGGAATATACAAAATCTAAGTCAATTCATATAAGATTTCTTATTGCCGAGAGTTTAGGTTCGCAAATACGCAGGTAGACGCACTGTTTGAGTTCTCGGCAAATCTATCGAGATCTATGTAGAGATGGCTGAGGTTTGCGTCCGGGGGTGCCTGGGGGCCGTCTTGCGGAAAGCTCATCCCGGCTTGAGCGTGGATTCCGGGTCGCAGTTTCCGTCTGAAGGCTCAACCGGAAACCGTATCCCGTTTTGAGAGCTGATACCGGCTCGCATTTTCCGCTAGCGGGCCTAACCGGAAACTGCAACCCGTTTTTCGACAAAATAATGGGATGCGGTTTCCGCAAGTACGCTCAATCGCCCTATATTTCAAGTCACCTTTAGCTAACATTTATGCAGCTCAACGGCCCCACCTGCGCGTTTTTTAGTAAACCTTGGCATACTCGGCGAACGGTATGAAGATGCCGGCCAGAGGGTATTGCAAACGGTCGCTCCCGTGGTATGTTTTTGCCCGAATCAAACCGGCGCGCATCGCCTGTAGCGTCGGTCAACAGAGAGGAAACTACCATGGCTCATCCCGTAATTGATGCCGACGAGTGCATCGCTTGTGGCGTTTGCGTCGACTCCTGCCCCGCTGGCGTTCTGGAGCTCCAGGACGTCGCTACCGTCGCTGACGAGGACTCCTGCGTCGCCTGTGGCGCTTGCCAGGACGCTTGCCCCGCTGGCGCGATCACCGAGATCGTCGAGGAGTAACAACTCCCCCACTTGCACACTCAAAAGTACACCGTGCACAAAAAAGGAGGCTTCCGCATCGCCGCGGAGGCCTCCTTTTGCATATGTGGGCAGCTAATTTGGAGCGGGACCCTTGGCAGTTGCGGTGGAATAGTTCCTGTTTTATGTCTTGGATGCCGATTTTAGGAACTATTTCACCGCAACTTATAGATGCGGCGTCGACTAGGACAAATCGTCTTCGTAGGGCATCAGGTCTGCTAGGTAGCCTTTTTCCTTGAGCATCGCCTCGATCTCGTCGAGGGTCTGTTCGTCCTCCGCCGCAATGCGATGGAAGTGGTAGCCGCTGGTCACCGTCAGCAGCGGAAAGCTCTTGCCGCTCTCGATATCGCGCAGATAGCGCTCGACATCGCGACGATTGCGGATGTCCAGGTCGGCCGTAATCTTACCGTACACGCGGTGATTGACAATCACGTTGAGCACGGCGCCGCCGGCGTCGACGATACTCGTGAGCTCATCGCCTGCCTGCTCCACGCTGTGGCGAACCTTGACCAAGCGCGTAGGCACGGCGGGGCTGCTGGGGGCCTCCTGCAGCACGTAGCCGCGGTTGGTCGCCACGATATCGTGCCCATCGGCGCGCAGCAGGGCGATGTCCTGCACCACGATCTGGCGGCTCACACCCACCTCGCGGGCAAGCGCGCTGCCCGATACGGGCCCCTTGGCCCCCTCGAGCACGGCCATGATGGCCCGGCGACGCTCGCGGGCGTTCATTATTTACCGTCCAGCAGACGCAGGTGCTTAAGCGAGAGGTCGAGGATCGGCGCGGAGTGCGTCAGGGCGCCCGAGCTAATAAAGTCAACGCCCAGGTCGGCAAGCGCGCGGATATTGCTGGCATCCACGTTGCCCGAGCACTCGGTCTTGGCGCGGCCGGCGATAAGTTCAATAGCGGCAGCCATGTCGTCATGGGTCATGTTGTCGAACATGATGATGTCGGCGCCGGCCTCCACGGCCTCGCGCACCATGTCCAGGTTCTCGCACTCGATCTCGACCGTCGTGGTAAACGATGCATGGGCGCGCGCCATCTCGATCGCGCGCGTCACGCCACCGGCGGCATCGATGTGGTTGTCCTTGAGCATGACGGCCGTCGACAGGTTGTAACGGTGGTTGCTGCCGCCGCCAATCTCAACCGCCGCCTTCTCAAACACGCGCATGCCCGGTGTGGTCTTGCGCGTGTCGACGAGCACGGTCTTGGTTCCCTCGAGCGCCGCGGCCATGCTGTGCGTATAGGTAGCGATGCCGCTCATGCGCTGCAGGTAGTTGAGCGCCACGCGCTCGCCCGAAAGCAGCACACGCGCATCGCCGCGCACCTGACCCACGTGGTCGCCGGCATGCACCTCGTCACCGTCGGCAACATCAAACAGCACCGAGCTCTGCGAATCCAGCAGCTCAAAGGTGCGAGCGAACACATCCAGGCCGGCAATGATGCCATCGGCTTTGGCGATAAGCTCCACCGTGGCGGGACGCGCCGTGGGGCACACGCTCGCCGTGCTCACGTCCTCAAACGTAATGTCCTCGCGCAGAGCTTGCAGAATCAGATCATCGACGACGAGCTTCATGGTAATGGGATTCATGGTCTACTCCTCCACGGCCTGCGTGCCGGCGGCACGGGCCAAATCATCGATTGCCAGAGGGTCGGCGCCCAGGGCGCGATGACGGCCATCGAGCGCGGGATCGCCCGCCTGCTCCACGGCCAGCGACTCGCCGGTACGCATATACCACGCGGCGCGACGACCCCAGACCAGCGCCTCGAGCAGGCTGTTTGAAGCAAGGCGGTTCTTGCCGTGAACGCCGTTGCAGGCCGTCTCGCCCGCGGCGTAGAGCTCGGGCATCGAGGTGCGGCCGTCCTTGTCGACCCACACGCCGCCCATAAAGTAGTGCTGCGTCGGCGTAACGGGAATGGGCTCATCCAGGATGTCGCGACCGTCCTCCAGGCAGCGCGCGCGGATGTTGGCGAAGTGCCCGGTCACCACGTCGCGCTCGACGGGGGCAAAGCTCAGCCACTCGTGCTCGGTGTCATCCTGCTTCATCTGCTCGCGGATGGCGGCGGCGACAACGTCGCGCGGCTGCAACTCGTCGGTAAAACGCTCGCCGGCGGCGTTGAGCAAAATCGCGCCCTCGCCGCGGCAGCTCTCGCTGATCAGGAACGTGCGACCCGGCTGCGGCGAGAACAGACCCGTGGGATGGATCTGCACGTAGTCCAGGTGCTCCATCTTAATGCCATGCTCCTGAGCGATGTAGCAGGCGTCGCCCGTGAGCTGCGGGTAGTTAGTCGAGTGGTCGTAGACGCCGCCAATGCCGCCCGTCGCCCACAGCGTGTGGCGGGCATGGATCTTAAACGGCTTACCGGCATGCACGCCCTCAGCGGCATTTGCCAGCTCGTCGGCGGGGCGAACCGAGTTGTCCTCGTCCACGGCTACGGCGACGACGCCGGTGCACACCGTGGCGTCATCGCGCTCGGCGGTCAGGATGTCGGTCATGGCCACGTGCTCCAAAATCTGCACGTTGTCCAGCTTGCGAACGGCCTGGAGCAGCTTGGTCGTGATCTCCTTGCCCGTAATGTCGGCATGGAAGGCAATGCGCGGACGGCTGTGCGCGCCCTCGCGGGTAAAATTGAGGCTGCCGTCGGCCTTGCGCTCAAAATCCGCGCCCATCGCTAGCAGGTCGTTGATGACCGAGCGGCTCGAGCGAATCATGATGTCGACGCTCTCGCGGCGGTTCTCGTAGTGGCCGGCGTGCATGGTGTCCTCAAAGAAGGCATCGTAGTCCGAGCCTTCGGGCAGCACGCAGATGCCGCCCTGCGCGAGCATCGAATCGCACTCATCGACCGCGCCCTTGGAGAGCATGATCACGCGCGTGCTCGTCGGCAGATTGAGGGCCGCGTACAGACCCGCCACGCCGCAGCCGGCAATGACGACGTCGCACTCCATATCGGGGTATTGCTTGGTTTCCACAGGAATCCTCTCCCTTGAATGTGACATAAGGGACCGTCCCTCATGCAACATTGTTCTAGCGTGCTGCGTACTCGAGCATACGGTCGAGCGTGAGCTTGGCCTGGTCGGCAGCCTCGTCCGACACGCCGATCTGCACCTCGCCCTCGCCCGTCTCCAGGCAGCGCACGAGCTTCTCGAGCGTGATGAGATCCATGTTGACGCAGGTGGGCTGCACCGCGGGGAAGTAGAACTTCTTGCCGGTGCCCTGGCAGCGGCGCTCGAGCTCGTAGAGCACGCCGCGGACCGTCACGATGATGAATTCGCTCGCGCCGGACTCCTCGGCATACTTGATGATGCCGGCGGTGGAGCCGATGTAGTCGGCCTCGGCCAGGACGTCGGCCTTGCACTCGGGGTGCGCCAGCACGAGCGCGTCGGGGTGGGCCTCCGTCGCGTCGACGATCTGCTCGACGGTGATGATGTGATGGCGCGGGCAGTAGCCGTTGTTGAGGATGACGTGCTTTTGCGGCACCTGCTCGGCTACGAAGCGGCCCAGGTTTTGGTCGGGAATGAACAGGATATGCTGCTGCGGCAGCTCGGACACGATCTTGACGGCGTTGGAGCTGGTGACGCACACGTCGCTCCAGCTCTTGATCTCGACCGTGGAGTTGACGTAGCACACCACGGCCAGGTCGTCGCCGTACTCGGCGCGCGCCGCGTCGACCGTCTCGCGCTTGACCATGTGAGCCATGGGGCAGTCCGCGCCCGGCTCGGGCAGCAGCACGGTCTTAGTGGGATTGAGCAGCTTGGCGCTCTCGCCCATAAACTCCACACCGCACAGCACGATGGTCCGCTGTGGCAGGCTCTTGGCGAGCTTGGCCAGGTAGAAGCTATCGCCGACGTAATCAGCCACAGCCTGCACCTCGGGCGCCACGTAATAGTGCGCTAGGATCACCGCGTCACGTTGGGTTTTTAGTTGCTGAATGGCCTCGACGAGCTCTGCGGGCACCAGTGCCGCGCGCTCCGTTGCCGTCGTTGCCGATGCTAGGCCGGCCGCGATATCGCGTGCAAGCTCCGACGCATCCATGTTCGCGCTCTGTGCCATCAAGGCCCCTCTCTTTTGGCGAATCTTGGGGCTTTAGTATGACACCTAGGTTTACAGCTGACAAGACAGCTGTAAACCTAGGTGTAAAGTTGAAATAAAGATTCAATCATGTGGCAGGTCCATATTCGAACTGGCAAGCTGAGGATAGCTGAGCTCTCGATGGCGCAGGAGGCATCTTTGGACGGCCGCCGCGCATGGTCGACGGCATGCCCGCCAGGCAATCGCTCGCCGGCGCCAATCCGCTACAGTGGAGCAGCCGCCGGGGTCAGCTGCTTGATATAGGCCCACATGCGCTGCTTGGCCGCTTTGTCGGTCAGCGCCGCCTCAAAGCCATCGAGCGCGAGCACGCGGCGGCCCTGCACATGGGCGATCAGACCGGGCTTGAGCATGGCGGTGTCGAAGTCATCAATCGCCACGAGCATGTCGGCGTAGGTTTCGCGCATGACATCGGCCGCGCTGTTATCGAGCAGCAGCACCGCCTCGGGGTCCAAGGCCTCAAGCGCCTCGCGGAACAGGTCGCACGGCAGGGCGTGGCCCACCGCCACAGCTCCGTCGCCTGCGCCGGCAACACTCGCCAGCACACAAAAATCTTCGGGCGCGTAACCGATTGCCCCGAGCGCCTTGCGCAATGCTGCACCATCCGCGCCGGCGGCGAGTTCGCCGCCCGAGCGCTCGGCCTCATCCAAATCACCTTTGACCAGTACGATCGGCGAGCACGCGTTGCCCGCGATACGCACGCCACGGGCCGCAAGCGATGCAAGCTCCTGCTCGGCCGCTTGGGCGATGGCTTCTTTTTTCTGGCTTTGTGACGTGGGCATGCGCTCTCCAATCGTTTGCGTGCCCACCATTATATAAAAGAGCCGCCCGCGAGTGGTTGCTTTGCGGGCCACTGGGTATAAGCACGGTCGTACTGAGTTTTACGCGGCTAAGCCGCGTCGCATTATGGAGGTCACCATGGCTGACATTAAGCAGATTACCCCCGAGAACTTCGATTCCATCGTTAACGACGGCCTGCCCGTGCTGGTCGATTTTTGGGCGCCCTGGTGTGGGCCCTGCCGATCGCTCTCGCCCATCGTTGACGAGGTGGCAGACGAGCTGGCTGGCAAGCTTGCCGTTGCCAAATGCAACGTCGACGACAACCAAGACCTGGCCATGAAATATGGCGTCATGAGCATCCCCACGCTGGTTGTTTTTAAGAACGGCGAGGAGGTCGACCGCTCGGTCGGCGCGCTGCCCAAGGCAAGACTGCAGGCACTGCTGGAGAAGCACCTGTAATACGCTGGTTACATTTTGACGTCCTGCCGCCGTCCATGAGCGCTTTTGCACCGCTCGCCGGACTTCTGGGTGTACCGCGTGCGACCACGGATAGTATGGTAGATACAAACAGCCCCCAGTGAACGGGTGCGGGTCAGACGGACTCGCACCCGTTTTCTTATGCGGTAGCGCCCCGTGCGGGCGTAGTAGAATCTGAACCACTGGATTGCCCCGAGCATAAGGAGATTTCCCATGCATGACGTCGGAATGAACATGAGCCAGCTTGCCATGAGCGTCAAGCAGGTCGACGACACCATCGAGCTCGCCCACGAGTGGAGCCATCAGCTGCTGCATGCGACCGAGAATTTTGACATGGAGCGCATTGGCGCCAAGCTCGAAGCTGCCATGACCGCACTGCACGAGGCGCATGACGCGCTCGAGGGCTACGAGGAAGCCATCGAGGCTGACCACAACTCCGTCGGCTCCGTAAAGCTGGTGTAGGGTGTCCGAACACGAACACGAGCACGGCTGCGGGCACGACCACCGCAACGGCACGGGCGACGAGGCGAGCTGCCGTTGCGGCGGCGGCTCCGAGCTGGTCCGTTTTTCGGTCACCGCGCCCGATGACCTACTGCGCCGCTTTGACGAGCAGATCGCACGCCGCGGCGACGTGGCCAACCGCTCCGAGGCAGTGCGCGATTTGATTCGCGCCTCAATCGCCAAAGAGCAAATGCGCACGCCCGATGAGCACGTTATCGGGTCGCTCACCATGATCTACGACCATCACACCGGCGACCTGACGCGCCGCCTGGACGAGGTGCAGCACGACTACACCGACGAGATCGTATCGACGATGCACGTGCATCTGGATCACCACAACTGTCTGGAGATTCTGGCGCTCAAGGGTCGCGGCGAGCGCGTCTACGAACTGGCCGACCGCCTGCTGGGCCTGCGCGGCGTTAAGCACGGCGAGCTCACCTGCGCCGCCACCAGGCAAAGTCTGGGGCTATAGCGGGATTTCCCGCAGCGCACCTGCCAAAAAGGGACAGGTTTGTTTTGGCAGGTTTAGAAGTTTTACCTACCAAAATAAACCTGTCCCTTTTTGGTCGGTTTTGATGAGGGGTGTCACATGCGGCATGTGCATATTCATGTGACGGGCATTGTGCAGGGCGTTGGCATGCGGCCATTTGTGTATCGCGAGGCTATGGCGCATGGCATTTGCGGCTGGGTACTCAATGCGGGCGACGGCGTGCACATCGAGGCGCATGCTTCGGTCGAGGCGCTCGATACTTTTGTTGCCGCGCTTTCTGAGCATGCGCCTGCGGCAGCCCGCGTAGAGCATGTCGAGGTTGTGGGGTTGGCAGCCAACGGTTGGGATGCCGCCAATGAACAGGGTTTTCGCATCGTAGCATCGCAGGACCAGACCGCGCACACGACGCTCGTCTCGCCCGATATCGCCACCTGTGACGACTGCCTGCGCGAACTGTTCGACCCCGCCGACCGACGCTATCACTACCCCTTTATCAACTGCACTAACTGCGGCCCACGCTTTACCATCATCCGGTCGCTGCCTTATGACCGAGCGGCCACGTCGATGGATTGTTTTCCCATGTGTCCCAAGTGCGCCGCGGAGTATGCCGACCCACTCGACCGGCGTTTTCACGCGCAGCCCGATGCCTGCTTTGACTGCGGGCCGCATATTACCTGGCGCGAGGCAGAGGGCGACATGGAGCTCGAAGGCTCGGGGGCGACGCCAGCCGTCGGCAGCACGCGCGAAACCAGCGATGCCATTATTGACCGCTGTGTCGAGTTGCTGGCCAGCGGCGGTATTGTCGCCATCAAGGGCCTGGGCGGATTCCATCTGGCTTGCAACGCCGCCAACGAGCAGGCAGTGGTCGAGCTGCGCCGTCGCAAGCGCCGCAGCAACAAGCCGCTTGCCGTTATGGTGCGCAGCCTTGCCGATACTGAACGCCTGTGCCATGTCGATGATGCCGAGCGCGACTTGCTAACCGGTAGCATCCGCCCCATCGTGCTGTTGCGCCGGCGTGCTGTTGGCGAGGGAGATTCCCCCGACGCCCTTACACTCGCGCCATCCGTCGCGCACGACCTTCCCGAGCTCGGCGTCATGCTCCCCTACACCCCGCTTCAGCATCTGTTGCTTGCCGCGGCAGAAGCCCGCGGTATGCACGCGCTCGTCATGACCAGCGGAAACCTGAGCGAAGAACCCATCGAGACCGACGATGACCTTGCCTGGGAACACCTCGTTGCCGCCGGCATTGCCGACGCGCTGCTCGGTAACGACCGCGCGATCCTCTCGCGCTACGACGACTCTGTAGTGCGCGTGGTCGACGGCGCCGTTATGCCCGTGCGCCGCGCTCGCGGATATGCACCCCAGCCGCTGCCGTTGCCGGCGCTCGACCGCGCTCCGTCCTGCGTGCTCGCCTGCGGGCCACAACAAAAGGCCACGATTGCGCTCACGCGTGAAGGGACGAACGGCGAGGCAACCTGTTTTGTGTCGCAGCATATCGGCGATGTTGAAAACGGCGGGACCTTCGATGCCTGGAACGCTGCGCGCACGCGCTTGGAAGATCTCTTTGATTTGGCGCCCGCCGCCTTGGCCTGCGATTTACACCCCAGCTATCTATCGGGCCAGTGGGCGCGCGAGCAGGCGCGAAAATGCAATCTGCCGCTCGTCGAGGTGCAGCACCATCATGCGCATATCGCGAGCGTAATGGCCGAAGCCATCGCCGCGGGCCAGCTTACAACCGACGCGCGTGTCCTTGGCATCGCCTTTGACGGCACCGGCGCCGGCACCGATGGGACCATTTGGGGCGGCGAGTTTCTTGTTGCCAGCCTTGGCGGCTTTGAGCGCGCCGCGCATTTGCGCACCTGGGCGCTCCCCGGCGGGGCGGCCTCCGTGCGCGACGCCTGCCGCAACGCCTTTGCCCTGCTCAGTGAGCTCGGCCTGCTCGAGCACCCAGGTGCCGCTCGGCTTTTGGACAGCCTCGGCGAGCAAACGCGCAGCGTGACAGCCACCATGATCGAGCGCGGCATCAACAGCCCGCGTACCAGCAGCATGGGGCGTCTCTTTGATGCCGCGGCAGCAATTCTGGGCATCTGCGACAAGGCAACCTACGAGGGCGAACCCGCCATCGAGCTTGAGGCTGCCGCCTGGCGCGCGCTCGACAACGAAATCGCCCATTTTCCCGACGACAACGCCGGCCATTTCGCATCTGGCCCATCGTGGCTGAACGGCCCCCATGTTCTGGATCAGAAAGCACTCTTTGAGACACTTTTGGGAGGAACTGAAGCCGGAGCGCCCGCCGACAGGCTCGCACTCGACTTCCATGTCGCCGTCGCGCGCTCCTCGGCGCGCATCGCCAGCGATATCTGCGCGCACGAGGGCATCGACACCGTCGCGCTCTCGGGCGGCGTGTTCATGAACCGACTTCTGCTTCAACTCCTCACCCGCGAGCTCAAAAGCGCAGGCCTTACTGTCCTCGTCCCCCAAACCGTGCCCGTTAACGACGGCTGCATCGCCTACGGTCAGGCGGCAGTCGCACGCGCTCGCCTCGCGCAGATTGCATCACAGTAGCTCGCCCTCGCACGCCGCCGTCTCACAGGCGTAACGCGTTTGCCCGCGAACCCCACGAGCGCTACCATCAACTGATGGATTATTGAGCGCCTATCCAGCGCAAAGCGTATAAAAGGGGAACATTATGTGCCTTGCCGTTCCCGGTAAAGTAGTCAAACGCGACGACGACCTCAAGGCCACCGTCGACATGATGGGCGTCGAGCGCCCCGTGTCGCTGCGACTCGTGCCGACGGCGCAGGTTGGTGACTACATTCTCGTACACGCCGGCTTTGGCATCCAGATTGTCGACGAGCAGGAAGCGCAAGAAACGCTCGAGCTCGTTAATGCCATGTCCGAGCTGATCGAAGAAGACCAGCTTGCCACCAACCCGGCCGAGGCATACTAGTGGCGGCCGAGCAGCCGGCGCGCTCCGGTATCGACTTCTCGGCATTCCGCGATCCCAAGCTGGCTCGCGAGCTCATCGAGCGCATTCATGAGCTTGTCGGCGACCGCGCCATCAACCTTATGGAAGTCTGCGGCACGCATACTGTGAGCATCGGGCGCTATGGCTTTCGCTCCATTATGCCGGCGGGGCTCAAGCTGCTGAGCGGCCCGGGTTGCCCCGTCTGCGTTACCGCCAACCGCGATATCGACCATGCGATCGCGCTCGCCAACATAGACGGCGCCATCATCACCACCTTTGGCGACATGATGCGCGTGCCCGGATCATCCACCTCGCTCGCTGCGCAAAAGGCGGCGGGGCACGATATTCGCATCGTCTACTCCCCGCTCGATGCACTCGATATCGCCGAGCAAAACCCTGATCGCCCGGTCATTTTTATGGGCGTGGGCTTTGAGACTACGACGCCCACCATCGCCGCCGCCATCTTGGAGGCCGAGGCGCGCGGGCTTTTGAACTTCTCGGTCTATTGCGCCCACAAGACCACGCCGCCGGCGTTGCGTGCCATCGCCAACGACCCCGAGACCGCCATCGACGGCTTTATCCTGCCGGGCCACGTCGCCACCATCACGGGCTTGGCGCCCTTTAGCTTTTTGGTCGACGAGTTCGATACCCCGGGCGTGGTCACGGGATTTGAGCCGGTCGATATCCTGCAGGGCATCTGCATGCTGGTCCAGATGGTTGTCGAGGGCAGGCCCGCGATTGGCAACGCCTACCGCCGTGGCGTCAACGCAGACGGCAACCCCGTGGCGCGCCAGCTGGTCGAGCAGGTGTTTGAGCCATGCGGCACCACGTGGCGCGGGCTGGGGCCGATTGCGGCTTCGGGACTCGCCATTCGTCCCGAGTTTTCGCACTTTGATGCCAGCATGCGCTTTGACGTGCCCATCGAGCCGACGGTTGAGCCGCGCGGATGCCGCTGCGGCGACGTGCTGCGCGGAGCCATTACGCCAAGCGACTGCCCCCTGTTCGGCCACGCTTGTACGCCCGAGCATCCCGTCGGCCCCTGCATGGTGAGCTCCGAGGGCAGCTGCGCAGCATATTTCCGCTACCGAGGCTAATGGGTTCCGCCGTTCTAACGAACGGCGGACCGGTCGACGCTGCGCCTCACCCATATAATTCCACCCACGATTGGAGTTTTCGATATGTCCCATAGCGTTACCGATAGCACCGTCCTGCTGGGTCACGGCTCCGGCGGCCAGATGATGAAACGCATCATCGACGAAGTCTTTTTAGATGCCTTTGGGTCGCCCGAGCTGCTCGAGGGCAACGACGCCGGCGTCGCTACGCTGCCCGCGGGCGGGCGCATCGCCATGTCGACCGACAGCTTTGTAGTCTCGCCGCAGTTCTTCCCCGGTGGCAACATCGGCCGCCTCGCTGTATGCGGAACCGTCAACGACGTCGCGACCTCGGGCGCCAACGTGCGCTACCTATCGTGCGGCTTTATCCTCGAAGAGGGCTATCCCATGGATAGGCTCCGCCAGATTGTGCAGACGATGGCCGAGACGGCGCGCGAAGCGGGCGTGTCCATAATCACGGGCGACACCAAGGTGGTCGAGCGCGGCGGGGCCGACGGCGTCTACATCAATACCGCCGGCGTGGGCGAGGTGCCTGCGGGCGTGGCGCTCAGCGGCGCAAACTGCCAGCCCGGCGATGTCATCCTGGTATCGGGTACGCTGGGCGACCACGGCATCGCCATCATGAGCCAACGCGAGGGTCTGGCGTTTTCGAGCACCATCGAAAGCGATGCCGCGCCGCTCAACCACCTGATTGCCGATGTGCTTGCCGCAGCACCCGACACACGCTGCTTCCGCGACCCCACGCGCGGTGGCTTGGCGTCCACACTCAACGAGTTTGCCCAGGCCAGCGGCGTTGCCATGGAGATCGACGAGGAAGCTGTGCCCGTGCGCCCCGACGTGCAGGCAGCCTGCGAGATGCTCGGCTACGATGTGTTGCAGGTGGCAAACGAGGGCAAGATGGTCGCCGTCGTGCCGGCCGAGCAGGCCGATGCCGCGCTGGCGGCCATGCGTGCCGCGCGCTACGGCGAAAACGCCGCGATTATCGGCCGCGTGCTGCCGTTTGGATCGGACGCTCGGCCCGTCGTGCGCGTACGCACCGGCTGGGGCTCGACCCGCATCCTCGACATGCTCGTGGGAGAGCAGCTGCCAAGGATTTGCTAACGACAAAGGCTCAGGGCTATTAAAGATATTCAGATTCCAAACATGCCCGGCACGCATGCCCAGTATCATGGGGTGCGTTTTACAACTCAAGCGGCAGGAGCACCCATGGCAGCAGCTTTTTCCCATGTGATCTTTGACCTGGACGGCACCATTCTCAACACGCTCGAGGACCTGGCGGCCGCCGGCAACCATACCTGCGAGGCGCACGGCTGGCCCACGTTTGCCGTTGACGAGTACCGCTACAAGGTGGGAAACGGCATGCTCAAGCTGGTTGAGCGCTTTATGCCCGCCGAGTACGCAGGCGACGGCCGCATGTTTGAGCAGACGCTTGCCGAGTTTAGGGCTTACTACGGCGAGCACAAGGAAGACCACACCGCTCCCTATGCCGGCACGATCGAGATGCTCGACCGCTTGCGCGCCGCGGGCGTTCAGCTTGCCGTGCTCACTAACAAGGACCACGTCTCGGCGGCTCCGCTTATCGAAAAGTATTTTGGTTCCGAGCGCTTTGCGCTGGTGCAGGGCCGTGTCGATGCGTTTCCGCCCAAGCCCGAAGCACCCGTCACGCTGCATGTGATGGAAGAGCTAGGCGCCGACCCGGCGACCACGCTCTACGTAGGCGATTCCAATGTCGATATCCTGACCGGCCACAACGCCGGCCTTAAGAGTGCGGGCGTCAGCTGGGGCTTCCGCGGCCGCGCAGAGCTGGAAGCCGCCGGCGCCGACTACGTGGTGGACACCCAGGCAGAGCTCGCGGCGCTGGTGCTGGGCGAGTAACGAGCGACACTGCTTAACGCAGCTGCGGCAATTCTTCCGCGCGGAAAGCGCATCCCGTTTTGGAGCTCCGGAATGGGATGCGCTTTCCGTTTGAGGCGCATCAGGGAAACCGCATCCCGTTTCAGAGTAATATTCCGGGTCGCACTTTCCGTAACCCACCCCATCCGGAAAATGCGACCCACTATTCGGGCAAAAACCGGGTCGCGGTTTCCCAAGCACTCGATGCAACGCTGGCACAAGGAGTGTCCCCAACTGCCGGCAGAAAAGGAACGTCCCCAAGTGCCGCCTTCGGCAGCGATGGCAACGCCACAGGTACAAGCGCCACTTTAAGCCAGCCAAGGGAACACCGTTGTTTTGGCAACGACAGCGAAAGCCCGCCAGAGCGAGCAAGGTGCCTTGAAACGAGGCGGCATTGACCTTCTGGTCATGCCGCCGAAGTTGAAAGGCAGATTGCCGCTCTGGCGGGCTTGCAGCGTCGAGCAGTTACGGCGTTTGGTAAAACGCCGTAACGAACTACCGCGTAACCCCCTAGTTCAGCATTGCATCCATCATCTCGGAGTTGACGGAGTCGTCGGCAGACCACTCGCCATCGTCGTTGCAGGTGTACTTGAAGATAACCGTGGTCTTCCTGGGCTCGGTGGCCTTGGTCACATCGACCATAACCTGACCGGCCATCTTGTACAGCTCGTCATCGGAAGGAACCGTGTCAAGCGCAGCGACCTTCTCCTGATACTGGGTGGAGAAGTCCTCGACGATCTTGTTCATAGATTTGCATGTAATAGAGACCTCGGCGGTCGCGACACCCTTGTCCTCGTCGACCGTCACGTCGCCGATCTTGTAGTCAAAGCCCTCAAGATAGGTCTTGGCGTACTCCTTGGGATCGATACCCAGCTGCTCGAACTCGTCGCCCGAAGCCTCCTCCAGACCAGAGAGGAAGTCGTCGCCACCGTTCTTGACCTCGTCAAACTGCGTCGTAAGATCCTCGGTGATGAGCTCCTCAACCGAAGGACCTCCACAGCCGGAAAGCACGACCACGCATGCAACCAAGACGGCCATGAGGGGCGCAAGCAGCAGCTTCTTTTTCATGTTGTTCCTCCCAATGAGCGGCACCGCGCTTCCCGGACGCGGCACACGTTGTAATAAGTAAGCCCATACTATCCACTTATGAACACCCTCGGCAACGCGAAGGCGTGGTCGGTTCGTTTTAGCGTCCGAACGGTTTGCAAGCCCGCCCAACGTACAATAAAACGCTTCCCCGCGATGCAATAAAAAAGGTGGCCGGAAAACCCGACCACCCTTGCACATCCTTTGGATGCCGCAGTTTACTTGCGAACGACCTTAACGATGGCGTCACCAGCAGCAACGGCAGACTCAGCCTCGACGGCGAGCTCGACGTCGGCGAACTCGGCGGTATTGGACACGGCCACGACGACGCAGTCCTTGTAGCCGGCAGCGGCGATCTTGGCGCGGTCGATCTTGAGCATGGGCTGGCCAGCCTTAACGACATCGTCAGCCTTGACGAAGCCCTCGAAGCCGTCGCCGTTCATGTTGACGGTATCGACGCCAACGTGCACCAAAACCTCGATGCCGCTATCAGACTGCAGGCCCACGGCGTGACCCATGGTGACGGTCACCTTGCCGTCGCAGGGAGCGTAGACCAGATCGTCCTCGGGCCACACGGCACAGCCCTTGCCCAGCACCTCGCCGCTAAAGACGGGATCGGGCACGTCGGCCATCTTGATGACCTTGCCCTTGACGGGCGAGCACAGCACGTCGGCGCCGGCAGAAGTAGAGATGGAGGCAGGAGCAGCGGCAGCCGCGGGCTCAGCCTTCTTCTTGAACATGTCAAACAGACCCATACGTTTTCTCCTCTTGATTAAGCGCAACGTTATGCGCATGCCTATGGTGATTATAGTGCCAAATGGCCAAATTGCTAAGGTAAGAGCTCGAATCGAGAGCCCTTCCGGTAGTACTCGTGGGATGAGTATCGCCTGCGCAGGTTATGGAGCGCATGGAGGGGCTCTACCAGACCACGCTGGCCGAAACGCAGGAGCTGCTCGACCCCACGCAGATTGACCACGCCGCCAAGCTTATCGCGAACGCCCGACAGGTCGACATCTACACGGGCTCGCACAACCTCTATCCAGCGGGAATGTTCCGCGATCGCCTGCTCTCCGCCGGTAAAAGCGCGACGTGCCACGACGGCGTCGAGCCCCAGGTGCGAACGGCGCTCGCCTCGGGTCCCGACCATGCGGCAATCGTCATCTCCTACAGCGGCCTTGCCCCCAACCTCAAGGGCATCTTGCCGATCCTCAGCAGTCGGCATGTCCCGGCCATCGTCATCGGCACGCCTTATTGCGCTCGCATTCACCCCGGCTTTGCCGCCTACCTTACGGTGAGTGACCACGAGAGCATGACGCATCGCATCACGCAGTTCGCGAGCCACATCGCCGTGCAATACGTACTCGATTCGCTCTACAGCAGCTACTTCGCCAAAGACTACGCCCGCTGCGCCGAATTCCTAGAGCGCTCATTCCCCTACACCCGCTTCCCCGGGCTCAAGTAGCTATTTAAAAACATCCCCAATGACTAACGGCCGACCTAATAACGACTTCTCGTCATTAGGTCGGCCGTTTCAACTCTAATAACTATTTATTCCGTAAACTCGTTATTAGAATCTGACACAGGAGGCCAGGCTCACATGTGGTGATTAGTCATTGGGGACGTTCTTAAACGACTAGTCAAACAAGAACGTCCCCGGTGACTAGCCATTTAAGAACGTCCCCAATGACCACCCCGGCAACGCCGATGTTTTGGCAACGACAGACACTATGACCCAATCCGAGGGCACTGAAAAGGCAGGAGCCCCCGCTCGTGACCGCGGGTCGGGGCTGCGACAATGATGTCGAAGTGCCATAGGCGCAGCCGCGCCGCAACGAGGTTGGGAGGCTCCCATGCCAAAGTATTCTACCGCGTTCGGGATGGACGTCCACCTGAGGTCGACCGCCGACTCGGCCTCCAAGAACGACAGGAACGACGCCGCCAGGATGGCCAAGGCGATACTCGCCCACGACATCTCCCCCGTATGGGTCCCCTCCCCCGAGATCGAGGGGCTCAGGGACCTCGCCGCCGCCCACGACGCGGCGACCGCGAGGCTCGCGGCGGCGAAGCAGCGGCTCCTGGCGTTCCTGGCCCGCCGGGGCTACGCCTACGGCGGCACGACGCCGGCCGGAAACCCCCGGAGGTACTGGACGTACGACTTCCTCAGGTGGCTCGACAAGGTCCGGCCCGCCGACGACGGCGGCATCCGGGCGCTTGCGGCGCTGAGGAGCGAGGTCGAGGCGGCCGCCGAGACGCGCGACGACCTCCTCGCCGAGTACAGGGCCGCCGTCGCGGCGGGCCCCCTCTCGGCGGAGGTCGAGGCGCTCCAGTCGATCAAGGGGTGCGGCTTCGCGCTCGCCGCCGCCTTCGCGTCCGAGGTCGGCGACTTCACGAGGTTCCGTTCCGGAAGGCAGGTCACGGCCTATTTCGGCCTCGCGCCGAGTCAGAGGTCGAGCGGCGACTCCGTGCGGCTCGGAGGCATCAGCGGCGCGGGCAACGCGCTCGTGAGGAAGCTGGCCGTTGAGGGCTCATGGTGCTACGCCGCGGCACGGCACCAGCCGAAGCTCATGCCGAGGGACACGGGCGTGCCCCTCGAGATAAGGATGCACGGGAGGAAGGGGTCCGAGCGGCTCCTGCGGCGGCGCGAGGAGATGCTCGCCCGCGGCATGCCCGCGGCGAAGGCCAACGCGGCCACCGCGGCCGAGCTCGTGAGGTGGCTCTGGGCCCTCGGCATGATGTGCCGGGAGGCCGGCGAATAGACATAGCCCCCGTCCCGGCGAGCCGGGCGGCCTTCGGGGACACCCCCTATTTCGCTGTGCGCGCGGAGCCCTCCGTATGCGCCTAGACAGAGTTGGGGAACCCCGCCGAAGGAATGGAGTGCGGGCCGACAGAACGGTATCCGCGGATATGAGACTGAGCCGAAGGCGTCGACGACATGCCGGGGGCGGACCGGGACGGGTTAACGGCAGGCCCCGCCGACCGGTTGCAAGCGGTCGGCGGGGCCATTGTGGCCATTGACAGCGGATTGGGTCATATGAGCGAAAGCCCGCCAGGGCGAGCAAGGTGCCTTGAAACGAGGCGGCATTGACCTTCTGGTCATGCCGCCGAAGTTGAAAGGCAGATTGCCGCTCTGGTGGGCTTGCAGCGTCAAGCTGTTACGCGGTTTGTAAACCGCGTAACTTAGCGTGCGCCGTACTGCTCGTAATAGGCGTCGATGGCGGCCTTGAGCTCGTCATCGATAACAACCTTGCCGTCGATCTCGTGGTTGTAAAGGGTCTCGACGACCTCGGCCATGCTCACGATGGAGGCAACGGGGAAACCGTACTTGGCCTCGATCTCCTTCTGGGCGGTGGTCACGCCGCCCTTGCCGACCTCCATACGGTTGAGGGAGACGATCAGACCCTTAATCTCAACATCGGCAGCGGCTTTAACCTTGGGATAGGTCTCGTCGATGGACTTGCCGGAGGTGGTGACGTCCTCGACCATGATCACGCGGTCGCCGTCCTGGGGCTCATAGCCCAGCAGGTTGCCCTTGTCGGCACCGTGGTCCTTGGCCTCCTTGCGGTCGCAGCAGTACTTGACCTCCTTGCCGTACAGTTCGTGATAGGCAATGGCGGTCACGACAGCCAGGGGAATACCCTTGTAGGCAGGCCCAAACAGCACGTCAAAATCGTCGCCGAAGTTGTCGTGAATGGCCTGAGCGTAGTACTCGCCCAGCTTCTTGAGCTGATAGCCCGTCACGTAGGCGCCGGCGTTCATGAAGAACGGGGACTGACGCCCGCTCTTGAGCGTAAAGCTGCCAAACTTAAGCACGTCGGACTCGACCATGAACTTGATGAATTCTTGCTTGTAAGCCTCCATGGGTCTCCCTTCCAATGGGCGCGTCCAGCTTGGACGGGCGCGTGTGAATCCGGTTCTTAGCTTACCAGAAAGCACCTCAGCGAACCGATGCCGCCGAGGTGCCTGCCCTGTTTCTATGTGATCGCTCTCCGGAGTGTTATTAACCGCTCTCTGCGCACCTCCACAGCGCTCTCGACCCCACTCCTCCGTTGAGGGTTCGCGTTTGACGTATTGAGAGCCGATGTTTTGACGCTTTGCAGATTAAACGTTTATCCACATTGGACTGAGAGCCCTTGCAGCCGCTGGCGACAAGCGGTCCCATACCGTCGAGTAAACGGCGGCGTTTTGTTACCCAAGTCCTCCATACGGATAATATTGCCTGTTCAACGGCGTAGTTTATAGGCTGGGCAAATGGAGTCCATCGCGGCATCACGCATGCGCTACAATCTCAGTTAACCTGTTAACCACCCGAAAACAGCAGGAGGCCCCATGCCCACACCCGGCAAGAGCTCGTCCATGCGCCAGATTGCCGTAGCGGCCGGCGTGTCCGTCGCCACGGTCTCCCACGTCATCAACGGCAGTGGCCGTTTTTCCGAAGACACCCGCAAGCGTGTGGAAGCCGCCATCGAGGAATACGGCTACGTCACGAACATGGCGGCAAAGAGCCTCCGCGTGGCCCAGTCCCGGACCATCGGCATGATCGTGCCGGATATCTCAAACGACTTCTTTTCCAAGATCGCCTTGCATGTGGAACGCGAGCTCGCCACCGAGGACTATTCGGTCTTTGTCTGCAACAGCGCCAACGACCCCGCTCGTGAGCGCGACTACTTCCGTACGCTTGCGAGCAAACAAGCCGATGGCATCATCTGCATCTCAGGCCTGCGCAGGCTCGACGGCGAATTTGTCCCCCACGGCATTCCCGTGGTCTGCATCGACCGCGCGCCCGAAAACGACCTCGGTTTCCCGCACGTGGGTTCCGACAACATCGGCGGCGGCTACATGGCAACCGAGCACCTCATCGAGCGCGGCTGCAAGAACATCCTGAGCATCTCGAGTTTTACGGCCAACTACCCCGGAAACGAACGCCAGATGGGCTACGAGCGGGCGCTTGCCGCGCATGGGATGCCGCTGCGCCGCGACTACCAGCTGTTTGTCTCGGGCAAGCAGCCGAGCATCATCGAGTCTGAAGAGCTCGTGACCGACTTCCTCTCCACAGGGTGCCCCGTCGACGGCATCTTTGCCCATAGCGACCACGCTGCCGTGGGTGCGCTGCGGGCGCTCGTTGCGGCCGGCAAGCGCGTACCCGAAGACGTCCGCCTCATCGGCTTCGACGATTCCGTGTACGCGCAGATCCCGACGCCGCAGATCAGCACCATTCGCCGCTTCCCCGAGCGCCTCGCGCATGAGGGATGTCAGGCCCTACTCGCCCTGCTGCGCGGCGAGGAGCCCGAGATGGAGACGCTTGTCCCCGTCAAGCTCGTGCAGCGCGCAAGCAGCTAGACCGCGGATGGTAAATGGTCCCAACGTGATGCTCAGCCTATCCCCCGAGGGAGTCGGTTTCCAAAACTCGGCTGTTTCGGACGGTTTAGGGACGACCTGCTGAGTAGCGGATGGATGACAATGGAAGAAACCACAGTTAGGCGATGTGCATGATCTCGGTCTTCTCAGGCACCCCCTCCAAAACCGTCCGAAGCAGCCGAGCTTTCCTCTCGCATGCGCTCTATCCCACGCGCGACATGCAAAAAGCCCGCCACCACATGGGTGAACCGCGCCCCAAATCTTGGACGCCCTAAATAGCGACTAGGCCGCAAGGGCCTGATTCCGGTACTCCTCCGGGGTCAGGCCCTTCAATCTTACCTGCCTCCGGCTCGTGTTCCAGTGGACTATGTATTCCTCCAGGTCGCGTTTGAAATCCTCGAACGTCTTCCA
>JAUMMZ010000033.1 GCA_031296755.1 Collinsella sp.
GAGCCCCGCCGCCGGGCGGCAGACATATAAGGTCGATCGCGAGTTCCGCACGAGCCGGAGAGCACTTAATGTGCTCTCCGTGCGAGTCAGGACTGTCCGAGCAGGCGACCTTATATGTCTGCCGCCCGGCGGCGGGGCTCCTCGCCCGAACCCCTCAGCTAGTTCTTCAGCGAGTTCAGCGGCGCCGGGAAGCGTCCGCCACGGTGGGCAAGCACGGTGCCGGCGTTGGGGTTCACCGGCATGATGGGCGCACGGCCGAACAGGCCGCCGTACTCGACGCAGTCGCCCACGCCCTTGCCGATGGCGGGAATCACGCGGACGGCCGTGGTCTTGTTGTTGATGACGCCGATAGCCATCTCGTCGGCGATGATGCCGGCGATGGTCTCGACCGGGGTGTCGCCGGGGATGGCGATCATGTCCAGGCCGACGGAGCACACGCAGGTCATGGCCTCGAGCTTCTCGAGCGAAAGCGCGCCGGCCTCGACGGCGGCGATCATGCCGGCATCCTCGGACACGGGGATAAAGGCGCCGGAGAGACCACCCACGCTGGAGCTGGCCATGACGCCGCCCTTCTTGACGGCATCGTTGAGCATGGCGAGCGCGCAGGTCGTGCCCGGGCCACCGCAGGTACCAACACCGATGATCTCGAGGATGCGGGCAACGGAGTCGCCGATGGCAGGCGTGGGAGCCAGCGACAGGTCGACAATGCCCTTCTCGACACCCAGGCGATGGGCGGCCTCGCGGCTCATGAGCTCACCGGCGCGGGTGATCTTAAAGGCGGTCTGCTTAATCTTCTCGGCGACCTCCATCATCGATGCGGAATCGGGCAGCGTCTCCAGGGCTGCGGCCATAACGCCGGGGCCCGAGACGCCTACGTTGATGACGGCGTCGGCCTCGCCACCGCCGTGGACAGCGCCCGCCATGAACGGGGAGTCCTCGACCATGTTGGCAAAGCAGACAAACTTGGAAGCGCCGACGGAGTCCTGGTCGGCCGTGAGCTTAGCGGCGTCGATGATGGTCTGCGCAGCCATGAGCACGGCGTCCATGTTGATGCCGGCGCGCAGGCTGGCGACGTTGACGCTGGAGCAGACGCGACTCGTGGTGGCGAGCGCCTGCGGGATGGACTGGATGACGCGGCGGTCGGCGTCGCCGATGCCCTTCTGGACGAGCGCGGAGAAGCCGCCCAGGTAGTCGATGCCGAGGGTCTCGGCCGCACGGTCGAGGGCATGCGCGATGGGGGTGAGGTCCTCATCCTTGCAGCAAGCGGCGATCTGCGCCACCGGGGTGACGGAGACGCGCTTGTTGACGATGGGGATGCCGTACTCGCGCTCGAGGTTCTCGGCGGTCTCGACCAAGTGCTCAGCCGTGTGCGTCACGTGGTCGTAGATCTTCGTGCACATGCGGTCGAGGTTCTCGTCGCCGCAACCCATGAGCGAAACACCCATGGTGATGGTCCTGATGTCGAGGTTCTGCTCCTCAACCATGCCGCGGGTTTCCGCGATTTCTGCGGGCGTGATCGCCATCCTTGCGCTCCTATCTGCCAAAACGAGCATAGTCTTATCTATTCTAACGTGCCGCACGTGCCAAGTGGCGCATGCGGCACGTTTTGGTGCTCGGTTGTTTCCGTTGTGTTACTGCCCAAAGACCTCTTCGGCGATGCGCGCGCTTTCGGCGGCGTCCTTGGCGTAGTAGTCTGCGCCAATCTGTTTGGCGTATTCGGGGGTGAGCACGGCGCCGCCTACGATGATCTTGACGCCCGGCACCTCGGCATGAAGCAGCTTGATGGTCTCCTCCATGGCGACGACCGTGGTAGTCATAAGCGCCGAGAGGCCGACGAGCTTAATGTCACGCTCCTGCACGGTCTTGAGCACCTCTTGCGGGTCGACGTCGCGGCCTAGGTCAAAGACGGTATAGCCGTAGTTATCGAGCAGCATCTTGACGATGTTCTTACCGATGTCGTGGATATCGCCCTTGACGGTGGCCACGCAGATCTTGCCCTTGTCGGCAATCTCGCCGGCGGGCATCAGACGCTTGATGGTGTCGAAGCCCACGCGTGCGGCCTCGGCCGAGGCCATGAGCTGCGGCAAGAAGAACTTGCCCTGGTCAAAGAGGACGCCAACTTCGTCGAGGGCGGGGATAAAGTGATTGTTGATGAGGTCCATGGCGTCGTGGTCTGCCAGCAGACGCTCGGTCTCGGCAGCGATCTCGCCTTTGCGGCCCGAGACGACCATGCGACGAATCGGGTCGTCGTTGCCGTCGGTGCCGGCGGTGCCAGCAGCGGGCGCGGCGTCGGTCGATACCGCCTGGGCCGCTGCCGGGTTTGCGGCGATCTTATACGGATCGGTCCAGCCGGCGTAGCGCTCGATGTATCCGGTCGAGCCCTCGTCCTCAACGCTCAGGACGCGATAGCTGTAGACAGTATCCATAAAGCGCTTGGAGCCCGGGTTCATGATGGGGGCGTCCAGGCCCGCGCCAAAGGCGGCGGCCAAAAAGACCGAGCCCAGCAGCGGGCGGGCAGGCAGGCCAAAGCTGATGTTCGACACGCCGAGCGCGCATTTGACGCCCAGACGCTCCTTGCACAGGGACATGGCGCGCAGGATCTGCTCGGCTTGGCGTTGATTGGTCGAGGCGGTCATGACCAGGCAGTCGATGAGGATGCGGTCCGGGCCGATGCCGTAGCGGGCAGCCTCGGCCACGATGCGCTCGGCGATGGCGAAGCGGGCCTCGGCGGTATCGGGGATGCCGCCTTCGTCGAGCGTAAGGCCGACAACGTTGGTGCCGTAGTGGGCGACCAGCGGAAAGATCTCATCCATGATCTGCTGTTTGCCATTGACCGAGTTGATGATGGGCTTGCCGGCGTAGCGGCGCACGGCGGCCTCGACAGCGGCGGGATCGGTGGAGTCGATCTGCAGCGGCAGCAGCGTGGAGCCCTGGAGCTGTTCGGTCGCCTGTTGGATGATCTTGACCTCGTCGATCTCGGGCAGGCCGACGTTGACGTCCAGGATGTCGGCGCCCTGTTCCTGCTGGCTGATGCCCTGGCTCACGACGTAGTCCAGGTCGCCGTCGCGCAGGGCCTGCTGCAGGCGCTTTTTGCCGGTGGGGTTGATGCGCTCGCCGATGACGGCGATCTTGTGGCCGTCGCAGGGAAGGTCCACGACCGTTTGGGCGCTCGTGACCGACATGCTGGGCTTGCGGCGGCGCGGGCTGGGCGTGTGGTTGTCGATAAGCGTGCGTAAGGCCGCCATGTGCGCCGGCGTGGTGCCGCAGCAACCGCCCACGACGCTCACACCGTCGGCGATCATGCCGGCGACGGCCTCGGCGTATTCGGGGGCTTGGATATCAAAGACGGTGTTGCCGTCGTCGTCTACATGGGGGAGTCCTGCATTAGCCTGCACCATAACGGGCTTGTCGGTAACGGTGAGCATACGTGCGGCGAGTCCTCGGAGCTCGGCCGGTCCTTGGCTGCAGTTGATGCCCAAAACGTCGGCACCGATGGCGTCGAGCGTGATGGCGGCGACCTCGGGGCTCGTTCCTAGGAAGGTACGGCCGTCTTCCTCAAAGGTCATGGTGGCAAAGACGGGCAGGTCGGAGTTCTCGCGGCAGGCGAGGACAGCCGCCTTGATCTCGGCCAGGTCGGTCATGGTCTCGATAATAAAGAGGTCCACACCCGCGGCGACGCCGGCGCGCACTTCCTCGGCAAAGAGGTCGTAGGCCTCGTCGAAGCTCAGAGTACCCAGGGGGCGAAGCAGCGCGCCGATGGGGCCGATATCGCCGGCGACGTAGCGGGCGCCGGCCTCGCGGGCGCAGGTGACGGCCGCGGCAAAGACGTCTGCCACGGTGGCAGCACCGTCGAGCTTGTGGGCGTTGGCGCCAAAGGTATTGGCGGTGATCACGTCGCAGCCAGCCTCGACGTACTGGCGCTGAATGTCGGTAATGACCTGGGGCTCCTCAAAGTTGAGCAGCTCGGGCAGGGCGCCCGCCTTCATGCCAGCGGCCTGCAACATGGTGCCCATGCCGCCGTCGAACAGCAGGTGTCCCGTGCCATCGATGGCCGCACGCAGGCGATCGTCCTTAATGCGCAGGTCGTCGATCGTGCGTGTCTTGTATGCAGCGCCGTTGCAGCGTGCGGCATTGACGGGCGCTGCCAGCGCGGTACCGTCCAGATCATGAGTGATAAGCGGAGTAAACATCGAGGGCTCCTAATGGCTGGAATAGCAGGTGGTGTGGGCGGCGCGGAAGCGGCAGTGCTCGCGCATGCGGCAGATATTGCAGGTGGGGCGGCTCTGGGCGTCGTGGACTTCGCCGTCGAATAGGCCGATCACCGCGGTCACGCTTTTGGTGGGCATGAGCAGGCTGGTGGGTGTGACGGTAAGCCCGATGAGCCGCGTGGCGTTGAGCGCATTGACGATCGAGCGCTGGGCCGAGAGCGGGCAGTCGCCGTAGCCGGGACTAAAACGCCAGTTGCCGGCGAGTCCGTGTGCGGCGGCCGCAGCCTTGACCTGCTGGTCCATTTGCTCAACGGCGGCTTCCACGTAAGCGGAGCACGCGGCGTCGAGCACGGCGCCCTCCAGGGGATGTTGGGCTCCCGTGGTGCGCAGGCGACGCTCGGCGTCCATGCCGAGGGTGCATGCCATGAGCGCGGCAAAGCGGGCATCTTTGAGATGTCGATAGATATCGCGACCTCGCAGCTCAACGTTGGTGCCGACCAAGCGAATGCAAGGCTCACTTTGTTCGTCCACGCCCGTGGCATCGACGGCAAACACGCGGCGCACGCCACGAGGCTCAATGTCCAGTTCCAGACGCTCGACCACAAGCTCAATACGTCGTGACAGCTCGGGCTCAATCTGCTGGCCGCCGTAACCCAGATACCGCAGCATCTCGGCACGGTCGACACGGGGATGGTGCGCGGCATCGATACGGTAGAGCGCCGGTGACGCAAGGTCGGCCGGCACTTCGACAGCGATTGTATCGATGTGCGGTTTTTCCATTACCCCAGGCGCTCCATAATGGTCGCGGCGATCGCAGGACGGTTCATAGTGTACAGGTGCAGGCCGTCAGCGCCGTGCTCCTTGAGGTCGCAAAGCTGGCGGGCTGCATAATCTACACCAGCTGCCTGCAGGCTCTCGGGGTCGTTCTCGTACTTGGCGAGAATCTTGATGACGGGGGAGGGCAGCGACGCGCCGCACATAAAGACCATGCGGCTGATCTGCGACTTGCCCATAAACGGCATGATGCCCGCGGTAATGGGCACGGTGATGCCGGCCTTGTCGGCAAGCTCGCGAAAACGGTAGAAGCACTCATTATCAAAGAAGAGCTGCGTCACAAAGAAGCTCGCGCCGGCGTCCTGCTTTTGCTTGAGGTGTTCGACCGAGAGGTTGAGGTCCTCACAGGCAATGTGGCCCTCGGGGTAGGCTGCGGCGCCCACACAAAAGCCGGCGTCGACGAGCTCGGGGATGAGGTCGCGGGCGTAGGCGTAGTCCGAGGCGGGCTTGTCGTCCTCGGTCGCGCCGGCAGGGAGATCGCCACGCAGGGCCAGAATGTTTTCAACGCCGGCGGTGCGATACTCGTCGATCTTGGCGGCGATATCGGCATGCGAGCGGCCCACGCAGGTAAGGTGTGCCACCGAGGGTGTATCGAATTCGCTCGTAATCATATGCGCGATGGGGGCGGTGGTGGCGCCGTTGCCCGAGCCGCCAGCCGAGCAGGTGACCGAGACAAAGCTCGGCGAAAGCTTGCACAGATTGCCTGCCACTTCGCGAGCCGTGTCGAGGGTGAGCTCGCCCTTGGGCGGGAACATCTCAAACGAAACGGGCGCGGTGCCCTGGGATGCTGCCTGCTTAAAAACCTCGTCGACGCGCATATCGTGCTCCTCTAGATACGTAATAGTGTGATGTGTTGTAAGGATTCTACAGCACCACTGTGTCACGGTGGAGTTTCACTCGTTATTCGGGGATACCAATCAAAGATGCCTTGCTATCGGCTTTCTCTATAACAGAGCGGCTAATCTAGGCACGGACTATAAAGACTGGTATCTGATGCAAAATACCAGTTAATAGAGCTCCATCCCAAATTGACTACCCTTAAACCATGGGGAGAGGTCTGCAATTTATGCAGTTGATTGGCTGTTGAGGGTGGCAACGCCGCCTCGATAGGGTAACCTCATTGATTGGTTTCGCGACAGCAACATAACGGTAATGTCGCGGAAACACGGCGAGTCTAAGCTATGACTCGTTCGTTAGTAATCAACACCGCTTCTCACGCGGTGCCGATACGAAGGGAGTTCCGTATGGCCGAACTTACTGACCGCTTCGGGACCATGGTGTTCTCTGAGGAAGTCATGAAGGACTACCTCCCCAAGGACATTTGGAAGCGCCTTGCTGCAACCCTCGAGGGCGGTGAGCCGCTCGACCTGGATGTGGCCAACGCCGTTGCCCATGCCATGAAGGTCTGGGCCATCTCCAAGGGCGCGACGCACTACGCGCACTGGTTCCAGCCGCTTTCGGGCATTACTTCCGAGAAGCACGACAGCTTCCTGGAGCCCAACCACGACGGCACCGCCATTACCAAGTTTACGGGCAAGAACCTCATCCAGGGCGAGCCCGATGCCTCCAGCTTCCCCAACGGCGGCCTGCGCGCCACCTTCGAGGCCCGTGGCTACACCGCTTGGGATCCCACTAGCCCCGCCTTTATCAAGGACGATGTCCTGTGCATCCCCACGGCTTTCTGCTCCTACACGGGCGAGGCCCTGGACAAGAAGACCCCGCTGCTGCGTTCCATGACCGCGCTCTCGCGTGAGTCTAAGCGCGTTTTGGCGCTGTTCGGTAAGACCCCCAAGAAGGTCGTTCCTTCCGTGGGCGACGAGCAGGAGTACTTCCTGATCAAGAAGGACGCCTACCGCAAGCGCAAGGACCTGGTCATTACCGGCCGCACCCTCTTTGGTGCTGCTCCATGCAAGGGTCAGGAGCTCGAGGAGCACTACTTTGGCGCTATCCGCCCCACCGTCTCGGCCTACATGAAGGACTTGGACGATGAGCTGTGGGCGCTCGGCATTCCCGCCAAGACCAAGCACAACGAGGTTGCTCCCTGCCAGCATGAGCTCGCCCCCGTCTATGGCGAAGTCAACGAGGCCATCGACCAGAACCTGGTCATGATGGAGAAAATGAAGCTCATCGCCTCCCGCCACGACTTGGTTTGCCTGCTGCACGAGAAACCCTTCGAGGGCATCAACGGTTCGGGCAAGCACAACAACTGGTCGCTTGGCACCGAGTCCGAGAATCTGCTCGATCCGGGCGACACCCCGCTCGACAACCTGCAGTTCATCGTCTTCCTCACCGCGGTGATCGAGGCCGTCGATAACTATCAGGAGCTCCTGCGTGCCTCCGTTGCCTCGGCCGGCAACGACCATCGTCTGGGCGCCAACGAGGCTCCTCCGGCGATTATGTCCATCTTCCTGGGCGACCAGCTTACCGAGGTCGTCGAGAAGATCATCGATGGCAAGGCTTCCGTCCATGCCACGCGCGGCGTGCTCGACCTGGGCGCCGATACCCTGCCCAAGCTGATGCAGGACAACACCGACCGCAACCGCACCTCCCCGTTTGCCTTCACCGGCAATAAGTTCGAGTTCCGTGCCTGCGGCTCCGAGCAGAACGTCTCCGACTCCAACCTGGTGCTGGATGCCGCCGTGGCCAAGTCGCTCAAGTCCTTCGCCGACGCGCTTGAGGGTACGCCCGAGGATGAGTTCCAGGACGCTGCGCTCGAGTACTGCAAGAAGGTCCTGACCGACCACCAGCGCATCCTGTTCTCCGGTGACGGCTACTCCGACGAGTGGCCCGTTGAGGCCGAGAAGCGTGGTCTTGCCAACAACAAGACCACGGCCGACGCCCTGCCCGCCTTTGTTTCCGATAAGGCCATTGCGCTCTTTGAGGAGACGGGTGTCCTGACCAAGGCCGAGGCTCAGTGCCGCTACGACTGCAAGCTCGAGAAGTACAACAAGCTCATGAACATCGAGGCCACCACGATGGTTCGCGAGGCGCGTCGTACCTATCGCCCGGTCATTACCGCCTATGCTACCAAGGTCGCTAAGGGCCTTGAGACTATACGTGCCGCCGGTGCTGAGGCCGCCATGCAGTGCGAGCAGAACACGCTCAACAAGCTCTGCAACGGCATTACCACCATCAACGACTCCATCAAGGCGCTCGACGCCGTGCATCAGAAGGCCGAGGGCCTCGATGGTCAGGAGCAGGCCAACGTGTACGCGCACGAGGTCGTTCCCGCTATGGATGCGCTGCGTGCCGCCGTGGATGCGATGGAGGAGATCGTGGCTGCCGACTACTGGCCGGTCCCGACCTACGACGACATCCTGTTCTACGTGTAGGACTGGGACAACATACCGTCACGGTTGAAAGCCGGGGTCCGCATTACGCGGGCCCCGGCTTTTTGTTTGCGAAGGACGCTTTGAAGCCCGTTTTGCCGCCGATTTGCCTAGGTAGAAAGGGCTGTGGGCAAAAAACGTCAAATATGAGTACTGTCACAAGTCCTGTAACATTATTTATTTGCAAAATATGTAGTGTTACGCAACATATGTCCAAGTACTTAGCCGATAAACGTCTGCAATTCTTTCGCTGTAGGACACCTGAGGTCTAAATCGCCTTCTGAAGGCATGAAATCGCTGTTACTAAAATGGTAACAGTACTCATATTTGCTATTTTTTGTCCACAGGCCTTGCGATGATGCCGGGATCCGCACCCTGTCGGGGGTAGCGCGCAGAGATGTGGTGTAAGAGGCGGGTCATCCCCCGCCTCTTCTCTTTCTTGAAAGGGAGGGGACACCGCCTAGAATTCGTCGTTGGAGTAATGAAGGTGACGAATGGAAGGAAAGGCGATGCCCCAAGAAGAGAGTGTACTGCGCCTCGACCGCGACGAGGCCCTCGAGGC
>JAUMMZ010000034.1 GCA_031296755.1 Collinsella sp.
GACCTGGAGGAGTACATAGCCCATTGGAACACGCGGCGCAGGCAGGTAAGATTGAAGGGCCTGACGCCGGAGGAGTTCCGGAACCGGGCCCTTGCGGCGTAGTCGCTATTTATTCAGTCCAAGTTTCGGGGCGCAGTTCACTGTCCCCTTTGTGGTGGTTTTGGTGGTGGTTATTTGGCGCCTTGCATGACCTCGTCGAGGGTAACGTTGACGGCGTGCTGCGTCGGGACCCAGTCGACCTTTAGGAACAGGGCCGCCACCGTGATGGGAATATAGCTGAACATAAAGATCGGGAAGGTAAATAGGTTGGTCACCAAACGCCACTTTTGCGCGCAGTGAATATGCTTGTACTCGAAGATGGTGGTGAGTAGCGCCAGGATAAAGAAGGTCTGGTACATCATCGCGAAGGTCATAATGAGCGAGGCGGCACAAGCCTGCATCTCGACCTCGGTGGCCAAGAAGCCATGCGAAAGTCCGCCCACGATGAGGAAGGTCGCGTTGGCGAGCATGGAGATCAGGGACAGCAGCATGCCCGGAGCGATGGTCATAAACATGTCGTAGGCAGCAAAGCGATGATAGCGGAACGTCGACTTGACCAGGTGCTTACCGTAGGTAAAGAACACCTGGTAGAAGCCCTTGGTCCAACGCATGCGCTGTTTCCAGGACGCCTTAAACGTCACGGGCTGTTCGTCAAAGAACTCCGCCGGCGCATAGCCAATGCGAATGCCGTGAATGGCGCAGAACGTGGTGAACTGGATATCCTCGGTCAGCGTATGGAACTGCCAGCCGTGCATGCCCTCGATAACGCTGGCGGAGATGAGATAGCCCGAACCCGAGACAGCGCAGGACGTCTTGCAGATATTACGCGCGTTGTTGAGGAAGCGCGCCTCGCGCAGGTACCAAGTGGCATTAGCTGCCGAGATCCACGAGCTGCCGAAGTTCTTGGAATTGCGATAGCTCGTGACCACATGGAAGCCCTGGTCAAAGGCATCGTTCATCTTAGACACGTAATCGCGGGAGATAACGTTGTCGGCATCGAAGATAAAGTAACCCTCAAACGTGTCGGGATACTCGTTGAGAATGCGATCGAAACCAAAGTCCATGACCCAGCTCTTGCCCTTACGGGCCAGGTCATTGCGCTCATAAACAATAGCACCGGCCTCGCGCGCAAGCTGCGCCGTGTTGTCGGTGCAGGCATCGGCGACCACGAAGACCTCGATGAGCTCGGACGGATAATCCTGGTCCTTGATGGAGCGTACGAGGTTGGCGATCACGGCTTCCTCGTTATGCGCCGCGATAAAGAAGGCATAGCGGTGGAGTTTTTTGGCCTTGGGAGGCGCGACCTCGCCACGAAGAGCACCGATGACAAAGAAGACCACCTGGTACAGAAAGCAGACCGTGAGCAGCGTGACGACAATCTGGTTGAAAATCACGATGGGTGTGTTGGTTTGTAAAAAGGCGAGCATGCAGGCTCCCAGGAACGCATTACGTAAACAATCGTATATCTTACCGCAGGCTTACCGAGTTCAAGAAACCACCTAATACCGGCTAGGCTTCGAGAAGGCCAAGCTGCGGGACGATGTCGTCGCCGGCGGCGGTGCGGCCAATCGAGCGCGGGGCCAGGTCGTCAAGAACCGCAGCGAGATCCCACGGCAGATCATCGCGGCACTCAATACGCTCCCCCGTCACGGGATGGTCGAATGCGACGCGCCAGGAATGAAGGAATTGCCTGGTCAGACCCTGATCGGCGCGTGCATCGCACTTGCCGTAGAGTGGATCGCCCACGCAGGCGTGGTTGATATGGCGCATATGCACACGAATCTGATGTGTGCGGCCCGTAAACAGATGGCACTCGACGAGCGTATAGCCGTCGTCAAAACGCGTGGAATCGAAGCGCTCGAGGACCTTAAAGGTCGTAATGGCCTGGCGCGCGAAAGGGTCGTCCGAAACCGCCATCTTGACACGGTCGCGCGTAGAACGCGCAATGCCGGTGTTAATGGTGCCCTCATCCATAGCGATATGACCGTGAACGAGCGTGATATAACGACGATCGAGCGTACGCGTGCGGATGAGATTTTGGAGCGCGCGCTGGGTGTCGTCGTCCTTTGCCGCAAGCATGAGACCCGAGGTATCGCGATCCAAACGATGCACGATGCCGGGGCGGTCCTCGCCCTGCACGGTGCCCAGATGGTCGATACCGCAGTGATAGACCAGGGCATTCGCGAGCGTACCGCTCTCATGACCATGTGCAGGATGGCACACCAGGCCGCGCTGCTTGGAGAGCACGATAAGGTAGTCGTCCTCATAGCGAATGTCGAGCGGGATGGCCTCGGGAATCACATCGGTGGGATCGTGCAGCTCGGGCAAATCGACCGAAATACGATCGCCGGCGCGCACGGCATACTTTTTGGACAGGCAGGTCTCGCCATTGACGGCAACGGCGCCTCCCTCGATCAGATGCGCGCAGGCAGAGCGCGTGGGGCAGCCGTCGTTGGCGCCCAGATAGGCATCAAGGCGCTGACCAGCGGCATCGTCGGCAACAAGAATATGGATGTCGGCCATTAGCGCTCATTCCTTTCGCGAATCTTGCGGGCACGCTCCCCACGCTGCTGGGCCTTGCGCTTGGCACGGGCCTCGTCACGGGCGTTGAGCTCGGCGGTCGCATCGACCTCGCGGGCCGCAGGGCTCAAGAACATGTAGCCGAAGAGGGCGAGCACGACGCCCAAGGTAATGCCAATATCGGCCACATTGAAGACGGGGAAGTCGATGAAGGTGGTGGCAATAAAATCGGTCACGAAGCCAAAGGCCAAACGATCGATAGCGTTGCCGATAGCACCGCCCGCAACCATCGCCATGCCCACAACCTCAAGATGGGCGAGCCGGGGCGCACGAACGAGGTACACGGCAATAGCGATAATGACCGCCAACGCCAGCACGGCAAACGCGATGCCATGCCCCTCACCCATACTAAAGGCAGCGCCGATATTGCGGACAAACATAAAGTCGATCACACCGGGGATGACAGTCACATGCAGCGCATCGCCCACGGCCCGAACCGCAAGCTTGGTCAGCTGGTCAACAAGCAGCACGGCCAACGCCACGCCACCAGCAACACCCAACCGCCAACGCAAAGGCGGCGTCATATCCGCAGAACGACCCAAAGAAATCCCCTACCCTCAGAACAATCGAATTCCGTTGAACGCAATTAACCATCTTATATTGCCATACGCAGAGCGCACGACATATTCGCTAACGCCAGATAAATAACCAGCATAAAAAGAAAGCGGCATTCCGAAAAACAGAATGCCGCTTTTATTCAGCGGAGCAAATGGGCCGAAGGCGTCCAAATTCTCCCAATAACTAAAATGCCGAGTTACCGTGCCTTAAAGGGCATTCGCGCAGCGCTTGCAGATATGTGCGTGACCGTTGTACTCGCCGACGGTGGTGCGGTAATTCCAGCAACGGTCGCAGCACTCGCCCTCGGCAGCCTCGATGGCAACGGAGAGCTCCTCGCCCTGGGTCAGCTCAACATCGGAAACGATGTAGAACTCGGCCAGGTCGACCGCCTTGTCGCCGGTCAGCAGCGCGTACATCTCGGCGGGAACGACCGCCTTGACGCGGACCTGCTGGCTCTTAGTGAAGGTGCCGACGGAGCGGGCATCCTCAAGGGCCTTGGTCACGGCGCTACGGAGCTCGAGTGAAGCCTCGAGCACGCCCTCGAACTCATTGGCCTCGTCGACCGTGATAGGCGACTTATACCAATCGAGCAGCGCGGCGTACTTCTGGTGGTCGACGCAGCCGGCAGGCGCGTAGGCCATGGCCTCGTCGACGGTGTAGGACAAAATCGGCTGCAGATCGCGCATGAGCATCGAGAAGAGCTCGGCCAGCACGGTCTGGGCGCTGCGGCGCTCGAGCGAGCCAGGCTTGTCGCAGTACAGGCGGTCCTTCAGGGCGTCGAGGTACACGTTGGAAAGCTCGGTAACCACGAAGTCATAAAGCGCACGGTAAGCGCGCGGGAACTCGTAGCAAGAGTAAGCGTCGTCGACCTCGGCCTGAACCTGGGTCAGACGGGCAAACATGAGCTTGTCGAGCGGCAGCAGGTCGGCAAAGGCGACACCGTCGGTCTCAGGCTCAAACTGGCCCTCGAGCTCGGAAAGCAGGAAGCGCAGCGTGTTGCGGAAACGACGGTAGGCATCGGACGTACGGGCAAGAATCTCGTGGTCGATGGACACGTCGGAGCTGGTGTCAACGGAAGCAACCCACAGGCGGATGATGTCGGCGCCCATCTCGTCACAGACCTTATTGGGGTCGATGACGTTGCCGAGCGACTTGGACATCTTGCGGCCCTGGCCGTCGAGCGTGAAGCCCTGCGAGACGACCGCCTTGTAGGGAGCATGGCCGTTGGCGCCCACCGAAGTGAGCAGCGAGCTCTGGAACCAACCGCGATGCTGGTCGGAGCCCTCGAGATACACGTCAGCCGGGTACTCAAGCTCGGGGCGATACTCGCAGACGGCCTTCCAGGACACGCCGGAATCCCACCACACGTCGAGGATGTCCTTATCGGCCTTGAGGTGATGGCCGCCACACTTGGGGCAGACGCAGGCCTCACCCAGGTAGCTCTCGGGAGCGTCGGTGAACCAGGCGTCGGAGCCCTTCTCATGGAAGAGCTTGATGACGGCGTCGAGCGTGGCATCGTTCATGACCTTCTCGCCGCAGTCGGCGCAAGTGTAGCTGGGGATAGGCACGCCCCAGTTGCGCTGGCGGCTGATGCACCAGTCGGGACGCTGCTCGACCATGGCGCCAATGCGGTTGGCGGCATGGGCCGGATACCACTTGACGTTCTCGCGGACCTCTTTGCCAGCCTGCTCGCGCAAGCCGGTCTTGTCCATCGAGACAAACCACTGGTCGGTAGCACGGAAGAGCACCGGGTGCTTGCAGCGCCAGCAGTGCGGATAGCTGTGCGTGATCTTCTTCTCGAGGACCAGGGTGCCGCGCTCGCGCAGGAACTCGATGATGTGCGGGTTGGCCTCGTCGGTATCCATGCCGCTGAAGGGGCCGCCGGTGCCAAACTCCTCGCCGGTGTAGAACTTGCCGTCGTCATCGACCGGCATGCAAATGTCGGTGATGCCCTCCTTGAGGCAGGCGAAGTAGTCGTCGACGCCGTGACCGGGCGAGTTGTGGACGATACCGGTACCGTCATCGACACCGACGTAATCGGCCAACAGTGCCACGCCCTCAACACCGTCAAAGATCGGCTGCTTATAGTGAATGTGATGGAAGGTCTCGGCGGGAACCACATAGGGCTTGCCGTCGACCACAACCGGGGTGTACTCCCAGCCAAACTCCTCGCAGCACTTGGGAGCCAGGTCCTCGAGCATGACCTCGGCGCGGTCGTCGTGCTCAACGGCGACGTAGGCGGCACCGGGCTTGAGAGAAACTGCCTGGTCGGAGGGGATGGTCCACGGCGTGGTCGTCCAGATGATAAAGTCAACCGGGCCGTCGAAGTTCTCGAGGCCGACGGGCTTGGAGGTCATCTCAAAGCGCACGAAGATGGACGGGCTCGTCTCGTCGGAGTACTCAATCTCGGCCTCAGCAAGTGCGGTATGGCAGTGCTTGCACCAGTGGACGGGCTTGTGACCGCGATAGATCATGCCCTTGTCGAACATGGCCTTGAAAACCTCGATGTCGGCGGCGTCATGCTGGTGATAGAGCGTCAGATAGGGGTTGTCCCAATCGCCGAGCACGCCCAGGCGACGGAAGCCGGCCTTCTGCAGCTCGATGTTCTCGACAGCGAACTTATTGCAAAGCTCACGGATCTTAGCCGTGGAGGTCTGGTTGAACTTCTCGGTGCCGAGCTTCTCCTCGACCTTATGCTCGATCGGCTGGCCATGGCAGTCCCAACCGGGAACATAGGGAACCTCATAGCCCTGCATCATCCAGTAGCGGTTGATCATGTCCTTGGAGATCTTGTTCATGGCGTGGCCGATGTGGATCGGGCCGTTGGCGTACGGAGGGCCGTCGTGCAGCACGAACTTCTTGTGACCCTCGTTCTTCTTCAGAACCTGCTCGTAGACCTTGTTGTCCTGCCAGTCCTTGAGTCGCTTGGGCTCGGACTTGGAAAGACCGGCACGCATGGGAAAACCGGTTTTGGGCAGATTCATCGTCTGCTTGTACTCGTTTGCCACGGTACCCCTTTCATGTCGTGGGCGCGCACGCCCGTTGGGCACCAAAAAAGCGCCCGTCCCTACAAGCTGGGACGAAGCGCCACAAAAACGGGCTGTATGCCCGCAAAAGCTCTTCGTTTAACCACCCAGCTTAGATGCCCTCGCCCGCGTATTCGCGCGCTCGCATCCGTTACTCGGCTGGCCTGTATCGACGACCATCTCGGCGATATCTACTAAGACGTGCCTGCGCGGCACGTCCGTTGGGACCGCAGCTCCGGGGTGATTTTCATCGGTCGCATGCACGGGTTCTCAGCGCTCCCCGCTCTCTGTGGCATGCGGACGGCCGACTACTCGTCCCCATCAACGCTTATGCGGAGTATGCTAGCACGTTCCGCGCCGGCGAAAAACCCTCAACACTGGTTTCATACGTAAGAAATTTCTCGTGGTCGTTAGCCTTCTCTAGGAGCAAAATACCTGAAAGCACTTTAACTAACGAAAGAAGGCTGCCATGCGCACAATCGGAATGAGCGACTACACCGTCGGCGAGGATTGCTTTACCGAGCTGCCCGCCGCACTGGCGGAGTACGGCGCGAAGAAAGTCGCCATCATTGGTGGCAAGCGAGCCCTAGCTGCGGCGCTGCCGGGCATCGAGGCGGCGCTTGAAGGTACCGACGTCGAGATTCTGGAGACGCGCGTCTACGGCACCAACAGTACGCGCGCCAATATCGCCAAGGTCGTGAACTCCCCCGCTTGCCAGCAGGCAGACGTGCTTATCGCCTGTGGCGGCGGCAAGGCACTCGACACCGTCAAGACAGCGGCAATCGAGCTCAAGAAGATCGTCTTTACCGTGCCGACGATCTGCTCCAACTGCTCCGCCGCGACCGCCATTGCCGTCGTCTACAACGACGATGGATCGCTCGAGGGCTATTCGTACCCCAACCGACCGGCGCACATCTTCATCAATCCCAAGATCATCGCCGAGGCTCCGGCGGAGTACTTCTGGGCCGGCGTGGGCGACGCCCTGTCCAAGCAGCCCGAAGTCGAGTACGCCACGAGCGCCGGCGACCTGGAGCACACCGCCGGCCTTGGCCTGGCTCTTGCCCACACCTGTTCCGAGCCGCTGTTTACCTACGGTGTTCAGGGTCTTGAGGATGTGCGCCAGAATCTGTCGAGCGAGGCCGTCAAGCAGATCGCGCTCGACATCGTGGTCAACACGGGCTATGTCTCGAACCTGACCAACCAGAACGATTACTACTACAACTCGAGCGTGGCGCACGCGTTCTACAACGCCACCTGCAGCATTCCGCGTGAGGGCACCTACCTGCACGGCGAAGTCGTAAGCCTGGGCGTGCTGGTGTTGTTCGCCTACACGGGCGACACCGAGAACCTTAAGCGCTATGCTGACTTCAACAAGCAGATGGGGCTGCCCGTAACGCTTGAGCAGGTCGGGCTTTCCGAGACCGATATCCCTGCCCTGTGCGAGCACGCACACGCCACCAACGAGTGGAAGCAAGGCAACCCGGAGCCCTTCACCGACGAAAAATTCGCCGCCGCCATCAAGGCCGCCAACGCCTACGGCCACACGCTCTAGACCCAGGCCAAAACCACCACAAGGGAGCAGCACCTTTGTGGTGGTTTTTTATTGCTCCAGCATGCTGGGGTCGAACTCGCTAGCCGGGATCACGCGATAACCGTGGCGGAGCAGTAAATCAACGAAGACGCCGTTGCCCGCCGTAAGGGTGCCGCTGAATGTTCCGTCGTAGATGCGACCCGCGCCGCACGAGGGACTACGGTCCTGCAGGATGCACGCGGCGATCTCTTCCGGCCCGCCCGCCTGCTCGCACATATCGAGCGCTCGTTGGGCACCCAGGCGAAATTCGCGATCGACCGATATGCCCTCGCAGGTACGAACCTCTCCGTTCACAATCTCGGACGGCTTGCGCGGCGTGGGCAGGCCCCCAAAGACCTCAGGGCACACCAAGAGGACCTCGGTCCCTGTACGCTCGCAGGCCTCGACCAACTCGCGATGGTAGTTGTCGAGCCCGTTATACTTGCAGCTCTCGCCCATCAAGCAGGCGCTCACCACGATCTTCATTTCCATCCCTCTCAAGCAAAACGCCCCATTTGAGAAAGCTGCTCAAATGGGGCGTCGGCGTTTACTGGCTCGGCCGCGGCTTTACTGCTGCTTGGGCATCAGCGGATTCTCGCGCGTGAGGAGGTTCATGAACTCCTCGCCCGTGATGGTCTCCTTCTTATACAGATAACGAGCCAGCTCGTGGAGCTTAAACTTGTTCTCCTTCAGAATCTGCAAAGCGCGGTCGTGCGCATCCTCGATCAGCTTGGCGACAATCGCGTCCACGCGCTCGGCCGTACCGGGGGCGCAGGTGAGCGACGTGTCCTGATTGAGATACGCGTTCTGCACGGTACCGAGCGCCATCATGCCAAACTCGTCGGACATACCAAAGCGCGTCACCATATTACGGGCGAGCTTGGTGGCCTGCTCGATGTCGTTGGCGGCGCCGGTCGTCATCTCGCCAAAGATGAGCTCCTCGGCTGCGCGGCCACCGCAATAGACAGCGAGCTTGTCCAAGACCTCCTGGCGCGTCGTCAGGAAGCGCTCGTCCTCCTCGACCTGCATGGTATAACCAAGAGCACCGCTCGTGCGCGGCACGATGGTGATCTTCGTGACCGGCGCAGAGCCCTTCTGGCGAGCGGCAACGATGGCATGGCCGATCTCGTGATAAGAAACGACCTGCTTCTCGTGGTCGGACAGCACCGTGGACTTACGCTGTTGGCCGGCAATGACGACCTCCACCGACTCCTCGAAGTCGTCCTGGGTTGCACGCTTGCGACCCTCGCGAACGGCGCGCAGGGCACCCTCGTTGATGATATTGGCCAGGTCGGCGCCCGAGGCACCGGGCGTGGCGCGGGCAATCGCGGTCAGGTCGATCGGCGGCTCGGTCTTCACGCTCTTGGCATGCAGCTCGAGGATGTTCTTGCGGCCGGTCAGATCGGGCAGCTCGACGGGGATGCGGCGGTCAAAACGACCGGGGCGCAGTAGAGCGGGATCGAGACTGTCGGGGCGGTTGGTTGCGGCAAGGACAACGATACCCTTATGGTTATCGAAGCCATCCATCTCGGTCAGCAACTGATTGAGCGTCTGCTCGCGCTCGTCGTTGCCGCTAAAGCCGCCGCCATCGCGCTTCTTACCGATGGTATCGATCTCATCGATAAAGACGATACACGGTGCCTTTTCCTTGGCCTGCTTAAACAGGTCACGAACCTTAGCAGCGCCGCGACCGACAAACATCTCAACGAACTCAGAGCCCGAAATGCTAAAGAACGGAACACCGGCCTCGCCGGCAACAGCCTTGGCAAGCAGGGTCTTACCGGTACCCGGAGGGCCAACAAGGAGAGCACCACGCGGCAGCTTGGCGCCGATCTCCTCGTAGCGCTGCGGCTTCTCCAGAAAGTCGACGACCTCCTTGAGAGACTCCTTGGCCTCTTCCTGACCGGCGACGTCCTTAAAGGTCACGCCCACGTCCTTGGAGGCGATCACGCGCGCGCCGGACTTACCCAGTCCGCCGCCGCCAAAACCGCCGCCGCCAAAGTTCATCGACGGGCCGTCATCGCCCATAGCCTTCTTCATGCGGCGGTTGAGCCACCAACCGATGAGGAAGAAAATCGCCATGGGAAGAATGAGTGTGAGCAGGTAGTAGGTCATCAAACCCGAGTTTTTATCGGGAACGACCGACTCCAGCGAAGCGCCAGACTCAAGCACGCGATCGGTAAAGCCCGCGTCATTCGGCACACCGGTCGTCTTGTAGGCGATGTTCTCGTCCTCGCCCTTCTTGGTGTAATAAATCGAGTAATCGTCCGTGTTGTACTCGACCTTGTCGACGCTCTTCTTATCGAGCGCTTTGACAAACGTCGAGTAATCGGTCTTCGTAATCTGCTGCGTGTGACCGATGTTGGGGAACAGAACGGTCGAGAGCACGAGGTAGACGACGAAGGCGATGAGCACGTAGAGAATCATATTCCGTCTACGTTTGTTGTCATCCATCTCCATCTGCTTGAACTCCATCTACTGGGGTTGATAATGCTTTCTAGAATACCCAACCCGGACGGCGATAAACCGACGCCGGGCACGAAAGGACAGAGATGGCATCACTGTAAGTCGGCAAGGTTCAAATCTATACAGGCGACGGCAAGGGCAAGACGACGGCTGCGCTGGGGCTCGCGCTGCGCGCGACGGGCTACGGGCTCGACGTTCTTAGGCTGCAGTTTGCCAAGAAACTGCACTGCGCCGAACACGATGCCGCGCCGCGCCTGGGGCTGCGCATCGTACAAGCTGACCGCGACACGCCCGAGGCTTGCGCCGCACAGATCATGGAGCTCGCATGCGAGCAGATATCACAGGTCGACGTTCTGATTTTGGACGAACTCGGCGAGGCCATGCGCCGCGGCTTCGTGACACGCGAGGATGTCGAAGCGCTGATCGCGATAAAGCCCGCCACCACGGAACTCGTGCTCACCGGCCGCGGGCTGCTGCCGTTGGCCGACCTCGCGGACTTAGTCACCGAAATACGTCCCATCAAACACTACTTCGACGAAGGCCTCCTAGCCCGCCAAGGCATCGAATACTAATTGATTCGTTTTCCGCCAACACCTACAGCTCATAAGGAAGTTGCGGTGGAATAGTACTTGTTTGACGGTCCGCAAGGGCTTTTCAGGAACTATTTCACCGCAACTTATCAGGGGTATCTGACGGATGAGCTAGGCGGTGGCGCGACCTAGCCAGTTGCCGCTGTGATGGTAGATGGTGAACATGGTTGCGGTGATGAGCCAGGTTACGGGGTAAACCAGCAGTAGATGCTCGAGCGACGGATCGAAGGGCATGATCGCAAACACCCAGATCACCCTCAAGACAACGGTGCCAAAGATGGTGAGCATCATAGGCTGCAAACTCACGCCGGCGCCGCGGATGGAACCCGAGGCGTTCTCGATAATCGAGAAAATCGCATAGAACGGCGCAATGAAATGGAGGATAGTCGTGGTGTACGCCGAAATCGAAGCATCGTCGACAAACAAACGCGACAGCGGGCCCGAGAACACCAGCAGCACGGCAGACAGGCCACCAATGAGCATAAACGACAGCACGAGCGACGTATGGTAGCCCTTGCGCATGCGCTCGTAGTTGCGCGCGCCAAAGTTCTGCGCCGAGAACGTAGTGATCGATACGCCGAGCGCCTCGGTCACCATCCAGATAATGCCATCCAGGCGCCCAGATAGACCCCAAGCAGTCGTGACATCGGCGCCAAACGAATTAACCGATACCTGGATCAGCACGTTCGAGATCGAATAGGCAGCCGATTGAAAACCGAGTGGCAGACCACACGAGATCATACTCTTGCAAATACCGCGATCGATACCGAGCTTAGACAGCGAAAGACGCCATGCACCCGGAGCGCGCATCATGCGCAACACGATCATCGTTGCATTGGAGCAAATGGTCAGCGCCACCGCGATGCCGCAGCCCAGCGCCTCCATATGCAACACAGCGACAAAAATGATATCCAGCACCACGTTAACCAGGCAGCCAGAGGCAATGATCACGGCGGGGCCGCGCGTGTCGCCCACGGCACGCAGCAGTGCGGTTCCCATATTAAGCAGCAGTGCCGCAACCATCGCGGCAAAATAACAGCGAGCATAGGCCACGCCCTCGGCCAATAGTTCATGCGGCGTGTTCATAAGCACCAGCATGGGCTCAACGAACACTATGCCAAGAATCGAGAAAGCGATACCGCCCACCAGCGCGAGCGTCATGGCTGTATGGACCGAACGACTCAGTCGCTCATCATCGTGCTGGCCAAAATACTGACCGGTAATGACCGCGCAGCCGGCGCCGACGCCAACGCAAAAGCCAATGCAGAGCTCGGTGAGCACCATCGTGGCTTGAATGCCACCCAGCGCGAGCTTGCCGCCAAACTGGCCAACGATATACGTACCGATAAGCGTGTAGGCCTGCTGAAAAAACGAACTAAAAAAGATGGGAACGCACAGCGACAGCAGCTGTTGCCAAATGACACCCTGCGTTACATCGATAGCCGTAGATTTCTTAGCCACACGCCCTCCCCGCCAACGTATGTTAAACAACAAAACGGCAATTTAAGACCAAAGCAAATACCAGCTTAGCACCGACCGGCGTCGACCGAAACACCCCGAATCAGAGCCCAGTGCAAAATATCTGCCTAGTGATACAAACCCGGCTGGTAGTGATACTCATTGCTCACGTGCGGGCACAGCTGCCAAAAGGCGACGGCGCTCGCCGCGGCCACGTTGAGCGAATCGACCCCGTGCGCCATCGGAATGCGCACCGCGTGGTCACAGCCGGCAATGGTCTTGGCGCCCAAGCCGGCACCCTCGGTGCCCATAAAAATCGCCAAGCGATCAATCTTCCGCAGTACAGGATCATCAAGCGAAACAGAGTCGTCCGTCAACGCCATAGCGGCACACGAAAAACCGGCATCGTGCAACGCGCTCAGACCATCATGCGGCCACACACGAGCCTCGCTGCCAATGCGCGTCCACGGCACCTGAAACACGGTGCCCATGCTCACGCGGGCCGAGCGACGATACAGTGGATCGCAGCAAGTAGGGCTCACCAAAATGCCATCGACGTTCAGCGCAGCCGCCGAGCGGAAAATCGCGCCAACATTGGTGTGATCGACAATACCCTCAAGCACGCACACGCGCACCGGACGACCCCCCGCCGCCTCGACAACGCCGCCCAAGAACTCATCAACCGGAATCTGACGCGGGCGACGGAACGCCGCCAGCGCGCCGCGCGTCACGTTAAAGCCCGTCAACTGCTCCATGAGCTCCATGGAGGCCACGAACACGGGAACCGGACCCGCTCCCTCGCGCACGACAAGCTGGTCAAACAGCGGCATCATCTGGTCGAGCCAGCGCTCGCCCAGAAGAAAGCTCACCGGCTCATATCCGGCGCGAACCGCACGCTCGATGACCTTGGCACTCTCAGCGATAAAAATGCCCTTCTGCGGCTCCAGCACGCAGCGAAGCTCACGCTCGGTCAGTCGCACGTAGGCATCGAGCCGCTCGTCCTCGAGCGAATCAATTCGCAGAACCTCAACGGCATCAGTCATAGCAGCCTGCCCGCACCCTTCTTTACAGCACATCTATACCAAACGAGGCGACGCTAAGCGCCGCCCCATACATTCAATCAACCCGATAATACCGTTCACGCCAGGCGATTTACGCCTCAACGCGACGATACGTCACGAACTCATAATCGACACCCTCGTCGCCCTCGCCCGAGGCAATCGTGGCAACACCGCCACGCCACGCAATCTCCCACGCGGGATCGGCGTCCAAATCGGGAAAGTACGTGTCCACGGCATGAGTGCAATGGTCGTGCGTGACCTCGGCCTCGGCGCAATACGGCAAAAACCGCCGATACACCTCGCCGCCACCGATCACCCAGGCAACGGGCTCATCGGCAACCGCGGCGAGCGCCTCGTCGATGCTATGCACCACGTCGACGCCCTCGACAGCAAAATCCTCGTCGCGGGTAAGCACGATATTGCGACGGTTCTTAAGTGGACGCCCACCGGGAAAACTCAGCAGCGTCTTGCGTCCCATGATGACCGGGCAGCCCTTGGTGCAGGCCACAAAATGGCGCATGTCGGCGCGATTGGACACCACCATGTCGCCCTCGCACCCAATGCCCCAATCGTCACACACGGCAACGATAGCAGATAGCTTACACGTCATGAGCACCACCTACACCGCAATGGGAATGTTCTTGACCTGCGGACCGTGCTCGTAGCCCTCCACAATCAGGTCGTCGGTCGTAAACGCATAGAAATCGTGCACGTCGGGGTTAAGCGTTACCTTAGGCGCCGCAAACTGCGGACGCTCGATAAGTTCGCGGACAATATCGACATGACGGTCGTAGATATGGGCGTCGGCGATCACATGCAGCAGCTCGCCGGGAATCATATCGATCGACTGCGCAACCATCATCAGCAAGATGGCGTACTGGCACACATTCCAGTTGTTCGCGGCCAAAATGTCCTGGCTGCGCTGGTTGAGAATCATGTTGAGCGTCGGCTTGTCGTCCTGCGGGCGCTGCGTGACGTTATAGGTCACGCTGTACGCGCACGGATACAGGTGCATCTCGGACAGGTCGCTAAACACATACGTGTTGGTCATGATGCGGCGACTGTACGGTGTGTGCTTAAGATCGTACAGCACTCGGTCCATCTGGTCGAAATCGCCCTCGGCATAATGGCTCTTCTGGCCAATCTGGTACCCGTAGGCCTTGCCGATGGAGCCGGTCTCGTCGGCCCACTCATCCCAAATATGGCTGTTGAGGTCATGGACGTTATTGGACTTCTTTTGATAGATCCACAAAATCTCGTCCATGGCGGACTTGAGCGCCGTGCGGCGCAGGGTAAGCGCGGGGAACTCCTCGCGCAGGTCGTAGCGCGCCGTAACGCCAAAGTTTTTAATGGTATAGGCAGGGGTGCCGTCCTCCCACACCGGACGGACCTTTTGGCCCTCGGTGGTGGTGCCATGGTCCAGAATGTCGCGGCACATGGATACAAACTGTTGATCAGCCTTGCTCATTGACCCTCCTGTCAGTCGCCTATAAGCGATTTTTATTGTAGCCCAGGCGCGCACAGCCCCACAGCCCAAACATAAGCCCTCATTTTCTGACATATGACAGAAATTCCTTGCGCAAATCCCCACGTTCGCTATTCTATTGTTGACATATGTCAGATTTGGAGAGTGTATGGCAGGAAGACGCGAAAAACTGCGCCGTGTTGGGATCATCCCCGAATATCGTTGCTTTACCCCCGACGGCCTTGCCAGCGGAGACGCTATCGATATGACAGTCGACGAGCTCGAGGTCTTGCGCCTATGCGACCTGGAAGGCCTCAATCAGGAGGAAGTCGCCCAGTGCATGGGCATTGCCCGCGCCACGGTGGCGGCAATCTGCAGCCGCGCGCATCGCAAGGTGGCAAACGCGCTGGTCAATGGACGGGCGATCGTCATCGAAGGCGGAAACATCGCGTACTCCCCCATCACCACGACAACGGCCGCATGGCCAGCAAAGGAGGCTGACACCATGAGGGTGGCAACGACGTACGACAACGGCAACATCTTTATGCACTTTGGCCGCAGCGAACAGTTCAAGATCTATGACATCCAGGATGACAAGGTGCTCAACGAGCAGGTCGTAGGCACCGGTGGCACCGGCCACGGCGCCTTGGCGGGCCTGCTTGCCAACGGTGGCGTTGACACGCTCATCTGCGGCGGCATCGGCGGTGGCGCTATCAACGCGCTTGCTCAAGCCGGCATCACGGTATACGCAGGCGCCCAGGGCAGCTGCGACGCTTGCGTCGAGGCCCTTATCGCCGGCACGCTTGCACAGAACGGCGAGGCCACGTGCGGCTGCCACGGCCATGACCACGAGCACGCACATGAGCATGGCGAGTCCTGTGGTTGTCACGGCCATCACGAGCACGAGGGCCACGAGGGCTGCGGCTGCCACTAGCGGCACGGCACCGCGAACTCGGGGCGCGACACAGAACGCAACCCAACAATCAAAGCCAACAACAAAGGCCACCCGGTAGCTTCCGAGTGGCCTTTGCCATATCAAGCTGGAATTACAGCACTATTTCTTATTACGCATCTGCGCTTCCATTTGACGCAGCAGGTCCATATCGGACTTGGGGCCGCCCGTTCCCAGGCCGCCCATGCCGCCCAGCCCCATGGCATCCAAACCGGGAATATTGGGCATGCGCATCTTTTTGCCCTTCTTACCCTTCTTGCCCTTCTTACCGCCGGCCTGCGCCTGATTGGCCATCGTGCGCATGCGGCCCATCATCTTATTCATCTCGCCCCACTGCTTCATAAGGCTATTGACCTCGGTGGGGGTCACGCCGGCGCCCTTGGCAATGCGGGCACGGCGCTGGCCGTTGATGATGGAGGGGCGAAGGCGCTCCTCCTTGGTCATCGACATGATGATGGCCTCGTTCTTATCGAAGATACCTTCGTCCAGGTTGCCACCCATCTGGTTAAGCGCACGCTGGCCACCGGGGAGCATGCCCAGAATGCCCTTCATGCCGCCCATCTTCTTGACGGCCTTCATCTGGTCGAGCATGTCGTTCATGGTGAAGCCCTCGCGCAGCATGCGCTCGGCAGCCTCGAGCTGCTCGGCGTCGGCCGCCTCCTGGGCCTTCTCGATGATGCCGACAACGTCACCCATACCCAGAATGCGCTTGGCCATACGATCGGGGTAGAACGGCTCCAGCGAATCGGGCTTCTCGCCCATGCTCACAAACTTGATGGGCTTGCCGGTCACCTGGCGCACGGAAAGCGCGCCGCCGCCACGGGCGTCGCCATCGAGCTTGGAGATGATCACGCCGTCAAAGTCGGTGCGCTCGGCGAAGGTCGAGACGACGTTGACGATATCCTGGCCGGTCATGGCATCGACGACCATCAGCACCTGATCGGGCTTGACGGCCTTCTTGATGTCCACGGCCTCCTGCATCATCTGTTCGTCGATCTGAAGACGTCCGGCGGTATCGACGATGACCACGTCGCGCAGGTGATCGACGGCCTCCTGGATGGCGCCCTTGGCGATATCGACCGGGTGCGCACCGTCGCCGCGGAAGACCGGTACGCCGATCTCGCCACCGAGCGTGGCCAGCTGGTCGGCAGCAGCGGGACGGTAGACGTCGCACGCGGCGAGCAACGGCGAGCGGCCCTGCTTCTTGAGCAGGTAGGCCAGCTTTACGGCCGCCGTGGTCTTACCGGAGCCCTGCAGGCCCACGAGCATGATGACGTTGGGAATACGGTTACTAAAGACGAGCTTGCTCTCGGTGGAGCCGAGCATCTCGGTGAGCTCGTCGAGCACAATCTTGACGACGTTTTGCGCCGGCGACAGCGACTCCATGACCTCGGCGGTCATGCAGCGCTCCTTGGTCTTGGCGACGAACTCCTTGACGACCTTAAAGTTAACGTCGGCCTCGAGCAGCGCCATGCGAATATCGCGCATGGCCGAAGTAATATCGGCCTCGGTCAGCTTGCCCTTGCCGCGCAGGCGGTCAAATGTGTCGTTGAGGCGATCGCTCAGGGAATCAAACACTAGTCACTCCTTAATTGGACTCGCCCACCAGGGCGCGGCAGAAATCTTTGGCATTGAACTCCTGCAGGTCATCGACCTGCTCGCCCACGCCCACGCGCAGGATCGGGAGCTTGAGTTTCTCGGCCACGGCCATGGCGATACCGCCCTTAGCCGTGCCGTCGAGCTTAGTCATGATAATACCGTCCAGGCCCAGCGCCTCGTTAAACTCGAGCGCCTGGTTCAGACCGTTTTGACCCGTCGCGGCGTCGATCACAAGCACGACCGAAACCGGCATGGGACCGGCGGCCATATTGGCGGCGCGCTTACGCGTCACGTTAACCACCTTGGCAAGCTCGCGCATGAGCTCAGGGCTCGTGTGCAGACGGCCGGCGGTATCGATAAGCACCAGGTCGCTGCCGCGCTTATCGGCCTCGTCGAGCACGTCATAGCACACGCTCGCCGGATCGGAGCCGCGGTCACGCTTGATAACCGGTACGCCAGCGCGCTGGCCCCACACATCGAGCTGCTCGATAGCGGCGGCGCGGAAGGTGTCGGCCGAACCGATCACCACGTTCTTGCCGCGGGCGGCCATGGCGCTCGCGATCTTGCCGACCGTAGTGGTCTTGCCGGCACCGTTAATGCCCACAAACAGCACGCAGCTCGGCGTATCGGAAAACGGATCGCGCTCGATGGGCACAAAGTGCTGCTCGAGCTGCTCGGCCAGGGCACGACGAAGCTGCGGAGCGGTCTTGAGGTTCTTCTTGGCCGCGGCGTCACGCAGGTCATCGGAGACCTGAATGGCGATCTCGGCACCCATGTCACCCATGACGAGGGTGTCCTCTAAGTCCTCCCAAAAATCCTCGTCGACCTCGCCGCCAAAGTAAAAGACCTCGTTGAGGGCCTCGCGACTGCGCTCAAGTCCGCGCGAGAGAGCGTCAAAGAATCCCATTATGCATTCACGACCTTTCCGGTTTCGCGATCGAGTTTTTGCGAGACGACGCGACTGACGCCGTCGGCTTGCATCGAGACGCCATAGAGGACGTCAGCGTCCTCCATAGTACGGCGCTGATGCGAAATGACCAAGAGCTGCGTATCGGAACGCAACACATCGAGCGCGCCGATGAGCTTGGACAGGTTGGCGTCATCGAGTGCCGCCTCGACCTCGTCCAGCACATAGAACGGCACCGTGCGCGTGCGGTACACAGCAAAGAGCAGGGCGAGCGCCGTCAGGCTCTTCTCGCCGCCCGACATGAGCATCATCTTGGTGATGCGCTTGCCGCGCGGCTGCGCCACGACCTCGATACCCGTCTCGGCAGGATGCTCGGGATCGGTCATCTCCAGATGAGCCTGGCCGCCCGGGAAGAGCATAGCGAAGATCTCGCGGAAGTTCGCGTCGACCTTCTCAAACGTCACCAGGAAGGCCTTCCGCATCTTGCGATCAATGGCCACCGTGATCTTGGTGAGCGCCTTGCGCGCGCTCTCCAGATCGGCCAGCTGCTCCTCGATGTAGTCGGCACGGCGCTTGAGCTGCTCGTACTCCTCCATGGCAACTTGGTTAACGGGACCAAGGTTGTTGATCTGGCGCACAAGCTGGTTGAGTTCGCGCTCGGCGGCATCGCGGTCCGTGGGCGCCGGAAGCATGAGCGCTGTCTCGAGCACCGTCGTGCCATCGGCGGTAATGGCCTTAATGGCGGCCTCTACCTGCACCTCGAGCTTGCCACGCGCGACCTTGAACTCGTTTTGCGTGGCAGAGGCGGTATCGGCTCGCTCCTTAGCGCGGGCAACCTCTGCCTTGGCATCCTCGATGGTCTTCTTGAGCGAAGCGGAGTCCGCCTCCTCCAGAGAGGCCTGGTCACGCAGGCGCACTGCCCAATCCGACGCGCGTTCCAACAGGGCAGAATAGCGTTCGTGCATGGGATCGACGCGCAGGCGCAGCAGCTCGAGCGAGCGCGAGGCCTGGCGTGTTCCGCGGATACGACGGTCGATGCCCTCAAGACGATGCTCCAGGTCGGGCACGCGGCCCTTCAGCGAACGCAGACGTTCGCTCGTCTGGGCTAGGCGAACCTTGGCGTCGGCGAGCTTGCCGGCAGCCTCGGAATCGTCACGGCGAACGCGGTCGAGTTCGTCGTTGGCCTCGGCAATCTGCAAGCCCAGATCGCTTGCCCGCGCGCGGGCCTCGTCACGCGAACGGGTGAGCTCGTCAACGCGCGGGCGCGCAACGCGAACGGCTTCGGAGGCCTGCTCGCGGCGCTTGGAGATGCGCACGCGCTCGACCTCGGCATTGTTGGCGCTTTGCTCCAAGCGGCCGATCTCGGAAAGCAGCGAGCGGCGCTCGCCCTCAAGACGGGCGATCTCGCCGGCGACATCGCCCTCAGCGGCACGCGCTTCCTCAACGGCCGCATTGGCCTCGACGACCTGATCCGACACATGCTCAAACACGGCAGCCAGATCGGGCTCAAGCCCCTCCAGCTCGCGAATGCGACGCTTACGCTCCAGAGCACCCGAGGCCTCGCCAGCATCGAGGCCCACGCGCACCAGGCCGCCACAGCTTACGCGGGCGCCATCGGGAGTCACATAGGTCACACCGTCAACGACCGGCGCCAACAGCGCGGCAGCCAAGTCATCGACCATGTAATAGCCGCCGAGCAGCGCCTCGACGACGGGTCCGTAGCCTGCGCGCACGGACAGACGATCAACCAGGCGGGTACCGGCAGCGCCCTCAGCGGCGGTAGAGCCGCTCACGCCGCGCGCCACCAGCAGTGCTTCGCCCGAGGCCTTCTTTTGGTCCAGAGCCGCACGACCGGCACGCTCAAGCGTGGCGGCGTCATCAAACAGCAGCGCATCGATATCGCCGGCGAGCAATTGCTCAACCAGGCCCTCAAGCTCGCGCGGGGCCTCGAGCACGTCGCCCAGACGACCCAAGACATCGTCGCCCAGCGCACCCACCAGACGGCTCACGAGCGGCGAGCTGTCGGCCATGCGGGCATCGAGTTTCTTTTGGCTGGCAAGCTCCGAGCGCACCTCGGATAGCTTGTTGCGCGCCTCACTCTCGCGGGCACGCAGGTCCTTCAGGGCCGCGCGTGCCGTCTCGGTGGCCTCACGCGCATCAACCTGAGCCTGGCGCGCTTCCTCAAGAGCGCCCTCAAGCTCCTCGGCGCGGTCGCGACGGCTCTCGAGCGAGGCCATGACCTCCTCGAGCTGCTCGTCAATCTGCTCCAGGCGCGAGGCATACATGTTGTCCTCGACCTCGGCATTGCTCAGCGAGTCCTTCACCTTGGCAAGCTCGAGCGCGGCGTTATCGGCCACGCGCTGCACATCGCGTTGCTCACGCGTAAGCTGCGAAATCTGATTGTCGAGCGCCACGCGCCGCTCGTGGAGCTCAGCGGCGGCAGGACCAGCGGCGTCGACGTCCTCCTGGGCCTGCATGTGCGCACCGGTCACTTCCTCAAGCTGCGCACGCGCGTCCTCGAGCTCCTCGAACACGCGACGTCGCTGATGCTCGGAGCTCGAAATCTGCCCGCGCATGTCAGACAGGCGCGACACCATGTTGTGGCCCTTTTCCTCGAGCAGGCGCATGTCGGAGTTAATGCGGCCGACCACATCTTGCATATGACGGCGCTGCTCGCCCAGGTCGCCCACAAACAGGCCCTTTTCCTCGAGCATGACCTGAAGCTTCTCGAGCTCGCGCTCCTTTTCGCCCAAGCGGTACTGCGCAAGCTCCAGCTCGGCGGCGCCTTCCTTGGAACGGCTCTCCAGGTCGTTCCACTGCGACTGCAGCGAACGCAGCTCGTCGACGGCTAGCATCTGCGTAAGCTCGTTCGCACGCGAGGACAGCTCTTTGTACTTGCGCGCGCGATCGACCTGACGCTCCAACGGTCGCAGCTGACGGGCGATTTCCTTATTGATGTCGCGGGCACGCGTCAGGTGCTCGTCCATCGACTTAATCTTTTTGAGCGCACGCTCCTTGCGGCGCTTGTGCTTGGAGATGCCGGCGGCCTCCTCGATGAGGGCACGGCGCTCCTCAGGGCGGCTCTGCAAGATGGCATCGAGCTTGCCCTGGCTGATGATGGAATGTGTATCCTTGCCCAGGCCCGAATCGTGCAAGATGTCCTGAATGTCCATCAGGCGGCACGGGCTCGAGTTGATGAGGTACTCGCTTTCGCCCGAGCGATACATACGACGGGTGATGGCGACCTCGTCAAAATCGACGGGCAGCATATGGTCCGAGTTATCGAGCACAAGCGTGACCTCGGCGACACCCACCGGCTTGCGCGCTGACGAGCCCGAGAAGATGACATCCTCCATGGCCTGGCCGCGCAGCTGCTTGGCGCTCTGCTCGCCCAGGACCCACAGAATCGAGTCAGAGATGTTCGATTTTCCCGAGCCGTTGGGACCGACGATGACGGTCAGGCCCGGCTCAAACGTCATATGGGCGCGGTCGGCAAACGACTTGAACCCTTTGAGCGTGAGGGACTTGAGATACACGGTTCCTCGCTTACACGTGCTTCTTGTTCAGAATCACGCCGTTGGTGGTGTAACCCATGCGGTCGAGCGCTTCGAGCGCGGCGGCTCCCTCGGCTTCCTTCTTTGAGGAGCCGGAGCCGCGACCCTGACGAATACCATCGATCAACACCACGGCGGTAAAGGTGGGCGCATGCGCCGGGCCCTCGGAGCCAACGAGCTTGTACGCCGGGGGTTCGTGACCGTCGGCTTGCACGCACTCCTGCAAAAACGACTTGGGGTTCGCGGGATGCTCGGCGCGCTCGGAAGCCAAATGCGGCTTAAGCGTACGATGGATAAACTCCGCCGCAACGTCCCAGCCGGCATCCAGGTACAGTGCGCCCACGAGCGACTCGTAGACGTTCTCGAGCGCCGAATGCAGGCCGCGCGCACCGGTACCGGTCTCGGAGGCACCAAAGATGATGATGTCGTCGATGCCCAGCTCGTGAGAAACCTCGGACAGCGTAGCGCCCGAGACAAGCGACACCTTCAGGCGCGTGAGCTTGCCCTCGTCAAACTCGGGATAGGACTCAAACAGGGAGCGTGCGACCACAGCACCCAAAATGGAATCGCCCAAGAACTCAAGGCGCTCATAGCTGGCAGAAACCGGCTGGCCCTCGACTGCCGAGGGATGCGTAAGGGCCGCGCGCAGCAGCACCTTATTATTGAACTCGTGCCCCAGGATTTCCTGGGCACGCGTAAGTCGTTCGGATAAAGCCAAGACCTAGGCCTCCCTGGCGTTTTCGATCGCGTCGACGGCGTCGGCGACAGAGTTGAGCGAGAGTAGGGTCTCGTCATCGATCTCGAGGTTGAACTCGTCCTCGATAGCCGTAACCAGCTGCAGGCGCTCGAGCGAGTTGGCATCGAGGTCGTCAAAGGTGGTCTCCTCGCTAATTTCGGCAACATCGACGCCCAGAACGTCAGCAGCGACCTCGGCGATCTTGTCGAAGATTTCGGAGCGGTCCATAGCGCTTCCTCTCATAGTGCATGAATACCAAAAGAATGGTACCGCCCGGGCGGTACCAAGACACGGTTCTGATTCTACCCCACGACGTGCACCGCGAAGCACATAACAGCGCTCTAACTCGCTCTTATAAAACGATACCGTCCATAGAGTTGGCGACATTCTCGACCAGCCCGGCGCGCACGGCTTCGGCCGCCGCGAGCGCACCGTTTTTGACAGCCTCGACCGAGGTGGCACCATGGCCGATCAGGACCACGCCGCGCAGGCCCAAAAGAATCGCGCCGCCCTTGGCGTCGCCCGAAAGTTTGGCTTTAATCTCGCGCATCTGCTTTTTGATGAGCAGCGCGGCGATCTTGGTGCCGAGCGAAGACATAAAGGCGCCCTTGAGCTCCTGCAGCAAAAACTTAGCGGCGCCCTCGGTAGCCTTGAGCGCAATGTTGCCCGACATGCCGTCGGCAACGACGACATCGAAGTTACCCGATGTAATATCGGTGCCCTCGCAGTTTCCCACAAAACCGGGGACGGCAGCCTTCATAGCCGGGAAGCACGCCTTGGTAAAGTTGGAGCCCTTTTCGTCCTCGGTACCGTTACCAAGCAGGCCCACGCGGGGATGCTCGATACCCAAGACGACGCGGGCATAGGCGCTACCCATCTGGGCAAAGCGCACCATGTCGTCGACCTCGACATCGGGGTTGGCGCCCATATCGCACAGCACCGTCAGGCCGCCGGCACGGTTGGGCAGCGCATTGGTCAGGCACGGACGCACCGGCTGCTTCTTGCCCTCGGCCATATACCTAAAGGGCGTGACATAGGCGGTGGCGGCAGCGGTCATGGCACCGGTGGAGCCAGCAGAGAAGAACGCGTCTGCGTTGCCCTTCTTAATGGCACGGCAGGAAAGCACAATCGAAGACTTGCGCTTGGTCATCACGGCACGAATGGGATCGTCATCCATGGCGATAACGTCGGGAGCCTCCAGGGCTTCGACGCGCGCATGGGAGGCGGCGAAGGGGTTGACGATTTCGGCGGGGCCGGCAGCCAGGACCTCGATATCGGGGTCGGCCGCAAGGGCGGCCTCAATACCATCGAGGACAACCTGGGGCTTCTCGTCTCCGCCCACAACGTCTACACAAACGCGAACGTTACTCATATACATGCTCCTTATACAAAAATGGCCGACTCATTGAGCCGGCCATTGTGGTTCCATTTGGAACGGCATCGTATCCAGAGTATACAGTTACTCGGTAACGATAACCTCGCGGTCCTTGTAGAAACCGCAGCTGGGGCACACGTGGTGCGGGAGCTTGACAGCGCCGCAACGGGGGCACGTGGACTGAGCCGCAGCCGAGATCTTCATGTTGGCGGAACGACGGGTGTGAGTGCGGATACGACCCTGCTTTTGTTTAGGTACGGGCATAGTGACCTTCCTTATGAACTATCCAGTGTGGCGATTACGCGCAAGTAGCGATACTACCACAGTTTTACTCGTCAAGCTTGAGATTCTTTAATGCTGCAAATGGATTTTCCGTGGCTTCGGCCCATTCGGCCTCTGCCTGGGCAGCACAATCGCATTGCTCGACGTTGAGATTACCACCGCAGACCGGGCAAAGACCACGGCAATCGGGCGTGCAGAGAACCACGAACGGAGTATCCATGACGACCGCGTCGTTGATGGGCTCGCCCAGATCGACGATGCGATCCTCGCCAAGCAACTCGTAGCCGTCCTCGTAGGCCTCGGGATCCTCGGGCTCGTTAAAGAGGTAGAACTCCTCGATCTCGCCGGCAATGTCAAACGAAGCGGGCTCCAGGCAGCGATCGCACTCGCCGGTGGCGTGTGCACGGACCATACCCGTGAGCAAAACACCGGTGCCGGCATTGGTAAAGACCACGTCATAGTCAATACCATCTTGCAGCTGGTACTCCTTCTCGCCCACCGTGTAGGTGGCGACATCGACCTTACCGGTCAGCGGATACGAGTCTCCAGGAAACTCGAGCTGCTCGGAAAGGTCGACGGTAACACTCGGAAACTCAGCCATTACCACTGACCGTTCTGCTGGGCAGCACCCTCGTTGAGCTGCTGGCGGCAACGGGTGACGGTACCGGTCAGGCTCTTGAGGTTCTCCTCGAGGTGCGTAAAGACCTGCTCGGCGTAGTCCTCTGCGGCATAGCGCGTCTCGCGCTCGTACTGCTGGGCACGGTCGCGGATATCGTCGGCCTGCTGCTGTGCCAAGCGAACGATCTCCTGCTCACCGGCGATGGTGAGGGCCTGCTGCTGAGCATCGGCGATGATGGAATCGGCCTGAGCGGCGGCGGAAGCCATAAGCTCCTCGCGCTCCTTGAGGATGCGGCGGGACTTCTGCCACTCCTCGGGATAGCTCATGCGGATCTCGTCGAGGATGTTGAAGAACACGTCGGCGTCGATGACCTTGAACTGAGCGTTCTTGCCGAAAGGCGGCTTGGCTTCCTCGATCAGCCCTTCGAGCTCATCGACCAAGCTGACGATCCTATCGCCAGGAAAATTCTCGCCCGGCATCCGGTCTCCTTTCATAGGTAACATATCATCGTGCTAGTTTACCACATGCCACCAGGCAATAAGAAACGTCACGAAAAGCGATGTTTGAGCGCTTCGACCACGTTGGGCGGCACAAACGTCGAAACATCGCTACCGAGCGAAGCAATCTGTCGGACCACCGAACTCGAGATATATCCGTACTGCGGCGCACTCATGACAAAGATGGACTCCAGCTCGTTGTCTAGGCGGTAGTTGAGGTCGGCCTGCTGAAGCTCGTACTCAAAGTCGGTCATGGCGCGCAGGCCCTTAACGACGGCGCCGGCGCCCTGCTCGCGTGCGAAGTCGACCAACAGGCCGGTAAAGGGCAGGACCTCGACGCCCTCGATGCCCCCGAGCGCCTCGCGGGCCAGCGCCACGCGCTCGTCGAGCATAAAGGTGGTGCCCACGCCGTTTTTGCCCTGCGATTCGGCAACGGCCACGATCACGCTGGGAAAGATACGGCGCGCACGGCGAATGACGTCGATGTGGCCAAAGGTGATGGGGTCGAAGGTGCCCGGGACGATTACGCGATTGATGGTGTCACTCATGGGCGTCCTCCGGGGATACTGCCTCGTCGCTATCGTTAGCATCGGCGTTGTCGCCCTTGCTATCGCCGACCCAGCGCAGCAGGTCGACCGAGGTGATGCCGTAGCGCTTCTCGCGAACGGTCTCAAAACCGGCTGGATGTGCGCCCGCGTCGGCGGCGGCATGCTCGAACAGTGCATATGCGCCAGGGGCCAGCAGGCCCTGCTGGGCAAGATTCTGCAACAGTTCCTGAACCGGCTCGGCGCCAAAGGCATACGGCGGATCGAGCAGGACCAAGTCGAAGGGGCCGCCCGGAACACGACCACGCGAAGCACTTGCCAGCATGTCGCCCGTCACCACGCGCCAACGCGCACGGTCGCGACAGAGCGACTCGATATTCTTGGTAATAAGACGCGCGGCATTTCGATCGATCTCAAACGTCGTGAGCGAGCGGGCGCCGCGCGAGAGCATCTCGATGCCCAGGGCACCGGAGCCGCCAAACGCATCCAGCACGCGGACCTCGTCCAAATCGAAGTCGAATGCCGACATGACCATAGATGCGCACGCCTCGCGCACGCGATCAGTCGTGGGGCGGGTGACATCGCGACCACGGGGCTCCTCGATCTTGCGACCGCGCCATTCGCCGCCGATGATTCTCATCCTCCGCTGACCTCCTTAAAGATGTGTCGATACCGCGTGGCGACCGCATCGCGCAGAGGGCGCGTCGCCACGGAGTCAAGGTTGCAAGCATACCGCAAGAGCTCGACCGCGTCCAAATGGGCCCACTCGATAAGCTCTTCGTCGGCATCGAGGTCGACGAAACGCAAGGTCACGCCGCCATGTTGACGGTAGCCCAGGATCTCGCCCTCGTGACGCAGACGCAGGTCCATCTGCGCGAGCGTAAAGCCGTCTGCGGTCTTTTCGAGCGACTGGAGACGGTCTTGCGCCGCCGACGTACCGCCATTGCCCTTTGAGTGGGTCATGACCAGGCACGTGCCCGAGACGCTACCGCGGCCTACACGGCCACGCAGCTGATGCAGCGCCGCCAAGCCAAAGCGCTCGCCGTTTTCGATGACCATGACGGTGGCGTTGGGCACGTCAACGCCCACCTCAACCACCGTGGTCGAGACGAGCACGTCGATCTCGCCACGCTTGAAGGCATCGATAACCTGATCCTTCTCCCCCGCCGGCATACGGCCATGGAGGCACCCGATGGTAAGACCCGGCAGTGCCAGACGAAGACGGTCGAGCTCGGTCGCCGTGTCATGCAACGGTACGGGCACAGTCACGCGGCCCTCCTCGTCGCGGGCGATGCCGGGAACGTCCTCGAGATCGTCGGCCGAATCGCTCGGCTCCACGAGCGGACAGATCACGTAGGCCTGCTGCCCCTTTTCGTGCGCCTCGCGGATGGCGCCATAGGCCAGGTCGCGGCTCGACTCGGTGAGGACGCGCGTCGTCACGCCGGCGCCCGGAACGGGACGACGGCGGATGATGCTCGTATCTAGGTCGCCGTAGACCGAGAGCGCCAGCGTGCGCGGAATGGGCGTCGCCGTCATAACGAGCAGATCGGCACCCGGTCCCTTGGCGCGCAGGGTGTTGCGCTGACCCACGCCAAAGCGGTGCTGCTCGTCGATGACGACGAGCGACAGATGGTTGAATGTGACGTTCTCCGAAAGCACGGCATGGGTACCAAAGAGCACATCGAGCTCGCCGGACTGGAGCTGGGCGTGAATCCGCTCGCGCTCGGCCGCCGGGGTGGCGCCCGTCAGCAGCGCCCACGCCATACCGGCCTGAGAGAGCAAAGGGCCGGTCTTGTCGGCATACTGACGTGCCAACACGCCCGTAGGCGCCATGACACAGGCTTGGGTGCCGCTATCTGCAGCAACAGCCAGCGCGCAGGCGGCAACGGCGGTCTTACCGGTACCGACGTCGCCCAACAGCAGACGGTTCATCACACGCCCGCCATCGCACATATCATGCATGATGTCTTGGAACGCGGCCTCCTGCTCGTCACTCAGCGTGAACGGGAGGGCCTGCCTGAGTGCGGCAAGATGCTCGCCCGCAGCATGCGCGTAGGGCACCACGTCAACCAAACCGCCGTCGTTGCGCAGTCGCAACGCCAGCTGCAAGTACAGGCACTCCTCATAGGCAAGACGCCGACGCGCGATGTCACGCTCAGCCATGCTCGAGGGAAAGTGTATCGAGCGCAACGCACGGGCATTACTCATCAGACGACGCTTGACGCGCAGCGGCGCAGGAATGGGGTCAAACGGATTGCCGACAACCTCGAGCGCGCCACTCACGATGCGACGCATCCATGCTTGGCTCACGCCATCACTCACGTAGTGGACCGGCAAAATGGTGCCCGCGGCACGCCCGTCATCGAGCTTTTCAAAATGCGGCGAGGCCATCTGCTTAAAGCCATAGGCAAACTCGACCTTGCCCATCACAGCCAAGCGGTCGCCCTGCTTGAGCTGCTGGGCAATCCAGGGTTGACGGAAAAAGGCGACTTGTAGCACGCCCGTCTCGTCCACAAGCGAGACCTCAGTCACCTGCATGCGCGGACGAGGCTGCTTTTGCACAATACGGTCGACCGTGGCAATGATGGTGCAAACGGCACCGATGGGCGCCATCTCAATGGACCATGAGCGCGTAAAGTCGAGGTATCGATGAGGGATATGGAGAAGGAGGTCCCCCACCGTCCGAATTCCCAGACGGCGAAGGGCCTCCTCACGTTTACCCGAAACATATTTGAGTCGCGCGATATCCTCGTCGAGCGCATTGCTCTGGGCAAAGCGCTCCGAGACGCGCGGCACGGAGCACAGCTCGGACATGGGCAGAGCCTACTCGATCGAGAAGATCACAGGGTAGAGCGGCTGCTCGCCACGATGGGCGTCAATCTCCAGATCGGGTTGAGCCTCCTCGATGGCGTCGACGATCTCCTGGAAGGCCTCATCGGACAGCTCCTCGCCGGCCAGAATCGTCAGCGCGTCGCCCTCCTCTTCCTCCTGCATGCGGTTGATGCAGTCGAGCGTGACCTGCTTCACGTCGGAGCCGACCACGTCGATGGAGCCGGCGATGATACCCATGACGTCACCGGAGTGAATCGGCGAGCCGTCGGAGGCGCTGGAGTCGCGCACGGCACGGGTGACCTCGCCATCGCGGACCTCGCTGATGGCATCGACCATAGCGGCAACGGCATCCTCGAGCTCAGAATCGGGCAGGACCGCGAACAGCGCGGAGAAGGCCTGCGGGACGGTCTTGGTGGGAACGACGGCGACCTTCTTGTCGGCGCAGGCGGAGGCAGCAGCCTCGGCAGCCATGCGGATGTTGCCGTTATTGGGAAGGATGATGACCGAGGTCGCGTTGACCTGGTCCACTGCGCCCAGCAGGTCGGCGGTCGAGGGGTTCATGGTCTGGCCACCCGACACGATCACATCGACGCCGAGGGACTTGAGGATGTCGGCCTCACCAGAGCCAGCCGCAACGGCGACAAAGCCCAGTGCCTTCGCGGGCTCGGCGGCCTTTTCCTGGTCCTCGTGGATCTTGGCGGTGCGATCGTGGGCCTCCATCTCCATGTTATGGATAAAGACCTCGTAGATCTGGCCAAGCTGGAGCATGTGCTCGAGCACCAGGTTGGGGGTGTTGGAGTGCACGTGGATCTTGTAGTCGGGATAGGCGCCCACGAGCAGCTCGCAGTCGCCCATGGAACCCAGGAACTTCAGGCACTCGTCCTCGTCAAACGGGGCGTCGGCCTTAAAGAGAAACTCGTTGCAGTAACGGAACTCCGAGCCCTCCCAGTCGTCGTTGGCCTCGATCTCAACACGGCCGAGAGCCGCATCGCGGGCAGAGCCGGCGGAATCAAACGTAGCGGAAAAATCCTCGACCACGGTGCTGCGGCCAAGAGCGGCGGCAACAAAGTTCTCCAGGAAGATGGCAAAGCCAAAGGCGCCAGAGTCGACAACGCCGTTCTCCTTCAGAACGGGCAGCAGGTCGGGCGTGCGGGCGACGGACTGATAGGCCTCGACGACGATGGCATCGAGCGCATCCTCGGCAGAGAACTTCTTCTTCTCGCACTCGTCGGCCTTGGTCGAGACATCGCGCAGGACCGTGAGGATCGTGCCCTCGATGGGCTTACGGACAGCCTGGAAGGCGACCTTGACGGCACGGCGGAAGGCGAAGGCGATATTGGCGGACGTTACAGGCTCGTCGGCAGAGACAAGGCCTTCGGCCACGCCACGCAGGATCTGCGAGGTGATAACGCCCGAGTTGCCGCGGGCGCCCATGAGGGAGCCGTGGGTAATGGCGCCGGCGATGGCCTCCATGTCGGCATCGGCGGGAAGCGCAGAGAGCTCCTTGGTCACCGAAGCGAGCGTGAGCGACATGTTGGTGCCGGTGTCGCCGTCGGGTACGGGAAAGACGTTGAGCTTGTTGATCTCCTCGGCCTTGTCGGAAACGGCAGCCGCAGCGATCGGAAAACAGGTGCGAATGGTCTTTGCAATCATGAGTGGTGAAATCTCCGTGTTCGGATGCTAGTTCAGACGGCTCTTGAGCGCGTCGATGTGAATGCCGATCTTAAGGCTGGCGGGATCGATCTGGGCGATCTCCTGCAGGGTGAAGGCAACGGAGCTCGAAAGATTGTGGCAGACGGACTTCATGTTGACGCCGTTCTCGAGCACGACGTGAAGGTCGACCGTGAGGCCGTTCTCGTCGGCGGAGACAAGCACGCCCTTGCGGAGGCGCTGGCCGGCAAGCAGACGCACGCTCTCGGCGCCCTGGAGCTGCTCGGCCATACCGACGACGCCGTAGCACGTCATCGCGGCATAACCGGCAATATCGGCAATTACGTCATTCGAGACGCTCAGGCTGCCGTTAATGGTCTCAGACACAAGAATCTCCTTTTCTGGTGCTCGCAGCACCATGTCGTGGGAGCAATCATTCCAATATTCTACAACGACCGCGCCATGTTGAGGTGATGGGGTTCGCGATTACATCCTCGACACGAAATGTTGATAAGGCAACGTTCGCGAGCAGGCGATCGCGGCATGAAAAAACCCGCCGCATAAGCGACGGGTTTTACAACCTGGCTCCCCGGGTAGGACTCGAACCTACAACAGCGCGGTTAACAGCCGCGTGCTCTACCATTGAGCTACCGAGGAATTTAAAAGCCCAGCGGAATGGGCTGAGAAATTCTGGCTCCCCGGGTAGGACTCGAACCTACAACAGCGCGGTTAACAGCCGCGTGCTCTACCATTGAGCTACCGAGGAATAGGTGCGTGCTTTCAAGCAACGAAGTTTATTATACGGACGATCGCGCGAAGGGCAAGAACTTTTTTAAGAAATTTTCTCCGCCCGCACCCCCGCACGAGCAGCTAATTTGGGACGGGGCTATTTGGGGGTGCGGACGATTTCTTGGACCGCGCCTAGGCGTATCCAAGCTTCCTGCGGTACTCCATCGGGCTCAGCCACCCGAGGGACTTCTTGATCCGCTCCTCACGATAGTACACGAGGTAGGCCTCGAGCCTTCCCAT
>JAUMMZ010000035.1 GCA_031296755.1 Collinsella sp.
TCTACCTGCGGGAACGATAGGCAACCGGACACACATTCTGTCCGAGCGGTTAAAAGCGGGCACGGAATTTAAACGGCTGAAAAAGGGGCATCGACCTGCGCCGATGCCCCCAACGTGGACACACATTTTGTCCTATAAGCCTAAAAAAGGACCCGCAAGCTGCGGGTCCTTTCTAGGCACTAAATTGTAGGCCGAATGTTAGTCCAAGTCGTCGGCAGCAAAGTTGTCGATCGGGGCGAAGGGATCGGCCACGGGGACAACCGGGTCAGCGACGGGCAGCGGCTCGGCGGGAACAGTCACTGCAGGAGAAGCGGCAGAACCGACCGGCGTGGAGGCCATCAGATCGGCCGGGAAGGAATTCTGGGCATCGTCCATGAAGTGCTGGATGAGCTTGAGATACTCTGCCTTGAACTCCTCACGGGAAGCCTTGAGACGATCGATCTCCTCGAGCTCGGCCTGCTTCTCGGTCAGAGCCTGGCGGATAACCTCGCGGGCCTTGGCGTCAGCCTCGTTGCGGATACGCTCAGCGTTCTCGTTGGCATCGTTGACGATGGTCTCAGCGGTCTGCTGGGCAGCGATCAGGGCAGCGGAAATCTGGCGCTCCTGAGCGGAGAAGTCAGGGGCGGGAGCAGCCACGGGGGCGGCAGGAACGGCCTGGGCGGTGGCATCCTGAGCCTGGGCAAGCTGAGCCTGCGCATCGGCAAGCTGCTGCTCGGTAGCAGTCAGGCGACCCTTAAGGTCGACGATCTTAGCGAGCATAGCGTCAACCTCGGAGGACAGCGTCTCCAAGAAGACGTCGACCTCAGCAGGATCGTAGCCACGCTTGGCCTCAGAGAAAGTCTGAGCCTGGATGTCTGCAGGGGTAATAGCCATAACAAGTCTCCTTTTTCATCGCCTCGGCGCTACACGCCCGACGTAAGTTACTAAGTCAGTTCTACACGAGTATACCTATAAGAAGCTGCAGAACCAGCCTCTGCACCAACTGCAACGCAATAATCGCAACGACCGGCGAAAAATCGATACCGCCCATCGGCGGGATGAAACGACGGAACAGGTTGAGCCACGGACCGCACACGCTATCAAGCACCGCGGCAATATCCTGAAGCAAACCACCCTGCTTCATGGGAATCCACGTCATAAAGCAGTAGACGACAATGAGCGTGGAATAGAAGTTGAACAGCGTGTTGACCAGCTGGACGATAGTGTAGATGTTGATGGGAATCTCCTCGTCTTGTCTTTACTTAAGGTAGCCGTCGGCACGAAGCTTCTTGAGATCGGAATCTTTGACCTCGCAACCGGCGGGCAGCACCATGAACACGCGGTCGCCCACCTCCTTGACCGTGGCACCCAGACCGCAGGCAAAGCCGTAAGAGAAGTCCAAGACGCGCTTGGCAACTTCGGTGCGTACGCCCACAAAAATCAGTGCGACAGGCTGCTTGGTGCGAACGCGGCGCACCACGGTCTCCACGTCGTCATAGCTCTCGGGGCGCAGGACATAGGCCGGCAGCTGCGGCGTGGCGTTGATGATATTGCTCGCATAGGCCGAGGCATCGCTCGGTGCAGGCGCGGGTGCAGCGGCGGCACGGGCGCGGGTATTCTCGGCGTAGCTCGACGGCGTGTCATAGGCACCAGGACGATAACCGCTCGCAACACTGTCCTGCGAGCGCGAAGGCGGGTTATACGTCGTGGCATGGCGGGAGTCATCGCCGACCAGCTGACCGGAGCGCGTATACACGGCAACCGACTCAGCTTCACCGCGGCGCGTCTGGCCAAGCAGGCCGTTGCTCGGCTCGTCTTGGGTGTAGAAGCCCTCGCCCGAAGCACCACTGTAGCCGTTGCCCTGATAACTATCGTCGTAGCCGTCATCGTAGCCGTAGTCGTCGTCCTGGCCATAACCCTGGTCGTAACCCTGCTGGCCGCCCAGGTGCATCTTATTTTTAATCTCGTCAAGGAAGCCCATGGTTGTGTCCTCTCGCGGTTTAGTGCAGGCGCCCCGATAATCAGTGCGCACTTCAGAGCCTTATTTTACTGCAAACTCCGGGCTAAATACTACCCTGCCCAGGCGAACGAGCGTAGAGCCCTCCTCAAGGGCAGACTCAAAGTCCTCGCTCATACCGCAGGAAAGCTCAGGCAGGTTCAAATCGGGATGCGCCGCCTCCAGCTCATCCCTCAGCTCACGAAGCCCCGCAAAGGTGCGGCGTGCCACATCCTTATTCCCCCGGGGCGCCATAGTCATAAGCCCCTGTACGCAAATTCCCTCAAGTTCTGCAAGCTCACCCGCGGCGGCGCGAATCTCATCGGGTGAAAAGCCTCCCTTCGACTCCTCACCACTCACATTGACCTCAATGAGCACACGCTGGGGGCCGACGAGCTCGCCTGCCTCAATCTTGCGAACAGCACGGCTCGAGATCGCCTGCGCCAGATGCAGCGAACCCACCGAGTGAATCAGCTCGGCTGAGCCCAGCACCGCATTGATCTTATTGGTCTGCAGGTTGCCGATCATATCGAAGCGCACCTCGGGCAGCTCCGGATGCTCCGCCAGACCCGTGAGCTTGCGAACCAGCTCCTGCGGGCGATTCTCGGCAAAATGGCGATATCCCGCCTGGATGGCGTCAACGGTCTCATCGACACCAACGGTCTTGGACACGGCAATGAGGCGCGCGGCGTCGTGGGGACGGCCTGCGCGATCGAGCGCCGCATAAAAACGTTCCAGAATCTGCTCGCGGCGAGCGCGCATCAAGTCCAAATAGTTATCCATTGCCAATCGCCTCCGCTGACAGCCAAACAAGTAGTCCCATGCTATCGCAAGAGCGCGGCCCCGCATGTGCAAGGCCGCGCTCACTTAGGTATTTACAATCTTTCGACGAACGGAATTACTTACTCCTCGTCGTCCTCGCCATCGTCCTCGTCCTCAAGATGATCGAGCAGGTAGCGAAGACCCTCGCTGACCTCGTTAGTGGGCACCTTGGCAACGTAGCGAGCGTCGACGGCGGGCCTCATGATAACACCCTCGCCCGAAGGCACGCGCATGCTCTCGAGCTCATCCTCATCAGTGCAGGCGATATCACCGGCAGTCATACGCTGTCCGGTCAACAGGAAGGTCAGACGGCAGGCGGCATCGATGGAAATCGAGGCGATGCGATCGAGATAGCGCGATACCATGATGGCGCGGCGCAGGTCGTCATAGTTGCTGTCGTCGTCCATAAAATCGCCCGTGTCCATGCGGTTAAAGGTGCGGAAGAACTTCTCGTAGGCGGCGTGCACTGGCTCGTCCTCGACGGCCAAGTTGCAGATGATGGACATGTCGTTGGTGACGAGCGCAGAAAGCGAAGAGCCCAGCACCTGGTAGACGGCCTCAGCCTCGGCCTCGACCGTGCCGACAAGCTCCTTGGGCAGCGAGATGTCGGCCTTGATCATATGACGCGTGGCGCGGCAAATCTGGCGAACCTTATCGGTCATGCGCTGCAGGTTAAAGTCGACGTAGATGATCGTCTGCAGCAAGCGGAAGTCGGAGGCGACCGGTGACTGCGTGGCAATCAGGTTGTAGCAGACGGCCTCCAGGTTGGCGCAGCGTGCGTCAATCGAAAGCGTGCGCTTCTTGGTCTTGGTGGCGAGCTTGCGGTCGTCGGTCACATAGGCCTTCACGGCATCGTGGAGGGCCAGATCGACGGCCTCGTAGATGCTCAGCATCTCGTGACGGGCCTCGATGAGCTGACGGGAAAACAGTTTGCGCATGGTTCACTCCAATCAGTTGGGTGCGGTCATGCCGCCCGCACAGTGAATACGCACCGGACCAGATCCGATCGGCTTGGGACTAGTCGCACCGATCAGCCAAAGCGGCCGGTGATATAGTCTTCCGTCCGCGAGTCCACCGGGCTGGTGAAGATCGCGTCGGTTTGACCATACTCGATGAGCGTAGCGGGCTCGCCGGCAACTTCCTGCAAGAAGAATGCGGTGTAGTCGCTAATGCGAGCTGCCTGCTGCATTGAATGCGTGACGATGATGATCGTCATCTCGGGCGCCAGCTCGGCCATCAGATCCTCGACCTTAGAGACGGACGTGGGGTCGATGGCGGAGCAGGGCTCGTCCATCAGAAGGACATCGGGTTGCACCGCAAGCACGCGCGCGATGCACAGACGCTGCTGCTGACCGCCCGAGAGCGCCAAACCATCCTTGTTGAGCTGATTGGATACCTCTTTCCAGAGGTTGGCGCGCTTGAGCGATTCTTCCACGATGTCATCGAGGTCACTTTTGCTAGTCACGCCCTGCAGACGAGGGCCAAAGGCGACATTCTCGTAGATGGATTTAGGAAACGGGTTGGGCTGCTGAAAGATCATGCCCACGCGACGACGGAGATCGACCGGGTCGACACCCTCGGCATAGATATCGTTGCCGTCGAGCGTCATGGTGCCCTCGACGCGCGTGCCCTCGATCAGGTCATTCATGCGGTTGATGCAGCGCAAAAACGTCGACTTGCCGCAGCCCGAAGGGCCAATGAAGGAGGTGATGGCGTTTTTGGCGATGTTGAGGTCAAGCCCCGTCAGCGCATGAAAGTCACTGTACCAAAAGTTGAAATCCTTGGCCGTAATGGCCGCTTGCTCCAACGTGGGAGCGGACTGATAAACGGACATGGGACTCCTTAACTAGCGACGCTTGCGCGACAGGAAGCGCGCAAACAGGTTGAAGGCCAGAATGATCACCATCAGCAAGAGCGCGGTGCCGTAGGCTGCGTTCATGTTGATGCCGTCGTTGGCAAGCAGATACAGGTGAACCGTCATGGGGCGGCCGGAATCGAGCGGCGAAATAGGTAGATTGATGGCCTGCCCCATGGTATAGAGCACCACCGCGGTCTCGCCAATGGCACGGCCGATGGCGAGAACGATGCCCGTGGCAATACGGCCAAAGGCAGAAGGAAGCACGATCTTGGAGACAACCTGCCACTTGGTGGCGCCCAGGCCATATGCGCCCCAGCGGATATAGCGCGGAACGGCGCGAATGGCCTCTTCGGTGGTACGCATGACGATGGGAAGCATCAAGAGCGCGAGTGCCAGGGCGGCCGAGACCATCGAAAGGCCCAGGCCCATGGCCTCGACAAACAAGGCGTAGCCAAACAGGCCCATAACGATGGAGGGCACCGAGGCCAAAGCGTCAGCAGCGTAGCGAATGAGCTCGACGACCTTGCCCTGCTTGGCGTACTCGGCCAGATAGACGGCTGCCAGCACAGCGATCGGCGTGCAGATAAGCATGGCGAGCGCCGTCACGTAGACGGTCGAGACGATCGTGGGCCAAATTCCGCCCTCGGCGTTGACGCCCTGGGGCCAACCGAAGATAAAGTCGAGCGAGATGTGTGGCAGGCCGTTGATGACCACGTAGGCGATGATAGCGACCAGCACCAGCGTGGTGATGTAGGCAGCGGCACGAAACACGCCAAGCATGATCTTGTTGGACAGGTCCTTGTTGATGCGGCCCTTCTTGCCGTGGGAAAGGGCACGCTTGATGCGCTCGCGCGACGAGGTCGTATCGACCGTCGTGTCAACGGAATCGGACATAGCCTACCCCCTCTTCTTCTTGGAAATCAGACGGACGATGCCCACCAGCGTGGCGGAGATGATAAACAGGACCACGCCCATGCCGAACAGCGCCGAGCGATGCAGACCCGAGGAATAGCTCATGTCGAGCGCGATCTGGCTCGTGAGCGTCGAGATAGGGCTCGCAATGCTGTCGGGAATAACCGGGGCGTTACCCACGACCATGAGCACGGCCATGGTCTCTCCGATGGCACGGCCCATACCCAGCACGATGGCATCCACGATACCCAGCTTAGCGGCAGGTAGCACGACCTTATAGATGGTCTGCCACTTAGTAGCACCCATGGCATACGATGCCTCGCGAATGCCCATGGGAATGGAATTGAGGGCATCGATGGTGAGCGTGGTGATGGTAGGGACGATCATGATGGCGAGCACAAACCACGCCGTCAGCGCACCAAAACCAAGGCCGCCGGTCAGTTGTGCGATAAACGGGCGGATGATGATCATGCCGAAAAAGCCGTAGATGATAGAAGGGATGCCGGCCAGCAGGTCGACGGCAGGGCTGATGAGCTTGCGCACGCGCTTGCCGGCGATCTCGACCAGGTACACGGCCGTGCCCACACCTAGCGGCACGCCCATGGCGAGCGCACCGACGGTCACCAGACCTGAGCCGGCAAGCAGCGACATGATGCCGTAGTGGCCCTCAGAGGGCGCCCACGTAAAGCTAAAGAAGTCCGCCAGACCGATGTCGGTAAAGACGGGCAGCGCCGAGTACATGGTAAAGACAAAAATCAGGATGACGGTAACGACCGCCAAAAACGCGCAGGCAAAGAAGATCCACTGCAGCGCCTTCTCCTTGATATAGGTACTGCGCGATACGAGCGCCAGCTCGCGCTTCTTGGGTGCCTGAGCATTCTGCTCAGTCTGGGAGTTTTCCTGTGCTTCCATGCTACTCACTCCCCTTCTCGTCGTTGGTGACGGGAATAAAGCCCGCCTCGCGAATCTGCTTGTCCATCTTTTCGGACGTCACGTAGTCGATGTAATCCTGCGCCTGCTGCGAAGGCGCACCCTTCACAAAGAAGTAAAGGTCGCGCGAGATGGGATAGCCGCCACTCGCGACCGTCTTCTCGGACGCCTCAACATGATTGACCGAGACAGCCTTGACCGAGGTCTTGGCGTTGAGGCTATCGACGAAGCCCAGCGAAATGTAGCCGATGGCCCCACGCGAACGAGATACCACGTCGCGCACCTGGCCCGTACCCGAAAGAACAGCCGAGCGGCGATCGAACGGCGTGCCATCCATCACGATGGTACGGAAGGCCTCGCGCGTACCGGACGCCTCGTCTCGGTTGATGACCTGAATCCTCAGGTCCTCGCCACCGACCTCTTTCCAATTGGTAATCTTGCCGGCGTAGATATCGCGGAGCTGCTCGGTCGAGAGGTTATCGACGGGGTTGTCGTCGTTCACGATGACCGCAATACCGTCGTGGGCAATGACGATGGGAGTCAGGCCCAGATCCTGTTCGTCGGCATTGAGTCCACGGGAGGAGCTGGCGATATCGGCCGTGCCGGCGCTGACGGCCTCGATCCCAGCGGAAGAACCCAAACCGGAAACGAGCACGTCGATGCCGGTCTCCTCCTTAAAGCCCTCGGCCGCAATCTCGGCGATAGGAAGGCAGGTCGTGGAGCCGGCAACGGTAATGGAAGAGGTAGAAGATCCCGAAGAACAGGCGCACAGCGTAAGCGTAAGCACAGCGGCGCTCAGGACCGATACGATCTTTCTCATAGCATCACGCCGATCGCAGCATGGCGCCCACAGGTGCCGTCCTCGTTACGGTAGGAATAAAAGCGGTCGTTCTGACGCACGGTCGAAAGCTGGGTATCCACGATATTATCCGCGTCGACACCGACATCTACCAGCGCCTCGCGAATGGCAGCGGAAAGATCGAGCATACGAGAGGTATTCGCATCGATGCAAGAGAACTCGGCGGCAAAGCGATCCATGAGTTCCTGGGATACCTCATATTCGTCACCCAAGATATGGGGGCCGATATAGGCGGAAACGTCGCTCGCATCGCAACCGGCAGCATCGCAAAGCGCCTGGCACGCCTTGGCGGAAATACGTGCAATCGTGCCCTTCCAACCGGAGTGCACCACGGCAAATCCGCCGGGGGCCACCAGCACCACGGGAACGCAGTCGGCAAAGCAGAGCAGCACGGGCACGTTATGCGCCGTGCAGACGATGGCATCACAGCCCTCGGCAATCTGCTCGCGAACGTCCTCAAGGTCATCGGCGCCGTTCGAGGTCACCGCAACGATATGATCACCATGGACCTGATTGGGAACGAGCAGGTTGTGCTCGCACTCGGCGGCACCCATAGCCTCGAGCGCACGACGACGATTTTCTTGAACAGCAAAGGGGTCATCGCCAACATGCGAGCCCAAGTTGAGTGAGGAGTACGCATCTTCGGAAACACCACCGGCGCGCTCGGTGAAGGCAAAGCGAACATCGGATGTCGCGCCCTCCACCAACGTAACTCCATCATGGTCGACACGCGAAACGTTGTCCGCACGTGCTGCCATACTAAAGCCTCCTAATAACACAAGTACCGCGGCATCGCCGCTACAGCCCGCGTTTATACGGCTGTCATACTTCTCTAAAAGGATACCTGCTGCGCTGGAGGCAATCGTAAAGGGAACGTAAAGAGATTGGAGGTTCTAGTTTACAAAGTCGAAATAAAAAGGGCGCGTCCATACGGACACGCCCCTGTGCACAACAATGCAAAGAACGACTTAGAAGCTACCGCGCTTCAGGAAGTCGGGAAGCTCGAACTGATCGTTGCCGAAGTTAGGAAGCTCGGTGCCACCGACATTGCGGGTCGGAGCGGCCTGAGCCGGGCTCGTGGCAGGAGCGGTGCGCTGCGGCTCAGCGGAGGCAGCGGCCTTGCTCTGAGACTGCTGAGCAGCAAAGAGCTCGTCCTGACGGTTGACGTTGGAGTCGGAGAAGCCCGTAGCGATGACGGTGATACGCACCTGATCGCCCAGGGACTCGTCGACAACGGTACCGAAGATGATGTTGGCCTCGGGGTCGACGGCGTTGGCGACAACGTCGGCGGCGTCGCTGATCTCCTGGATGCCCAGGTCCTTGGAACCGGCGATGGAGAGCAGCACGCGCGTGGCGCCATCGATGGAGCTCTCGAGCAGCGGGCTGGAGATGGCCTGCTGGGCAGCGTCGACGGCACGGGTGTCCCCAGAAGAGGTACCGATACCCATCATGGCGGTACCGGCCTGCTTCATGATGGTCTTAACATCGGCGAAGTCCAGGTTGATGATACCGGGGACGGTGATGAGGTCGGTGATGCCCTGGGTGCCCTGGGAAAGGACGCCATCGGCAATCGCGAAGGCCTCGAGCATGGTGGTCTTCTTCTCGGCGATGTCGAGCAGCTTATCGTTAGGGATGACGATCATGGTGTCGACGCAATCGGAGAGGGTCTTAATGCCCTCCTCGGCGCTCTTCTTGCGCTTGCGGCCCTCGAAGGTGAAGGGCTTGGTCACGACGGCGACGGTCAGCGCACCGACCTCGTTCATCGCGATATCGGCAACGATGGGAGCAGCGCCGGTACCGGTGCCACCGCCCTCGCCGCAGGTGATGAACACCATGTCGGCGCCAGCGAGCGCCTCGGCAATGTCGTCGCGGGACTCATCGGCAGCCTTGCGGCCAACCTCGGGGTTGGCGCCGGCGCCCAGGCCGCGGGTAAGGTCGGTGCCGATGTGCACCTTGATATCGGCATCAGAGATCGCGAGTGCCTGAGCATCGGTGTTGATGGCAACAAACTCGACGCCGCGGATGCCCTCTTCGATCATTCGATTGACCGCGTTGGTACCGCCGCCGCCGACGCCGACCACCTTAATGACGGCAAGGTAGTTGTTGATCTCTGTCTCGTGCATGTCGGTCCTCCGAACAAAGGTTATAGCCATAGCATGGGTCGACCCCTGCGCACATTAACCTTCAGGTTGAAAGTAAATGCAAAGGTAAACCGTATTATGGTTGCACATTATGAACGTATCAGTCAAATAATTGACCGTGAAAACCAAACAAACCAGATAAACGGCGTGGTATGGCCCCTCAACAAAGCATCAACCAGCGCTACGAGGTCGGAGCGTTCCTAAATGTATAGTTACCCGGAGAGCGCACATTGATATACGTTACGCCCTCTACCTGCGAAAGCAGCTTGGTGACTACGCGCTCCTTCTTGACGATATCGTTCGAATCGCCCAGCGACACCTCAATGCCGTTATTGAGGTTTGCCGAGATGGCTTCGACCGAAGGCGTGGAAATATCCTTGACTTGTCCCAAGAACTCGCTCGAAAAACCACGCACATAATCCAAGCCAGCCTTAACGGCCTTGGAGCTCACTGCCTGGCCGGAAACCGGAGCGACATCCGCCGAGACATCAGTCAACAACACCGCGCCATAGTGCTTAGCGAGCGCCAGCGCGGCATCGATTCCGGTCAAGGTATTTGAGCCCTGCCCTGTCGTGATGACGTTGCCTTGGTCGTCCACTTCGACCGACGTCGACAGTGGGGCGATCCAGGTGTCATCATCCCCGATGGCCCAGGCAAGGTCATCGGAACTGATATAGGCAATTGCGATGACCTTGCGCTCCATCGGCGTAATGATGAGCGTATGCGGGAACTGACGCTGGACATCCACGCCCGAGACCCACGGATTCTGCTTGAGGTCCTCGGTAATCTGGTCGGGATCGACGTTAAAAAGCGACGTTCCCTCGGGCAAATCGATCAGCTGGATAGCATCGTGCTTCGTCACATGCTCGCTGCCTTGAATCTGAATATCAGTGGCGGTAAACAATCCAGAGTTGATCACCACGATGGCAACGACGACGAGCACGGCCAAGGCGGCCAGAACGCCGCCCACGATTTTGCCTTTGCCTGCAACGACAGAAGCGGCGTCTGATGTTTTATTTACCATCGCCCCAAGTGAAGACAACGGGTTGACGCTTTTTTTACCCGAAGGCTTCTTGGCGGTAGCCGGCACCGATGTCAGCGAGCGCGGTTTCGATGCGCCCAGCGTGCGACCTGGACGCGGCGCTTTAGTTCCCGTCGAGGGCTTAGGAGTTGCCATGGGACGGGCGGGTTTGGCGCCCATAACAGGCTTTGACGTCACCGAGGGACGCGAGGACTTTTTTGCGGCCGGACGATTACCGAGCTGCGAGCCGACAACCGGACGACTGGTCTGTCGAGCATGCCCGACAGACTTAGAGTGCGCGACGGTATTGCGTTGAGGTTTGGCAGGCGCGCCGGAACGCCCTCCGGCGCGGCGGAAGGTGGGTTTCGATGCTCTAGAAGCCGAGGAATTTAACTTCCGGTCTGAGCTCGATGCCATACGCCTCCCTCACCTTTCCGTGCACATGTCTGATAACCGCGGCAACGTCATCGGCCGAGGCAGTTCCGTTATTAACGATAAAATTAGCGTGAACGGGCGAAACTTCCGCGCCGCCAATCGAAAAACCCTTTAATCCACAATCCTCGATAAGCTTGCCCACACTCGCATCCTGCGGGTTGCGAAAGACCGACCCGCAGGATGCGCGACCCATGGGCTGCGTACGCTTGCGCCTCGTCAGGTACCGCTCCATGCGCTCGCGAATGTCGGCCTTGGGCGCCGGTTTAAGCTTGAGCACGCACTCGAGGATGATCTCATTGCGGGGAAGGCTACATTCGCGGTAGCCCCAAGTGATCTCGGACCCCGCATAATGCTTGATACCGGATGCCGGGTCAAACGTTACGACATCCTCAACCAGCGAGCCAATCCACTCGGTCCGTGTGCCTGCATTCATAGATATCGCACCGCCGACCGAACCAGGAATGCCAACGGCAAACTCAAGGCCCGAGAGGCTACGCGACAGGGCATCGTTGACCAGGCGCGCAAACATCACGCCCGCACCGACCGTCAGCGTACAACCGTCATCGGCAACAACCGTGCGCTGAAACTCACGTCCGAGCGAAATGACGGCACCGCGATAACCGCCATCGGCAACCAGCAGATTGGAGCCCTTGCCGATGATGACCCACGGCACCTGCTCGCGATCGAGCACCGCCACGGCGCGGCGAAGGGCATGATAGCTATGGCACGTCACAAAGAGGTCGGCCTTGCCGCCGATACGATAGCTCGTATGACGCGCAAGGCGCTCGTCCTCGATCACATCCGTGTCGATCATGCCCGAGAGCGCCATGACGGCGTTAAACAGACCCATTAGACTTAAGCGTCTTTCTTGGCAGTCAGATACTCAATGAACTCGGGACCGACGGTCGTAACGTCACCGGCACCCATAGTGAGCAGCAGGTCGCCCTCGCCCACCATCTGCTCGAGCTCCTGATTGAGCTCAAGACGGCTGGAGCAGTACACGACCTCCTTGCCAGGATGCTTGGCGCGCACGGTATCGGCGAGCATCTTAGAGGTGACACCCGGAATGGGCATCTCGCCAGCCGAGAACACATCAATCAGCAGCAGTTTATCGGCATTGGCAAATGCATCGGCAAAGTCGTCGCACAGGGCCTGCAGGCGCGAATAGCGGTGCGGCTGGAACACGACGTCGACGTGCTTGTAGCCCAGCGACGAAGCAGCAGCAAGCGTCGCCTTGATCTCGGTGGGGTGATGGCCGTAATCATCGACCACGGTGATGCCATCGATATCGCCCACGTGGGTAAAGCGACGGCGGACGCCCTCAAAGCTCGAGAGCGCCTTGGCGGCGGCGTCGATGTCAAGGCCCAGGACATGGGCGACGGTGAGCACCGCCGTGGCGTTGAGCATGTTGTGGCGACCGGGATTGCTCTTGATCTCCACAGCGTGCTCAGTGCCGTCCTCAAAGCGAACGATAAAATCGCTCTGGATGCCCTTGACATCCGGGTGCATGCAGACGATGTCGTTGCTCTCGGCAAAGCCGTAGGAAAGCACGTGACGACCCGTCGACTTGGCGAGCTCGACCAGATGCGGGTCCTCACCGCAGACGATGACGGTGCCGTCCTCGCCCACCAGGCTCATGAATTTGGCGAAAGTTGCCTCGATCTCCTCGATACCCGAGTAGTGATCGAGGTGGTCGGCCTCGACGTTGGTCACGATGACCACGTTGGGGTTCAGGAACAGGAAGGAGCTGTCGGACTCGTCGGCCTCGGCGACAAAGTAGTCGCCCGAGCCGTTCTTGCCGTTCGTGTCATAGCCCTCGACGATGCCACCGATCAAGAAGCTCGGATCCAGACCCATGCGGTCGAGCATGGTGGCGCACATCGAAGACGTGGTGGTCTTGCCATGCGTGCCGGCAACAGCGACGGTGGTGTAGCCGTGGCCCAAAGCAGAGAGCATCTTGGCACGGGGCCACACGGGAATACCAAGCTCGCGAGCGCGCACGAGTTCAGGGTTGGACTCCGGAATAGCGGTGGAGACAACAACCACGTCGGGCTTGACCTCGTCGATCGTGGCGGCCTCATGGCCCACATGTACCTTCACACCAGCGCGGGTAAGCTGGCGGATATAGCGTGACGTCTTAAGGTCGGAGCCGGTAACGGCATAACCGCGCTCGTGCAGAACGAGGGCGATGCCGCTCATGCCGGCGCCGCCGATACCGATAAAGTGGGCGCTCTTAAACTCGGGTGCGGAGGTTGCAGTCTGGGAATCAGCCATGTGCTCGTGTACTCCTTGCGTAAACACTGCCTGTAACCCGTTAACTGTACCGCACCTACCGCATCAGCGCGAGGGCGACCGACGATATCCCGTCTAACTAACGCAAACCCTCTACCGCATCCGCCAGAAGAGCGGCGGCCCTATCCTGAGCCAGACCACGCGCCGCCTGACGCATGGCGTCGCGCGCCGCCGCGTCATCGACCAGGTGCAGCAGTTCATCGGCAAAGGCAGAACCGTCGATATCGGCATCGGCGCAGAGCACGCCGGCCCCGGCGTCGACCAGATAACGGGCATTGGTGGTTTGGTGATCGGCCGTGGCGTGCGGGTACGGCACGAGCACCGAAGGCACGGCGAGTGCAGCGATCTCGGCCACGCTCGATGCGCCCGAACGCGAGAGCACCAAATCGGCAGCAGCCAGCATATCGCCCATGTTGTCGATGTAAGGCTGGACGCGGTAACACTTCGCCTCCTCGGGCGTCAGCGCCAAAGCGCGCTCGGTCTCCTCAAAGCCGTCGGCACCCGTCGAATGCAACACATAGAGGTTCTTGCGCGAAAGCAGCTCGTTTTTGAGCGAAACCACGCGCTCATTGAGGTGCTGGGCGCCAAGTGAACCGCCAAAGACGAGCAGCAGCGTAGCGTCCTCGGGAACGCCAAGTGCCTTGCGGCCGCGAGCGCGATCGCCCTCGATCACCGAGCGACGTACGGGGTTGCCGGTCATGAGCACGTGGCCAGGGTCACCTTCGCGCTCAAAGACCGAACGCGCTGCCGGCACCGAGATGCACACGCGGGCGGCGTGGGAGTTCATCATCTTGTTGGCCAGGCCCGGAACAGAGTTCTGCTCATGCAGCAGATACGGAACGCCCGCGCCCTTGCACCACCCCAGCAGCGGAACCTCGACATAGGCACCAAAACCAATGGCGGCATCGGGCTTGCCGACCTTTGAGAAATGACTGGCGAGCGCACGTTTGGCCTTGTTGACACGCCACAGCGAGGTCAGCGCCGTCCAAGGACGGGAGCGGTCGAAGCCCGTGACCGTAATGGGCACAAAATCAAACCCAGCCTCGGGGACCAGACGACCCTCGAGCTTGCGCGACTGGCCCACGAACACAACGTGGTGGCCACGGTCACGCAGTTCTTCGGCCAAGGCGAGCGCGGGGTTGATGTGTCCTGCCGTGCCGCCGGCTGCAATAGCAACGGTCATTTTATCGGTCATGGTAGTCCCTTCGTACACGCGGTCCCTGGTCGTCGGTACGCAGACGCGCCGACGGGTCCGAGTTCAAATCGATTCGATTATATCCGCCGCCCGCGTTGCGAGGGCTGGGGCGCTGCGGACGACCTTGCGGAGCCATTCGCGGGCGTGGACGAGCTGCCGGCTCGGATGCAGAACCATCCAGAACGGTAAAGCCGCTACGCGAAGGTCGTTCACCGCGCACATGGGCTACGCCGGCGGTGCTCTCGTCCATAACGGCAAAGCTCTCACGGCGGCGGTCATACTCATCGCGGCGGGCGCTCTCGTACGAAACGCGCAGGATCAACCCGGCAAGCATAAGCGACACAATAATCGACGAACCGCCGTAGCTAATAAACGGCAACGGTTTGCCCGTCATGGGAAACACGTTGAGGATGCCCAGCGCGTTAATCAAAAACTGCACTGCGAGAATGACCGCGGAGCCAGACGCCATAAGCGCGCCCCGGCGATCGGTCGCCTGCTCGGCAATGCGAAACGCCGAGTAGATCAGCATCGCAAACACCAAGAAGAACAGCACGGTTCCGACAAAACCGACTTCCTCGCCAATGATGGCCAGGATGTAGTCATTGTGCGCCTCGGGCAGATACGAGTACTTCATGGTTGAGTTGCCGATGCCACGGCCGAACAGACCGCCCGAGGCAAAGGCCATGATGGCAAGCGTGGCCTGATAGCCGTCACCATACTCGTCGGCCCAAGGGTTCAAGGCAACCTGAATACGCACCATACGGTACGGCTCTGCGACAAGCGCAATCACGATCACGAGAATGCCGAAGATTAGCACGCCGATGATAAATCTGGGGTCGAGACCCGCAAACAACGCCATGCACATGAGGGTCAACAGGATGATCAGGACAGTACCGAAATCGGGCTGGATAAAGATCAGAAAGAGCGAAATGCCCAGGTAGATGCCCATCTTGCGAAGGAATTCGTTGATGTTGCCACCGGGCGAAAAGAAGCGATCAAGCATGATGGCCGAATACGCAATGGCAAATGGCTTTAAAAACTCGGAAGGCTGGAACTGAATACCGGCGATGTTAAGCCAGCGCGTGGCGCCACGGCTGCCGCTGCCCACCAAGAACACCAGAAGCAGTAGCCCTATCATGCCGATAAGGAAGATCCTGAGCACATCCTCCCCAAACCAGCTGTCCGGCAAAACGCGCACGATGGCAATCAGCGCCAGAACACCGACCACGGCAAACGCGGCCTGTCGACCCAGAAAAAACGTCGCCGAGCCATTCTCGTGCAGCGCCTCGACCGAAGACGCCGAGTACACCATCAGCAGGCCAAAGCATACCAAGGTAAACAAGCAGGCCATGAATATCAAACGGGGGCGCATGATACGGGCGGGAACGCCGGCAATATAGCGTTCGCTAAACGACTGCCCGCCGCGGCTGGAACGCGGTGTGATACGACGTGAGGAAGCACGGTCCGAGTCGGGCCTCCTCATACCTTGTCGGGGGCTCTCCTCTCTCACCGCAACCCCTATTCCATTTGTGATTTCGCTGCAGCGGCAAGCTGGGCCACGTAGTCCTTAAACACGCGGCCGCGCTCCTCATAGCCCGAGAACTCATCGAACGAAGAGCAGGCAGGAGAAAGTAAGATCACATCGCCACGGCTCGACAGCGAACGGGCAACGTCCACGGCGTCGCGCAGGTCATCCGCCTGAGCGATATCCACATCGCCATCGACATCGGCCTCGTCCATAGCGGCGGTGAAGCGCTCGCGCGCATCGCCAAAGCAGACGACCGAGCGCACGTTGTCCATAACGACGCGCGCGAAGTCCGTGAGCGGCGTGCCCTTATCGTGGCCGCCGAGCAGCAAGATCACGTCGTCATCGGGAAATGCCGTCAGTGCCTTCTCGACCGCATCGGTGTTGGTCGCCTTGGAATCGTTGACGTAGCGCACGCCGTCAATCTCGCCACACGGCTCCACGCGGTGCTCGAGCGGCTGGAACGAGGCAAGACCGCGGCAGACACCATCGACATCGGCACCGACCGCCAAGGCAGCCGTGGCGGCGCACAGGGCATTGATAACATTGTGATGGCCCGAGATCTTGAGCTCGGATGTAGCGATGAGCGGGGTCTCGACGCCCTTCAGGCGCACGACCATCTTGCCGTCGCGCACAAAGGCGGCATCCTCGCCCTCAGGCTCGTCAAAGGCAACCTTGCAGATGCGACGACCCGGCGTGTAGATGTACTCATCGAACTCGTGAATGCCGGCGTCTTCGACGTCGACAACCGCCAGATCGTCATCGACCATATTGTCAAACAGTTTGATCTTGGCAAGCGCGTAGTTCTTATGGCTCTTATGCCAGCCCAAGTGGTCGGGAGTGATGTTGAGCAGCACCGCCACGCGGGGGTGGAGCTCGGTTGTCGTAGCAATCTGATAGCTCGAGAGCTCAGCCACAAACCACTCGTTGTGGGCTCGGCCGTCAATCTCGTTGACCGGCGGCTCGCCGATGTTGCCGACAGCAACGCTGGCCTCGCCGGCAGCCTTAAGCAGATAATCAGTCAGCGACGTGGTGGTCGTCTTGCCGTTGGTGCCCGTGATGGCAATCCAGTTATCGGGCGACAGGCGATAGGCAAACTCGGGCTCACCCATAATCTGGGCGGCATGCTCGCGCCCGGCCTTAAAGAAGCCCGAGAACTCCGAGATGCCCGGGCACGTCACGCATACGTCATAGGCGCCCTCGACCTGTTCGGTCCCATAGACAAACGACGCACCAGCAGCCTCGAGCGCACGCGTGGCGTCATTGGGCTCAGAGGTGCCGCCGCCATACACGGTAACGGCGCTTACGCGCTCGGGATGTGCCAGCGCCCAGCGGGCGACATCGAGACCGGATTTGCCCTGACCCAAAACGAGCAGGCTAAAGACATCAGCAAGAGGCATGAAAGACCACTATCCCAACTGGAAGAACAAAGCAAGGCCAACGGCACCAAAGGCCGCAGCGATAATCCAAAAACGGATGACGACCTTGGTCTCGGCCCAGCCCTTCTTTTCGAAATGATGATGGATGGGCGCCATAAGGAAGACGCGCTTGTGCGTAAAGTGGAAGTAGACAACCTGAATCATGACCGACAGGGTCTCAACGATAAACAGGCCGCCGATGATGAGGGAGACGACCTCGGTGTTGGTCATGATGGACGTGCAGGCAAACGCGGCGCCCAGGGCAAGCGAGCCGGTATCGCCCATAAAGATGCTCGCCGGATAGCAGTTGAACCACAGAAAGCCCAAGCAGGCACCGGCACACGCGGTGCAGAAGATGGACAGGTTCACGTCTCCGTGCAAAAACGCCATGGCAGCCATGGCGAGCATGGCGATCATGGAGGTGCCGCCAGCAAGACCGTCAAGGCCATCGGTCAGGTTCACGGCATTAGAAAGACCGGCGATCATCAGCCAGCAAAAGACAATGTAGAGCCACGGGAACGAAAGGCCGCAGATGGTGGTCGAAAGAACACCGAGGTCAATCGTCAGGCCGCCGGGAAAACGAATCTCGGGGGCGACGCCGCACCAGTTGACGGCAAGTACCGTAAAGGTGACACAGATAATGGTTAGGCCGATCATCTTGGCATGAGGCGTCAGACCGAGCGAGCGCCCGTGCGTAACGGAGGTCAGGTCGTCGATCAGGCCCAGCACGCCGGTCGCCAGCGTGGCGAGCAGCACGAGCACGAGCTCGGTGGTGAGCTTGCCCATCAGCAGGCAGGTCAGCGAGATCGCGACGAGGATGACAACGCCACCCATGGTGGGCGTTCCCTGCTTAACCAAATGACGCTTGGGGCCGTCGGCACGAACCTGCTGGCCGATACCCTCGACCTTGAGCAGCTTGATCCACCACGGCATGAGCAGCAGCGCAATGGCAGCGGCGATGCCAAGCCCCAAAAAAGCCTGATACGTTGGATACGAGGGATTGCCGAACATGGGCTAGCACACACCTTCCACAAAGCGGTCGAGCTCAACAAAACGGGAACCCTTGACCAGTACAACATCATGTTTTTCAAGCGCGCCGCCCATGCGGTCGAGCACCTGCTGATAATCGGAGAACACCTGGATGCGGTCCTCGTCCATGCCCATCATGCGCGCGGCATCGGCCATAAGCTGGGCCAGCTCACCACCCACGCACGCCAGCATGTCGAGCTTCTTGGCGGCGGCATAGGCGCCCACGAGCTCATGCATGCGAGGAGCCTCATCGCCCATCTCGCCCATCTCGCCCAGGATCGCCATGCGAGACCCCGTGCACGAAAGCGAGCACAGCAGATCGAGGCCAGCAGCCATGGATTCGGCACTGGCGTTATAGGAATCGTCGATGACGCGGGCACCGCTCTTGGCGCGCTTGATCTCTTGGCGGTGACCGGTGATCGTGAGGCCCCTAAAGGCAGCATCGATCTGCTCGGGCGTCACGCCCAGGCGATAGGCAACCGCGGCGGCCTTAACGGCATTTGGGACGGACTGCACGCCGGGGATGGCAAGCATGGTATCGATTGTCTCGCCCTGACCAAAATCGAGCGTAAAGACCGGACGGCCCTCGTCATCAACTCGAACGTCGCGGGCACGGACCTCATCATCGTCCGAGACGCCGGCCAGCATCACGTCGATACCAGCAGGCTGGGCGAACGTATCGCGAATGAACGGCGTAAAGTCGTCCTCGCCGCCCAAAACCAGCAGCGGCAAGAAGTCGCCAGCGGCGCACATACCCTGGACAATCTCGGCCTTAGCGCGGGCGATGTTCTCGCGACTACCCAAAATGCCGATATGAGAGGTACCAATCTTGCTCACGATGGCAAGGTTGGGATTGGCGGACTGGGACAGGCGCTCGATCTCGTGGAAATGGTTCATGCCCATCTCGAGCACCAGGACCTCGGTATCGGCCGGAGCGGAAAGCACCGTGAGTGGCATGCCGATCAGGTTATTGAAATTGCCCTTGGTGGCCCAGACACGATAGCGCTTGGCGAGCACAGCGGCGAGCACGTCCTTGGTCGTCGTCTTGCCGATGGAACCGGTAATACCAACGACCAGGCAGCCAAGCTCCAGACGGTACGTGTGCGCCAAACGCAGCAGAAACTCCTCGGGATCATCGGTCAGCAAGATGGCACAGCCCTTGTCCTGCGCCAGCGAGACCAGCTCGGCCTCGGGCTCACGCGTCATCACGACGGCGCCGGCACCCGACTGGACGGCACGGGAAGCAAAATCATTGCCGTCGACGTTTTCACCGGGAAAGGCGACGAAAATCGTCCCTTCCTCGACCTGGCGCGAGTCGATAACGCACCCGCGGCATACCTGATCGGCTTCTCCCGTCACGGTTCGGGCCCCTGTTGCGGCCGCGAGGTTGTTGACGGCGATCTCTATCATTGCAGCTCCCCTGTAAACCTAATAATGCTATCGGCGTATTGTATCCCAGCGCCGCGCATGCGTGGTGCAGGGCATGTGAACACCCCTCATATGGGACAACAAACCACGCCCCAAAGATTGTAACCCCCTACTTCGTGTGCGGGATACCCAGCACGTCGAGCGCGTTGGCCATAATGGACTGGAACGGCACCGCAGCGGCATCTGAGCCGCTCGGCGTTCCGTCGAGCGTGATATAGCACAGCACCTTGGGCGATTGTGCCGGTGCAAAGCCCATAAAGGACGACATGTAGTTCTCCTTGAGGTAGCCGCCGTTCTCGTCGGCTCGTTCGGCCGTACCGGTCTTACCCGCCACGTCATAGCCGTCAACCGCGCCGCCAACGCCCGTTCCCTCGGACACGACCGTCTGCATGCACGATGTCACCTGGGATGCGGCGTCCTCCGAAATCGCGCGCTCGCCTTCGCCCCAGTCCTTCTCGTCGCCTTTGCTGGACTTATAGAAGTGCGGGGTCATCATCACGCCGCCGTTGGCGATGCCGCCCACGGCACGTGCGATCTCAATCGGCGAGACGGACAGCGCCTGTCCAAAGCTCATCGAACCCAGCGTGGCGCCGTCATACTGGTCACGCTCCTTGACGATACCCAGGCTCTCTCCCGGAAAATCGACACCCGAGCTGTGACCGATGCCCCACTTGTCCACATAGGCGGCAAAGTCGTCGGCACCGATCTTGCGCCCCACTAGGACAAAGCCCACGTTGGACGAACGGCGCATCATCTCGCGCACATCCATGGTCATGGCATAGTCGCGCTTGTCGGCATCGGTGACGGTATCGTCGCCCACCTTGATGCTTGCCGGCACCTCAAACGACGTGCTCGATCGCACGACGCCCAAGTCGAAGCCGGCGCCCGCCACGAGCGTCTTAAAGACCGAGCCGGGCTCGTAGGCGTCGGTGACCAGGCGCAGATTCATATCCTCGGTCTTGGCGTTCTCCAGATCGGTCTGGTCGTAGGTCGGGTACGAGCAGGCTGCGAGAATTTCACCGGTCGTGGGGTCGGTGACCAAAGCCGAGCCGTTCTTGGCCTTTGTCTTCTCGACAGCCTCTGCCAGAGCATCCTCAGCCGCTCGCTGGATATTGACGTCGAGCGTCGTCACGATATCAACGCCGTCGACCGCAGCCACCTTTTTATAGGCACCGCCCGCGATATAGCCGCCGTCCCTCGCGCGCTCGCGTACGAGAGAACCGTTCGTGCCGGTCAGAAGCTTGTTGTATTGCTTTTCGAGACCCGTCAAGCCGTCGTTGTCTACATTCACTACACCCAGCACCTGCGATGCCAGATTGCCGTATGGATATACGCGCTTCATGGCCTGCTCAAAAAGCACGCCGGGCAGGTTCTTCTTCTCCAGCGCCGCAACATCGTCTTCGTCCACCTGGCGCTTGATATACACCCAGGTTCCATCGGACTCAACGAGCTTGCGGCAGGTCTTTTTATCGATTCCAGTTGCCTTGACCAGGGCCGACACCGTCTTGTCAACATCTTCGACAAGCTGCGGGTTCACGGCGATGTTGCGACATTCGACTGACGACGCCAGCACGTTGCCGTTGCGGTCGTAGATGGTGCCACGTTTGGCATAGAGGGTCTGCGCAAGCAGGCGGCGCGCGTCGGCACGCTCGCGCAGTTTATCGGCTTCGACAATTTGATAGTCGGCAAGGCGAAAGACGCCCAAGCCCAAGCCAAGCCCGATGAAGCCCATGACGGCTTTGCGGCGAGGCAGAGGCGCGCCTGTGAGCCATTCGGTCGACGAACTCTTGCGCGACCTGGTGTTATGCACTTGAGGGCCGCCCGAGCCGCGAAGTCGCGACGCTGGGTCGTTGCCACGGGACTGCCCGGCGTTGTAAGATTGCCGACCCGTTCCTTGATAACCAGAACGTCCCCGCGACGAGGGACGTCCAGAACCGCGGCCCCCATCGGAACCGCGGCGATAGTCATTTGTCATACTCAGCTACCGTCTTGCTACTGAGCGGTCGCGGTCGCGTTGGCGCCCGCGGCTGCATCCTGCGAAAAGTCAAGTGTAACGCTCTCGCTGGGCTCCACCATGCCATAAGCGCCCGCAAGGTCGCGAATGCGCGTGTCGGCGCCATAGACCGAATGCATGACCTCCAGGTCGGAGCTCTCATCGGTCGCCTTTTCGAGCGTGTTGGTAAGCTCGGCGTTGCTGTTGAGCACCTGGGCCGTAACGCCGGCGAGCGCCACGCGGGCGACGCCGATCGTCATGAAGATAGCCGCAATGATGCAAAACGTTTTAAGAACGCTCATGAAAACCGGGCTGACCGCCTGGTTTGCCTGACGGCCCGCGCCCGTGTAGACATCAAAGCGCGGCGCGCGCTGCTCACGGGGAGCAACGGGGGCCTGCGGCGTCTCACGATAGGCGGGCATGGCGTTCATATCATAGGCGAGTGCTGCGCTTGAAGTGTTGTAGCCCATGATATGCCGCCTCCCATCCCGAGTACGTTGGTAGTGTGTTTAAGCTTCGTTTATGGTGCGAGCGGGAGGTCCAATATCGCGCGGTCGCGCCTACAGACGCTGCGCCACGCGGATTTTGGCTGATCTCGCCCGAGGGTTGCGCTCAACCTCATCAGGCTGGGCAACCAGGGGTTTGCGGGTGATGACCTTGAGTATCGGCACGTTGCCGCACACGCACACCGGAATCTCCGGCGGACACGTGCACCCCTGGCTCATCTCCTTAAAGTGGTTCTTTACGATACGGTCCTCGAGCGAGTGATACGAGATGACGCAGATACGTCCGCCCGGGTTGAGCCACCTGGTGGCGGCATCAAGCCCTCGTTCGAGCACATCGAGCTCGTGATTGACCTCGATGCGAATGGCCTGGAAACTTTTCTTGGCCGGGTGTCCACCATGCCGACGAGCGGCAGCCGGGATACCCGCCTTGATGATCTCGACAAATTGGCCGGTGGTTTCGATCGGTTCTTGCTCGCGGCGGCGCACGATCTCGCGCGCGATCTGCGAGGCGAACTTCTCTTCGCCGTAGACGCGTAGAATCCGGGCGAGGTCGTGTTCGTTATAGGTGTTGATGACCTCAGCTGCGTTTAAGGTGTTATTACCCGGATCCATCCGCATGTCCAATGGGGCGTCCTCGTTATACGAAAAGCCCCTGCCAGGGATATCGAGTTGCGGCGACGAAACGCCCAAATCGAACAGGAAGCCATCGACCCCGGGCACCTCGGCCGAGCAAAGCAGCTCGTCCAAGTCGCCGAAGTTGCCCTTCAGCAGCTGGTGCGGAACGCCGGGAACCTCGCGGTCCAGACGGGCGCCAGCGGCCTCGAGGGCCATGTCGTCCTGATCGACGCCGAGCAAAAGGCCCGTCTCCCCCACCTGCGCGGCCATCTTTACCGAATGGCCGGCACCGCCAAGGGTGCAATCGCAGACAACGGAGCCGCTCTTTAGCCGCAGCGACTCAAGCACTTCGCCGAGCATGACAGGTTCATGCCGATATTCTTGTGTCAAGATCCCACGCTCCATCCGTTACCCGTGCCTTGCCCTTACGAGAAGAAGAGGTCCAGCAGGGCCTCATCGTCATCGTCCTCATCGGCCGCGGCGCGATCCCAAACCTCAAGGTGGTCGTAGTTGCCCACAACCGTGACCTCGCGGTCGAGGTTCGCCTGCTTGCGGAGAGACTCGGAAAGACCGATACGACCGGCACTGTCCACATCCATCGACGTGGTGCGCTTGTTGATCGCCCTCATGAGCTTCTGGTCATTAATGTCACGCGGGTTAAAACCCTCGTGGCCCTCACGACCCGCGAAGAGTCCTTCGACCCACTTATCGAAGGCCTCGGCAGAGAACACGTACAGAGCATCGACATCCAGGGCTTTGAACACGCGAACGTGCTCTCCAAGCTCCTCGCGAAGGGGTGCAGGCAGGGACAGACGACCTTTTGCATCGAGATTGCGCTCGTATGCACCAGTCATTCCCATGTGCGCCCTCCCCTCGGTTACTCAGATGGCACGTACGCGGGGAACCACCCCGCCTGTCGACGTCATTAATAATATGGGGAACCGCCCCATTTTTCAACACCTTTCCCCATCCCTTCCCCCAC
>JAUMMZ010000036.1 GCA_031296755.1 Collinsella sp.
GGCCCTGCTCATGCTCAGGTGCGGCGACTGCCAGCCCCAGCTCCCGGGTCGCCCGGTGAAGGCGAGGAAGAAGGGCGTGAAGGGAGCGAAGAGCGTTGCTGCCTAGGCTAGCCCCTTGTCACACAAACTACCGAAGCCTCCAAAAAAGCCAATAAACGCTGGCGCCACCAGCCACATCAGCACCGTGATCAGGCAGCCGTACACCACCGAGATTGTCATGGCGTCCTTGAGTACCTGACGTGCGCGGTCGCCCTTGCCCGCGCCGGCATTTTGCGCCGTGAGTGCGCTGACGGTGGCGCCCATGGAACTCGGCACAATGAACAAAAAGCTGATCATCTTCTCGACTAGGCCCACGGCGGCGGCGTCGACCAGGCCGCGATGGTTGGCGATGACGGTGATAAACATAAACGCTACCTGGATGCAGCCGTCCTGTACGGCCACGGGCACGCCGATCTTAAGGATGCTGCCGAGCACCTCGGGCTGGGGGCGCAGGTCGCTGCGCTTTACGTGGATGTTCGTGCGGCGGCTCTTGATCCACACGAGCGCGAGGGCAACGCTGGCCGTCTGGGCGGTTACCGTGCCGAGCGCCGCACCCACGGGGCCGAGCCCCATGTGGCCGATAAATAGAAAGTCGAGTGCGATGTTGATGATGCACGCCACGCCGATCACGTACATAGGCGAGCGCGAATCGCCCAGCCCGCGAAAGATGGCCGAAAGAATGTTGTATGCGGCGATAAAGGGAATGCCCATAAAGCAGATGCGCAGGTAGGCGGCGGTGCCTTCGACCGCCTCGGGCGGCGTGCCAATGAGCGCCACAACCTGCGGACACAATGCAAACAGGACAGCAGCCAGCACCACCGAGACGCCCATAAAGAGCGTGATGGTGTTGCCGATGGCGGTCTCGGCGCGGTCGAAGCGGCGCGAGCCCACGGCGTGGCCGACGATGACCGTCGTTCCCATGGCCAAGCCCACGAGCGCCACGGTAATCATATAGAGCGTCTGCGCGCCATTTGCCACGGCGGTGATGCCGGCGGCGCCGCTAAACTGCCCCATCATGTACAGGTCAGCCATGCCGTAGAGCATCTGCAAAAAGTACGAGAGCATATAGGGCAGGGCAAAGACCGCGATGGTCTTGAGGACATTGCCGCGTGTGAGGTCGTGTTCCATGGGCGGGGCTTTCTGGCTGGGTTTGTTTACGTACCAGTGTAGTGAAAACCCTACAACGATTGTAGAGTCAAGGTTTATGTTGGCAGTGGGGCGAAAAAAGTCACGCTCGTAATCATTTCCGTCGAACTCAGACATAAACCGTACAAGCGTGGTGCCTGCGCTGGCCTTAAAGAAATCGGTTTCGTATCACTTGACACCGTCACCTGTCGCGCAATAATACGTGCGTTTGCGAACAACGTTTGATGGGGGTTGAACCTGCGTGCGCAATCTCAAAATACTGTTTTCCTATCTAGGGGCATACCGTCGCGATGCCATCCTCGGCGTGTTCTTTGTGTCGGTCGAGACGGTGCTCGAGCTGTTTATCCCGGTCATCATGGCCAACATCATCGATGTGGGCGTGCCTGCGGGTGATATCAACTACATGCTGCTGCAGGGCGCGTACATGTTGGTGTGCGCTGCGCTTTCGCTGGTACTGGGCTTGGGTTATGCCCGCACGTCCGCCCGCGTTGCCTCGGGCCTAGGCGCCAACCTGCGCGAGGCCGAGTACAAAAAGATTCAAACGCTCGCCTTTGGCAACCTGGACAACTACGACGCCAGCTCGCTCGTCACCCGCATGACCACGGACATCACCGTTATCCAAAATGCTGTGGGCAACGGCTTTCGCCCTATGGTGCGCGGCCCGGTGACGCTTATCGTCGGCCTTATCTACGCGCTGATGCTGTCGCGCCCGCTCGCCACCGTCTTTGCGATCATCTTGCCCGTGCTGGCAATCGTACTGGGCGCCATCACCTATCGCGTCAGTCCGCTCTACCGCCAACTCCAGACCTCGATGGACCACCTCAACGGCGTGGTACAGGAAGACCTCACCGCCGTGCGTGCCGTCAAGGCCTACGTTCGTACCGAGCACGAGGAGGCCAAGTTCGACACCGTCAATACCGAGCTCGCCGGCACTGCGACGAAGACCTTTGGCAACGCGGTGCTCAACCTGCCGGTGTTTCAGCTGTCGATGTACGTGGCTGCGCTCTCCATCCTGTGGATTGGCGGCCACATGATTCTCGCCGGCAAGCTGGGCGTGGGCTCGCTCACGGGCTTTATGAGCTACGTGCTGCTGATCATGAATTCGCTCATGATGATTTCCAACGTGTTTTTGCTGCTCACGCGCGCTCTTACGAGTGTGGGCCGTATCGCAGAGGTGCTCGATGAGGAGCCCTTTATCGCCAACCCCGCGGGAGACCTCGCGATTGCGGCGCCAGCGGACGGCAGTATCGAGTTTCGCGACGTTTCCTTTAAATACCGCGCGGATGCAGCCGAGGATGTGCTCGAGCATATCGACCTTCGCATCGAGAGCGGCTCGACGGTGGGCATCCTCGGCGGCACGGGCTCGGGCAAGAGCTCACTTGTGCAGCTGATTGCGCGCCTGTACGACGCTACCGAGGGCGCCGTGCTTGTGGGCGGACGTGACGTGCGTGACTACGACCTCGCCGCCTTGCGCGACGCTGTGGGCATTGTGCTGCAGAAGAACGTGCTGTTTACGGGCACCGTGCGCGAGAATCTGCAGTGGGGCAATCCGCAGGCGTCGGACGATGAGCTCCTCGCGGCTTGCCGCGCGGCGTGCGTGGACGAGTTCCTTGATCGCATCGGCGGGCTGGACGGCGAGTTGGGCCAAGGCGGCGCCGGTGTCTCGGGTGGCCAGAAGCAACGCCTGTGCATCGCGCGCACGCTGCTCAAGCATCCGCGCGTGCTCATTTTTGATGACTCCACCAGCGCGGTCGATATGGCGACCGGCGCAAAGATTCGCGAGCACATCGCTCGGATTCCCGATGCGACCGTGCTCATCATCGCCCAGCGCATCGCGAGTGTCATGGATGCCGATCGCATTGTGGTATTGGACGACGGTCGTGTCCACGGCGTGGGCACGCACGAGGAACTGCTAGCGGGCGACAACATATACCAGGAGATTTATGCCTCGCAGATGGAGTTTGCGAGGAACGCGGACGCCGGCGACGGCAGCGACGATGGTTGCGCGAATGATCCATTTTCCTCCGTCGCATGCGGATCGCCCTTGGAAGGGGGTGAGCGTCATGCCTAAGACCGCAGCCCAAGCACGCCCGGCCGACCTCAAGCGCACTGTGCGCCGCTTGCTCTCCTACATGGGGCATGCCAAGTTCTCGTTGCTCGCGGTGGGCGTGCTCGCCTCTGTCGCCGCCATCGCGAGTCTTGCCGGCACCTATATGGTGCGCCCCATCGTCAACGGCCTGGCCGCGGGTGGGGAGGAACTGCTCGCCAAGCAGGTCATCCTGACGGCGATCATCTACGCCGCGGGCGTGCTCTCGGCCCTGGGCTACTCACAGATCATGGTGCGCGCGGCCCAACACGTGGTGTCCGATATTCGCCGCGACCTGTTCGCGCACATCCAGACGCTGCCGCTCAGTTATTTTGACAGCACGCGCTCGGGCGACATCATGAGTTTTTTCACCAACGACGTCGACACCGTCTCCGAGGCGCTTAACAACAGCTTTGCCAACGTGATTCAGGCCGCCATTCAGGTTGTGGGCACCACGGCTATGCTCATCATCCTTAACTGGCAGCTCACGATTATCACACTCGTGTGCGATGCGGCCATTGTGCTGTATGCGCGCTACTCGGGCGCGCGCTCTAAGCGTTTCTTTGCTGCCCAGCAGGCATCGCTTGGCGACCTGGACGGATATATCGAAGAGATGGTCTCGGGTCAAAAGGTCATCAAGGTCTTTAACCGTGAGGCGGCGAATGTCGCCGGCTTTGCCTGCCGCAACGACGAGCTTCGCCGCACCGGCACCGCCGCCGTGAGCTATGCCAACTCCATGGTGCCCATGACTGTCGTGATTGGCTACGTCAACTATGCCATCGTCGCCGTGGCGGGCGGCATGCTCTGCATCAAGGGGCTCGCCGACGTAGGTGCGCTCGCGAGCTACCTGGTCTTTGTGCGCCAGGCCGCCATGCCCATCAACCAGTTTACGCAGCTGGGCAACTTCTTACTCAACGCGCTGGCCGGTGCCGAGCGCCTGTTTGCCGCCATGGACCTTGAGCCCGAGGTGAACGAGGGCTGCGTGGAGCTGGTGCAGACGGGCGACGCCGCGTGGGCGTGGAAGATTCCCGAGGGTCAGGGCGTGGGCGCGTACGGGCACTTGCATGACGTGGCTGCCGTTGATGAGTCGGGCCGCGCGGTGGCTGCCGACGGCACCGAGCTCACGTGCGGCTTGGTCCCGCTTGCCGGCGACGTGCGCTTCCATGCCGTGGATTTTTCCTACGTGCCGGGCACCTGCGTGCTCACGGACCTCAACCTGTTTGCCAAGCCGGGGCAAAAGATCGCGTTTGTGGGCTCCACGGGTGCCGGCAAGACGACCATCACCAACCTCATCAACCGCTTCTACGAGGTCGATGACGGCGAGATCACGTACGACGGCATCGACGTCAAGCACATTGCCAAGGCCAGCCTGCGCGGGTCGCTCGGCATTGTGCTGCAGGACACGCACCTGTTTAGCGGCACCATTGCGCAGAACATCCGCTTTGGCAAGCTCGACGCGACCGACGAGGAGGTGCGCGCCGCTGCCGAGGCCGCCTGCGCCGACTCGTTTATCCGCCGCCTGCCGCGGGGCTACGACACACCGGTCACGGCCGACGGCGCCAACCTGTCGCAGGGTCAGCGTCAGCTGCTCGCCATCGCGCGCGTGGCCGTCGCCGATCCGCCGGTGCTCATCCTGGACGAGGCCACGAGCTCCATTGACACGCGTACCGAAAAGCTCATCGAGCGCGGTATGGACCGCATCATGCGCGGTCGCACCACGTTTATGATCGCGCACCGCCTGTCCACCGTCCGCGACGCCGACGCCATCATGGTCCTTGAACACGGCCGCATCATCGAGCGCGGCACGCACGAAGAGCTGCTCGCCCAGCACGGCGAGTACTGGCAGCTGGCGCATGGCTTAAAAGAGCTGGATTAACCCGTTCGAGCACGATGCTTTGATCCCTCCGTGCCCCTCACCTCGCCTCAAACCATCACAACATTCGACGTTTTTTGCCAAAATCGGGAAAAGCATCGAATGTTGTGATGGTTTTTTCTGCCACTCGACCGGGCGGAATCGCTTTCTTGCGCACGAAGGTGTGCGGACCCGTGGGCAGGGGAATAAGGTTGGTTATCCGACTCCATTGGAGGGCCCATGGACCTGCCGATCGTCCTGTCCCATAAGACTGCCTGGCTGTACCACAACGTGGCGCGCCCGTCCGAGCCGCTCTCGCGAGCAAGCAGCCTATACGATGAGGACTCGCTTGCTAACGAGGCGGAACCGACCGCGGACCTGCCCAAATTGGGACTCGATGCCAAGGGACTGAGGGCTTCAACGGCAGTTGGGATCGTTACCGACTATCTGGTTTCGCTCGGTATTCCACGAGAAGAGCTCGATCATATCGACACGCTCGTCAACTTCGATTTTGAGCGCTCGACGCCGGCTGGATTTAGGTGCCACGTGTTTGGGGCGCCGATACCTCCAGGCCATCTTATCGAGGTGGCAGAGGGCCTTCTAGTGGTTGATGAGGCCATGTGCTTTGTCCAGGCGGGCTCGTGGATGAGCGAGCCCGAGCAGCTGGAATATGGCTACGAAATCTGTGCCCGATACCATTTGAATCATCTGTCGACAGGCGATTATATCGAGATGGGGCAGAGGTATACCGTTGCCGACTTGATTGCCTATTGCAATGAGAACCGATCTCGTCAGGGGGCTATACGCGCGGCCGCCGTGCTCAAGCGCGTGCACGATGGCGCGCGGTCGCCCATGGAGACGGCCACCGCAATCATGGTTGTAGCAAAACGTTCCCAGGGCGGGCTGGGATACGCCAAGATCGAGCTCAACCATCGGGTCAATGTTCCCAACGAGTTCAAGTATCTCGCAAAGGCCGGGTATTTCGAGATCGATGTATATGCGCCTGCAAGCGGTACAGGGATTGAATACAACGGCTTGGACCATCTTGATAAACAGCGCAGCGCGTCGGATGCGGAGCGTATGACCGTGCTGAGCGCGCTGGGCTTTAGGATGATCGTCCTCACCGGGACTCAGTTTGCCCACCAGCTGCAATTGCACCGGGCGATGAACGCCATCGCGCTCGCTATGGGCCTTAAGTGCGACCGAAGCGAAGCGTTCCAGAAACGTCAAAACGACCTGCGAGAATTCGTGATTCGACACTGGGACGGCGGCCTTTAGGGGCGTTTTGGTCCTTCTACGGGGTGCCGTGGGCAGGCAAGCCATCACAACATTCGACGTTTATCGCCAAAAACGGGAAAAGCATCGAATGTTGTGATGGTTTGTATGCTGAGGATGGGCTTGGGAAGCCGGTCTTGCTCGAAGCGACCTGTCCTGTCGTACGGGTGTCGGCATGATTCTCTCGTGGGGTATTATGTTTTCCGAAGAATAAAACGCCGTGTGAGGGGAGGGCTGCGTGGACGGGCACGTGCAACATGACGGCTTTGGCCGCGATATCAACTACCTGCGCATTGCCGTTACCGACAAGTGCAATTTCCGCTGCATCTATTGCATGCCGGCCGATGGCGTGGCGCCCCGCGCGCATGACGAGCTGCTCAGCGCCGAGGAAATCGCCCGCTTTGTGCGCTTGGTAGCGGGGGAGGGCATTCGCCGCGTACGCCTGACGGGCGGCGAGCCGCTGGTCAGCCGCCGTATCATCCCGCTTATTCGCGACATCCGCGCGATTCCGCAGATCGAGGACATCTCGCTCACCACCAACGGCGCCCTGCTGCCCAAGCTAGCGCCGCAGCTCAAGGACGCGGGGCTTAACCGCGTCAACATCTCGCTCGATACGCTCGACCCTACGCTCTTTGGAAAGATCACGCGCTTGGGTCGGCTCGAGCAGACCATGGCTGGCATCGACGCGGCGCTGGCTTGGGGCTTTGAGCCCGTTAAGGTCAACTGCGTTGTAGTGCGCCGGCTCAACCAAGACGTGGCGGCCCTCGCGCGCTTGACCGTCGACCGCCCCATCCACCTGCGATTTATCGAATACATGCCCATCGGCGACGAGCACACGAGCTCGCATTGTGCCGTAGACCCTCACGCGCCCACACTCAATCCCGAGTTGTGGGACGCGAGCGACACCGTGCCGAGCGACGAGCTGCGGGTGCGCATCAATGCCGGGGCCGCCGCGACGGGACTGGGCGAGCTCGAGCCGCTCGACATCAACGACGCTCCTGCCGGCGCGGGCCCTGCGCGCTATTGGCACTTTACGGGCGCGGCGGGAACGGTTGGCTTTATTAGCGCCATGTCCAATCATTTTTGTGCGAATTGCAACCGTCTGCGCCTGACGGCCGATGGCAACGTGCGTCCGTGCCTGTTTAGCGATGCCGAGTATTCGGTGCGTGAAGCGCTGCGCCGTGGTGATGATATGCAGGTACTTTCGATTTGGCGCGATGCCGTGGCCCACAAACCGCAGGAACACGCGATAATTGAGGGCACGCAACGATTTATGTCCCAAATCGGAGGATGATCATATGGCCAAGAGCAGGTACGCCGATGCCACCAAGGCCGCTCGCAGGGCCGCGATGTCTGCCCACAAAGTCACGGCTGCGGCGAATGCTGGCAGCGCCGACGCGTCCGCGCAGCCGTCTGCCGGTGCTGCCACCGAGCCCGCCCGCGATGCCCGTCGCGACGAGCTGACGCATGTGGACGCCAAAGGCGAGGTACGCATGGTCGACGTGTCCGACAAGGCCGAGACCCATCGCATCGCCATCGCCGAGGGCACCATCCTCATGCACCCCGAGACGCAGGCCATGGTGCTGCAGGATCGCGCAAAAAAGGGCGACGTGCTTGCCTGCGCGCGCGTGGCGGGCATCATGGCCATCAAGCGCACGAGCGACATCATTCCCATGTGCCATCCGCTGCTCATTACCAAGAGCAAGTGCGACATTACGCCCATCGCTCCGGCGGGGATGCTTGTCGATGACATGCCCGAGGGCTGGGCGCCGGCGCGCGCGGACGGGCAGGTTGGCTTTCACGTGCTGGTCACGGCGGGCGTGACGGGCAAGACCGGCATTGAGATGGAGGCGTTGACCGGCGCGAGTGCCGCGTGCCTGACCATCTACGACATGTGCAAGGCCGTCGATCGCGGCATGGAGATCGTTGACGTGCGCCTGCTGCACAAGGAGGGTGGCCGCTCGGGCGTGTGGGATCGTGCCGAACGCCAGGCCGCTGCTGTTGAGGCCGTGGCCGTTGACGGTGCCGCGCCCGCAAGCGCACCCGTCGCCGTCGCGCCCGCAGTTCCGGCCCCGGCCGTCCCCGCGATCGCGTTTATCGGCTACCAAAACTCGGGCAAGACCACGCTCGTCGAGAAGGTCATTGCCGAGCTCACCCGCCGCGGCCTGCGCGTGGGCTCGCTCAAGCATCACGGGCATCACGGCTTTGATATCGACGTGCCCGCTAAGGATACCTGGCGCCATCATCAGGCCGGTTCCAAGCACGTGGGACTCATCTGCGCCACGCGCTGGGCGGAGTACGCCGACACGCGCGAGGAGGACGAGATGCCCGCGCGCGAGCTGCTGTCGCGCTACAACGATGTCGACGTGGTGATCATCGAGGGCTACAAGACTGAGGGCTTCGACAACATCGTGGTCGCGCGCTCCGGTGTCGACCGTCTGCGCGGCAAGAGCTCGCTCGACCTGGTCGACGGTCACACGCTGGCCCTTGCCTGCAACGAAGCCCTGGCACGCCAGGCCTTCGACGCCGGCTTTGCGACCCGAGCCATCAACATCAACGACGCCCGAGCCATCTGCGACCTCATCCAAGACCACCTTCAGGCTTGACGCTGCGCCGGCCCCAAGCACCCCATCTCGTCCCTCAAGCCGTCGCTCGCGTACCAAAGTACGCGTCGCTCCTCTTTCGGGGCGACCTGGGGCACTTGGAACCGGCTCGCTGCGCTGCCATAACCCGCCAAAAAGACAGGGTTATTTTGTCAGGTTTTATCTGGGCAAACGTCATTTCCACCACAAAGGGGCCAAGCACCTTTGTGGTGGATTTTGCTTTAGTAGATGTGTGGGACATGCCTTACAATCTACCAAGTAGTTCATGACGGGCGAAAAACGGAGAGAAGGGGCTAGATGCGTCCTTAATGTTTCATGCGGATAGATTGATTTGACAGACGGTGGCGAATGCCCGCCGTCCGCATTCGTATGAAACAAGGAGTCTCCATGCTCGCCTCTCTTTTCTCAAAGCCTCAACCTTCGCTGTCCGTGCAGGCCAAACGCCTGGTGGCGATGCGCTTTCTCATCTACACCGGTTTTCAGACCAGCTACTTTATCGGCGTTATCGGAACGCTCACCTATGCAGACGGTGCCTCGGTCGTGGCGACATCGCTGGCCGTCCTTTTTATGAACGTATTCGTGATCTTGGGATCCTTTGCGGGTGGAGCGGCGCTCGACGCTTGGGGCCCGCGCCGTCATTTCTTGCTGAGCATCGTGGGCACGCTGGCAACCGGCGCGGCAATCATCGCCTTTGGCAGCGCGACCGGCATCGTCCTGCTCGGCGCGGTGCTGCTGGGCTTCGTGATGGGGTTCGCCCAGCCCATCGCCACATCCTATCCAGCCTACCTCACCGACGACCCCGCCGAGCTCAAAGACATCAACTCCGCCATCGCCATGTTTTCAAACGTGAGTATCATCGTTGGCCCCACACTGGGCGGCTTTGTCGCGGCGGCTGCGTCGTCGCGCGCGGTGTTCGTGCTTATGATGCTCTTTACCGCGTTGGCGCTCATTGCCGGCTGGGGCTTTAGACCGCAAGCAGGTCGCGTCGCCGCGCGCGAAAGTACTCCCGCGGACAGCGGTACAACGGCAATCACTGCCAGCCAAAGCTCCAACCCCAGCACGTTCGCCCGCGTCACCTTCGCGACAAGCATCAAGACAGTCTTCACCAACAGTATCCTCGCCTTGCTGTTCTGCATTATTTTCCTTTCAAACTTTGGCTACGGCGCCTTCGATCCGCTGGAGTCGTTCTTCTACCGTGATATTCTGCATGTCGGTGTCGAGTGGATGGGCTGGCTCTCGTCGGCCAGCGGTGTGGGCGCGGTGCTGGGCGCCGTGGTCGCGCTCCGCTTGCCGCCGCACCTGGTCAACCTTAAAACCCTGCTCGTGGCGCTCATGTCCGTGGGCCTGGGAAGTTTGCTCTATGTGGGAACGCCGTACGTGGGTGTAGCCCTCGTCGGCCAGATTGTCCTGGGCGTGGCGTGGGGCGTCGTCAACCCGCTCCACAACACTATCGTGCAAACGACGGCCCCGCTCGAGCAGCTCGGTCGCGTCAACTCGGTCATGGGCTTTGGCAATATGTTTGCCGGCGTGGCGCCGCTGGCGATTGCCCCGTGGCTGGCGGCGACATTTGGCGTGCAGCAGACGCTCATCGGGGCGGGCATGGTCGTGACGGCGGTTCCCGCGGCGTTGCTGCTATTTGGTCGTTGGCATTTTGATCGTGCCGCAAAGCAGTAAAAACCATCACAACATTCGATGAAAATCACGATTTTGCCGAAAAACGTCGAATGTTGTGATGCTTTGCGTCTCGGGCCAGGCCACCCTTCGGGTTCGGCCACCACAAAGGGGGCAGGCACCTTTGTGGTGGTTTTTGCTTTGACAGGCCGCGCCTGTGCCTTGGTATACCATGTACGCCGTTCACGAATACACCCCACACCGCCGCACAACCCAGAAAGGCTCCCATGGACACCACCTTCAGCCACATCAAAGCCGTGTTCTGCGATATCGACGGCACGCTGCTCACGAGCCAGCACACGGTGTCCCCGCGCACCGTGGCGGCGATCCGCGCCCTGCGCGAGCGCGGCGTGCTGTTTGGCCTGTGCACCGGGCGCGACGCCCATGCGACCGAGGCCATGTACGAGCTCTGGGGCATCGAAGGCCTGGTGGACGTGCTCGTGGGCTGCGGTGGCGCCGAGGTCATCGACCGCGCGCATGACATCAACGAGCTGAGCTATCCGCTGCCGGGCGAGACCATCGCGCGCATCTGCAAGCACATGGCGGACCTTCCGGCAACGCCCGTCTGCCCCCGAGACGGCGTGTTCTACGTGCCCGAGAGCAACGCGTGCGTCGAGCACCTGTCGCGCGTCGACGGCGTGCCCTACCAGGTGGTCGATTTTGCCGAGTTTTTGCGCGAGCCGCAGCCCAAGGTGATGTTTACCATGGCGCCCGAGGTGATGCCGCGGGTGATTGAGCGGTCGTCGACGTTTGCCGATGACACTGTTAAGGCGGCGGCTCTGCAAACCACGCAGCGGCTCTACGAGTTCATGGATCCGCGCGTGTCCAAGACGCGCGGCCTTGTGCGCGTGGCGGAGCTCAACGACATGGAGCTCCAGAACATCTGCGTGTTTGGCGATGCGGACAACGACACCTGCATGGTGGCCGACGCCGGCGTGGGCGTAGCCATGGCAAATGGCAGCGACGCCACCCGTGCCGCCGCCGACTTTGTAACCGCGAGCAACGACAAAGACGGCATCGCGATCTTTATCGAGGAACATCTGCTGTAGCGCCGGGGGAGAACCACCACAAAGGGAGCAGGTACCTTTGTGGTGGCCTCAGACGATTTGGGTGAATTGATACCGAAAATCTGCGCGAAAATTCAAATAACGTTGTCTGAACATCATGCTTCTAACCACCGATGAATTAAAAATATTCCCATCAATTTTGTAGTCTATTCCTTCCGGTTAATGATCTACCGTTCACGGTCGATTTTCGACCGTTCGCAGGATGCATGCTCTTGAGCAAAATGTTGTGCAAATAAATAAAATGCTATTAAAAAACTGATAACTGGCTTAATTACCAGCAGAAATAGATATTTCATAGCGAATAAACGAAGGTAAATCCGAGCAAATGTCAAGAGAATTGAGAATTCGCTACAAAACTATCGGTATTTTTGCTTAGATGTTCAAACAATCGTTACAATATGTACCATAAGCGTGCGCAATTACAGATTGCGCAGATACGTTTGATAGTGAAAGAGCAAGATCGCGGTCTCTTGGGGAGGAGACATCGATGAAAGCGAATTCAGAAAAAACTAAGCAGAGTAAAAAAGCGACGCGCCGTGTACTGGCAGGCGTTTTGTGCGGAGCCTCCGTGTTGAGCCTGGTACTATCGCTCGTCATGCCTCCGATCTCGCAGGCCATTGCCAACGATGGTCAGGCGGGTTCTACCGAAGAAACTGTGACGGCGGGTGGTTCCTCAACTGAGTCTACTGATGTAGACGACACTACCAACGGGGATACCGAAAACCAGAATAGCGACGACGCCGAGGGCGACGAGACTGGCGACGGTGCTGCCGAGATGGCCCCGTTGTCTGATGACGCGGAAACTGAGGGTGCTGCGCAGCCCGCGGATGATAGTAATAGCGATGAGAATGCGATTGCGCTCGCAAGCGTGAATGCTAACAAAATAGAAGGCGATGTTACTGATAAGTTCAACAACGGCGGAAACTATTGTCTGACGGGCGACGCTTGGTCGTCCAAACCGATCAATATTAGCCAAAACACCACCATCGACCTTGCATGCTACAAGCTTTATTACAGCAGTGGTAACGACAACACCGGCAGGACTGGTTGTACATTTATTACAATTTCATCTGGCGCTACGCTAACTGTCGAAGGTGCGGCGAAAGACTCACCGGTTGAAGATCCCAGTAGCGAGCCTGGTCAGGCGGCGAAGGTAAATTGGAACGATAGTGCTCCGCAATCACTCACATACTACGTAACTGAAAGTACGAGTACGCCTAACGGTCTTGGTACTAGCGAAAAGACCTACCAGCACACTGTTACCAATTTCGGCGCTATCGTTGCGTGCAAAGAGGGCTATGTAAATCAAGTCATTTCTGTTGGGGAAGGCTGTACGCTTAACCTCAGCGGAGGCATGATCACAACGCCTCGTACCCTGGGCAACGACGGTCACGTTATTTTCTCTCAAGGCACTGTCAATATTTCTGGCGGCTATGTCACCAACGGTAACGGCGGCGGCTGGGGTGGTGGCCTGTGCGTGACGGGCACAAATGCCAAGTTCAACATGACCGGCGGCGTAATCGCGGCAAACAAGGCAGCATCTGGCGGCGGCATCTATGCTGACCAGGGCGCCACGCTGAATCTATCCGGTGGTGTCATCTCGGGTAACGCTACGTATGAGGATCTCTATAACGACATCGACAATCCCAATAATGGCTATGGCGGCGGTGTCTTTACCAAAAATGCTGACGTTACAATCAAAGGAACGGCAAACATTACCAACAATCGCGTCGACTCCTATATCACTACGAAATACAACAACGGTCTGCTCGGCGGGGGCGGTATTGCTTCTGTCAATGGCGGCAAACTGACCATGGCGGGCGGCTCCGTTACTGCCAATTACTCCCATGAGGCCGGCGGCGGTATCTACGCTGGTTTTCACAATCAACCGATCACCACGTTCTCCATGACTGGCGGCTTTATAGCGGGCAATATGTCCGACAATGCCGAGGGCGGTGGTCTCCGTATTTCTAGCGGTACTACCGGCGTTATTGAGGCAGCAAGTGCGTCCAGCAAGGTTTACATCACCAACAACAAGACCATGACGGGCAAGAGCCGCGGCGGCGACTGGGGCGGCGGTGGCATCTTTATCCAGCAGGGCGGTAAGCTCAATATCGTAAAGACGCTGATCACCAACAATGTGGCCGGCGGCTGGGGTGGCGGCGTTGGTGCTTGCCCTACGGGCGAGACGATTGTCTCTCACTCAAATGGTGCTGCAATCTACAACAATGCGGATCACGGTGAGCACTTCTCTGCCGGTGGTCATGATAAGAATTTGGACAAAAATACTAATTACATTACCCCAACCTTCAAAGAAGAGGGTCATAAGGATTTCTTCTTGGTACGCCAGGACGACAGTCAAAATACGGTTGCGGTCGTTCTTGGCAAGATGCTCGGCGGTGGCTCGGCTGGCTGGAAGGGCACTTGCGATCGTGAGAAGATAACCATCGATGCCAATGGCGGCGCCGAGGCTAAGTATATGTTCGGTCTTGAGGCTCATCCGACCAATGATGCCAAGACCGCTGCCCAAAACGCTGCGACCACTGTCATCAGTGGCAACTACTCATACACCCACGGCGGCGGCATCATGACCAACGGCGATCTTGTCGTTGGCAAGGTCGAGGCTTTGAACGCGTATCCTGCAATCAAAGTCAAGGCAAATAAAGTCCTTATGAAGGACGGTGCTAAGCGGAGTCTCAAAGAACATCCCTATCAGTTTAAGCTGTTGGGCGCACCTGCCAATTCAAAGAAGGCACCATGCTGGAATGAGAACGGCACGCTTAACGAAAACGGATGCGAGGCTATGCCCGCGGTTACCGTCGATGAAAACGGAGACATTCTCATTGATACGGGCGCGAACTACCAGTCGGGCAATTACGACCTCTACCTTGTTGAAGTTCCCCCTGACCCTGATAAAGTTCCTGTCAACGAAAAAGGAACAAAGTTTGATAAGTCTATTTACAAAATACATGTAGAGGTTAGCGATCAGCCAGTTGAAACAACGAATTTCTTGGGAATTGAGATTAAACGTTTTTCGGTCAATACAAGCGCTTCCATAGTCACCGTCAAAAGGAAAAACGAAAAGTCTTTCACTGATCCCGGTGCAGGCGGGGGTGCGGACAGAAAGTTGGACCGCGGGGCGGTCCGGACTGGAGGTTCGCATGTACAGCAGGGAGAAGGTCGAGCTCTTCCTCCTGGCGACGGAGGACGGCATGGGGCCGACCGCCGCCGCGAAGTTCGCGGGGGTCT
>JAUMMZ010000037.1 GCA_031296755.1 Collinsella sp.
TTCATGGGAAGGCTCGAGGCCTACCTCGTGTACTATCGTGAGGAGCGGATCAAGAAGTCCCTCGGGTGGCTGAGCCCGATGGAGTACCGCAGGAAGCTTGGATACGCCTAGGCGCGGTCCAAGAAATCGTCCGCACCCCCAGATAACTGAGAGACGAGGGAAATCTATCCGCGGCATTCTCCGCAGGACCGAGCGAGTGGAGCTTCAGGGCGTCATCGTCCTCGTCATTACGATTGAGGAGCTCGATCCGTCGAGCAAGCCCTGCTATGTCATAGAGCGGGGCGCCCAGGGCGGCAGCTACAAGCGCATCGATGACAAAGATGTGCCGCTTTCATCGACCGAGGTGCTCACATTGGCGTCATACGGTCGAGCGACTCCGAGCGATCGGGACGCGGTGGCGGGTGCGGGCGCGGACAATCTCGACGAGACGCTGGTCGACCGTACGATAGATCGGGCTTTCTCGTTGACGCCCCGGGCAATGCGCGGCGCGCCGGACAAACAAACGAAGCTGGAGCGCCTAAATATCCTTGATTCCCAGGGCAATGTCACCAAGGCTGGACTCCTAGTTGTGGGCACCTACTCTCAGCAGTTCTATCCCAAGCTCTTCATTGACGTGGCTGTCCATGCGGGAACTCAGAAGGGCATGGCGGGGTCGCTGAGGTTCATGGACCGCACAATCTGTGAGGGAACGTTGGGCGAGATGATTTCGGATGCTGTCGCGGCCGTCGCCAAGAATTTGCGGCGAACCTCGACCGTCCAAGGCGTCTCGCGTGTCGACTCGCTGGAGATTCCCGAGGAGGTTCTGCGCGAGGCAATCGCCAACGCCGTAATCCATCGAGAATACGGGGATCGGTTCTGTGGACAATCGATTGCCGTCGACGTCTTTGACGATCGTGTCGAGGTGACGAATCCTGGCGGCCTTTACGGGGGAAAGACTCGCGAGAACTTGTTTGACGGCAGCTCCCGATGCCGTAACGCGACGCTCGTGAAACTCATGTCGATTGTCCCGCTGCCGGATGGCGCAGGTTCGCCGGCTGAGGGCAATGGCTCGGGCATCCCGATGATGATCGATGCCATGCGCGCGCATGGTCTGGCCGAGCCCCTGTTCTGCCCGGGGTTCGATCGGTTCAAGGTCGTACTTTACCGTTCAAAGATCGAGCCGGTCGATCATGGCGGGGGCTTAATTGTGACGGCACTCAAACACTACGGCGAGCTGGGGACGCGTGAGCTGGCAGAACGTACGGGGCTTACAATTTCCCAGGTAAGGTCGCGCGTCAACGCGCTCATTGCTCAAGGCGAGCTTGAGCCCACGGCGCCGGCGACGAGCCGCAACCGCAAGTATCGACTGTCAGAGCGCGTGGAATAAATGCGTTAGTGGACGAGGCGACCCAATAATCGACCCTCAATTGGCGCCCACTAAGGTAAAGCGGTTGTTGCTCAGTCGACGGTGATGCTGAAGACTCGGCTTACGCCGGCATGGCCCCGAACCCGTCCATCAAGAACAGCCTAAGAACCAGCTTGATGACATTTCCCGGTTTGACTTCAGCCGCGTCAAAGACGTGGCGCTCGGCGAGCTCGCTGCAGTATGCATAGATGTCGCGGATAAGGTCCGCGCCCGAAAGCGTAAACATGTAGCCTGCGTCCGAAAGCGCATTGGGCGCGGCGGGCAACTTGGCCATGTGGCAGAACGTTTGCAGGTCGGGCGCCATAACATTCTGGTAGTCGAGGTGGCCGCCGGCATCCTGTTCGGCAAGCTCCAATTGGCGCACGAAATCCAGCGCCGCTGCCAGCACAAAGCTCGGCGTAGGCGCGTTGACGTCCTGAGTGGTCGCCACGAGCCTGCCCGCCGCCTGCGTGACAAGCCAAGCGACCTCGCGCTGGCAACGCACGGCCTTGCGCGTAACCGGCTTGATGGACGAAGAAGAAACGCTCCCCTTAGGCGGATTCGAAGCAGCCATAAGACCCTCCCATGAACAATCCGGCCCAACAAGCCCGGATGAAACACGTGTTACATCAGTATACGGGGAAGTGGGGTGGAAAAACGGAGTCGACAGCGTGAACTGCCGGCTCCGGATTGCTTGCCTTAGAGGCCGTACACTTCGACCATAGCTTCGCCAATGCGATGGGGCACGCCGGTGACGAGTGCGTTGCCCATGCAGAAGGCCCGATGGCCGTCGGTCATGCCCGTATCGGTCCAACCTTTCGGGAATCCCTGAAGCTGATCGAGCTCGTCGGGAACAAGACGGCGGAAACGGCCATCGGGACATTCGATGACGTGCTTGAAGCGGCTCGCTCCCGTGCCGCCTTCTCCTGTGAGGATGGTGCGGCTCGGCTTGTCGGTGGCATCCGGGAAGCTCATGGCTCCCTCGGAATACGTGTACGTAAAGCCTGTCTTTTTGTTAGTGCGCTCTTCGCGCTTGCTGCCCTTAAGGTAGCGCCAGTCGGGAAGCTTTTCGTCGGAGATGTAGAACTGCTCCGGGACATCAGCCTCGTCGCCAAGCACGTCGCCAAGCACGTGGCGCTCACCGTGATAGTCCTCGGCAAAGTCGCAGGTCAGAACATGACAGCCCTGCATGACGCCAGCATTCTTGAATTGAGAGGTCTTTTGGCCGACGCCAAAACGAGTTGAGTTCTCGTAGGGGTCGGGCAAAACGTCGAGCTCGGACATCTCGTCGGGATAGATGGCGGGGAAGGCTTTAGCCATGACGCCGTTGTGCATGCGATTAACGAGATCAACCTTGCCAGCGTCCTTTTCGCAGAAGATATAAACACGCTTGCGACGCTGGGGGAAACCGTATTCGGCAGAGTTGACCACGCGCCATTCGACCGTGTAGTCGAGGTCGGCAAGACAGCTTAGGATGATGGCGAAGTCGCGACCGCGTTGAGACGCGGGCGACTTGAGCAGGCGGTCGACGTTCTCAAAGAGACCGAACTTGGGCTTCTTCATTTCGAGGAAGTGATAGATGTCCCACCAAAGGACGCCCTTCTTGCCCTCGATGCCGTGTGCCTGATTGAGCGGACGCGCGACAGAGTAGTCTTGGCAGGGGAAACCGCCAACAACCATTTGGACATCGGGGATTTCGATTTCTTTCGCCTCGGCCTGCTCCAGGACCTTATTGATGTCTTCGTTGACGACGGAATCATTGCCGAAGCGATCCATGTAGCAACGGGCCGCGAACTGACGCGCCTTGGTTCCGGGCGGCTCCCACTGATTGGCCCAAATGGTGCGGAAGGGGCCGGCGGGCTTCATATAAAACTCGGGATGTCTAGGGTCGGCATAGCCTTCGAGACCCAAACGAAATCCACCGACGCCCGCAAAAAGCTCGGCAATATTAATCTCAGACACGTTTCTCCAATCGCTGCTGTGTCCGGTTATGGTGGTCACAACAATAACCGATCGAGGGGACAATCAAGACCTCAATTTTCTGGGCGTTAGTAGTTGCTCTGAACTACCATGAGGTTAGTTGCGAGTTTCGGAGGTATCCCGTGTCTAAGAAGCGCCTCGATTTCAAGCGCATGCTTGACGATACTGATTTTTCTGACCCCTCAAGTATTGAGCGCTATGCTGCCAATCTCGATGGCATGACGTTCCGCGATATTCTCGAGCTCGGTATTGCTCCGGAGGGGGAGAGTGCGCCCAAGGACTTTGGCTCCAAGAAGTACAAAGGCGGTATGGGCACTCTTATCGAAGAACGTTACTTTGGCTACAAGGCCAATAGTGACGATCGCCCCGACTTTCCCGAGGCGGGCGTTGAGCTCAAGGCAACGTGTTTTGATGTGCTCAAGAACGGCCGGAAGTCTGCTGGCGAGCGCCTTGTCCTGACCATGATTCCTTATGACCGACCTGTTTCGCTCGACTACGACAGTTCTCACCTCAAGACCAAGCTCAGCAATATCCTGTTGATTTACTACGGCCGAGATCGTTCCATCGATAAATACGACCAACGCATTGAGCGTGCGGTCATGGTTCGTCTGCCCGAAGAGGACATGAAAATCATTCGCGCCGACTACGAGAAGATCATTTCCTATATTCAGGATGGCCGTGCGGACGAGCTTTCAGAAGGCATGACGACTTATCTGGGTGCTTGCACGAAGGGCGCAACTGAGGCCACAATGTGGGCGGACCAGTATTATGAATACTTCAATACCGATACGGGCGAGATTGAGCGCCATCGCGCAAAGCGTCGCGCCTTTTCCCTCAAGCGCTCGTATATGGACTATGTGCTCCATACTTATGTCCTCGGTGCTCCGCGAGTCGGGGAGAGCATTGTTCAGGACGATGGCAAGTCTATCGATTTCGAAAGTTACGTAACTGGACTTATCGAGCGCCATTACGGTGAGACCGATCGTCAAATTGCCGAACAGTATGGACTGGAGTACACGGGCAATAAGGCGCAGTGGACAACGCTCGTTTATCGTATGCTCGGAATCAAAAACAATGCTGCCGAGGAATTCGTCAAGGCAGGCATTTCCGTCCGAACTCTTCGAGTTAACAACAGGGGGCACATCGAACAGGCTATGTCGTTCCCACCGTTTGAGTTCAAGCGTTTGATTGAAGGAGACTGGGAGACGTCGCCTCTTCATGCGTGCCTTGAGACCAATCGCTTCTTCTTCGTTGTGTTCCGTGAGGACCACGATGGCGTGCTGCGTCTCGACCGTTGTTTGTTCTGGGCGATGGGAGAAAACGAAATCGAAGGTCCTGCGAAAGCTTGTTGGGATGAGACGCGAAAGGTGATACGTGAGGGCGTTGAGCTCAATCCGTATCGGGATGCGAGCGGAAAGCTCAAAGTGACTAACAATCTGCCCGGTATGGCGGACAACCCAATTGTTCACGTTCGCCCGCATACGTCAAAAGCGGCTTACAAGTTTGCCGATGGAACAGAGATCGGTGACATCGCAAGGAATGCTTGCGAACTGCCCGATGGGCGCTGGATGACGAAGCAATCGTTCTGGTTCAACAAGGGCTACCTGGAGCACATTCTGGGGCTGTAGCGTTTCCGCATGGGATTCTCAACGGCGTTCTGTTCGTAACGTCGCTATTACTGATCGCGGCTCCGCCTCGCCATTACCTATGACGAGGCGGAGCCGTAGCTTTGATGACAAAATTGCCAGTCAAGATAATCAAATGAGGTGAGATGCACCGTCCTACGCCCGCAGCGCTCCAATGGGGAACGCGTAGACATCGTGCTCGGCGCGTTATGCTTCGCACTTCCTCATTTCTATAAAGGGTTTTCTCCAACTAATTTGAAAATGGTGACGCATATGCAGCTGACGGAAAGTCAATACATGTAATATTACAAGTATCAGGCTGTCAGGAGGTTAATGATGGATGAAAAGCCGCTATATCTTCAGGTTGAAGACCGTTTAAAGGCGAATATTGAATCGGGTGCCTGGGAGCCTGGTGAGCAAGTCCCGGGAGAACAGATATTGTGCAAGCAGTTTGGCGTCAGCCGCGTGACGCTGCGACACGCATTGGCGAATCTTGTAAATGAAGGCCTGATGGTAAAAGAGCATGGGCGAGGCACATTCGTTGCAGATAACGAGAGTGCGTCTGCTGCTTCTGACGGACATGCACGTTCTTCTGTCAGTTTTTCTGATCTTTGCCGATTGCAGGGAAAGGAGCCGTCTGCACGGATTGTATCCGCCTCTCTCGAAGCGGATTGTCCAAAGGAAGTGGTTTCATTTCTGGGCCTAGACAATTCGCCTGCTTTTAAGCTCTGTCGCGTTAGGTTTTCTGATGGTAGGCCGGTACTGTCCGAAACCAATTACTTTCGAGCTTCCTTCGCGTTCTTGGCCGAACACGATCTCGAAGGGTCTTTATACGAACTTTTGCAGCGCCATGGCGTGATGCCGGGGGAACTTACTCGTCGTATAGGAATTGTCTATGCGGACGATCGAGACGCTGAGCTCCTCAAGGTCGACCTTGGTTCGGCTCTGCTATTCAATAGGTCCTTCGTTAAAGATTCGGAAGGGCATCCGCTGCATGTTGCCGATCAGCATGCCATTGCCGACGATCCGGGTCTTTATCAGTTTTACGCATAGAAGCGGTTGCCGCTTACGACTCTAAACTGCCGTTCGCGGGAAAACGACAGTTTTTTCTTGACTACGCTGCAGCGTGGATTATTCTCTAATTAATACATGTAGTAGGACATGTATTAATACAAAAGGAGTAGCGATGAAAGAAGAGAAAATTGTCCAGGACCTGCTCGCCAAGGATTTCCATCCCAAGAACGTTTACTTCGTGGCTTGCGGAGGGTCTCTCCTTGCTCAGTATCCGGCCTTCTACTTGATTCAGCGCGAGGGCAAGGGTATCGACGCACAGATGATTACGAGTAATGAATTCGTGCACGCCACCCCGAAGGCCCTGGATGAGAACTCCATTGCCGTGTTCTGCTCGCTCTCGGGAACCCCCGAGACCATGGTGGCGACCGAGGTCGCGAAGAATGCCGGGGCGATTACGATTGCCTATTGCCATGATCCCAATGCCAATATGAGCAAGATTGCTGATTACCACGTCCCCTTTAACACAATCTTTAATCCCGAGACTAAATATATGGAGAGCAACGCCGCTCCCATTCTCAAGCTCGCCTTTGAGATCCTCGCTGCTTTCGATGGCTATGAGTATCTGAACGACGCTAACGCGGCGTTTGATATGCTGCAGGATGTTGTGAATGAGGTCGTTCGTTATATCGAGCCCCGCGCGCAAGAGTTTGCCCGTTCGCACAAGGACGACAAGATTATCGTACCGCTTGCTGGCGGCCCTGCCCTGGGTGTCGGCTATGGTTTCTCCATCTGCAGCTTGATGGAGATGCAATGGGTCCATGCGCCCCTCATCAATACCGGCGAGTTCTTCCATGGGCCGTTTGAGATTGTGGACCGAACTACTCCCTTCGTTCTGTTTATGAGTGATGGCCGAAATCGTTCCAACGATGAGCGTGCAAAGAAGTTCCTTGATGAATATGCCGACCGCGTCACGGTGCTGGATGCGAAGGAGCTCTATATCAATCAATTCCCGGCAAGTGTCTGCGAGTTCTTCAATCACTTTGTGTTTGATGCGGCACAGCGTAGGCTCCTGTCTGCACTCGGGGATATCAGGAAACACGATCTGATGACGCGCCGTTATATGTGGCATGTCGAGTATTAAACGCCTGGTTTTATCGACTCGCTTTTAGGAATGGGTGACAATTATGATCGTCGCAACGAGGGTGGATGAGAGACTTATCCATGGACAGGTTGCCGTATCTTGGCTGTCTGCATTAGGGGCTGATTGCATTCTTGTTGCAAATGACGAGGTTGCTGCAGATGATGCCCAACGTGCAATACTGAAAATGGCAAAGCCGTCTGGATGCAAGCTTGTGATAAAAGGACTTGATGATTCGATTGCGGCGATCAGAAGTGGCATAACGGACAAATACCGTCTGTTTATAGTCGTCAAAACCGTAATGGATGCTTGCCTTCTCGCTCAAGGGTGCCCAGATATTAAGGCAATTAATCTGGGAAACGTCATACCGAGAGAGGGAACCCGACAAATTAGTCGGTGCGTTTACGTTTCTCCGGACGAAGAGAAGAGCCTTGTTGCGCTTGCTGGGACGGGAGTCGATATCGTAATTCGGAGTTTGCCAGGAGATAAGGCATTGCGACTGGCAGAGGCTCTGTAGGCTTTTAGCGTGGACAGATATTTGTGCTAAGGAGAGGAGATGCAATGGACATTCTGTTGATCTTTCTTATTTCATGCTTTAGCTACTCGAATTGGTTTCTTGGTAAATCAATGCTTGATAGACCCCTGATAACGGGAACAATTGTGGGTCTCGCATTCGGTGATTTGGCAAGTGGCTGTATTATCGGCGCCACGATTGAGTTGGCTCTTATGGGCGCTCAGGGAATCGGAGCGGCTGCGCCTCCTGACGTGATTTCCGGTGGCATTTTGGGCACTGCGTTTGCGATCATTTCCCATTCAGATGCTGGCGCCGGCGTTGCTTTGGCAATCCCAATTTCAATGCTCGGAATGGTAATCAGGAATTTTTGCTACATCGTTCTGATTCCTCTTATTAATCGCGCCGCCGATGGATATGCCGAACGAGGAGACGTTGACGGGGTGTGCAGGACCCATCTTATCTCAAGCTTCTTCGGGTTCATTATTCCCCAGGCGCTGTATGTGACCGCAGCTTATGCGCTGGGTGCTCCGGTTATGGAAGGTGTCCTTGCGGCTATTCCCGAATTTGTCCAGCATGGCTTGACGGTTGCCGCAGGCATTTTGCCCGCCCTCGGCTTTGTCATTCTGCTTAGGACCATCATGGACCGGAAATTGTTGCCTTATTTGATCTTTGGATTCGTTCTCAGTGCGTATCTGGGCTTGCCAATCTTGGGTGTTTCGCTCATCGCCGCCGGAATTGTGCTGTTGATGGTATTTAAAGATCGCGAATCCGCTGTCGCTGTTACGGCTTCTGTGGAAGGAGACGACGATGAGTTCTAAAGAAGGCGGATCGAAAATCACCAAGTCCGATCTCAATAAAATTTTCCTACGCTCAATGACATTCGAGGGGTCCTGGGATTACGAGCGGCAAATGTACCTTGCGAATGCATTTACGCTTGGCCCAATTATCAAGAAGCTGTATCCGTCGAAAGAAGATCGCGCAGACGCATTGAAGCGCCATCTTGAGTTCTTTAACATCACTCCCTATCTCGCGACGCTGGTTTGTGGAATTGTGACAGCAATGGAGGAGGTGAAGGCGAACGGCGGAGAAATTGGTGGAGAAGCTATCAGCAATGTGAAGACTTCGCTTATGGGCCCGTTGTCCGGCATTGGCGATTCGTTGTTTCTAACAACCTGGCGTACGGTTACTGCCGGAATTGGCTGCTCCATCGCAATGCAGGGGAACCCGCTCGGCGCTGTCCTATTTTTCTTACTGTTTAACATACCTGCACAAGCCGTGCGCTACATTTGCGCCATTAAAGGTTACGAGATGGGCAGCAAGCTACTCGTTAAGCTGTCCGAGACAAATATCATGAAACGTCTGACGAGACTGACTGGCGTCGTTGGCATGATGGCGGTGGGAGCAATGATTGCCTCAATGGTGAGCGTTACAACTCCGCTGGCTTTCGGTTCGGGCGATGAGGCCCTTGCCATTCAAGGCGTGCTGGATCAGATTATGCCATGCCTGCTTCCGGTAATCGCAACAGCTGTGATTTATTGGGTTATGGGAAAGAAGCCAAATACTGCGGTCGTCCTTGTCTCGATAGTCGTCTTTTCGATTGCATGCTCTGCGGTTGGAATTCTCTAGAGTTGATATCCTTGCTTGGCGTGAGCTGATTGCCATCCGGCTGAGTTTTGATTCAAGCACTGCCCCCTGCGCTGACTCCGATGCGCAGGGGGTTTGTTTCTATATTTATTCAGTCGGAGTATCGATTATCGATTGTTGGTCAGCTAAGTGTCGGCCTCTCGGTTTCCCGTTAGATATACCTTGCTACCTGCGCATACTCGATTTCCAAGGAAATCTGGACTCGATTTTCGAGTTTTGCCCTACAGGTAAATCCCCTCGAGCAGGCTCTTGTGGAACTCGGCGTGATGGTCGCGTGCCCAGGTAAAGAGTGCCTGGTCAAAGTCGGTACGCGTGGCCGGGACGCCAAAGACGCCGGCAACTTCGACGCGTATAAACTCCAGTGCCGGCAGCTTGTTGATGGCAGTGAGGGCAAACGGGGACGAGGGCTCCTCGAACAGATAGCGGCTGCCTTGCAGCGCGTCGCAACTGGTGCACGTGTTGCCGAGCGACGGGGCTTTGGAGGCTCGCGCGCCTACGGGCTTGTAGCCGCAGCGCTTATGAAGGTAGTCGCGGATCTCGCCCGGTACGCAGCCAAGAGCGGGCACGATGGCGAGTGCGTTGGCGTTGGCCGTGTCGATGGCAATGTACCCGGCTTCGTTGGGCGCGTGCGCGATGGCGATGCTCTCGTCGTTATCGGTTCGATAGGGAATGCCGAAGGCCGCGACCGAGGTCTCTTTGTGACACTTCCAGCACTCGCGCTTGCCCAGTACTAGATATATATACGGCGCTGAGGGGTCGGATCGGTCAACACCGGGCAGCCACTCGGCAAAGGGCTCGGGGTTGACGCCGCTGGGTACATACCAGATCTTCTTGGTCCGGTCCCATTTGGCGCCCAGCGCCTTGGCTTCTTCTTTGTGCGAAAAGGGGACATCGAGCTCGGTGCGCATGGCGGCTCCTTGGTGCTGCAGGTGCAAGTGGCTCAAGGATACCGCAGGACGCAGACATCGCGGCGTTTTGCTGAGGAGTTGCGGCTCGGATGGGTTCGAGACGCGTTGGCCTCGGCCTCGGTGGCTATTGACGCGGTTTTGATTGACTGCAGAGTCAGCCGGGATAGGCACTTGGGTCGCTGACGCGGTTTTGTGTATGGGCAGGGTGGTTGCTTGGGCGGTTGGAGCTGCCAGCTGATTTGGCGACATAAAACAAAACAGCCCAGAGGACATAGCCTCTGAGCTGCGAACATTTGGTGGGCGTTAGAAGATTTGAACTTCTGACCTCTTCCGTGTCAGGGAAGCGCTCTCCCCCTGAGCTAAACGCCCGATCAAGGGTGCGCAAGCGCGCAAGGGATAATATAACGGAGCCTGAACTCGGTGGCAAGAACATTTTTAAAAATCGCTTACATTGTGGAATTCGGGGGCTTTGTCGCATCCATTTCAAAAGAGCCTGCTGCCGCGATTTGGCTGTCGCATAATGCAAGGCCATTGCGGTATCGAGCTATGGAAAGACGCCTGCGGAATTGTCCTACCGATAAGCGGACAAGCCTCCAGCTGGTGACTTCGCCGTGGTAAGGTAAGCCGAATTGTTTCCAGGCTGTTTCGGGGGAGTGGAATGAGCAAAGAGTGTGTCGAGCAGGTCGAAGGCGCAGGGGCTTCGGTGCCGATGACCGATATATCGAACATTGATGTGCCCGAGGGCACCGACGAGCTCAGCCGCAACACCCGTCGCGCATGGCGCGACCGCCTGAACAGCGCTTCGACGCGCAAGATGATCACGGGCGTCTTGGCTACGCTGGTGGGCGGTTCGTTTTGGGGCTTCTCGGGCACCAGCGCGAGTTTTTTGTTCGATACCTACCATGTCGATACGCTGTGGCTTATGAGCGTGCGTCAGATTCTCGCCGGCCTGCTCTTTATGGCTGTGGTTGTCACGCGCGACCGCGCACGCCTGGTCAAGCTTTGGACGACGCCCGCTGATCGCAAGCAGCTGCTGCTCTTTACCGCTTTTGGCCTGCTGTTCAACCAGTTTTGCTATCTTTCGGCCGTGCGCCTGACGAACGCCGGAACCGCGACGGTGCTCCAGTGCCTGCAGCTCGTTATCATCATGGGCTACGCCTGCGTGACCGATTGCCGTATGCCGCGTACTCGCGAAGTCATCGGCATTGGCCTGGCTCTGGGTGGAACCTTTTTAATCGCCACCGGCGGCGACCCCACCAGCCTGAATATCTCGCCGCTTGGCCTGGCAGCAGGTCTTATGTGTGCGGTCAGCGCCGCGTGTATGGCGGTGATTCCCGCCAAGATCCTGCCCGAATACGGCAGCCCCATCGTCACGGGCTCGGCAATGCTCACGGCGGGCGTGATCTCATGTGTCTTCGTGCAGCCCTGGGCGCATGTGCCGGCACTCGACGCTGCCGGCGTCGAGGCGCTCGCGGTGTTCGTGGTTATCGGCTCGTTTTTTGCTTACATGCTCTATATGCAGGGCGTTAAGGACATCGGCTCGGTGCGTGCGAGTCTCATCGGAACCGTGGAGCCCGTCTCGGCGACCATCACCAGCGCCGTTATGCTGGGCACGGTGTTTTTGCCGACCGACCTTATCGGCTTTGCCATGATCATCGTGATGATGTTCCTCACGGTGTAGCTGGCGCCGCTGCCAAGACGGAAAAGGTGTTGTGCCGCATTTTCGCCAATTGATGTCCGTGTCTGGAGTTTAGCTGTCGATGCTCAAAATGCCATAAACTAGTAACGTTATGGACTTTTTCATTGCGACTCAATTGCGAGGATTTCTTTATGGCTGGTAATCACTTTAAGGGCAGCGATAGCGGCCGTCCTGCAGTTCCGCCGCGTCCGAACGGGGCTGGTAAGGCCGGCACGCCGGGCGGCGCTGGACAGGGCGGTTCCGGTAAGCGCGTGTCCCCGGGCGAGACAGCGATGTTTACCGCTCTGTACGAGCAGTCTCAAAAGGCAAAAAAGACCGGCCGTGCAAGAGGGAATGTCTTTGCGGGCGGTGCAACCTCCACGTCGCAGCCGAGCGGGGCTCCTTCGGTACCCGCGAACAACGCAGGTGCTGCCAACGCCGCGAATGCCGCCGGCAACGTTAATGCCGACAAGGCCGCCAACAATACTCCCTCTGCCGGTGGCGCGGGGCTTACGGGTAACCTTGGCACGATTTACACCGGCGCCTCCGAGACTGGCACGTTCGCCCGCCTGGATGATAGCGGTGCCGAGTTTGCGGGCTCGGGTTCCAAGGAAGATTATTACGATTTTGGCTTGAACTACGGTGGCGATGCTTCGTCGAGTTCGACCTCTGACGGTCTGGTCCGTCATCGCCATCGCAAGGGCGAGCGCAAAAAGCGTCACACCGGCGCCGTTATTGCCGCTGTAGTCGCGGTGCTTCTCGTTGTGCTTGGCGCAAGCGGCTTTATGCTGCTTAACTCGGCAAAGACCGTAAAGAGCGAAGCGAAGGAGGCTGTCGAGATCGTCGGTGGCCTTAAGGATAAGGTCACGTCGGGCGATTTTTCGACGCTGCCTGACGACGCGAAGAAGATCGATGAGCTCTGTAACAGCATGAAGGCGGAGACCTCGAGCCCGCTGTGGGCGGCGGCTTCGTTTATCCCGGTGTATGGCAGCGATATCAATGCGGCCCGCACCATGATTGACGCCCTGTCCGATGTCTCGAGCAATGCGCTGGTTCCCATGGCCGACAACCTCTCGCAGGCTACGCCCGGCAAGCTGTTCCAGGACGGCATGATTAACGTGTCCGCGCTGCAGGCGGTCGCCGATTCGCTTTCCAGCAGCTCGAAGGTGTTCAAGAGCGCCAACGAGAAGGTCCAGGGCATTGGCGATACTCATATTTCCCAGGTGACCGAGCTGGTCGATAAGGCCAAGGACGGCTTTGCCACCCTCAACGG
>JAUMMZ010000038.1 GCA_031296755.1 Collinsella sp.
CGGAGGCGGACTGCACACCCATCGGCAGGCCGACCCCACAACAAGAAGGTTGGTGAGCGCATTCATGGAGCGTGCAAGCGGCGTCCTCATGCCCGTCTCATCTCTGCCCGGACCATACGGAATCGGCGGCTTTGGCTGGAATGCCTACGACTTCGTCGATTTTCTCGCCTCGTGCAAACAACATTACTGGCAGATTCTGCCCCTTACGACGACCAGCTATGGCGATTCGCCCTATCAGTCGTTCTCGGCCCGCGCAGGCAACCCCAACTTTATCGACTTTGCCGAGCTTATCGAGGCAGGGTATCTGGAGCAGCGCGATATCGATGGCGTGTATCTGGGATCCGACCCCAGTAACGTCGACTACGGTGCTATCTTTGGCGGCCGCCGTCAGATTCTCGACCGCGCCGCTGAGCGCTTTGCTGCCGACAAGCCGGCCAATTTCGATGACTTTATCCAGGCCAACGAGGACTGGCTCATCCCCTACTGTGAGTTCATGACCGTCAAAGAGGAGTGCGGTCTCAAGGCGTTTTGGGAGTGGCCCGCGGAGCTCCGCACCCGCGGCGAGGCTTCCGCCAAGGTCTGCGCCGACCATCCGGCGCGTATGCTCTACCACCAGATGACGCAGTACTTCTTCGATCGCCAGTGGAGCCGCCTCAAGGCCTATGCCAACGAGCGCGACATTCTCATCATCGGCGACCTGCCCATCTATGTCTCGCGTGACTCCGTCGAGATGTGGGCGACGCCTGAGCTCTTTAAGATCGACGCCGCCGGCAATCCCGTGAGCGTCGCCGGCACGCCGCCCGACCAGTTCTCGGCCACCGGCCAGTACTGGGGCAACCCCATCTACGACTGGGACGCCATGGAGTCCGACGGCTTCTCCTGGTGGGAGGACCGCATTCGCGCCGCCCTCGACATGTACGACGTCATCCGCCTGGATCACTTCCGCGGCTTCGAGGCCTATTGGGAGGTGCCGTTCTCCTCGCCCGATTCGTCCTACGGTTCGTGGACGCAGGGTCCCGGCCTCAAGTTCTTCAAGACGCTCGAGGAAAAGCTCGGCACGCTGCCCATCATCGCCGAGGACCTGGGCTTCCTCACCCCCGGCGTCATCGACATGCGCGACAACTCGGGCTTCCCCGGCATGAAGATCCTGCAGTTTGCCTTTGAGGGCACCAACTCGTACTACCTGCCGCATAACTACATCGCCAACACCGTCGCCTATGTGGGCACCCACGACAACGAGACGGCGCGCGGTTGGTTTGAGGGAACGGCCACCCCGCGTCAGCGCGAGCAGGCAGCCCTGTACACCCATCAGCAGGCCGGCGAACCCATGGCAGATGCACTCAACCGCACCATCGCCGCCAGCGTGAGCGACACGTGCATCTACACCATGCAGGACCTGCTCAACTTGGGCAACGAGGCGCGCATCAACACCCCTGCCACGCTGGGCGGCAACTGGACCTGGCGCATGCTCGACGGCGCCATCACCCGCGAGCTCGAGCACAAACTCACCGACTGGACCGAGACCTACTTCCGCATCCCGTCGGAAGCCGAAATCGAGCTTCCTCAATAGGAGCTACCGCGCCCGACCCCTCCCCACCGTGCGGACGCGCTTGCTTTTCCCGCGCGAGGCCACCCCAATCCCCTCGCGCGGGCTTCTTATGAATTGCAGACATGAAACAACCCATCACAGGAGAAAACATGCCCCAAATTAACCTCATGGAACTCGCCGAGCAGTCTTTTGGCACCTCGCTCGAGCAGCTCGACGACCGTCGCATTTACAAGCTGCTGGTCAAACTCGTGCAGGAGCGCTCCGCCGCCTGCCCGCTCAACAACGGCAAGAAAAAGCTCTATTACATTTCCGCCGAATTTTTGATCGGCAAGCTGCTCATCAACAACATGATCGACCTCGGCATCTACGACGAGGTTAAGGACCAGCTCACCGCCGCAGGTCACGACCTCAACAAGATCGAGGAATTCGAGGTCGAGCCGTCACTCGGCAACGGCGGCCTGGGCCGCTTGGCCGCATGCTTCCTGGATTCCATCGCCACGCTGGGCTTGACCGGCGATGGCGTGGGCCTCAACTATCACTACGGTCTGTTCCGTCAGCGCTTTGTCGACAACCAGCAGAAGGCCGTCCCCGACGAGTGGCTCGGTGAGCAGGACATCCTAGTCGACGATGACCGCTCCTACACCGTCGAGTTCGGCGATTTTGCCGTTACTTCCAAGCTCGTCAACATCGATGTGCCCGGTTACGGCCAGCCCACCAAGAACCGCCTGCGCCTGTTCGACCTGGCAAGCGTCGACGACGGCCTGGTCCCCGGCAGCTCCATCGACTTCGACAAGACCGAGATCGCCAAGAACCTCACCTTGTTCCTCTACCCCGACGATTCCGACGAGCAGGGCCGCCTACTTCGCATCTATCAGGAGTACTTCATGGTGAGCAACGCCGCCCAGCTCCTGATCGACGAGGCCGTCGAGCGCGGCAGCAACCTGCACGATCTGGCCGACTACGCCGTGGTCCAAATTAACGACACGCACCCCACCATGGTCATCCCCGAGCTCATTCGCTTGCTCACCACCGAGCATGACATCGAGTTTGACGAGGCCGTGACCATCGTACGCTCCATGGTCGCCTACACTAACCACACGATTCTTGCCGAGGCGCTCGAGAAGTGGCCGCTCGCCAGCCTGCAGAAGGTCTCCCCTGCCATCGCCGACATTATCGTCAAGCTCGATGAGATCGCGAAGGCCGAGCACGATGACCCGCGCGTCGCCATCATCGACGAGCACGACACCGTCCACATGGCCCACATGGACATCCACTTTGGCTTCTCCATCAACGGCGTAGCCGCCCTCCACACCAAGATCCTGGAGGACACCGAGCTTCATCCGTTCTACGAGATCTATCCCAAGAAGTTCTCCAACAAGACCAACGGCATCACCTTCCGCCGCTGGATCCATGGGGCCAACCCCGCGCTCGCCAGCCTGCTCGACGATGTGATCGGCACCGACTGGCGCAGCACCGGCGATCTGAGCAAACTCGCCAAGTTCGCCGACGACAAGGACGTTCTTGAGCGCCTGGCCGCCACCAAGGTCGAGGCCAAGGCCATCATGCGCCAGTTCATGGCGCTCGAGCAGGGCGTGACCATTCCCTCCAACGCCATCATCGACGTCCAGGTCAAGCGCATCCACGAGTACAAGCGCCAGCAGATGCTCGCGCTCTACATCATCTGGAAGTACCTCGATATCAAGAACGGCAACAGACCTAAGCACCCCGTCACCATCATCTTTGGCGGCAAGGCGGCGCCTGCCTACACTATCGCGCAGGACATCATCCATCTGATCTTGACGCTGTCGCAGTGGATTGCAAACGACCCCGACGTGGCTCCCTACCTGCAGGTTGTCATGATCGAGAACTACAACGTCACCGCCGCCGAGCGCGTGATCCCCGCCGCTGACATCTCCGAGCAGATCAGCCTGGCCTCCAAGGAGGCGAGCGGCACCTCCAACATGAAGTTCATGCTCAACGGCGCCCTAACCCTGTGCACGCTCGACGGCGCCAACGTGGAGATTGCCGAGCTCGTGGGCGACGAGAATATCTATACCTTTGGTGCCTCGTCCAAACAGGTCGAGCAGCTCTATGCCGACGGCACCTATGACGCCGGTGTGCTCTACCGCAAGCCCGGCATTAAACTGCTGGTGGACTTCATCACCAACCCCGCCTTTATGGCGACCGGCAACGCCGAGCGCCTGCAGCGCCTGCACGACGACATTAAGGGCAAGGACTGGTTTATGGCCCTGCTCGACATTGAGGAGTATATCCAGACCAAGGAGCGCGTGCTGGCCGACTATGAGGACCAGGACGCTTGGATGCGCAAGGCGCTGATCAACATCGCCAACGCCGGCACCTTCTCGTCCGACCGCACAATCTCTCAGTACAATGACGAGATCTGGCACCTGAGCTAATTCGATTCCCTTACCCATCCT
>JAUMMZ010000039.1 GCA_031296755.1 Collinsella sp.
TTCTTTCCGGGCACGGTCCGCCACAAGGACGTGACGGGGGCATGTCCAAAAAGAAAGCCCCCGCGCTGCATGAGCGACGGGGGCGAGAAGACATATCTACTCGACCACCTCGGCTGGCGGGAAGTCCCATTAAGCTCGCGGGTAAGACCCGTTTGCGCCGGCTGTCTCTGGCAGCGGATTCGTGCGTGAACCGAAAGTATTATGGCGGGGACCCCGGCGTCGGTCAACGGACACGAGGATTCGTACACAAACCCTGCATACGCTCCGGCCGGGAGGGGCAGGGCGAGTTTTCCGCTCGGTCAAGTCCTGGGCTCGCACGAAGGCCACATTAAGTGGCCTTCGGCTCGTGCGGAATCTACGGAAAACTCGCCCTGCCCCTCCCGGCCGGAGCTACGTTGCCTTTGCTGCGAATCCTCGTGTCCGTTGAGCGACGCGCCCCACTCATAATGCTTGGGTCGGTGGGCTGATGATTTTGGGTCCCGTTGGGCTACAGGGTTGAAACGAAGTTGGACAGGCGGCTGAGGCCTTCGTCCAGATCTTGGTCGGAGACGCAGTAGCTTAGGCGGATGTGGCCTTCGGTGCCGAAGCAGTTTCCGGGGACTAGGGCTACGTTGGCCTCTTTGATGGCTTTGATGCAGAAGTCTTCGCTGGTTAGGCCGAATTGTTTGATGCTCGGGAAAGTGTAGAAGGCTCCTGCGGGTTCTACTACGTCGAGGCCCATGGCGTCTAAGGCTGCGAGCACGCGTTCGCGGCGGGCTCGGTAGACATTGAGCATGGGGGCTGGGTCGACGGTCAGGGCTCGCGCTGCGGCGTCCATCTCAAAGGAGACGGCGCTCGATACTAGGTATTGGTGGGCTTTTGCGATCTCGGCGATGACGGGGGCTGCCGCTGCGAGCCAGCCCAAGCGCCAGCCGGTCATGGCCCAGGGCTTGGAGAAGCTCTCGATAACCACCGTCTGATCGCGAAGCTCCGGGTGGCGCTGGGCAAAGCGCTCATAGCCATCCACATAGACCAGACGGTTGTACACATCGTCGCAGACCACGTAGATGCCCGCCCGCTTCGCCACGCGCGCCACGGCGTCGAGCGATGCCGCGTTGAGGATGCAGCCCGTGGGATTGTTGGGCGAGCAGATGACGATGGCCTTGGTCGCCGGTGTCACGCAAGCACGAAGTGCGTCTTCATCAATCTGGAATTGCGCAGGCTCCGTATCCAAAAAGACCGCTTTGGCGTGGTTGGCCACGACGATGCTCTCGTACAGGCCAAAGGCCGGCGTGGGGATGATGACCTCGTCGCCGGGGTTGAGCATAGCCATGAATGTTGCCGACAGTGCCTCGGTCGCACCGTCGGTCAGGATGACCTCATCGGCGGAAAACGTAAGGCCCGCGTCCCCCATGTAGGCAGATAACGCCTCACGCAGGGCGGGGCGCCCGTTGTTGGGCGGATAGTGCGTGTCGCCGCGGTCGAGCGAGGCCGTCACCTCGGCGCTAATCACATCGGGCGTGGGAAAATCGGGCTCGCCAAGCGCAAGTGCGATGCACCCCGGGTGCTGGGCGGCGAGCGCATTGATCCGACGGATGCCGGAGGGCTTGAGCGTGGCAAGCGAGGTATTCATGGGCAGACGCATGGCGTTCCTTTCGTAAGGGTTGCACTAGGATAGCGCGGCGGAGCGCCACCAGACGGTGTAACCTAAACGGAAACCAACCGGAAAGGAGGCGGCATGGAGACGACCGCACGCGGCGATGTACCAAAAACGTTGCAAACCATTGCGTATATCAGCATTCCCAATAGCGCCGATCTTGAGTTTTTGCTCTGGGACCTGCAGGATGCCATCGCCGCCTATGCTCAGCTTTCTGGCGCCGTGCTCCCCCGCCCGATCGATTTGGAGGCGGATGATGCCGACGGCGTTGCCGATGGCATCGTACTGGCCATTGAAGATGTGGCTGACGATGAGACGTTGACAGCTATCGAGCAGGCTCTTGAGCGCTTTGGCGGTACGGGAACGCGTGTCTATGCCGCGATTCGAGCCGCGCAAGAGGGCGCTGAGCAGGCGCGTGGGACCGCCGTTCGTCTGTACAAGGCATGCGAGCGCCATGACCAATTGTGGTGCGGCGGAGTTGTCATCTGTGCCGGTGGCGGCATCGCAGCGCTTCACCATTCCCCACGCATGGGTCTCTTACGCCGGCCTTTTTCGGAAGCGATGGATAAGCTCGTAGGCGCCGTTCGCATAGGCTGCTCCATTGAACATGCGCAGCTGCTTGGCGGCGGCGATGCCGGTAGTGTCGACGTCGACGGCATGGTGCGCGTCAAGCCTGCCGTGCCCGCACCAATCTGGCGCGCCATCATCAAACGCCTCGGCACCCATGCTCAATCAAGTATCTAAATTAGAGAGCTGCCCAGTTAACGGCCTCGCGCCAGCGCTCGACAAGGCGTTCCAGGCGCCATGCCGCATTGGCGGGACTTGTCGACGGCAGAACGATGGCCGGCAGCCCCGTGCGCTCTTGCAGGTAGTGCTTGTAGAGCCGCCCTGCCGTGCCGCCGTTACAGACAACGACCTCGATAGGAGCTGCACCGGTAATACGCTCGGCATGCGCCGGAACGACGTTTTTGATGCTCGCGTCGCTTGAGCCCTTAATGTCGCAGCTCTCGATCACATCCCACAGGGCCACGCCGCCGTTCAGCAGCATGGCCCGCTTGGCGGCAATGGAGGCATCGAGCGTCGCGGGCTCACCGCTTGCCAAAGGATCGCCCTCGTTGGGCGGCACAGGCATACCGAGGCACGTGGCCATCACAC
>JAUMMZ010000040.1 GCA_031296755.1 Collinsella sp.
CTCGACTCGGATTCCTTGCGGCCTGAACAATCGCAAGTGTCCGGCGAGGGGGCGGCTTTGTAAAGCCGGTTGTCCCCACCCGCATAGCGGGTGGTTTCTGATGCGGCGCGCTGCGCGCCCCGCACAGGCTAAAGCCTTTAACAAAAAAGCTCGCCGGCTAGGCCGACGAGCTGCAAGTTCTTGGTCGCGGGGGCAGGATTTGAACCTACGACCTCCGGGTTATGAGCCCGGCGAGCTACCAGACTGCTCCACCCCGCAATGTCTGGGCGCCTCATGTGCGCAATAAAGAATATTACGCGGGAGTTCGGTAAACGGCAAGGAAAATCTCGTAGAGCATAATTCCTTCATATTTAAAACCCCTCAGCCCCTATCACTGTAAACGAATCGCGGCCGAGCGCCGTCGACGGCGCGTATACAATGGTGCGCGTCCTTTTATGCCAACACCGGGAGTAGACATGCTGCTCGCTATCGATATGGGAAACACGCAGACGGCCATGGGCCTGTTTGACGGAGACGAGCTGGTGCAGTCGTGGCGCATGCCCACCGACCGCTCCTATACCGCCGACGAGATCCATGTGCGCCTGATGGGTTTCTTTAAGATGTACGGCCTTTCGCTCGACGCGGTCGACGCGATCGCCTTTGCCGGCGTGGTGCCGCAGCTCTCGCGCGAGTGGCACGCCGTGGCCGACCGCATCGCGGCGGACGCCATCGTTATCGGGCCGCAGACGGCCGCCGTAACCAAGCTGCGTGCGGCACGCCCTCAGGCCGTGGGTGCCGATCGCGTCGCCAACGCCGTTGCGGCCGAGACCTTCTACGGCGCCCCGGCAATCGTGGTGGACTTTGGCACCGCGACCAATATCGACGTCATCGATGAGGACGGCTATTACATTGGTGGAGCGATCGCGCCGGGTATCCGCATCTCCATGGACGCGCTTGCCGCCCGTGCCGCCAAGCTCGCCAGCGTTCCGCTCGAGGCGCCGGAGCACGCCATCGGCCGCGATACCGAGGAGTGCATCAAGGTCGGCGCCGTGGTGGGCGCCGCCGCCATGGCCGAGGGCCTGGTCGCGCGCATGAAGCGCGAGCTGGGCCGCGAGGATGCCACCGTTATCGCCACGGGCGGTCTCGCCGGCATCGTCGCCGATTCGACCGATGCCTTCGACGTGGTCGATGGACAGCTCACCATCAAGGGTATCTGCGAAATCTACCGCCGCATGCAGGAGCTGGGGTAAGACGGGGCTTAAGTCGAGCACGAGCGCGAGCGGCGAACTAGGCAACGCATCGGTCCTATTCCTCAAAATCGAAAATTTATCAGTTTTGAGGAATAGGCTTTCTGCTACGCCTCGCCGCATAGCCACCTCGCCAGGTCCACGATCTGCACTCCGTCGCGATCCGTGGCCTCGTGATGCGTGCGGGCGAGAATCATCTTGGGATACGCATCGCCAATGCTCAGCAGTGGCGAAATCTCGCGTTCAAATGTCTTATCCGAGCTGATGTCGTCGCTCACCTGAATGTAGAGTTTCTCGCTCCGCTTGATTGCTACAAAGTCTATTTCCTTTTTATAGAGCACGCCGACGTATACCTCGTATCCGCGGCGCAGCAGCTCGATTGCCACCATGTTCTCGTATACGCGTCCCCAATCCATATCACGTGTACCGAGCAGCGCGTATTTGAACGCGTGGTCTGCCAGGTAATACTTCTCGCCGCTCTTAAGGTATTTTTTGCCGCGGATGTCGTACCGACGAACTTTATAGAAGGCAAACGCATCGCACAGGTACCCCATGTACGTGCCGACCGTCTTGTTCGTTATCTTTAGCCCATCCGCGTTCAAAATATCCGTAATGTTACGTGCCGACGTTATGTTGGATACGTTGTCCATCATGTAATCGGCAATGCGCAGCAGCGCCGATTCGTTTCTCACGTTATGCCGCTGCACGATATCTCTCACAATGAGCGTCTTGAAGACGTTGGAGAGATATTGATAGCGCAGCTCCTGCAGTGGATAAGGGTAAGAGCCGGACATACCGCCGGTTCTCGCGTACTCATCGAAGTCGCGGTCGACCTCGCCCTCGTCGCCATAGAGTCGATACTCCTCAAACGAGAATGGGAAAACCTCGATCTCAAACGTACGCCCCGTAAAGAGCGTCGACAGATCGCTCGACAGCAAAAAGGCATTCGATCCGGTAATGAATATGTCGTACTGCTCGGATGCGTGAAGGCTGTTGATCGCACGCTCAAAACCGTCGCACATCTGAACTTCATCGATAAGCAGAAAGTTTTGTTTGCCGGACACTCGATGCTCTTTTACATAGGCGAGCAGCGCGTGATACTCGAGCAGGTTCTCGAACTCATCGAGGTTGTAGTTGATATGGATGACATTCGAATTGGACAGATTTGCCTCCACGTAATCGCGGAGGGCCTCGAGCAATTTTGATTTACCGCTGCGGCGAATGCCCGTGATGACCTTGATGTCCGGCACGCCAATAAGGCTCGTCAACGTGTCCATATATGACGTTCTATTGATGAGTTTCATCGGGGCCTCCTCGCGGTCTTTTATCGCTATTCCTCAAAACTGAAAAATTTTCAGTTTTGAGGAATAGGCTCTATAGCGAATATACCTCGCGAAAGACCGAGCTACCTTAATTCTATTCCTCAAAAACGAAAATTTTTCAGTTTTGAGGAATAGGGCGCTGGCAACCCATTCCCCAGATAGGCGAAACCCTCCCCGGCACAGGCCGAGGAGGGTCTTGTTGTCATCGTTGTCTTTGAGCGCTGGCGACTCGCGCTACAGCCCGCGAATTCGTACGGCCTCGGGCGGAAACTCCTGCTCGCCGGCATCGGTCTTGATGGTCGCGCGGCCCCAGATGTCCAGGCCCGCAAACACACCGACCGCAAGCGGCAAGCCGTTGGGCGACACCGCCGCAACTTGGCGGCCCAGCAGCGGCACCATGTCGAAGTACTCGCCCAGCACGGGAGCCAGCGGCCCTGCGGCGCCTTGCGGCGTGTTGGCAACAACCGCCCAGGCGTCCACGCGGGCCAGCACGGCGGCGGCCAGCGTCTCGACCAGCGCTTCGTCGGCCACGTCCACACCAAGCTCGCTCAGCGCCGAACGCTCAATATCCACCGTCACGGCACCGAACATGCCCGCAGCACCGGCACCACCGTTCACGGTAACACGCGCGAACGACGTCTCAAACGCGGGCGCGCCGCACACAATGTCGCTCGGCCACTGAATACCCACCTTGCCGGCAAGGCCCAGCCCCGGTGCCGCAGCCGTTCCCACGAGTGCGTCCATCATGCCCATCGCGGCCACAAACGGCAGGCCGTGGAAGGCATGCATGTTCACATCCGGGCGCACGACCAGCGAAAACGTCAACGACACCTCGCCCGCGCTCCAAGCGCACCAGCCCGCGGACACACCCTCGCGGCCCGCGTCGCGCGCGGCGTCAAGCTCGGTACCGGCGGCAACAGCGTTCATCTCGATCATCTACATACGCCCCAATTCGCCCACGATATGGCCCACGCGGTCCTCGGGCTCCTTGACCTCGACGCCGTTGTAGCGGAAGAACCGCGCCGGGTCGTGCATCAAGTCCTCGAGCGGCACCAGCACAAAATCGCGCTCGCCGATCAGCGGATGCGGCAGGCGCAGCTTTTTGCCGCCGTGGGTCTCGCCGTCCATCCACAGCAGGTCCAGATCGATGGTGCGCGGGCCGTTGGCCTTGGCCTTTTTGGAGCGGTCGCGCCCCAACTCGGCCTCGATCTTCATGAGCTCGTCGAGCAGCACCAACGGCGCCAGCTCGGTCTTGATCTCGATGACGGCGTTGGCAAACGCGTCCTGGCGCGTCTCGTAGGCCGGCTCGCTCTCGTAAATCTTGGAGGAGTTAGACACGCAGGTAAGTGGAATCTCGGCGATCATCTCACGTGCGGCGCGGATGTTGTCGCAGCGATGCCCCAGGTTGGAGCCCACGGCCACAAACGCGCGGCGCGGCTGCGGCTTGGCAACCGCCCAGTAGCCGTTCAGGAACTGCGCAAAACCCGCGGCGTCGTGCACGCGCACGATGTTGGCACCGGCCTGGATGGCGCCCAGGCACACGCCAAACGTGGCGGCATCGCGCGCGGCGGCCTCGGTCACGCCCGAGATAGCGCCCACAAAGCGCTTGCGCGACACGGCGCACATGAGCGGATAGCCCAGTGACGCCATCTTGGCAGTCTCGCGCTGGATGACGATATCCTCGTTAGCCGACTTACCAAAGCCCGGGCCAGGATCGATGCAGATGCGGTCGCGCGACACGCCGGCATGGATGAGTGTGCGGGCCTGGTCGGACAGAAAGCCCATAACGCGGCGCATGATGGGCGCCGAATCGGGCAGGGTGAAGCGGCGGAGCTGCGAGGTGGGCACGTAGGCTTCCTCGCGGCGGGCGCTGCGGCGCATCATGGCTGCCAGGTGGTCATTGGACTCCGATGCGACCTCGGTGGCTGCGGGCGCGGCCTCGGGCGCGGGCGCGACGGTCTCGGCGGCAGCAGCCTGCTCGGCGGCCGGCGTCTCCTGCTCGCTTGCAGGCTCGGACGTGGGCTCCGGCTCGCCAAACGGCAGTGAGGGCTGTACCACACCGCCCGGAAGCTTGGCCTCAACCTTGGGCTCGCCCAGCAACTTGCCGCGACGGCGACGGGCCGGCTTCTCGGCCTCGCGCGCGGCCTCGGCAGCCGCTTCGCGTGCCTTCTCGGCAACAAACGCCGCAGCCGAGGTATCGAGCTGCACCGTTGCGTGCGTGCGGGCGGGCGCGGCGACCTCGCCGGCATGCATCACGATGACGCCGCAGGTACTCGTCTTAACAAACTCGACCATCTTGGGATCGGTGAAGCCCGTCACGTCGTTGACGATCGAGGCGCCGCAGCGCACGGCCGCCTTGGCAACCGCCACATGACGCGTGTCGATCGAGACGATGGCGCCCTCCTTGGCCAGCGCGCGCACCACGGGCAGCACGCGGCGAGCTTCCTCGTCGGGGTTGACCGGGGTAAAACCAGGGCGCGTGGACTCACCGCCCACGTCGATGATGTCGGCGCCGGCATCGAGCATCGCCAGGCCGTACTCGATGGCGGCATCGGGGTCGAAGTGCTCCCCGCCGTCGCTAAACGAATCGGGCGTCACGTTGAGGACGCCCATGATGCGCGGACGGTCAAAGCTGAGCTCGTACTTTCCGCACCGCCATGTCTTGCTGTCGTTCGCCATGAACATCCTCCTAAAATGCCCACGCCGCCGAGCTTGGGGAGCTGGCGGCGGGGTCGCTTTGCACTCAGTCTTTCTATTGTATCCGCGCGCGCGGGCTAGAACGCAAACGCGGCCGCGATGTCGCAAGAAATCAGCAGGTCGGCATTTGCATCCTGATCGGTGGGAGCAAGATTGCAAATGGCCAGCGTATCGCCGGTAAAGTAACGCGTAAGGCCCGCCGCCGGATACACCACGAGCGAGGTCCCGCCCACAATGAGGGCATCGGCCGCGGCGATGGCGGCAACGGCACCGGTCAACACATGCTCGTCGAGCGGCTCTTCGTAGAGCACTACATCGGGCTTGATGCGGCCACCGCACGCGGGGCACGCAGGCACGCCCGCGGCATCCTCGTGCTCGCGCGAGCAAATCCACTCGGCGCTATAGACCGCGCCGCACGACTGGCAAATGTTGCGATGGACCGATCCGTGCAGCTCAAACACTCGCTGTGAGCCGGCCATCTGATGCAGGCCGTCGATATTTTGCGTCACCACGGCGTCGAGCTTGCCGGCGCGCTCCAGCTCGGCCAGCTTGGTGTGGCAGCGGTTGGGTTTAGCGTTGAGCGCGATCATCTTGGTGCGGTAAAAGTCGAAGAACTCCGCAGGATGCGCCTCGTAAAAGCTATGCGACAGCATGGTCTCGGGCGGATAGGCAAACTGCTGGTGATACAGGCCGTCCACGCTGCGGAAATCGGGAATGCCACTTGCCGTGGAAACACCAGCGCCGCCAAAGAAGACCACGCGCTTATGGGTGCCGAACAGCTCCGCCAGCGCGGCGGAGGCCTGCTTGGGATCCGTTATTGCCTGCGTCATATGAGTCCTCCGTCCCTGTTGGTCGGGCAGCGTTGGGCAACGTCCCAGCATGCGGCCTTTAAGTCAGCATGCGCGGGGCCCACCCCGCCCCTGTTGCGCTAATCTTAAGCCTGCCAACCCCGTCGAAAGGACACCATGCCTCAGACTTACACCTTTGCCTCGTGGAACGTTAACGGCCTGCGCGCCGTGCTCAAAAAGGACCCGAGCTTTATCCAGATCGCGCAAGAACTCGACGTCGACATCTTGGCGCTGCAGGAGACCAAGCTGCAAGGGGGCCAGGTCGATATTGACCTGCCCGGTTATTACCAAACCTGGAGCTACGCCGAGCGCAAGGGCTACTCGGGCACCGCGGTCTTTAGCCGCCAGGAGCCGCTGCGCGTGCTGCGCGCCGACGCGCTGCTGCCCTACGCCGGCGAGGGCGAGGCGGCCGTACTCGTCGCCCAAGCCGTAACCGAGGGCCGCGTCTGCGCGCTCGAGTTCGACAAGTTTTGGTTTGTCGACGTCTACACGCCCAACGCCCAAAATGAGCTCGCGCGCATCGATGTGCGCATGGCCTGGGATGATGCCTATCGCGGCTTTTTGACGGGACTCGAGCGCGAGACCGGCAAACCCGTCGTAACCTGCGGCGACTTTAACGTGGCGCATGAGGAGATCGACCTTAAGAACCCCAAGTCCAACCGCGGCAACGCAGGCTTTTCGGACGAAGAACGCGGCAAGTTTACCGAGCTGCTCAACGCCGGGTTTACCGATACCTGGCGCGCGGCAAACCCCGACGTCGAGGGCGTCTACAGCTGGTGGAGCTACCGCTTTAATGCCCGCAAGAACAACGCCGGCTGGCGCATCGATTACTTCCTGGTAAGCGACGCAATCGCCGACAACGTACGCGACACCGGCATCCGCGGCGACATCTTCGGCAGCGACCACTGCCCCGTCACCCTCACGCTAGAACTCTAGCCCCAAGTAATTCCTGGGGGGACAGAGGAAAACAGATTATGTGGCCCCTCTCCCCCTATAAGGTGCGGTGGAATAGTTCCTGTTTGGGCAGCAAATAGCCAAAAACGAGAACCATTCCACCGCAAGTTCGTGAGGGAACGCGAAATGCCTTACAGCCCGTATTTCACGACGACACGGTTAATGCGACGGCACCAAGGCTTGTACAAGGCAGCCAAGAACACGCAGGTCGCGAGGCCGTGTGTGATATCGAACGGCACTGCCGTGGCAAGACGTGCCATGGCACCCGCCCACGTGAGCGGTTGAACAAAACCGATAATGTCGTAGGCGTTGATCACAACGCCGTACAGCAAACCCGAAGCAAAGCCGTAGGTCAGCAGCGCCGGCATACGCACGGTGCCATCGGCGCGATCAAAAGCGCCGGCATGCGCCAGCGCACCGCCAACGTATCCCACGAGCCCCCAGGCATACATCTGCCACGGCGTCCACATGCCCTGCCCAAAAAAGAAATTGCTGGTCAGCGCCGCCAACGCACCGACCATAAAGCCGTTACGACGACCGAGTGTCGCCCCGGCGATAATGGCGATGGCACTCACGGGTTTAAAGTCGGGAATGGGGCCAAACAAGATGCGCCCCGCCGCGGCCAATGCTGCCAGAACCAGCGTGGGCATAATCTGGCGCAAACCCGGACGAGATGCCTCGTAACCCGCAAAGAACAGCGCGAGCACCAGCGCCACCACAACCAGCATGGCCAATGCTGCCTGCTCAACACCCGACAGCAACGCCGCAGCCATCACCGCCGGCACCGCCAACAACAGCGGGATCTCCAGTTTTGCAAGCAAGCGCGAGAAACGACAGTCCGTCATCCCATCACGCCCTATAGAACACGTTGTCGGCAAAGAAGTCGGCCGGGGACTCCATGCAGGCAATCTCGCCGTCAAACATCATGGCGACGTCGTCGGCTACCTGCTCGGCAAAGTCCAAATCGTGCGTAGCCGTGATGACGGTGCCGCCAGCCTTCGCATGGCCACGCAGGGCGCGGGCGATAATGCGGCGGCTGAACAGGTCTAGACCCTTGGTGGGCTCATCGAGCAATAGCAGTTCGGGGCCGATTAGCAGCAGTTTTGCCAATGCAAGCAGTTGACGCTGCCCGCCCGAAAGATCGTACGGATGGCGTCCATCCAGACCCGACAACCCCAAGCTCGCCGCACGCTCCCGCGCCAAGTTCTCGTCATATCCGCAGGTCGAGGCCCATTCCATCAGCTCGTCGCGCACCGTCTCGGCAACCAGCAGGGCCTTGGGGTTCTGCGGCAGCAGCGCAGCCGAGGCCGCCCCGCGCACCATACGACCACGCTGCAGCTTGGCAGTCTTGGCCAGCACCGAAAGCATCGTCGACTTGCCGCAGCCGTTACCGCCCACAACCGCATGCACCGCGCCAGTCGAAAACGACGCATCGAGCCCGCGCAGCACCCAGCCGGACGCTCGATCGTAGCGAAACCAGCCTTCCGACAGGGTGGTAGCCGACCCGCCGTGCATTTTTTGGAGTATTCTGCTTCCATCCGTGCGCGGGAAGGCTTCCGAGCCGTTCTCGAGCGACGTTTGCGCCACAAATTCGGACGATTTGTCCAATTCTGAACTTTTTTTCGCGCTCGATACGTCCCCGGGCGGCTCCAGAGAGCCCAAATTGTCCTCGCGCCTGCTGAATACTCCTTTATTTGCACATCGGATGGCACCCCACCCCAACATGTCATCGGAAAACAGCGATTCTCGGCGTCCCAAAGAAGCCATATCCGCCACCTCGCGCACGCGACCGTCCTCAATCCGGTACGCACACGTCGCGTATTCGAGCATTGGGCGCGGCTGATGCGTCGCCACAACAACCGTGCAGCCCAGCTCGCGATTCACACGAAACAGCGCGTGCAGGAAATTCTTCTCCGCAACCGGATCAAGCTGAGACGTGGGCTCGTCGAGCAGCAGCACGCGCGGGCGCAGCGTCAGAACGGCCGCCAACGACAGCAACTGTTTGCGACCGCCCGAAAGCGTGTCAGTATCGCGGTGAAGCCAATCTTCCAGCCCAAAGAAATAGCTGGTCTCAGCTACGCGACGGCGCATCTCATCACGCGCTAGCCCCAAGTTTTCCAGGCCAAACGCCATCTCGTGCCACACGGTTTCGCACACGATCTGGTTCTCGGGATCCTGGAACACATAGCCCACGCGCTCCGCCGATGCCCGCACATCCATGTCGGCGACGTTCTCGCCCAGCACGAGCAGTTCGCCAGTGCGCTCGCCCGCCGGAGCGATCTCGGGCTTGAGTAGCGACAGCAACGTCGACTTACCCGATCCGGTACCGCCGACAAGCAGCGCAAATGCACCTTGGGGAACAGACCAGTCGAGTCCCTCGAGCACCGCAGCATCCGCATCGGGGTAGGCAAAGCTCAGGCTCCGCACCTCAATCGCCGGCATATCCGGGCCGTATGCCGCGCCCGACACCGGTCCCCTATCCAACCGAGCCATCAGCCGAACCTCTTCTCATCGATCGCATGCAACACGCAGGGCAGCATCATCCAGGCAGCGTACACGACATAGCCCAGCCACGGCGCCGGCACCGATAGTTGCGGGTAAAACGAATACTGCGTTGTCGCGGTCCATGCCACCGCCACCGCAGCGGCACCAAACACCGCAAGCCCAACCAGCGCGGCAACATCGCCGCGACCCAGCCGATACCGCGCGTACGTCGTGCGACGTGTCGCGGCGCCCCATCCACGGGAGCGCATGGCGTCCGCGCGCTCCAGCGAATCTTCCATGCCCCAGCCCATCAACACGCTCGATGCCCGTAGGCGCGAACGCACGGGATCGGCCGGCGCGCGACCCGGCACATCAATCGCATCCTGCACCGCCAGTACCGTACGACCGCGGCGTAAAAACTGCGGGATAAGCCGCATGCACATCGAGATCATGAGCGCGAGCACCGGCGCGGCGTTGCCCAAAAGCGCAAGTACCTTGTCGTATTCGAGCATCGACGCCGCGGCCTCAAACCACAGCACGCTCGCCACGAACAGCCCGCCCATGCACAGGCCGTAAACCATGCTCTCTAGATACACCGCACGCATGCCAATACGAAACAGCTCCGTCGAGCCCGATGCACTAAACAGCGGATTGAGCACCGCAATGATCAAAATCACCGGCAGCTGCCAGCGAAGCGCGCCCAACGTGCGCGCAACACCGCGCGTCGCAAGCCCGTACGCCAACCCGCCCGCAAGCGATAGCGCAATCAGCACCGGTTGCATCGAGAACATGGTGAGCCCCAACGTCAGCACCATGTAGAGCGCCGGCACCGCCGGATGCGACATCGAAAATGCCGCGACGGGTTCGTTGCCCGATTCCTCTCGCATGGTGTCCACGGGCATCCCCATCCCCTCGCTCAAACGTCAACGCCGCAGCGCCGCCACCATACACAACCAGCGCAAACGCCGTACCGCCGGCCCAAGCCTCAGCTGCCGCGCATCAATCGTTACGCGCTCATCATATGCCTGCGGTATCATATTGCGCCGTGTATCGTTTCCAAACACACGTCTCTATAACGTAACAGGAGATCACATGGACGCAACCGCAATTATCCTCGCCGCCGGCGAGGGCACCCGCATGAAGTCGAACCACTGCAAGGTTTCGCACAAGATTCTAGGCAAGCCCATGGTTCAGTGGATCGTCGACGCCACCATCAAGGCCGGCTGCAGCCGCGTCGTGGTCGTCATCGGCAGCCACGCCGACGAGATGCGCGCCCTCATCGATGGCGCCTACGCCAACAGCGCCACCAAAGTCGAGTGCGTCGAGCAGACCGAGCGCCTGGGCACCGGCCATGCCGTCAAGGTCGCGCTCGAGGCCTGCGGCATCGCGCAAGGCCCCGTCGTCGTGCTCAACGGCGACCTGCCGCTCATCACCGCCGACACCGTCGCCAAGTTCGCGCAGACCGTCGCCACCGGCGAGCTCGCCTGCACCGTCATGACCATGACCCCGCCCGATCCTTTTGGCTACGGCCGCATCAAGCTGGGCGCCGATGGTCAGATCGAGCGCATCATCGAGCAGAAGGACTGCACGCCCGAGCAGGCCGCCACGCTGCTGGAGTGCAACGCCGGCTGCTACGCCTTCGACGGCGCGCAGCTTGCCGCCCACATTAACGAGATCGGCAACGACAACGCGCAGTCCGAGTACTACCTGCCCGACATGCTCGAAATCCTCAAGGGTCACGGCCAGGCAGTCTCCATCTTCCACTGCGACGACTACCGCGACGGCCTGGGCGTCAACAGCCGCATCCAGCTCGCGCAGCTCACCGCCATCGCGCGCGACCGCATCAACGAGCACTGGATGGCAGAAGGCGTCACGTTCATCGACCCCACGCAGGCCTGGATCGGTCCCGACGCCACCATCGGCCGCGACACCGTCGTGTGGCCGCAGACGCATCTGATCGGTCACGTCACCGTGGGCGAGGAGTGCCAGCTCGGCCCCAACAGCCGCCTCACCGACACCACCGTCGGCAGCGGCTGCATCATCGATGAGACCATCGCCATCGAGGCCGTCATCGAGAACGGCGTCGACTGCGGCCCGCGCGCCTACCTGCGCCCGGGCACCCACATGCTCGACGGCTCCAAGGCCGGTACGCACGTGGAAATCAAGAAGTCCACGATCGGCGAGGGTTCCAAGGTGCCCCACCTGTCCTACATCGGCGACACCACCATGGGCTCCGGCGTCAACGTAGGCGCGGGCTCTATCACCTGCAACTACGACGGCGTCCACAAGCACAAGACCGTCATCGGCAAGGATGCCTTCATCGGTTCTGACACCATGATGGTCGCGCCCGCCCAGATTGGCGACGGTGCGCTCGTGGCCGCCGGCTCCGTCATCACCGAGCCGGTCCCGGCCGACGCACTCGGTCTGGGCCGCGCCCGTCAGGTAAATATTGAGGGCTGGGCCGCCGATTATCGCCGTCGTCTGCACGAGGACGACGAGGCATAACGTTTCACCAAGCACAAAAGGAGCTGTTCCATGGGGACGGCTCCTTTTTCTATCGTGACCTGCGCGACCGGATGAGTGGTCGGTTCGTGTCCGTTGACGGTAAAGACGTTATCAAGACCCGATTAACCCCGCCGCACGGTTACAATGCAAAAAGGCATCTATATGGCATTCGATGTATAAAGGAGAAGGGTAATGCCGATTAATGATCCCGAGAAGTCGGAGAATATGCGCAAGTCCATCCGCGTGTATTCCGGTTCCTCCAACCGTCCCCTCGCTCAGAAGATCGCTGAGTACCTTGGGGTCGAGCTTTCGGGCCTTACGCTAAAGCAGTTCGCCAACGGTGAGATTTACGCCCGCTACGACGAGACCGTCCGCGGCGCCGACGTCTTCCTGATTCAGTCCGTGGCCGGCGGCAACGTCAACGACATGCTCATGGAGCTGCTCATCGCCACCGACGCTGCCAAGCGCGCATCCGCCCGCTCCATCACCGCCGTCATCACCCACTACGGCTATGCCCGCCAGGACCGCAAGGCCGGCCCGCGTGAGCCCATCACCGCCCGCCTCGTCGCCAACCTACTCGAGCGCGCCGGCGTCAACCGCATCATTACCCTCGACCTGCACCAGGGTCAGATCCAGGGCTTCTTTGATATCCCGGTTAACCACCTGTCCGCACTGCCGCTGTTTGGCCAGTACTACAACGACATGCACTTCGACACCGACAACCTGGTTGTCGTCTCCCCCGACGTGGGTCGTGCCAAGGCCGCCAAGAAGCTGTCCGACATGCTCGGCTGCGACCTGGCCATCGCCCACAAGGGCCGTCCGCGCCACAACGCCGCCGAGGTCATGGGCATCATCGGTGACATCAAGGGCAAGACCTGCATCATCAACGACGACATGATCGACACCGCAGGCACCCTGTGCGCCAACGTCAAGGAGCTCAAGGCTATGGGCGCCGGCGACATCTACGTCTGCGCCACCCACGGCATCTTCTCCGGTCCGGCCATCGAGCGTCTGAACGACGCCCCGATCGTCGAGTGCCTCGTCACCGACGCCATTCCCGTCGAGGTCGGCGGCAAGATCAAGACCATCTCGGTCGCCGAGGAGTTCGCTCAGGCCATCTCCGCCGTTTACCACGAGGAGCCCGTCTCCACGCTCGTCGGCGGCGACTTCGCGCTGTAATCCAGCGTGCATCCCATCATCTTTGGTGTTTTTAAAGGGTCGGAAGCTCGCTTCCGACCCTTTTTCTACCCCTCGACAACCTTCCCTGGACAATTAGTTCAGATACGTATTTTTTTAAAGCTCCAAAGGCCGTTCTGAGCCTTCTGAGCTCCCCGGCGAACGCCATACTGCCCAAAGCTCATCGCTTTCGAGTACGACCGCCGCATATTTACCCTCAAATCGCCCTCGAAAGCCCTTAGAAACGCCTCGAACGCCCGCCGTCTTATACGTATCTGAACTAACTGTCCAGTAGCTATCGTCAACCTTCGCGGCAGAGCTCAATTTCCTGCAATCCCCTCAACCGATTCCACCGATTTCATAACACCCAGCCGTTCATGGCGCGCAGCGCCCCGCTGAGCGAAAAGAACGGTATGGCGGTCGCATTCTGCCGCCAACTTAGTACGTTATAGCTATGACGACCGTGATTTCACATCTCTCCGCCCTCCGCGCAATTCGTCGCGCACGACGGGCGTACTCTGCCCTACCCTGGGACTCCGTTGATAGCGAACAGCAAGCACAGGCCTTGGCTGGCTGCATTCCCAACAATGACGCGATAGACTTTGGCGCACTTTCGATACTCGACGCCTGGAATGAAGATGATTCCGAACTGCTCGATCTTCTCGTTTCAAACGAAGACAACAGGCGCCCCGACAAGCGACTTCTTCAGCATATTCTCTCCACTCCTCTTCCTGAAGGTGCAATTATGCACGTCGAGGCCGACATCTACGCAACGTCTCCTGCCATGACAGCCATGCTTTGTTCCAAAAATGAATCAGTCGCCAAAGCCTTGATGCTCCTTATGGAGCTGCTCGGAACCTACTCCCTTCCTCCCGGGGCAACATACCCCATTGCCTATGACGACATCTGGCCCAAGGGCGATGACTACGAAGCGATGGACGACCTCGATTGCCGGGGCGACCAGTCGGCGACCGAACAGCAGAACGAAACCCGCTACGAACAGGCACACTACAAATGCGAGCCCGCCACGACCATCGAAGATCTCGAGGCGGTCGCACACTTCGCCAAAAGTAGCTCATACACCTCGTTTCGCACGGCAGTCAAACTTGCCCGACCCGAATCTGCATCCCCAGCCGAATCCCTAATGTTTGCCGTTCTCGGAGCGCCCATGCGCTTTGGAGGATTCGGATGTTGCAGTCTGCCCATGGGAGGCCTGCTACTCAACTATCGAATCGACTTCGACACTCTTGCGGTCAACATGTCCTCGGGCATCCCCTATGCCATCTGCGACCTATATTGCCCGGCAGCCGGAGTCGACAACGAATACAACGGAATTGGGCATGAGCTTCAAAACGCTCGCATCCACGATGGCAATCGAAATAATGGCCTCAAGGCAATGGGCATCCACGTCCTGGTTATCAATCGCGACCAAATGAAAGACCTTGTTGCACTCGAAGCCTTCGCCCAAACGATGCATCGACTCGCGGGAGTCCGATTCCGATACCGTATCAAGGGCTATCGCAAGCGTCAGGCCGCTTGGCTCAACGCTCTGCGGGCCGGAATCGGCCTTGCGCCGGTCTAAACGGAGAATCACCCGCACGCCGCCGAACAGGACTGGACAGTTAGTTCAAATACGTATAAATGGACACATTGAATTAGGCTGTTTTGCAGTTATCTCTATACCATTCGCCCGATTTGAAGGCAGGGTAGACTTCAAAACAGCGTCATATGGACTAACTAAAGCTCCAAAACAACGTATCGGCATTGAATCGAGCAATTCGAGTTCTCAGAACTTATACGTATCCGAACTAACTGTCCACCTCGATTTCGACGGCCGTCCAAACGCCCTCAAATAACCTCAATTGCCCTCCATTTGACAGCGGCAACAGGGTCGCTCACCATAGCAGGCAACAAATCAACGAAAGGATGAACATGGCAGCTGCACAGCCGCTTAAGATTCGCATGGTTGCCGGACTTGGCAACCCTGGCGAGGAATATGCCGAGACCCGTCACAACGCTGGTTTCAAAGCAATCGACGAGCTGGCCCGTCAGGCCGGCGTCACGTACTGGAAAAACCAGGCCGGCGCCGAGGTCGCGCTCATCAACATCAACGATCCCGAGGAAGAGGGCGGTAAGCGCCAGATTGTACTGGTCAAGCCGCAGTCGTATATGAATACCTCGGGTGGCCCCATCTCCAAGCTCTGCCGCGAGTACAAGATCAAGGCCGAGGAGCTGCTCGTAATCCACGACGAGCTCGACATTCCCGCCGGCGACGTACGTGTTAAGGTGGGCGGTGGCCACGCCGGTCACAACGGCCTGCGCTCCATCATCGACAAGATGGGCAGCCGCGACTTCAGCCGCATCCGCACCGGCATCGGCAACCCTCCCGGCAAGATGGCCGTCGCCGACTACGTTCTTAAGCAGCTGCGCGCCCGCGAGGCCGAGGATTTCCAGGACACCTGCGCCCGCGCGGCCGACGCCGCCGGCCTGGCGATCGTGCACGGCGTGGTCTATGCCCGCGACCATGTCAACGGCGCCGCCTCCGCCAACGGCAAGCACTAAAACCTATCATTTAGGAACAGGTTTATTTCGGCAGGTTTTACCTGCGGAAACGCCCCAGTTGCGGCATCGCAATCAACCGCGCGCCGACATACATGCATAGCACCCCAAATGGGGCCGGCCTCATCACAACCCGAGGCCGGCCCCATTTGCCGTTTTACCTGATAAAACCGACCAAAATAAACCTCTCCCCCTTTGGTAGGCCGAAGTGGATAAACCCCGCTCCCAACCGCCGAAGACACACGTAAACGGCATGTCCATGAGGGTATAATTTGCACCGTATGTCTGCACAACGCCTGTGCGCGTACGGTTTTACTCGGGCTACCGTCCATTTCCGTGGAGGCACGGTTCGGCAGCCCTAACAAGAGAGGGGTTCTATGTATAAGATCCTGGAGAAGACGCAGTTCTCGGAGAAGGTGTTCAAGTTCCGCATCGAGGCGCCTGCAATCGCCAAGCATGCGCACGCTGGACAGTTCCTCATGGTTCGCGCCAACGAGACGGGCGAGCGTGTCCCGTTTACCCTGGCCGGCTGGAACGGTGACGAGGGCTGGGTCGAGTTCATCTTCATGGTGATCGGCAAGACCACCGAGATGCTTTCCACCTACGAGGCCGGCGAGTCGCTGCGCGACGTCGTGGGCCCGCTGGGCGTTCCCACCGAGATGGCTGAGGGCCCCTGCGCCGTCATTGGCGGCGGCGTCGGCCTGGCAATTGCCTTCCCGGTCGCCAAGCACCTGGTCGAGACCGGCCACGAGGTGCACGCCATCATGGGCGCCCGCACCAAGGACCTCCTGCTTATGGAGGACCAGTTCCGCGAGCTCCTCGACGAGGACCACATCCACATCACCACTGACGACGGCTCCTACGGCGAGCAGGGCGTTGTCACCGCTCCGCTGGAGCGCCTGCTGCAGGACAAGGCCGTGAGCCAGGTCTTCTGCGTCGGCCCCGTTCCGATGATGAAGTTCTCGACCCTCACCGCCCAGAAATACGACACCCCCATCACCGCGTCCCTCAACCCCATCATGGTTGACGGCACCGGTATGTGCGGCTGCTGCCGCGTCGAGGTGGGCGGCGTGACCAAGTTCGCTTGCGTCGACGGCCCCGACTTCGATGCCACCCTGGTCGACTGGGATGACCTTCGTGCCCGCCAGGCCGCTTACCGTTCCGAAGAGGGCGAGTCCCTCAAGGCCTATGAGGAAAAGAGCTGCGCATGCCACTAGTTAACGGTCGTTTCGTTGCCGATATGAAGTCGCCCCGCACCCCCGATAACGAGGAGCCGGCTGCCGAGCGCGCCTGCGACTTCCGCCCCGTCGACAAGGGCTTCACCGAGGAGATGGCGCTGGCCGAGGCCGAGCGCTGCCTCAACTGCAAGAAGCCGTTCTGTGTTGAGGGCTGCCCTGTCAACATCAACATCCCCCGCTTTATCGAGCAGATCCGCGCGAAGGACTTCGGCGGCGCCCTCGATACCATCCGCGAGGACTCCATGCTTCCCGCCATCTGCGGCCGCGTCTGCCCGCAGGAGAACCAGTGCGAGGGCAAGTGCATCCGTGGTAAGAAGTCCGAGCCCGTGGCCATCGGCCAGCTCGAGCGCTTCCTGGGTGACCGCCCCGAGCTCGCCTCCACGCCCAAGATGGCTCCCAAGAACGGCAAGAAGGTCGCCGTCGTGGGCTCTGGCCCGTCCGGCATCACCTGCGCCGGCGAGCTCGCCCGCAATGGCTTTGACGTCACCGTCTTTGAGGCTTTCTTCACCGGCGGCGGCGTGCTGGTCTACGGCATCCCCGAGTTCCGTCTGCCCAAGGCGGTCGTCAAGCGCGAGATTGACGGCCTGGAGGACATGGGCGTCAAGTTTGAGTACAACTCCGTCGTGGGCAACATGGCCACGGCCGAGGAGCTGTTCGAGCAGGGCTTCGACGCCATCTACGTGGCGACCGGCGCTGGCCTGCCCAAGTTCCTCAACGTCCCCGGCGAGAACCTGCCCAACGTCTTCTTCGCAAACGAGTACCTCACCCGCGTGAACCTGATGAAGGCCAACAAGTTCCCCGAGTACGACACCCCCACCAAGCACGGCAAGAACGTCGTCGTCTTTGGTGGCGGCAACGTGGCTATGGACGCCGTCCGTACCGCCAAGCGTCTGGGCGCCGAGCACGCCATCATCGCTTACCGCCGTACCGAGGACGAGATGCCCTGCCGTCGCGCCGAGCTGCACCATGCTAAGGCCGAGGGCGTCGAGGTTCTGCCGCTCGTCTCCCCGCTCGAGTTTGTCGCTGGCGAGGACGGCTCCGTGTGCGCCGTCAAGGTCCAGAAGATGGAGCTCGGCGAGCCCGACGAGTCCGGCCGTCGTCGCCCGGTGCCCATCGAGGGCGCCATCGAGGAGATTCCCTGCGACGTCGCAATCTCGGCTATCGGTACCAACGCCAACCCCTTCGCAAAGAAGATCGGCGGCAAGATGGAGCTCAACAAGTGGGGCTACATCGTCGCCGACGAGGAGACCGGCCAGACCACCGATCCCCGCATCTGGGCCGGCGGCGACATCGTCACCGGTGCCGCTACGGTCATTCTGGCGATGGGCGCCGGCAAGAAGGCCGCCGCTTCCATCACCAAGAGCCTGCTGGGCGAGTAATCACCTACAGCGTTAGCCATCAAACGGCAAAGTCCCCGTCGAGCACACGCCCGGCAGGGACTTTTTTTATGTTGGCCGCCCGACCACCATAAAGGGGCGGCGCCTTCGTGGTGGTTTTAGTCGGTTAGTCTTCGAGCTGCGCCACCTTGTAGCGGTAGGCGGCGGCAATAACGTCTTTGCAACCCTCGCGGCCCAGCTTGGCGCGGTTGACGACGATGTCTTTACCGCTCGTCATCTTCCACTTTCCGGCACTGTAGCGCTTATAGAACGCCTCGCGCGCCTTCTGCTGCTGCTTGACCAGCTTGGCGCCCTTCTTTTTGTTGAGGCCGCGCTTCTTGCGCACGATCTCGACGCGGTCCTCAAAGGGCGCAGTCACCAGCACGGCGATGTGGTTGGGGTTGTTGCGCAGCAGATAATCGGACAGACGGCCTTCGATAATGCAGCTCTCGGTCTCACCCAGATCCAAAATCACCTGGCTCATCTTTTGGAACAACTTGTCCGAGTACGAACGCGCATCGTAGCGGTCGGGCAGAAACGCCATGTTCTCCACGGCCAGGCGCTCGTCGTAGGCGGCCATCTTGTCGAGCGACTCGCCCGCGCGCAGCGAAGCACGCACCAGCAGCTCGTTATCGTACAGCGGAATCCCCAGCTCATCGGCGAGGATACGACCAATCTCGTGGCCCTCGGCGCCAAAGTCGCGCGCGATGGTAATGACCACAGGATTCTTCTTATTCTCCAGATCGCTCATCGCGATTCCTTTCTCTATGTGACAAAGGGGCTGTCCCTTTGCCACATTCTACGCTGCCACCATTCGCCTCTGATATGCGCGAACCAGCAACGAGATACCAAAGTTGAGCACAAAGTACATCGCAAACACCAGGCCGTAGAGCATAAGCACCTGCGACAGGTCGATCGCGTGGGCCATCACGACATTTGCCGTGTACATGAGCTCGGCCACGTTAATGCCCGAAAGATACGAGCTGTCCTTGATGACGGTCGTGCACTGGCTAAACAGCGCCGGAATGATCGTCTTAAACGTCTGCGGCAGGATGATATAGCGCATGGTGGCAAAGAAGCCAAAGCCCTGGCTCTGCGCCGCCTCAAACTGGCCACGCGGAATCGAGTTGAGACCGCCGCGCACAATCTCGGCCATAACAGCGCTGGTAAACAGCGTAAAGGCGATGGTCGAAATCACAATGTCCAAACCCTGCACCGTAAAGTAGATAAACAGGATCCACAGCAGGTTTGGCGTGCAACGGAACAGCTCGATATAGGCGCTCACCAAAATACGGAACGGGCGGGGCGCATAGCTCTTGACGAGCGCCAGCACCGTGCCAAAGATGAGCGAGAAAAAGATTGACAGCGCCGAGATCTCGATCGTCTTAACAAAGCCGCCCCAAATGTAGAGCGGGTTGGTCGCGTTGAAGATTTCCATGCGCTAGGCCTCCTCTACGTTGTCGAGCCCCAGCTCGGCCAGGCTCACGCCGCGCGGACGCTCCTTGGAGCGGCGCTCGAGCCACTGCACCAGCATGGCGAGCGGAAAGCAGATGATGAAGTACATAAGGCAGCAGACGATGTATCCCTGCAGGTAACCGTACAGACTCACAAAGTTGTCGGAACGGTACATAAGGTCGCCGCCGGCCACAAGTGCCAGCACCGACGTGTTCTTGACCAGGTTGAGCGCCTGGTTACACAGCGGCGGCAGAATGATCTTGAACGTCTGGGGTAGCACGATGTACCAGTACGCCTGCGCACGGGTGAAGCCCTGGCTCTGGGCCGCCTCCATCTGACCGCGCGGAACCGCCTCGATACCAGTGCGGATGACCTCCGAAATGTAGGCCGCGTGATACAGGCCCACACCCAAGAAGCCCAGCACGAACGGCGCGATGCGCACCGGCTGGTCGGCACCGGTTATGGCCTGCAAAAACCGCGGACCGGCCATGTACATAAAGAGCACCTGCACGGGCAACGGGGTGTTCTGGTAAAACTCCACGTACACGCGGCTTATGGCGCGCAGCACGCGCGAACGGGTGGTAGAGAACACGCCCAGCAGCGTGCCCAGCACCAGCGACAGCAGCAGACCGGCAACGACCACCTGCAGCGTCACGCCAAAGCCCTCCCAGAAGGGCCCCATGTTTTGAAATGTCGTCGACCAGCGGTCGGCGTCAAACAATCCTTCGAGCATTTGATTCCTTCCTTGGACGATGCGCCTATACAAGACCCCAGGTCTTGACCTCTTGGTCGAGCCAGCCATCGGCCAGGCGATCGCAAATCACCTGATCGACCACGGCCGAAAGGTCGCAGCCCTTCTTGGTCGCCACGCCGTAGCCCTGCTCGCCAAACTTGACCTCGGGCTGCAGCAGCTCAACGGTCTCGTTCATGTAACCGGCCAGCGTGGAGCGGTCCATGGCAAAGACGTCGATATTGCCAGCGTCGAGCGAACTCTTGATGATGGGGTAGCCGCTAAAGGCCCTAAACTCGGGCTTACAGCTAAAGCCGTTGTCCTTGATCATCTGCTCGATCAGGCTCTGCGTGGTGGCGCCCTGGCTCACGCCAATGACCTTGCCATCCAAATCCTCAATCGAGGTAAAGCCCGAACGCTTCTTGACCATGAGTCCCACGTAGTCGGTGCGGTACGGCGTCGAGAAATCCCAGCTCTTCTTGCGCTCGTCGGTGATGGTGTAGGTCGCCGCGACCACGTCGAGTTGGCCGTTATCGATCAGCGGACCGCGCGTCTTGGGCGTTACGTCGGTAAACTCGACTAGCTCCTGGGCGCGGGCCTCCTTGTAGCTCACGCCAAAGACGGCAGCGGCGATCTGGTAGCACAAATCGACTTCCATGCCCTCAAAGCGGCCCTTGGCGGTGTCGTAATAGCCATAGCCGGGAACGTCCTTCTTAACGCCGGCATTCAGATGGCCACGCGACTTGATGGCCGCAAGCTTGGACCCCTTGTCGGAGTCCTCGCCGCTGGTGGAGTTGTCGCAACCGGTAAGCGCGGTCCCCGTCAGCGCAAGCATGCCGGCGCCAGCCAACTGCAAAAAGCGACGGCGCGACACGGCCGCCCTCGTCATATCCGTCATGTCCATCACCGCGCCTAGTGCAGAATCTTGGACAGGAACTCGCGGCAGCGCGGGTTCTCGGGGTTATCGAAGAAGTGCTCGGGTGTGCCCTCCTCCAGGATGCGGCCGTCCTCCATAAAGATGACGCGGTCGGCCACCTGGCGCGCAAAGCCCATCTCGTGCGTCACGCAGATCATGGTGATGTCCTCCTGCGCAAGCTCAATCATAACGTCAAGGACTTCCTGGACCATCTCGGGGTCGAGTGCCGAGGTCGGCTCGTCAAACAGGATGATGGGCTGCTTGGTGCACAGGGCACGAGCGATGGCGATGCGCTGCTGCTGACCGCCCGAGAGATTCTGCGGATACTCGCCGGCCTTATGCGCCATGCCAACGCGCTTGAGCGCGGCGATGGCGATCTCGGTCGCCTCCTCCTTGCTCTTCTTTTGCAGTTTGATGGGCGCGAGCGTCAGGTTGCCCAGCACCGTCATGTTGGGATACAGGTTGAACTGCTGAAACACCATGGAACTATACTTGCGAGCCATCTCCAGGTGATTCTTTTTGGTGAGCGGCGTACCGTCGATGACAACCTCGCCCGACGTGGGCTCCTCCAGATAATCGACGCAACGGATGAGCGTCGACTTACCCGAACCGGACGGCCCGATCATTACGAGCTTCTCGCCGCGTTTGACGGTGAGGTTGATATCTTTGAGCACATGCAGGTCGCCAAAGTACTTGTTGAGATGCTTGATCTCGATCATGTCTGCCATGAATGTCCCTTCCCTGCGTTTACACGAGCTGAACTATTGTACGGAAAGAACCACGTTTCCGCAGCCCACACTACATTCCCGTAAAGAACCCGCAACCTTTAACCCACTCATTGGGGACGGGCTTAAATGAGTACCCGCTCATTGGGCACTCATTTAAGCCCGTCCCCAATGATTGCCCAGCCCAGCAAAAAGGGGCGCGACCGCAATGGTCACGTCCCCTTAACATCAACTATGTACCGCTCGGCCCTTAAGCCAGCTTTGCTCCGACGATCTTTGCCGCGGCAGGCTTATCGAAGTTGCCGCCGGTGGCCTTGCCGAGTGCACCCATAACCTGGCCCATCTGCTTCTTGGACGTGGCACCCAGCTCGGCGATAACCTGCTCGATCAGGGCCTCGAGCTCCTCACCCGAAACCTGCGCGGGCAGCAGGCTCTCCAGAATCTTGACCTGCTCGGTCAGGTTGTCGGTACGCTCTTGGTCGGTACCGGCCTTGATGGACATCTCCAACGTCTCGCTCGTCTGCTTAATCAAACGCTTGATCATGCTGTTGACGTCTTCCTCGGTCACATCGCGGCGCTCGTTAACCTCGATATTCTTCACCTCGGCCTTAACCTGGCGAATGATGGACAGGCGAACCTTGTCCTTGGCCTTCATGGCCGCAATCATTTCTTTCTGCAGCTCTTCGTTGGTCATCTGCAAATCCTCTCTAATAGCGTGGGCGGTGCTCGCGCGAGCACCGCCCCATGATTACTCAGTCGTCGACGAATCGTCGGTCGAGCTCTTGGTGACGCCCTTCAGACTCACGTTATAGGGTACGTCCTTGGGCATGGGGTTGACGGTAATGTCGGCGTCCTTCTTGTACTGCTCCAGCCACTCGCTGTATGCAGTACTGGCCGCCTGCGTCTTCACCACGTTGGAGACGTACTTCTTGATGGCCTTGGGCACCTGGTTGATGTCATCGACCTGATTATCGACATGGAAGCAGTCAGTACACTTGATGATGTGGTAACCATAGGTCGACTCGACGACTTCGCTCACGTCGCCCTTGTTGAGCCCCTCGAGCGCCGTCTGGTAGCTGTCGACGAAAGTGGTGAGCTTATCCCAGCCCACATCGCCCTTCTTCTCCTTGGAACCGGTGTCCTCGGAGTACTGCTCAACGGCGTCCTCAAAGCTCAGCTCACCGGAGTTGATCTTGTCCAGGCACTCCTGTGCCTTGGCCTTGGCGGCAGCCTTGTCCTCGTCGGAAGCGTCGGAATCAACCTTGATCAGGATGTTCGACGAGCGGCGAGCATCGTTGTAGTTAGACAGGTTCTCGTTGATGTAATCGACGATCTCGCTGTCCTTGGGCTTGCTGGTGGGCGCCACGGCATCCTTGAGTTTCTGTTGCGCCAGACTCTCCTTGAGCGAGTCCTTGTAGGTGTCCTCGGTATAGCCGTAGGTTTTGAGGGTCTTCTTAAAGGCCTTGGCACCGCCCGCGCTCTTGCACGCGTCCTTCCAAGCCTTCTCGACCTCCTCATCCGACACCGTCACGCCGTTCTCCTTCTGTGCCTGTTGAAGCAGAATCTGCTGCGTGTAGGAGTCGATGAGCTGCTTGCGGTACTTCTTGGGCGTGAGGTCGTTGTCAACCAGATACTGCGCCCAGTCCTTGTCCTTGGTGTAGCCGTAGGACGTGCGCATGCTCATGATCTGCTTGGTCACGGTGTCCTCGGTGAGGTTGGTGCCGTTGATAGTAGCAGCAACACCGCCGGTCAGCTTGTAGCCCGAGGTGTCCTCGGCCTGCGACATAAGGCCGGAGCACGCCATGGCCGAGACGGAAAGCAGCATCGCCAGCACGCCGATGACCACCAGGACGATCTTGACGGTCTTAGACACGTACGTCTTGCGCTGCTTCTTGCGAGAGCTGGAGGCAGCGCGGGCCTGCTGCTCGGGCGTCGGCGCGGCCTCGGAGTTCTTTTTCTTATTTGCCATAGTTGGCCTTTCGCATAACGAATCGAACAAACGCCATTGTGTCACAACGCGGACCCCGCGGCACACCTGGCACATGGGGGACAAGTTAATCTGCACCATTTTGGTGCAAAGGGGACAGCTCTGGCAGCCGGCACCTTAGAAGTGACGGCGGATGGCGTCGACCATGCCCTGGGGCGTGGTCTGGCCGAGCACGTCGGCTGCGGCATCGGCGCCCATAAAGATGTTCATGAGTGCCTGCAGGGCCTCGACCTGGCCGCCCGGCTCGGCAATACCCAAATTGATGACGATCTGCGCCGGCACCGGAGCGCCCATGCCAGCCATAGCGTTAAATGTCACGGGCGCGGCGGGCTTCACCACCGCGATATAGGGCTTGGCCACAAACCCCGGATCGGTATGCGGAATGGCAATGTTTGCCGCCGGCATGGCAAGGCCCGTGGGATAGGCATCCTCGCGCGTGAGAACGGCGTCGAGCCAACCGTCGGCAATGTAGCCACGTGGTGCAAGCTCGCCCTCGAGCCGCGCAAACACCTCATCCGGCGTCGCACACTCCCAATCAAAAAACACCAGCTCAGGCGTAAACAGCGCTTCGTTATCCGCCATGCGCTCACCTCTCTCACCTAGCCATCGGGGACGTTCTTAAATGACTAGTCGTTAAAGAACGTCGCAGGTGACTACCCAAAACAAAAGGTGGCCACGCGCGCCTTGGCGCCAATGACCACCCTGACTACTCGGCTAAATTGTACTGTGCGCCGCTAGCCGCGAGGCGCGTCAATTGCGACCTTGCCGCTCTCCAGCACGTGGACGCGGCCGTCGGCGAGCATTTGCACGACCTCGGGATACAGCACGTGCTCAATCGCGTGGATGTGCTCCTCGAGCGTGTCGACGTCCCAGCTCTCCTCAACAGCCAGCGCACGCTGGGCGATGATGGGGCCGTTGTCGTAGATCTCGTTGGCAAAGTGCACGGTCACGCCGGTCACCTTGACGCCGCGAGCAAACGCATCGTCGATCGCATGGGCGCCGGTAAAGCTCGGCAGCAGCGCCGGATGTAGGTTGACCACGCGATTGGGAAACGCTGCTAGCAGCGGCGTGTGCACCATGCGCATATAGCCGGCCATCACCACGTACTCGCAACCGCGTTCGAGCAGCTCATGCGCGATAATCTCGTCAGCTGCGATGGGGTCAGCATAGACATCCTTGGACAGCGTGAGCGTCTGGATGCCCGCACGCTCGGCACGCTGCAGGCCCTTGGCCGAAGGACGGCTCGACACCACAAGCTCAATCGAGGCGTTGAGCTTGCCGGCGGCGATCAGGTCGATCAGCGCCTGCAGGTTGGTACCCGAACCGCTGATGAGCACGCCGATCTTGAGCGGCTCGGCCGTATCGGTACCGGTCGGACGGGTGTAGGGCACAAAGCCCAGGCCCTCGGCGGCAGCCATCTGCTCGTTAGCGCTCATCGGAGTACACGACCTTACCGGAACCCTCGACGCACTCGCCCACGCGGAACGGCTTCTCGCCCAGCGCGACCAGAGCCTCGGTCACGGCAGCCTCGTCCTCGGGGGCGACGATCAGGCACAGGCCGACGCCCATGTTGAAGGTCTTGCACGCCTCATTGGGCGCGAGCTCGGCCTGACGCGACACGTAGGTGATGACGGGCGGAACATCCCAGCCCATCTCGGCGCCATTGCGGATGACCACGGCATCGACGTCGTCGGCGAGCGCGCGGTTGAGGTTCTCGGTAATACCGCCGCCGGTGATATGGGCAATGGCATGAACGTTGGCGCCACCGCGGAGCAGCTCCAGAATCGGCTTGACGTAGATGCGCGTGGGAGCCAGCAGAGCGTCGGCCAGCGAAGCACCGCCGAGCTCCTCGAGCGGACGGCTTAGCTCCTCGGCCTTAGCGGCGGCCTCGGGCGTGCCCGGCTTGATGCCGTCGACACCGATAACCTTGCGCACGAGCGAGTAGCCGTTGGAGTGCACGCCGGTGGAGGGCAGGCCCAGGATCACATCGCTGGGGCGAACGTTCGCGGGGTCGAGCATCTTGGGACGATCGACAACACCCACGGTAAAGCCGGCGAGGTCGTAATCGGCGGGAGCCATGACGCCCGGGTGCTCGGCCATCTCGCCGCCCACGAGCGCGCAGCCCGCGAGCTTGCAGCCGTCGGCCACGCCCTTGATGATCTTTGCCATGTGCTCGGCCTCAATGTGACCGATGGCAACGTAATCCAGGAAGAACAGCGGCTCGGCGCCCGAAGCCAAAATGTCATTGACGCACATGGCGACCAGGTCCTGGCCCACCGTCTCGTGACGGTCCATAATCTGGGCGAGCACAAGCTTGGTGCCCACGCCGTCGGTGCCGCTGATCAGGATCGGGTCTTCCATATCCTTGAGCGCGGCGGCCGAGAACAGGCCACCAAAGCCACCGATGCCGCCGATAACCTCGGGGCGGTTGGTGTCCTTGACCATCTGCTTAATAGCGTCGACGGCGCGGCCACCCTCGGCGGTATCGACGCCGGCGTCCTCGTACGTCACATGCTTGCTGTCGCTCATCTGAGCCTTCCTCTCCCACTACCGTGGCGCCGCGCGGGCGCCAAACGGTGCTCATAGTTGCGTTCATTTCGGCGCACGCCATAACAGCACGCGCCGTCATATCAACAAAACAGCAGGTAAAACCTACCAAAATAAACCTGTCCCCACATGGCAGGTTTTAGGCCTCGCCGTGCTCCTCTTCCCAGCTGCGGTCATCGTATTTCTCGACCACGGCGTCGTCGTCAAAATGCAGCGGCTTATCCAGGTTGCGGGGCTTAAAGCCCTCCATGAACTTGTCGCGGCCAAAGCTCTCGGGAATCGCCACGGGGTAGCGTCCGGTAAAGCACGCATCGCAGTAGCCGCCCTTGGGCATGACCTTCAGCAGGCCCTCGACCGAAAGGAAGGCCAGCGAATCGGCGCCGATGTACTCGCAGATCTCCTCGACCGTCTTGTTGGCGCTGATGAGCTGCGACTGCACGTCGGTATCGATACCGTAGAAGCACGGCCAGATGACCTCGGGCGAGTTGATGCGGATGTGAATCTCCTTGGCGCCGGCGTTGCGCAGCATCTTGACGAGCTGCACCATGGTGGTGCCGCGCACGATGGAGTCGTCGATGACGACCAGGCGCTTGCCCTCGATGTTGTCGCGCAGCGGATTGAGCTTCATGCGCACGCCCATGGCTCGCAGCTCCTGCGTGGGCTCGATAAACGTACGGCCCACATAACGATTCTTGATGAGGCCCTCGCCAAAGGGAATGCCGCTCTCGTGCGAATAGCCCTCCGCGGGCGGCAGGCCGGAGTCGGGCACGCCGATGACCAGGTCGGCCTCGACGGGCTCCTCATGTGCCAGCTGACGACCCATGTCATAACGGCAAGCGTAGACACTCTTGCCGTTCATGATGGAGTCGGGGCGAGCGAAGTAGACCTGCTCAAAGATGCAGTTAGCAGGCTCTTCGGCGGCAGGCACGCCCTGCTCGGACACAAGGCCCTCGGCGCTGATGCGCAAAATCTCACCGGGACGGACGTCGCGGACGTACTCGGCGCCCACGATATCGAGTGCACAGGTCTCAGAAGCGACGACCCAGCCGCCGGCGCGGGTGACATGGGTGGCAGCGTCGACCGTCGCGGCGTCGTCTTGCGACGGCAGTTGCGAAACGGAAGCGGCATCGGCCTGGTCCAGGCCCTCGTCCACGAGCTTGCCCAGCACCAGCGGGCGAATGCCATGCGGATCGCGGAATGCGTAGAGCGCCTGCTCGTTGATGAGCGTCATGGCGTAGCCGCCGCGCACGAGCTCCATGGTCTTACGAATGCCCTCGCGCAGGTGGCCCGTACGCTGGGTAAAGTAGCCGATGAGTTTGGTCGCGACCTCGGAATCCGAGTTGGAGAGGAACGGCACGCCCAGCTCGATCAGCTGGCGGCGCAGCTCGTCGGTGTTGACGAGGGTGCCGTTGTGCGCGAGCGCGATAATGACGCTATTGATGGTAGAGAGGTGCGGCTGAGAGGCTTCCCAGCTCTTGGCGCCGGCGGTGCCGTAGCGCACATGACCCACGGCCAGCTGACCGGAGAGCGTCGACAAGTCGGCATTGGAGAACACGCGGTCGAGCAGGCCCAGATCCTTGCGGACCATAACCGTACCGCCGTCACCAACAGCGATTCCCGCCGATTCTTGGCCACGGTGCTGCAGTGCACGCAGGCCAAAGTACGTCAGTCGAGCCACGTCGCGATCGGGCGCCCAGACACCAAAAACGCCGCATTCCTCATGCAGCTGGTCAGAGTCCGGATCATACGTCGACATGGCGTTCACCTGTCCCGCGGCGCGCTCGGCCGCGCGGATGGTTTCTTGAGACATGGCATCCCCTCAGAGCCTCGTATTTTGGCGTTACCCGCCTTATTATACGCACGGCGCGACGCGCTCCCCAGCGCATGAGCAGCGCTTTTTAAAAGCCCACCGAGCTAATAATCCGTTTTGCGGCCAAACATTTTATTGGTCTGCCCAGTGCAAGCGCCCGCGCCCCCATATGGCCGCCGCGTCCACCGTTGGGGATTGCAAAGTTGCAATTGGGACGTTCGTCCTGTCTTTTAGCAGGTCGGCGGCGTATCCTAGTAACCTAGGACAAAGCGAGAAAGGTTCTGTATGGATCGAAACGAACTCGACCCCAGCGTCCCCAGCGCCACGGAGGTCAAGAAGATTCCCCTCATCATTAAAGTGTACGCCGTCCTGTGCATCCTGTCCGGCGTGGGCACACTCCCGTCGGTCGCCGTCTTTATGTGGCAGGTCATCACCGCACTCATTAACGGCAACGCCGCCGCTAAACTCGGTGATAACACCCTGGTCGCGGTTGGCCTTATCGTCGCCGGCATTATGCTCTCGGCGGCAAGCGCGATCATCTTGATCGTCTTTGGCCTGGACCTCATCAAGGACCAGCGGCGCAATGCCGCCCGCCTGTCTTACGTCCTCATCGCATTTACCGTCGTGGAGCTTTTAGTTGACGTGATGCTCCAGGGTATCGGACCCTTCCTGCTGCGCCCCGCCATTCAGCTCGGTATCCTCATTGCGCTGTCGGTCACCGTCGACCCCACGCTACGCCAGGAGCGCGAACTGCAGCGCCGTCTGCAAGAGATGCTCGACCGCGATGCCGCCGCCGAGGGGATGCTCGGCCGCGACGAAACCGGCGAGGGCTACATCAAGCTCAACTACTTCAACCTGTTCTGGGTATTCTTCGTCTGCAGCGTGTTAGGTCTCATTCTCGAGGAAGTCTGGCATATGGTCGTCGTCGATCCCGGCGTCTATCAGGACCGTGCCGGTATGCTATTTGGCCCCTTTAGCCCCATCTACGGATTTGGCGCGGTGCTCATGACCATGGCGCTCAACCGCTTCTATAAAAAGAATCCTCTGATCATTTTCCTGGTAAGTGCCCTGATCGGCGGCGCTTTCGAGGTGTTTGTAGGCTGGTTTATGCAGACCTCATTTGGCGTGGTGTCGTGGAGCTACTCGCACATGAAACTGTTCGGCATGCCCGACCCACTCGCCGTCCTTACGGGCGGACGCACCTGTACGGGCTTTGCCTGCCTGTGGGGCCTGGGTGGCCTTATCTGGATCAAGCTGCTGCTGCCGAGGCTGCTCAAGCTCATCAACATGATTCCGTGGAAAAGCCGCTACTCGGCTACCGTCATCTTTACCGTCATTATGCTGGCCGACGGCGTCATGACGCTACAGTCGCTCGACTACTGGTACCAGCGCGTCAACGGCACGGAGCCGGATATTCCCGTCGCGCAGTTCTACGGCAAGTATTTCGATAACGATTACATGGAGAACCGCTTCCAGAGCATGACCATGAGCCCCAAGGATGCGACGCGCGTGTAGCGCCACGCAATGCCGAGATTATCCAACGCACAGAAAAGCCCGCTGGCAGACTGTGAACTGCCTCCCATTTCTTGGACATGAGAAATGGGAGGCTTTCTTTATGCGCGTTGATTTGAGGGTGAAGCATGATGTCGAGGCCAGGAAGGCGGCCATAGGGCTCTTCGAGCTCGGACGCGGGTATAAATCTGCCGCGA
>JAUMMZ010000041.1 GCA_031296755.1 Collinsella sp.
ACCGAGAACTCGAACTTCTACCTCAACTTGTGAATTCAGACGAAAGGACGTTCTGATGAAGAAGACCATCGCAATCGGTTGCGACCATATCGTTACGGACGAGAAGATCTATCTGGCCGACCGCCTGGAGCAGGCTGGCTATAAGGTGCTCGACTGCGGCACCTACAGCCACACCCGTACGCACTATCCCATCTACGGTAAGGCCGTGGGCGAGGCTGTTGCCAGCGGCAAGGCCGACTTTGGCGTGGCCCTTTGCGGCACCGGCATCGGCATCACCAACGCCGTCAACAAGGTTCCCGGCGCTCGCTGCGCCCTGGTTCGCGACATGACCTCTGCCCTGTATGCCCGTCGCGAGCTCAACGCCAACATCGTGGGCTTTGGCGGCAAGATCACCGGCGAGTTCCTGATGGCCGACATCATGCTTGCCTTCCTGGAGGAGCCCTACGACAAGACTCCCGAGCACGATGCCCTGATCGCCAAGATCGATGCCTGCAATAAGGCCGACGCCGAGGCTCAGGCCGACCCGCACTTCTTTGACGAGTTCCTGGAGAAGTGGGACCGCGGCGAATACCACGACTAAGGAGGTTCTGGCGTTCTACCGAACGCCAGACCAGTCGACGCTGCGAAGCCATCTGGCGGGCGAGCTGCTCTGATAACACTTTTGCTTGCTGAGCTCGTGTGCGTCGTTTTGGCGGTACCCGGCATTCTGCGGCTTTTTAATTGACGGCTCGCGTTTCTGTGAGGGGCGCGGGCCGGTTTTCTAAACAGGAGTTCAACATGATTCTGACCGTTACCATGAACCCGTCGATTGATACGCGCTATCAGCTCGACAAGCTGATTATCGACGATGTTAACCGCGTGACGCCCGAAAAGACCGCTGGTGGCAAGGGCCTCAACGTGAGCCGTGTGCTGCTGCAGTTGGGCGACGATGTGCTCGCGACCGGCCTGCTTGGCGGTCACATGGGTGCCTATATGGCCGAGCTCATGGATGCCGATGGCGTCAAGAACGACTTTGTGCCCATTGCCGGCGAGACGCGCATCTGCCTGAATATTCTGCACGAGGGCAATCAGACCGAGCTGCTGGAGAGCGGCCCGCAGATCGCCCCCGCGGAACTCGAGGCCTTTACGGCCAAGTTCGCCAAGCTTGCAGCGAAGGCGGACGTTGTGACGCTTTCGGGCTCGCTGCCGCGTGGCATCGATGCCGGCTACTACGCCGAGCTCGTAAAGATCGCCGAGGCTGCGGGCGCCAAGGTGCTGCTCGACACCTCGGGTGCATCGCTGGAGGCCGCGCTGGAGTCTAACGCTAAGCCCGAGCTCGTAAAGCCCAACCTGACCGAGATTAACGGCCTGCTGGGTACGTCCTTTACGACCGACGATGTCGATGCCCTGCGCGAGGCTCTTGCCGCCGACGGCCGCTTTGCCGGTATCCCCTGGGTTGTCGTTTCGATGGGCGCTGCCGGCTCGGTGGGCTTCCATGAGGGTCGCGCGTTCCGCGCCAAGACGCCCGCGATTGCGGCTGTGAACGCGACGGGTTCCGGCGACTCGACCATCGCCGGCTTTGCGCATGCCATTGCTGCTGGTGCCGACGACGTCACGGTGCTCAAGACTGCCAATACCTGCGGCAAGCTCAACGCCATGGATCCCAAGACCGGCCACCTGGTCATGGACCGCTGGGACGAGATCTACAACAGCGTTGTCGTGACTGAACTTTAGGGTTACGCGGTTTTACCAAACCTATTGGTTCCGCCGTTCTACCGAACGGCGGACCGGTCGACGCTGCGCGGGCCGCAATTGGACAATCTGACGTTCAACTTCAAGGGCGCGACCAGAAGGTCAGCGCCCTTTCGTTTCGCGTCACCTTGTCTCAAATGCGACCCGCTCGCTGTCCGTCCTCTACCTGCGGCGTTGTCTTGCTCCGGATGCGGCAGTTAGGGACGTTCCTTTTCTGCCGGCAGTCTGGGATATTCCTTGGGGTAGTCATTGGGGACGTTCTTTAATGACTAGTCGTTTAAGAACGTCCCCAATGACTACACTCAAAAACTGCGCCCGCCGGCGATGTTGCCGGCGGGCGCAGTTGTCTTGAAGACGAAATGATCCGTTTTCCTCCGTCCCCAAGGGATCATTACAGTGAGTCGATAAAGCGCTGTTGGGCGGCGCGGCCAGCTTCGTCCCACTTAAAGACGCCGGCGTTGTCGAGCACGTGGCCAAATACCACGCCGACCTCCTCGTGCAGGATATCGATGGCGTTGTCGGCCGTAAGTTCGTCGGCGCGGCGGGCATAGACATCCTCGGCCCATGCGGCGTGGCTGCGGCATAGATCATCGCCCTCGAGCGCACCGGCAAGGTCGTAGCTGGCATCGGCCTTGGCTGCCAGCAGATGCTCGCGGACAGCGCCGAGCTCGGGAACCAGGCGCGGCGGAAGAATAGCCAGGCCCATGACCTCGATCAGGCCGATGTTTTCCTTTTTAATATGGTGATACTCGGCATGCGGGTGGAAAACACCCAGCGGATGCTCGTCGGTCGTGATGTTGCAGCGAAGCGCCAGGTAGGCCTCGTAGATCTCGCCGCCAGCATTGCCGCGGGAGTCGACGCGGCGGATGACGGGCGTCACGGTGTTATGCGCAACGCCGTCGGCTGTGCGCGCGACGACGCCAACCGACTCATCGGTCCACTCGCGCCAAGCGAGGATAATCTTCTCGGCGGCGTCGAGCAGCTGGGCGCGGTCGTGCGAGCGCAGTCGCAGCACCGAAAGCGGCCACTGCAATACGGTGCCGCGGACCTGGTCAAGGCCGGGCACGCTAAACTGCGGGACGTCGGGGGCGTGGATCATGGGGAACTCGTGCGCGCCGCCCTGGAAGTGGTCGTGCGACAGAATCGAGCCGCCCACGATGGGCAGGTCGGCGTTGGAGCCAATAAAGTAGTGCGGGAACAGGTCCACAAAATCGAGCAGGCAGGTCAGCCCCTTGCGGTCGACGTGCATCGGGCGATGCTCGGAGCTCATAGCAATGCAGTGCTCGTTAAAGTACGCGTACGGGCTGTACTGGAGGCCCCAGCGCTCGCCGTCGAGCTGGATGGGGATAACGCGCAGGTTCTGGCGAGCGGGGTGAGCGCCGCCGTCGGCTGCGGCGGAGCGTCCGGGATAGCCCTCGTTCTCGATGCACAGCTGGCAGGCGGGATACTTCTCACCCGTGTTCTTTGCGGCGCCGGCTGCGGCAATGTCGCGCGGGTCCTTCTCGGGCTTCGACAGGTTGATGGTGATCTCCAGGTCGCCCCAGTTGGTGGGGGTGCGCCATTTGATGTTGCGCGCGATGGCGGCGCGGCGCACGTAACCGGCGTCGCAGCACAGACCGTAGAACCAGTCGGTCGCGGCGCGGGGCTCGTTGACGCCCATGCGGCCGTTGAACTCCTCGTTTACAACCGAAGGCCTCGGCATGAGCGCGCCCATGATGCGCATGGCGATGCGGTCGCGGCCCGACACCGTGTCCTCGGCAGCACCGTTGGCAACGGCGGCCTCGGAAAGCGCGGCGAGCGTGCCCTCCAGGTCAAAGTCGGGCAGGGTATCGGGGTGCAAGAGCGAGAGTTTCTCGACCTGGAGCGCCCAGGCCATGTCGAGCGCCGGGCCCGTAGCACCGATGCACTCCAGAATGGTGTTGTATGCCCAGATGCGATCGTCCTGACCGATCATGGATCGATGAATGGCATACTCAATCAGGCCTTGCGTGGCCTCGCACACGTCGGTCATTACAGCCATGCCGCGTAAGCCCCCTTGTCAGAAATTGCCTAGTGGCGGGCAGAGCCCTCGCCCAGCCAGCTGTTCATCTTGGTGATAAAGGTGTCGACCAGATCGAGCGGCACAAAGGCCTGGATGGTGCCACCAAAGCCGCCGCCGTGGATACGGACGGCGCCGCGGCCGTCGAGCACGTGCTCGGCCAGCGCCAGGGCATACATGGAAGGCTGCTCGGAGCCCAGCTTGGCAACGACATTCTGCAGGTACATGGCAGAGCTGGCGCCGGACTCGCGCGTCAGGACCAGGAACTGGTCAATGTCGCCGGCGTTCAGGGCCGCCCAGCGCTTATCGACCAGGCCGTTCTCGTACCAGTAGTGAACGGCGCGCAGGCAGGCGCGGTCGCCCAGCTTGGCACGCAGCTCGGGGAGCTTGGCGTCAAAGTCCGCCACGTTTACCTCGCACAGGCGTGCCTTGCCAAACTTGGCAGCGACGTCCTGCATCTCGCGCGGAACGGCGGCGTAGTCGTCGGTGGCGGCCACGTGGTCGGCGCCGACCTTAACGAGCACGAGCGCATAGCCGTGATCCTCAAAGTTGAGCTCGAGCTTCTGGGTCTTAGGCTGGGCCTGGTCCTCAAAGTCCATGTAGGCAAGGCCGCCCAGGCACACAGCGGCCTGGTCCATAAGACCGCAGGGCTTGCCGTAGTAGTTGTTCTCGGTGCGCTGGCTCATCTGGGCGAGCGCGACGGGCTCAATGGCGGGCGCGCCCCAGAGCGTCTCCATGGCGCGGCCGTAAGCCGCCTCGACAGCAGCGGAGCTCGAAAGACCGCCGCCCGAGGGGACGGAACAGGTAAAGGCGAAGTCGAAGCCGTGGGGCTCAACGCCAAGGGCTGCGATCTCGTGCGCCATGCCGCGGACGAGGCTTGCGGACGTGCCCTTCTCGGACTTCTGAACATCCAGCGTGTCGAGCGTAATCTCAAACGTGGGGTAGCCCTCGTCGACGACGCGGACCTTGTTGGAGTCTGTTGCCACGGCGATGCCGTCGACGGCTACATCGAGCGATCCGGCGATAACGTGGCCGCCCTCATGATCGGTGTGATTGCCGCTGATCTCGGAACGCCCGGGCGCGTGCACGTAGAGCATCTGGCGGTCGTCGATGGGGCCAAACTCCTCCTCAAACAGTTTGGTGAGCGTGGCGAATGTCTTTTCGTCGGGGGTGGTCATACGGGTCCTTTCCTTGACGCCGGAGAGACTGGTCCGTGTCATTATGAGTACGTTAACAATATTGAGCACCACAAACCAGACGGTCGCGGCACCGCACGTTAAAGGGTATGTTAACGTACTCATAACACAATGTATCTCCTTTTTTGAGAATCTGGTAATCGGTAGAAATACAGTCGTGAACGGTGTTGCCGTATGGACATATGGAGCAAAAGAACCGCTGATAGAAAAAGTAGAGTACGTTAACATGCGTCCGATGATAGCGGGCCTCGGTGCGGGGCGTGTTTCCGCTCGGGCTGACATTCGCACTATTCAGATCTTGCGAGAGCGAAGGTGATTTTGTGGCAAGGCGCCCTTTCAACGATACGGGTACGCGTCCGGTATCCATGGCCGACGTTGCCCGCGCTGCCGGTGTTTCGCAACAGACGGTTTCGCGCGTTGCCAACGGATTGCCCAACGTTAACGAACAGACGCGCCAGCGCGTGCAAGCCGCTATGCAAGAGCTCGGCTTCCGTCCGAGCTATGCCGGCCGTTCGTTGCGTGACGGCCGTTACCATTCGGTCGGCCTGTGCGTCAACGATGTCACCAAGTTTGGCAACCTCTCAATGATCGACGGCATCGCCAGCGCTGCTCGCGAGCATAATTGCGCCATCACACTGGTCGAGATGTCCAAGACCGAGGAGTTCTCTCTTGCCGAGGCAACACGTCGTATGGCCGCGCTGCCCGTGGACGGCATCATCATCGGCATGAGCCGTATGGCTCCCGATTTTGAGACGTTCGATCCGTTGCCGGGTATTGGCACGGTCATCGTTACCATGTACGCACATCCGCGCGTGACCACGGTGGATTCCGATCATTACGGCTGCTCGCTGTTGCTCATGAATCATCTGTTTGAGCTGGGGCACGAGCAGATTCGTTATATCGGCGGCCCGTCCTTTTCGATTGACGAACAGTTCCGTCGCGCCGGCTGGCAGGATGCGCTCGAGCGTAAGCACATCGAGCCGGCAGAGCCGCTCGAGGGCGACTGGTCTGCCAACAGCGGTTACGAGGCCGGTAGGTACCTGGCCGAGCACGATCGCACCATGACGGCGATCTATGCGGCAAACGATCAGATGGCAAATGGCGCCATTGCAGCGCTGCGCGATAGCGGCTTGCGCGTGCCCGAGGACGTGAGCGTGGTGGGCGTCGACGATTCGCTCGATGATTTTGTCGCACACAACGAGCTCACGACCGTTCGATTTGATTTGCATCAGCGTGGACGCGAGGTGTTCGAGCACGCGGTTCCCAAGGCGGGGGCAACGGACAAAACCGTCGCCATTCGCATCCCCGGTCAGCTCATCGTTCGACATAGCACGGCAGAGCCTCGCGCATAGTTTTTGCAGGTCAAAAGCGGTATATTCCGCATCAATAACAATCGATAAGGATGCTGGCAGATAGCCGTGGCTATAAAGGCGAGTGCTATGATAGACGGGTTATTTTGTCTATCTAGGAGGCTTTGCCTGATGGAGATCACCAAGGATATCCGCTACGTTGGCGTCGACGATCACGACATTGACCTGTTCGAGGGCCAGTACGATGTGTCCGAGAACGGTATGGCATACAACAGCTACGTTATCTTGGGCGACAAGATCGCTGTCGCCGATTCGGTCGACGGTGGTTTTGTCGACGAGTGGCTCGGCAACCTCGAGGCCGTGCTCGATGGCCGTACGCCCGACTATCTGGTTGTCCATCACATGGAGCCTGATCACTCCGCCGGTATCGCCGCCTTTATGGAGCGCTATCCCCAGGCGCAGATTGTGGCAAGCATGGGCGCTTTCCGCATGATGGTCAACTACTTTGGCACCGACTTCCCCGAGCGCAAGATGGTCGTCAAAGATGGCGGCGTGCTCGACCTGGGCGGCCATAGCCTGACGTTTGTCGGCGCTCCCAACGTGCACTGGCCCGAGGTGCTCTTCTCCTACGAGTCCACCGACAAGGTGCTCTTTAGTGCCGACGGTTTTGGCAAGTTTGGCGCCAACGACATCGAGGATCCCGAGGGCTGGGCTTGCGAAGCGCGCCGTTACTACTTTGGCATCGTGGGAAAGTTCGGCAAGTTTGTGCAGGCCGTGCTTAAGAAGGCCGCCAATCTGGACATCCAGATTATTTGCCCGCTTCACGGTCCTGTTCTTAGCGAGAACCTGGGCTATTACCTCGACACCTACAACACCTGGTCGAGCTACCAGCCCGAGGACGAGGGTATCACGATTGCCTATGCGAGCGTGTATGGCCATCTGAAAGCTGCCGTTGAGGAGCTCGCATCTGCGCTCGAGGCCCGCGGCCAGAAGGTCTCCGTCTTTGACTTGGCTCGCGATGATATGGCCGAGGCCGTTGAGGACGCGTTCCGCTACGACCGCCTGGTGCTCGCCTCCATCACCTATCAGGGCGAGATCTTCCCGTTCATGAGCACCTTTATCCATACGCTTGCCGAGCACGCCTATCAGAACCGCACGGTTGCGCTCGTCGAGGCCGGTTCCTGGGCGCCTGCCGCTGCCAAGGTTATGACCAAGGAGCTCGAGGGCATGAAGGACATCACCCTGACGCAGAACAAGGTGACTGTGCTGGGCTCGCTCAACGACACATCGCGCGCCCAGATCGAGGCCCTTGCTGACGAGCTTTCCAAGTAGCGATACTTTCACTTTTGATGCTCAACCACCACAAAGGGGACAGGCACCTTTGTGGTGGTTTTTGTTTAAGCGTCAGCGATGAGGAGATTTGGGCGGGCGTCGTCGACGATCTCGGCGATTGAGGTGGCAACGGAATGATCGGGGTCACGGTCCATCACGATGGTGTCGACATCTGCCAGCTCGGCAAAGCGGTACATGCCACGTCCGTTAACCTTGCTGGCGTCCATGAGGGCGACGCTTTGACGGGCGGCGCCGACCATAGCCGCTTTGGTCTCGGCCATCTGCGGAAAGTCGGTCGTAAAGCCGCAGCTGGGGACAAAAGCGCCGGGGCACATGACGGCAAGGTCGGCGTGGACCATTTGGAGCGCCTGCATGGTAAGTGGGCCGTACAGATAGCGATGACCTTTGCGCAGTGCCCCACCCAGCATGACGACATCGACCGAGGGCATGCTCTCGTCGATATAATCGGCGATGGTAATGTCGGCCGTGATGACGGTGATGCCGTCGCGCTGATCGAGGAGCCGGACAAACTCGAGAGCGGTGGTGCCGGAGTCGACGAGCAGCGTGTCGCCGTCATTGACGAGCTCGATGGCGCTTTGCGCGATGGCCTGCTTGGCGGCGACATTGACGTTGATGCGGCGATCCTGGGTGGATACGGTCAGTCGCTTCTGGAGAGACACGGCGCCACCATGCGTGCGGCGCAACTTGCCGGACTCGGCGAGCGCGTCCAGGTCGGCGCGGGCGGTAACGGAGGACACGCCAAAGGTCTGGGCGATTTCTGCCACTTGCACCGAGGCGTTATGCTCGAGCATCTCCATGATGGCGGAACGACGCTCATCGGCGAAAGCTCGGGTTGTTGCGTGGGCCATGTTTGCTCCATTCTCGGCTAAATTTGTAGGAATTGTGTTGAGTTTATTTTCGTTCATTTTCTTTTTGAGTAAGAAAACACCTTTCGATTACTTATCT
>JAUMMZ010000042.1 GCA_031296755.1 Collinsella sp.
GAGCCCCGCCGCCGGGCGGCAGACATATAAGGTCGATCGCGAGTTCCGCACGAGCCGGAGAGCACTTAATGTGCTCTCCGTGCGAGTCAGGACTGTCCGAGCAGGCGACCTTATATGTCTGCCGCCCGGCGGCGGGGCTCCCGCATAACGGGACCTCGGTTGAGTTCTATCCCGGTTGCAGTTGCTTCGCTTCTGCCCTACTTTGCTGGTATGGCGGTTTGGCATTGGAACGGTTCTTTTTCTGATATATGCTGGTTGCGGCTCTTCTTTTGGGAGGAGTCGCTTTTTTGTTGCTAGGAGGTTGGCCCGTGACTGATGGGGATGCTCGCTCTGAGCTTCTTTCTGCTGATTGGAATGGCGAATGGATGCGCTTGCAAGCTGGTCGGCATCGGGCTGATGATTCTTTTGAGTGGGATAAGCGGGCTCGGCATTTTCGTCCGCTGGAAACTGCCCCGTATGCTCGGGATTTTATAAAACTGTTGGCGCTTGAGCCTGGTGAGTCGGTGCTCGATATGGGGTGTGGGGCTGGGTCGATTGCTATTCCGCTTGCGCAAGACGGGCATTCCGTGATTGCTGCCGACTTCTCTCCTGCCATGTTGGGCACGCTTGATGCTGGCATTGAGTACTATGGGCTCGAGAATCTTATTACACCGCTTGAGCTTGCCTGGGATGATGATTGGGATCTGGTTGGGCCGGTCGCGAAAGCGGTAGATGTTGCCTTTGCCAGTCGCTCTGTCACCACGACCAATCTAAAAGGTGCGCTTGCCAAGCTTGATCGAACGGCTCGTCGGCGTTGTGCCGTCACGATGGTTGCCAACTCCAGCCCGCGCTATGACCTGCACCTGATGAACGCCATCGGCGCCTCGGTTACCTGTAGCAATGGTTTTGTGTACGCCTTTAACATCCTTATTCAGATGGGTGCGCTGCCGCAGGTCACGTATTTTGAATCGCCCCGTCGCGACACCTTCGATAGTCTCGAGGCGGGCGTGGCAGACTTTTCTCGCATGCTCGAGCATGGCAACGAGGATAAGATCGACCGTCTGCGCGACTACATCGCCCAGCACATGATCGAGAATCCCCATGCCGGTGAGCCGGGCTCCAAGGGCGTGCCGCAGGGGCGCTATATGCTCGATCATATCCGCAAGATTCGTTGGGCATTTATTGCATGGGAGCCGGTCTCCGCGCCCAGCTCATAGCCTGTTCGCAGCCCGCACCGCCCACTCACTCGGCATCCGCATTCTTTTTGAACTGGGCAAACGCGCTCCACACCGCGCCGTTCCTGCGCTATCGTGGGACAGCTCACGTAGATTAAGGCCCCATTGCGGGGCGCCCCATACATAGAAAGCGAGAACCCATGGCACTGACAGGAGCCCAGGTCAAGCAGCTTCGCAGCATGGCCCATCACCTCAACCCCGCCATCATCATCGGTAAGTCCGATGTCAACGAGGGCACCGTCGAGCAGACGGTTGCCTACCTGGAGAAGCACGAGCTCGTTAAGTGCTCCGTACTGGACGGCTCCAGCCTTTCTGCCCGCGAGGCCGCCGAGGAGCTCGCCGAGCGCTGCCACGCCGACGTCGTTCAGGTTATCGGCCGCAAGTTCTCGCTGTATCGCGAGTCCTCGCGCAAGGATATCGAGAAGATCAAGCTCGTCTAAATACCGGCTGGTCATACCGAGCAAGTCTGCGGGCGTCCGATTGATTCGGACGCCCGTTTTTTATCGCTCGACAAGCACGCGCTTGAGTCTGCCTTCGACCAGGCGCTCATACAGACGCCTTGTCTCGGGCTCGGGCACGCCTTGAACCTGCTCTCTTAGGTGGTGCATATGGCCGCTGTACAGCTCAACAACATCGCGGCGTCGTCCCGCTGCGCCGTAAACGCGCATGGCGCAGCGAACCATGTCCTCGCGCGCCGTCTCCTGGCGAAGCCCCGATTCCACGAGCCAAATTGCCGATTGCAGGTCATTTTCCTCGAGAGCGGTATTCGCTCCCCTAATCATGCAGTCGATGTACTTGGATTGCATAATGTGGCGCATGCGCGTAAAGAACGTGGGGTTGCAACCGGTGGGAACATATAGCGGGCCCGCGTAGAGTTGCTCAACCTTAAGACAGAGCTCAACCAGATGAGGCCCTCTCGCACCCATGCGGTTTCCCAGGATCTCGCGACTCAGCTGGTCAAAGAGCCTTACATCGGTCTTAACGTAGTCGCTGTTGAGCCCAATGCACTCGTTTTGGATGAGCACGCACGACTTGCCATCCGGCGTTGGACCCAAAGCCGAGCGCAAGCGCGATACCGTCGAATACAGATTGTTGCGCGCGGCGTTAAACTCGGCATGGGGCCACAACTCCATGGCGATTGTCTCGCGGTCGACCATGGCGTCCATACCCAACGCAAGGCGTTCGGCAAGCGTTGCCGCCTTTTTGCGACGCCACATCTTATCCGTGATGGGAAAACCGTCGCGCTCGGCGCGAAACGCGCCAAACATGCGCATCTCAATATGACCGATCGTATCGACAGCTTCAACCTCGCCCGCCTGGAATAGGTGCTCGCTTTCGCCCTCAAAGTCATCGCGTAGTGAATACCGCGACAGCTCGCGCACCGGAAGCTTCTTGCGAATCCTAACGGCAGGCTCGCCCAGGCAATGCATCGCAAGACGCGCAAAAAGCCGATACGATGGGTCTAAAATCCCCGAGCGATTCATAGACATCCAAGCGGCAAGATCGCTATCGCGGCCCGCAGCGGCCAGATGCAGCGCCACGATCCAGGCTTCTGAGCCACCGACCTGCGTCTTGCTAATATCGAGCAGCTCTGCCTCTTCGCGAACCGATACCAGCGACGTATTGCGCAGATACGCCACGCGCTCCAGCAGCAATGCGTTTTCGCGCATGTACGTAATCGATTCGTCGGCGAGCTTGAGCACCTGGACCGCACGGAACTTTGCATTGACCGGCCGCCCCTCCGCCAGCGATTGCCAGCCCTCCAGCAATAGTCCAAACAGCTGAATTTGATTGTCGCGAACACGCACCGCAAAGCGGTCGAGCTCGCCAAACGCTACGTCGTCGGTCACGGGCAAGCCCGCGAGCAGGCGCCGCGCCGCCAGCACCATACGCAGCCAAATGGATGGCGCCTTAAGCCCGCGGATATCGAGCGCCTCGAGTAACTGCGCCATCTTGTCATCGCGCTCGTCGGGTTTAGCAAACGAGCCGTCGAACAGCTCCACCAGCATATGGTCGGCCTGTATGAGAATCCCCGCGATGTCGAGCTCGCAATCATAGGCTTTGCATGCCTTGAGCTTCGCGAGAACATTGCCATCTTCCGCTCGCTCGGTTAGGTGGCGCTTGACCTCAATATGCGCGGACAGTATGTCGAGCACTTCGCAGGATGTCTGTTCTTGCAAAACAGGGTTAGCGGGAAGCCCCAGGTCATTGTCGCCGTAAAAGGCGATAGTGAGCGCCTGGGCTATTTTCCAGGTAGCGGGGTCGAGCTCGTGCGCCGCCTGATCACCCGCACGTTCGATAACGGACGCCATATACCTTGCCAGCTTTGTATTGCACACGCTGACAGCTGCCAGATACACGCCGAGTGCCTCGGCGGGCGCCGGCTCTTGCTCCTGCTTTTCCGCATTAATCATCGCCGACGCCGCACGGCAAATGTCCCCTCCATGCCCGGTCAGGGCAAGATCGGCCCCATACTGCCCGGCTAGCTCCAACACCACACGGCGGTCCAAGAACGCATCGGCCAGGTCCATGGCCAAATCGCATCGGCCTGCCTTAATCAAAATGCGAGCAGCCCGCGATACAAGTTCGGGACGGATCTCGGCAACAAGCTTTCGCAACCTCAGGCGCGCATTGTCCTTAGCACCCAAACACCTAAAGGTGCGATCAGACGGATCCACGCCAAAAATCGGATAATCGCGCACAAAGAAGGACTGGTCGACCATCGAAAGCCTCACACCGCACGCCTCTAGCTCCGCAATGCCGCCCTCGCCCATCAGTACCATCAAACAGGCAACGGTAAACAACAGGTTGTTCTCGAGCGATGCGAGATCGGCCAGCGCCGCACCGTACACGTTGACGATTTCGTTCTCGAGCAACCCGGCAACATCGCCCTGTCCATACATTCCCGTCTGCAGGGCAGATACCAGCTCGGGCACACCCTGCGTGAGCCGATAAAAATCGAGCGATGTACTGATCGAGAACGCCGTGGCCCATGACGAATACTCATAGGCGTGCACCTTGAGCATCTGCGCATTGACTTTTACAGAATCGCCCAACCCGTGGATAAGCAATCGGTTGGAGGGGCGGCAGGCAATAAAGACCCCCGTCCCCGTAGCACGCAAACTGCGGATTCGATCGATGAGGTCCTCGGTTTCGCGCTGCTCGAGATTGGGCACGTTGTCGATCGCAACGAGCGAATGGGGTTTGTCCTTAAGCTCATCGGCGACAACCTCGAGCTGCATAAAGAGCTCGCGTCCAATCGCGCGGTCTGCCTCGATAATCCGAACCGGCCCTCGCGTCGGGTCTGATTTAACCTCCTGCACGTATTGCAGCAATACCGACGTCTTACCAAACCCGTCGGGCGCGTAAAGCAGAACGATTCCTGCCTTGCGCCCCTTAACGATGAGCTCGTTCATCAAGCGATCGCGCCGCACCATATAGTCGCCGCCCGTCGGCATCAACTCGAGGCCGTCCGTATTGCCCAGATCATTTACCATACCTGCTCCTCAACTCGACCATATGGACACCGTAGCTGCAGAACCATATGAGCCACCCCGTGAATAGCGTGACTTAGAGTTTTTGGCTGTCTGCCGGTACGTGTTTGGCAAGTTTTTGTACAGCGAGGCCCGATGGTAACTTATCCCTCGACCAATAGGTCTTTGCGCAGGTCAATGCGCTTGCCAGCATGTCCCATCCCATTTGCAGTGTAGCGCAGTCGACTGTTTTTATTTGAGTTGCGCAACTCGCCTACTCCTCGCTACCGCCTGCGACTCTATGGTGGCAAATGTGCATAGAATCTGCTATAGAATGAATTGCAAAATTTCAAACCCTCCAGTCAAGCATGCGGCAAGGTTTCCGTCATGCATGCGCCACGGCCTATGTCCACTAAAAAGGCCCCCGCAAAGCGAGGGCCCTTTGAAAAGCTATGTAAGATCGCTTGGTCGCGTTACTCGCAGAGCGAAAGAGCGGCCTCGTCAGCAACGACGACGCAGTTGGTGTGGAGCTGCAGAATCGAAGCGGGGCACTCGGGCGTAACCGGGCCATAGCACATATCGTGCACAGCCTGAGCCTTGGCCTCGCCGTTGGCGACAACCAGGATCATGCGGGCATACATGATGGTCTGGGTTCCCATGGTGTAAGCCTGACGGGGCACATCATCGATGCTGTCGAACAGGCGGCTGTTGGCCTGAATGGTGCTCTCGGTCAGGTCGACGCAGTGCGTGCCCTTGGAGAAGTGGTCATCGGGCTCGTTGAAGCCAATATGACCGTTATTACCAATACCGAGCAGTTGCAGATCCGGGTAACCGGCGGCAGCGACGATCTTGTCGTACTCGGAGCAGGCAGCAGCGGCATCGGGGTTGGAGCCATCGGGCACGTGCGTGTTGTTCAGATCGATATTGATGTGATCGAAGAAGTTCTCGCGCATAAAGTAGTGATAGCTCTGGGGATCGTCGTGCGAAAGACCACGATACTCGTCCAGGTTATAGGTGCTAACCTCGGCGAAGTCGACGTCGCCCTTCTCGTACCAAGCGGCGAGTTGCTTGTAGGCGCCAATCGGGGTGGAGCCGGTGGCAAGACCCAGCACGCAATCGGGCTTGAGGATAACCTGGGCCGAGATGATATTGGCGGCCTTGCGGCTCATATCCTCATAGTCTTTAGCCTTAATGATCTTCATTACGCATCCTTTCTCGTAGAAGAGAGGCAAGGCTCCCCTTACAAGCACTTGCCCGCGGCCCGCGTCGGCCGCAACCAACGTGTGCGGCCACCAGGGCGAGGTCGCGTAATGTATGTGTCTCGTGTCTAGCCGCGTCGAGGCCCCTGCCCGTCCACGGTGACCCAAAGCCTTTTAGCCTCGGACATTTCCCATCTTGCCACGGAGGGCGTCCTCTTTCAAGGGCGCCCTCCATAAACGTGTTTGAATTGTAGGCTAAAGGCCAAAAGCACCAACTAGCGCTCGCGAGCGACGATAAGCTGGTCCATCTCCTCGACATGCTCTCCAACGGAGCCCTTAATGCTCGAGAACTCAACGGAGTTGCACACCAAGATGGGAACCGTCACATCGTAGCCCTCGGCAGCAATTGCCTCGCGATCGAACTCGATGAGTACATCGCCCTTATGGACAATATCGCCCACCTGCGCATGTACAGTAAAATGCTTGCCCTCGAGCTGAACGGTGTCCAGGCCAACGTGAATCAGAACGTCCAGGCCATCAACCGTGTTAAGCGCAACGGCATGACCCGTGGGAAAAATCGCCTCGACCTTAGCATCCGCCGGCGCGATCACACGTGTGCCCGTGGGCTGAATCGCCACGCCCTGACCCAAAAGGCCAGTGGCAAACGTCTGGTCGTTTACCTCGGAAAGCGGAATGACATCGCCCGAGATGGGAGCATCCAGCGTAAGGACTCGACCACGCATACCAAAAGACCTTAGGACTTTAGTGAACATGCTCCCCCTTGGACATACCAATAATCAAATACAGTCTTGCTAGTTTACCACTTGGCACTGGTTTTTGACCATTAGGGAAGTTCGCGCTTGACAACCTCGACGATATCGTCAACCACACGCTGGGTCAGCTCGTGCGTCTCGGCCTCAGCCATCACGCGGACCAGCGGCTCGGTGCCACTCGGACGTACCAGAATGCGACCGCGGCCGTTGAGCTCCTTCTCGGCGGCAGCGACGGCGTCCCAAATGGGCTGGCAATCGTCCAGGCCGGCCTTGTTGTCGGAATGCACGTTGACAAGCACCTGCGGGTACTTCTTCATGATGCCGGCAAGGTCGGTGAGGGTGCGGCCGGTGCGCTTGAGCACGGCCAGAAGCTGCAGGGCCGTCACCAAGCCGTCGCCGGTGGTGTTGTGCTCCAGGAAGATGATGTGGCCGGACTGCTCGCCGCCGATGACGGCACCGTCCTCGAGCATGCGCTCCAAAACGTAGCGGTCGCCCACGGCGGTCTGCACCATCTCAAAGCCCTGCTCCTTCATGGCGATGGAGAAGCCCAGGTTGCACATAACGGTCGAGACGATCTCGGAGTTGGCGAGCTTGCCGCGAGCGGCCAGGTCAGAGCCGCAGATGGCCAGGATATAGTCGCCATCGATCTCGTTGCCCTCGCTGTCCACGAACAGCACGCGATCGGCGTCGCCATCGTGGGCCAGGCCGATGTCAGCGTGGGTACGCAGTACGAGCTCACGCAGGGGCTCAAGATGAGTGGAGCCGCACTCGACGTTAATGTCGGTGCCGCAGTAATCGGTGTTGATGGCATGGACCGTAGCACCCAGGCGCTGCAGCGCGGCGGGTGTAGTCTGGCAGGAAGCGCCGTGGCCGCAGTCGACGGCAACAACCAGACCGTCGAGTTTAAGGCCGTCGAGGGTGCTAATAGCATGGTCGACATATGCCTTGCGAGCGTCCTTCATCTTGATGATGTGACCCACACCGGCACCGGTCGGCAGCGTATCGGCAGCCATGGCCTCCTCGGACATGACCCAGGCGCTGATCTCTTCCTCGACAGCATCGGGAAGCTTCATGCCCTTGCGACTAAAGAACTTGATGCCGTTGAACTCCGGCGGATTGTGCGAAGCGGAGATGACGATGCCGCCGTCGAGCTCGTTTTGGACGGTGAGCAGCGCCACGGCCGGCGTAGGGATAACGCCGCAGCAGTGCGGACGGCCGCCCTCGGCCATAATGCCGGCGGTCAGAGCACTCTCGAGCATGGTGCCCGAAAGACGCGTGTCGCGACCGATGCAAATGTCCGGACCAAGGAACTTGGTCGCCGCACGGCCAAGGCGAAACGCGAGGTCGCACGAGAGGTCGGCGTTGGCGACGCCACGGACGCCATCGGTACCGAAGATGTTCTGGGGCATAGGATCGCTCCTTCCCAAGTGGACAAAACGCAGTCGCCCACCCTAGTCGAAAAAGAAAAGCGGGACCCGCCGAGCAATCGGCAGGCCCCGCTTGTACATTGTATCTCGTAAGGAGATAAAACCTTAGCGCTTGGAGAACTGGGGAGCGCGGCGAGCCTTCTTGAGGCCGTACTTCTTGCGCTCGACCACGCGAGCATCGCGCGTAAGGAAACCGGCCTTCTTGAGGTCAGCACGGTAGTCGCCAGCGTTCAGAAGAGCGCGAGCGATGCCCAGACGCAGAGCGCCGGACTGACCGGAGATGCCGCCGCCATCGCACAGAGCGATAACGTCGAACTGACCGGCGGTGTCGGTCACCTTGAAGGGAGCAAGGGCGTTCTCAACGAGCTGATGACGGCCGAAATACTGCTCGGCGTCGCGCTTGTTGATGGTCACCTTGCCGGTGCCGGGGACGAGACGGACGCGGGCGACGGCGTTCTTACGACGGCCGGTACCCTGGTAGACAACGGTGTTCTCAGCCATCTTTAAGCCTCCAGCTCAATCTTCGTGGGGTTCTGGGCAGCATGCGGATGCTCGGCACCAGCGTAGACCTTAAGCTTGGTCATCTGGGCACGGCCGAGGGTGGTCTTGGGCAGCATGCCGCGAACGGCGCGCTCGATGACCTTCTCCGGGTGCTTCTCCATAGCCTGGCGGAAGCTCTCAGCCTTGAGGCCGCCGTTGTAGCCGCTGTGGCGATAATAGGTCTTCGTGTCGGCCTTGTTACCGGTAAGCTGGACCTTATCGGCGTTGATGACGACAACGAAGTCGCCGCAGTCGCTGTTGGGCGTGAACTGGGGCTTGTTCTTACCGCGCAGGATCATTGCGATCTGGGTGGCAAGACGGCCCAGGACAGCACCATCGGCGTCGACGAGAACCCAGTTGCGCTGGACCTCGCCCTGCTTGGCGTAGTGAGTCGATTTCGAAATCACTTAGACTCCTCCATGTACAGTACGTGTTGTTACAGAGATTCACGGGGCTCTGCAAGTAACCCGTCCATATTACCCCGCTCGCCGCCCGAGTCAACAGGTATTTTGGCTCCGACCAGAGTTTCTGCACATGTCATCCACGAGCTGTGATTTTCCGGCTCTTTAGCTGTTGTCATTTTTTTTGAGGGTTCGCCGTCGCTAGCGCTCAACGAACTCTTGGATTTCCGCGAGCAGGCGCTTTGCCTCCTGACGACCCTGAATATATAGGTCCAAAAGCTTTGCCGAATCGTGCTCGACATGGCCGACCTCGACCGGCTTTTGCGGAGCGACGACCAACGCACGGCCCTCGCGCTCATACTTCCACAGGTGCATGCGCTGGATGTTATAGCGGTCGTGGCGCGTCTCGATAGCCTCGAGCAGGTAGGGGTAGTCGGCATAGCGGGCGCGCGCGGCGGGCATAAACTCGTAGGGCTTTTTCTCGTACGAGCGGTCCTGCGTGACAATGACGACCGCGCGATCGAAGCCCGCCTCCTCCAGCACGTGCTCGATAGGGACCGAATCGGCTACGCCGCCATCGACGTATTTATGCCCGTCAATCTCGACCGGCGGCGTCACCAGCGGTAGCGACGTCGAGGCGCGCACGGCATCGAGGTCGAGCACGGCGCTTTTGACCGGCAGGTACGTGGCGGTTCCAAAGAGCATGTCCGTCGCGACGGCATACATCTCGATGGGGCTCGCGTCGAACGTCTCGTTGTCAAAGGGATCCAGGCGGTCCTGGACATCGTTGAAGATAAAGTCGTAACCCACGATGGAGCCCGTGGACGCAAACGATGCGGCGCCCATGAAGCGATTGTCGTTGCAGAAAGCCAGGTTGATGCGGTTGGCACGGCCGATCTGGTGCGACTTGTAGTTCACGCCGTTGAGGGCACCTGCCGATACGCCATATACCGCCGGGATCTCGACGCCGGCCTCCATGAGAACGTCGAGCACGCCTGCGGTAAATTGCCCGCGGAAGCTGCCGCCCTCCAAAACGAGCGCGACTTTGCCGGCGTTCTTTGCCTTATCTTCTGCAGTCATGTTGACCTCCTGCTGTTTCGTTTTGGCCTTCTTCTACCCAGTTTTACGGAGGAGAGCGCACAGGTTTTGGAGTTGAGGGGGCGGGGCGGTCAAGCCAACCCCAGAGTATGAGTTGCCGCCGGGAAAGTGCATCCCGGTCTGCGTTGATGCGGCGCATGGCAGGCCGAGATTCGATAACATCGCATCTATATAGGGTTGAGGCTTTGCGCGGAGAATCCGCGTATTTGCTTCGCAAATACGCACCGGCTTCGGCCGCCTGCCGGCGTCCTCGCCCGCTCGCTACAAACGCTTCGCGTTTGCTTAACGCTCGCGCCCTGCATAGAGTTCGATTCTCCGCGGTATCTATAAATAATAAAAAAGCAGGTAGGTGCGTTTACCTACCTGCTTGTAACTATTGGTGGAGCTGGCGTTCATTCGGTCGAACACCTCGCCACCTGGACCTATAGCGCCAGGCAGCGACGGATTATCGCCCAAGCCGGCAGAATCGTCAAACGTGAACGCCACGCGCAGGCCGTCGTCATCGTCGGGGCCGCCAAGCACCACGCGCGCCACGAACGTGCGCAGGAGCTGCGCGTCGTGCACCTCGGCGGCGGCCATGCCCTCAAGCCAGAACAGCGCGCGGTCGTAGTCAAGGCGGGCGGCCTCAAGGGCCTCGGCCGTGCGCAGCTCGTCCTTGAGGAGCGACTGCCGCTGCTTCAGCGCGTCTATGCGCTCCTTGCCGCCCGGCGGCGCGATGCCCGACTCGATGGCCGCCCATATGTTGGAGAACGCCGTCTCGATCTTGGCCAGCTCGCCCTTTATGGTCTCGCTCAAGGGCTTCTCGTCGGCGCGCTCCTCCTCGGCGTCGGCCAGCATGCGAGCGATGCGCTCGCGGCTGTCGGCGCTGCCCAGGGCCTCGCGCACGGCGTCGGCCACGCGCTTCTCCACGACATCGCGGCGCACGGTGCGCCCGCAGCTGCGGCAGCGGTAGTAGTGATAGGGCCTGCCCGACTTGCCCGTGCCGCTGGTGCCGGTCATCAGCCCGCCGTCGCGCCCGTCGTAGAGCTTGCCCGTGAGCGGGAAGTCCCACGCTTCGGTCTTGGCGCGGGGCCTGTGCGAGTCCTCAAGCATCCGTATCACCCTCTCCTCGTCATCCATGGGAACGATGGCGGGCATGCCGCCGGGCACGACCACGCCCGCGTAGCGGTACTCCCCGCCGTTCTCCCGCCGCATCAGTATGCGGCGCACCGTCTGGAAGCGCCACTTGCCGCCGCGCTTGGTGCGGTACGGCTCCCAGGCGCGCACCACGTCGGCCACCGACTTGCCCGACAAGACCATGCGCACGCCCAGGCGGATGGCGGCGGCCTCCTCCTCGTTGACCACGTAGCGCCCGTCCACTATGTCCCAGCCGTAGCGCACGCAGCCGTTGGCCATGCACCGCGCGGCGTTCTTCTGTATGCCGTCGCGTATGCGCTCGCCGTCGAGCGCGCTCTCGTACTCCGCCAGCACCTCCAGCATGCCCAGCTGCAGCACGCCCGCCGAGCCGTCCGAAATGTCCTCGCCCGCGTACAGTATCTCGACGCGGCAGCGGCGCAGCATGATGCGCGCCATGGCCATCTCGTCGCGGTTGCGCATGATTCGGGTAACTTTATATATGACCACGAAATCGAACAGCCCTCGCTTGGCGTCGGCCATCATGCGCTGGAACTCCGCACGGTCGGTGTTGGTGCCCGTCTGCGCGAAGTCGCAGTACGTGGCCACCACGCGCAGGTCGTTGGCCTCGCAGTACGCCCGCGACTTCTCAACCTGTATCTCTATGGACTCGCCGCGCTGGTTGTGGCTTGAGAAGCGGGCATATATCGCCGCACGTCCGCCCATGGCTACGCCCTGTACAGCTCTACGGGGTCATCGTTAGGCGTTGCCCTGTAATTCAGCACATTCAAGGCTATAGCACCGTCGATAATCTTGAAATACGCGCCATAGTACACATGGTTGCGCCAGTAATGGATAACGGCCTTCCCTATCGATCCGTCGCGAAGGTACGACACGGTGCCGTGCGAGCCATTATCGTTCTTGCCGTACGAGTTGAAGAAGACCTCCACCGGGTACTTGGCGTTTTTCCCCGTCTTCGTCAACGGGTGAAGGCTCAACATCACACGGTTTTCCGGGACCTTCACGACCGAATCAACGGATTCAATTCGCGCGAAGTTCGTGCGGAGACTCGGCAATGACGGCACGCCTGTGACAGCGGGCGTGAGCATGTGTTCCAGCTTCGCCACGTTCGCCTTCACAGCCGCAACCGCATCCGCATCGCCATAATAAAAGCGTTCGTCGGCAAACACCTGACCGGTCTCGCGCTCGTACTTGACCACCGTATGGCATAGGTACGGCTTATTGTCAAACGGGAACGGCCCCAAGTCGTATTCCGGACACACCATGGCGGGCGGCACCTCGTGCTCACGCAGGATACGAGCCTCCTCGGCGCGCTGGGCTTCTTCCTCTGCGCGGCGCTTTTGCTCCGCCTTGCGTTTCTCATCAGCGAACTCGCGCATGGCGCGCTTTTCATCTCGCGCCGCTTTCGACGCATGCAGGAAATCAAACAAGCCCATGGTTACTCCATCTCGCTGGCGGCCTGGAACCACACGACCGTGCCCACCACGCGCACGGGGCCGTCGTCCATGCCGAAAATCATGTCCTCGTAGTCCTCGAAGCTATCCGCCGACAGCATCAGCTTGGTGCTGCCCTTGTACCAGCGGCGCATGACCGCGCGGTAGTCCTCGGTCTCCACCACGGCGATGGAGCCGTTGGCGGGCTGGCGGTCGGGGTCCACCAGCACGTGGCTGCCCTCCGGTATCACGCGGTCCATGCAGTCGCCCTCGACCTCCAGGGCGAACGCGCGCGGATGCCCGGCGCACACCGAGGCGGGCACCTCAACGCGGTGCGCTATCTCCTCCTCGTCGGCGAGCGCGCCGGCGTGCACGCGCCCGAGCGTGAGCAGCGGCACGGTGGCGCTGCTGGCCACCACTGGGATGGCGCCGGAAGGCAAAACAACGCCATCTGTTCCCTCGTCAATAACCTCGCCTTTACTGATATTGAAATAATCCGCAATACGCTGAACTGCGCCCATGCGAGGCACTGCTCGCCCGTTTTCCCACTGAGATACGGCCATAGCGGAGACGGCGGCAACTTTGCCGAACTCCTCCTGCGTCATGTCGTGCTGCGTCCTAATCCTTCGGATGTTCTCGGCTATGCTCACGTGTCCTCCTTCCGCTGCGACCGTTAAAATCTTTTTACAGAATATGACAAATCTTCTTTACAGTCACTATATGTTTGGTTATAGTCTTAGGCATACCAAGCAAGGAGGTGATTCGATGGAATTGGTTGATGCGCGCAAGAAGGCACGGTACTCACAGGAGGCCGTGGCTGGCCTTCTCGGCATCTCGCGGCCCACGTACGCAAAGATGGAAAGCAACCCCGATAGTGTGACTATCGAGGACGCCAAAAAACTGGCAAAACTTTTCGGCGTGCGTGTGGCTGATATTTTTTTCGGCAGCAACGATAGTTAAACATATAGATAGGAGACACACCATGACCACCAAGAGCCACCAGCCCGAGTTCGTCGCCGAGATCATCGGCAAAACGCTCGACCGCCTCATCGACGACCGCAAGCACGTGGCCGTCAACTTCGAGCTGGCCGAGAACGGCTGCATGGAGGAGACGCACGACAGCCTCAAGCGCCGCATCGCGGCCATGTGGGGCTTCCAGACGAGCGGCATCGAGCTTCTGGAGGCGAGCACGACCTGGTTCGAGCTCGGCGGCATGCAGTTCAACGTCTACAGCTCCGTGCAGTTCAGCGTGAACGGCAAGGGCTGGAGCACCGACTTCAAGACCATCGCGCGCGACACCGCGTACGACGAGAAGGAGTAGGCCATGCTGAACGAGGTGACCGTACGGGGGGGGGTTCACCGCCCTCAACGTGAAGAGCGGCAAGTGCGTGCTGCAGTTTGAGCTGGACCCGAAGTACAGGGACTCCATCCCCAAGCTGGTGGAGTTCACGGGGCAGATGCTCAACATCCACGTGTACGACGACCAGGAGGTGATGTTCGTGGATAGGGACACCGGTGAGGTCGCCTACGAGGACGCCCCGCTGCTTCTGCCGGGCGTCGCGGGCGAATGACCCCGATACAGCGCGCCATGTGCGACGAGTGCGCCGCCATGATGCGCGAGTTCTACAAGGACCCAGAGAACGAGAGGAAGTTCCAGGAATGGAAAAGAGCAAGGGAAAGAGGGTGCGCGTCGCAGCCGGCAAGCGAAAGACGCGCACCGCAACGGTTCACTTCCGAACCGAGACCAGTGTAACACCCGAGCAGCGCCGCGAGAGGCTGCAGGCCGTTTTCGCCGCCCTGTTCGTCTGCGCGTGCATCGCCGCCACATGGGCGCTGGAGGCAACAGTATGGCCGAGGTAGACGCCAAGGCCCAGGCCCTCGTGGCCAAGGCGTGCGGCTGGGTTGCCTCGAACCCCGATACATGGGCGAAGCTGCGCCGCATCTGCTACCGCCTGATGCTGGAGGGCCACGTCATCCAGCGCGATAACGTGTACACCCTGGCGTGCCAGAACGGCATGACCGTGAGCGAGGCCAGCGAGTTCAAGCGCGACCACAACCTGTGGAGCGTGCTGTCCCGCTACATGGTGCTGCAGCGCCCCTCCATGCTGGCCGCCGTGAGCTTCCGCCGCACGCCGGTGGACTCCGTGGACCTGGTGGGCACGTGGGAGGCCATCGTGGGCCCAGCCGTTTTCGCCGCCTCCACGCTAACCGAGGCGCAGGGCATCTACGACAGGGGCGCGCAATGAGGTGCACCGTCACGGTCGAGGGCCGAATGCCGAGCCTGAACGACTACATCAGCGCCGAGCGCGCCAACCGCTACAAGGCGGCGGCCATGAAGAAGCGCGAGACGGCGCGCGTGAGGGCGGCGGCCATGCAGCAGCGCGCGCCGCGCTTCGAGCGCCGGGTGACCGTGCGCACCACGTTCTACGAGCCCGACATGCGCCGCGACGCCGACAACGTGGGCTTCGCGCGCAAGTTCGTGCTCGACGGCCTGGTGGCGGCGGGCGTAATCAAGGACGACTCCCGCAAGTACGTGGAGCAGTGCCCCGACAGGGTGCTCACCGACAGGGCGCGCCCCCGCGTGGTCGTGGAGGTGAGCGACGAGTGACCCGCCGAGACAAGGGCAGGCCACACAGGGCGTGGCGCAAGGCCGACCTCGACCGCATAGCCGAGCTGGCGGGAAAGGTGCCCGCCCGCGAGATTCGCCGCGAGCTGCGGCTGTCCAAGAACCAGTTGGATAACGCGCGGCGCGTGATCAACGCCAGCGGCGGCCACGTGTCCCTGCGCTGCTACCGCCACCGCCTGGAGCTGTGCCCGTCGTGCGGGTGCCGCAGGGCGACCCTCGGCAAGGACGGCATCTGCGAACCGTGCAGACGCCAGCAGCAGCTTGAGGCCATAGAGGCCCGCATAGCCGAGCTGCTGCCGAGGCTGACCGCAGAGGAGCGCCGCACCTACGAGCGCACCGAGTGCGGCCGAGAGAGCCGCGCCGACCCCATGCCGCAGGCCCCGGACACCTCGGGCATGAGCCGCTACGCCGCCGACAAGGCAGCAGAGGCGCACGACGAGGCCATGGAGCGGTGGCTGTGCCGTTACCTGTACCGCAGGGTCAAGGCGGCGCAGAAGCGCAAGGAGCGCATAGAGAAAAAAGTTCCGAAATCCTGAAAAGTTTTTATCACTTTTAGTTTTCCCAGTTAGGAGACCCAAATGCTCACGGAAATCATCAGCAAGACCGTCGCGGACAAGACGGTGGACAGCATCCTGAAGCGCATCGAGCGCGCCGTCCCCGTGCCTGAGCCGGGCGACGGCGGCTTCGACGCCGCCATGCGCCAGGCGTTCAACATGGGGGCCGCCTGCATGGCCGCGCAAATCAAGAACGGCCCCGTGCCCACCAAGCGCATCGCGCTCATGGGCGAGGTGGCCCGCGTGGCGTGCCGCGCCCGCCTGGTGGGCATGGAGTGCCGCGTGGTCGTAGACGAGGAGGCCCGCGCATGCAATCGCTAGAGGAGGTCGCGATCTGCGACGTGTACCCCTACGAGCGCGCCGACGGCGAGCCGATGAACCCGCGCGACTTCACCACCAGGGAGAGCGCCGAGCACATCGCGGGCCTGGCCGCGCAGTTCAAGGCCAACCGCCTCAACCCCGGCCAGCCCGTCATGAAGCCCATCCTGTACAAGGAGGGCGGCATCTACTGGATCATCGACGGCGAGTGCCGCGTGCGCGCCATGAGGGCCATCGGCACCGAGCGTTTCCTCGCCGAGGTCTACGACGACCTGGACGACGCCGAGCTGGCGCGCGTGGAGGCCGCCAAGGCCATGGTGGAGACCGACGCCAAGCTGGGGCTGACCGCCGAGGAGAAGTCGCGCGGCGTGCAGACCATGCTGGCGCTCGACATTCCCGACGAGGAGGTGGCCGTGGCCGCCCGCACCGACGCGGGCACCGTGGCCAAGGCGCGCCGCGCCGCCCGCAGGGTGCAGGACGCCGCCTACGACATGACGCTGGACCGCCTGGCCGCCATCGCCGAGTTCGAGGGCGACGACGAGGCCGTGGCCGAGCTGCGCGACTGCAAGCAGTCCGAATGGCAGCGCGTGTACGCGAGCCTGAAGGCCGAGGCCGAGCAGAGGCGCAACCGCGCCGAGGTGGTGGCGGTGCTTGCCGACGCGGGCGTCGAGTTCGTCGACGAATGCCCCGAGGGCTTCGCCGCATGCCGCACGTTTTCCGACTACCGCCCCGACCTGGCGGCGCTGGACGCCTACGTGGCCGACAACGCGGGCGCGGGGCTTCTGGCCGAGGAGACGCCGTTCGGCGTGACCCTGCTGGCGCCGGTGGCCGAGGGGGCCGACGAGGCCGCACAGGCCGCAGCCCAGCGCAAGGCCGACTTCCAGGCCGCCTACGAGGACGGCGCGAAGGCCCGCCGCGAGTGGCTTGCCGCCCACGCGGGCGACCTCAAGTCGATGCGCCGCACGGCTCTGGCGCTGACCGCGTTCGCCATGGAGGCCGAGGCCGTGGAATCGTTCGAGGAGCTGCTGGGCCGACCCATCGACCGCACGCCCACCGAGCTGGCCGTGGCCATGGGCTGGCGGGCAGCGTGGAACATGAGCGGCTGGACGGCCTGGAGCCTCATGGAAGGCGGCAGCTCCGTGTACCTCAACCGAGCGACGGTCGAGAACGTGGCCATCATCTACGAGGCCATGAAGGCCGACGGCTACGAGCCGAACGCGGCCGAGACGGAAACCTACGAGGCGTGCATGGCGCGCCTGGGAAGCGAGGAGTAAATGAGCGAAGCAGTTGAGGCCGAGATCATCGAGCCCGAGGAGGCGTCAGAGCTGACCGTGGCGTACTCCCCCGCCGTGATCGAGGCCAACTTCGACGCCCTGGAGGCGCACGTGCGCAGGCTGGTGGCCGACTACGAGGGCGCGACCTACGACATGGGCAAGGACGAGAACGTGAAGGCCGCCAAGCGCGACCGCTCCTACCTCAACGGCATCGCCAAGGAGATAGACGAGCGCCGCAAGGCCGTGAGCCGCGAGTACACGAAGCCCCTGGCCGCGTTCGAGGACAGGTGCAAGGCCGTGGCGGGCATCGCGAAGCAGGCAGCCGACGGCATCAAGGCGCAGCTGGACGAGGCCGAGGAGGAGCGCCAGCTGCGCGCGTACGCCAAGCTGCGGGAGCACTACGAGGAGTTCGCCGGGCTGCTGGCCCCCGTCGTGCCCTATGAGCGTTTCCACGAGAAGCAGTGGACCAACAAGACCTTCGGCGAGATGAAGGCATTCAAGGCCCTGGAGGCCAAGGTAGAGCGCCTGGCCCAGGACTGGGAAACCCTCAAGGCGCAGTTCCAGGGCGAGCCGTTCTACGACGAGGCCGAGCGCGAGCTGTTCGCCACCCTGGACCTGGGCGCGGCCATAACGGCGGCGCACAAGGCCGAGGAGGAGCGCCGGCGCATCGCCGAGCTGAAGGCGGCCATGGAGCCGGAACCCGTGGAAGAGCCCGAACCCGAAGCGGTGCCCGAGCCCGCGGAATGCCAGCCCGCAGAGTTCCCGCAGCCGCTTGAGCAGATGCCCGAGCCGCAGCCCGCGCCCATGCCCGCCCCGGTGCCGCCAGCGCCGCCCGCACCGGCACCCGTGGCCATGGCGGGCGACCCGTGGACGGTCGTGGTGCCGTGCGCCACGCGCGAGCAGATGCAGGGCGTCGCGGCGGCCCTCAAGGCGCAGGGCGTCGTGGGCACCATCATGCACGGCACGGTGGGCCAGGTTTACGAGCGAATGAACGGAGGCTACTAGCATGACCCAGGAACAGCAGTCCATCGACCTCATGGCGGCCGTTGCCCGCGTGCAGCGCGCCGTGGTGGTGCCCAAGGCCAAGTACAACGCTTTCGGCAAGTTCAGCTACCGCAGCTACGAGGACATAGTGGCCGCGCTGAAGGAGCCGTGCGCCAAGGAGGGCCTGGCGTTCTTCATGACCGACGAGCTGGTGCAGATAGGCGACCGCTACTACGTGAAGTCCACGGCGTGCGTGTTCCCCGCCGAGGGCGGCGAGGGCCTGCTGCAGGTGAGCGCCTACGCCCGCGAGGACGAGCACAAGAAGGGCTCGGACGACGCCCAGGTGACCGGCATGGCGTCGAGCTACGCCCGCAAGTACGCGCTGTGCGGCGCGTTCGCCATCGACGGGCAGAGCGATCCCGACGCCATGGAGAAGCAGCCCGCGCCCGAGGAGAAGCAGCCGCCCGCAGACGGCCCCTTCACGGCCCACTGCCGCAGCTGCGGGGCGCGCTACCAGTTCGCCAGCATGCCGCAGTACATGGAGTTCGTGGCCAACAGCCCGTGCTGCCCGCGCCCCGACTGGCAGGTGGAGTAGATGCAGGCGCTCACCGAGGAGCTGGACGAGCTGACCGACAGGCTGGAGGCCGAGCTGAAGACCTGCAAGGAGTCGGGCTGCCAGTACGCCGAGAACGAGGCCGAGTACCGCAAGGCCTGCGCATCGCCATCCTGAACGAGCGCCAGAAGGGCACGCCCGTCACCATCATCGGCGACGTGTGCCGGGGCCAGGAGCAGATAGCGGAGGCCAAGCGCCGCCGCGACTGCTCCGAGGCCATCTACAAGGCCTCGCAGGAGGCCATCAACGTAATCAAGCTGCGTATCCGCATGGTAGACGCGCAGATCACCCGCATCTGGAACAGCGGGGACGTAACCCAAGGAGGGTATCTATGAGCATCAACCGCGTGTGCATATCCGGCAACCTGACCCGCGACCCCGTGCTGCGCTCCACGTCTGGCGGCATGTCCGTGCTGTCCATGGGCGTGGCCGTCAACGACCGCCGCAAGAACCAGCAGACCGGGCAGTGGGAGGACTACCCGAACTTCGTGGACTGCACGCTGTTCGGCACCCGCGGCGAGAAGCTGGCGCAGTACCTCGCCAAAGGCAGCAAGGTGGCCATCGAGGGCAAGCTGCGCTACCGCAGCTGGAACGACCAGCAGACCGGCCAGAAGCGCAGCGCGCTGGAGGTCGTGGTGGACGAGCTGGAGTTCATGAGCGGCCAGCAACAGCAGCAGGGCTACGCGCCGCAGCAGTACGCGCCCCAGGCGGCCCCGCAAGCGCCGCAGGCCCGCACGTACGGCCAGGGACGCCCCGCCCCGGCACCTGCGCCGCAGCAGCCCGCCTACGCGCCGCAGCCGGCCACTCAGCAGGCGTACGCGCCACAGCAGCCCGCGCCGCAGCAGCAGGCCATGCCCGATCTGTACGACGAGGATATCCCGTTTTAGGGAAGGCGACGGCGACACTATGGGCATGGTTATACACGACGACTTCTGGGCGGCCGCGCAGGCCATGCCCGAGAAGCAGCGCGCGCCGTTCATCTACGCCATCGTCGAGTACCGGTTCACGGGCAAGGAGCCGCAGGGCAGCCCCGCGTGGCTGCCTACCTTCCTGGTGCTCAAGGGCAGGCTCGACATGGGCGACGAGAAGAGCGAGCGCGCAAGGAAGGCGGCCAACGCCCGCTGGGGCAACAGGCCGGGGAAGGAAGACGCGGTGGACGATGCAGTCGCACATGCGCAAGCAGATGCGGATGCACATGCGGGAGCATATGCGGATGCAGATGCAGTCGCACATGCGCAAGCAGATGCGGATGCACATGCAGGCGCATCGAGTTGCGGCAATGCAGAGGTTGAGGTTGAGGTTGAGGTTGAGTATATAGATAACCCCTTAATCCCCTTTGACGAAATCGTGCATGCGCTCAACGAGGCAGCCGGCACCCGCTACCGCTCAAGCAGCGCCAAGACCCGCAGGCTGATACACGCCCGCTGGGCCGAGGGCTACCGCCTCCCCGACTTCCTGGCCGTCATCGACACGATGGCAGCCGAGTGGGCGGGCGACCCGAAGATGGCCAAGTACCTGCGGCCCTCCACGCTGTTCTCGCCGAAGTTCGAGGACTACGTGAACCGCGGCCCGAGGACCCGGAAGGAGGCCGACGGCTATGCCGAGTACGACTGAGTGCCCCCACTGCGGGGCGCAGCTGGAGGTCCGCTACGTGGTGCTGGCTGGCCGCCGCACCTTCTGCGGCTGGAAGCCGTGCGGCTGCCCGGGTGCCGTGGCGGAGCGCGACGAGCGTTCGCGCCTTGAGGCAAGGGCCAAGGCCGAGGAGGCCGCAGCCAAACGCCGCCGGGCCTACGAGCGGGCCGGAATCAAGCCCCGCTTCATGACAGCCGCCTCCCCCATGGCCGAGGGCATTGCCGCGAAGGTTGAGCAAGGGCGCGGGGCGTACATCTGCGGCCCCGTGGGAACCGGCAAGACCCACCTGGCGAGCGCCGTGGCGCGGCTCCTGGTGGACGGCGGCACCAGCGTGAGGGTGACCGACATGCTGGGCGTGCTGGCCGCCATCAAGGGCACCTACGGCGGCGACGGCACCGAGGACGGCGTGCTGTCCAGGCTCTCCCGCGTGGGGTGCCTGGTGCTGGACGACCTGGGCAAGGAGTCCCCCACCGACTGGACGCTGGGGCAGGTGTTCCGCGTCGTGAACGACAGGTACGAGAACATGAGGCCCGTGGTCGTGACCACGCAGTACGGCAAGGGCGACCTCATACGCCGCCTGGCCAAGAACGGCGACGAGGAGACGGCGGTGGCCATCGTGAGCCGCCTGTCGGAGATGTGCGACAAGTACGAGCTGCAAGGCAAGGACAGGAGGCTATCGAATGGCAAACGTTGACACGCTGCCCGAGATCCTGCGCCCCCTCATGGAGGGGCCGAGCATCGAGACGCCCAGGTGCGCCGTGTGCGGCGCGCCGTGGCCGCTCAACCGCCACCACATCGTGAGGCGCGGGGCGGGCAAGCTGTTCCGCGACGGGCGCGAGGTTCCCAAGCCCACGGTGATGCTGTGCGGCAGCGGCAACGGCAGCGGCTGCCACGGGCTGGCGCACGCCAACCGGCTGCACTTCCGCTGGGTCAGGGCCGAGCAGAGGTTCAACCGCCCCGCCCCGCCGGGCTCGGGGCACTGGGAGTACCTGCTGCTGCCGGAACCGACCAAGTACGCGGATGCCCTGGCCATGGACGGCTGGGGGCGGCTGCCGAGGGGCAGGCGGTGCATGTGAGCGGGTACGAGCCTTCAAGCGGGTGGAACCTCCCGCCCGGGTGCTTCGAGTCCGACCCCAGGGCACCGTGGAACCGGCCCGACCCGTGGGAGGGCCGCACGTGCCGGGAGTGCCGCTTCTGCGGCCGCGTGCAGGGCGCTGGCGGCGAGGCCGTGTGCGCCCGCGACGCCATGACGGGCGGCGGCCCCGACGTGGAGGCGGTAGACGAGACAAGCGAGGCATGCGAGTGCTTCGAGTTCGAATAGGAGACGAAACGATGAAGAAGATCTACGCGGTGGCCACGGAGAGCGACGTGGTGCTGGCGTTCGAGAGCAGATCGGACGCAGACGAGTACGCAGGCGAGCACGACGGCATGGCGGTGCTGCCGGTGCCGTGCGTGGGGGCCTACGAGTACCCCAGCGAGAAGTCGGCCACCGACTGGGACCGAATCGCCGACGCTCTGCCGAAGGGAGGCGAGCAGGCATGAGGCTGTACATGTGCGCATGCGAACGCTGCGGCAAGGAGGTGCCGGCGACCCTGGCGGGTTACGCCAAGATGGTGCTGAGGAACAGCGCGCGAATCGACGGCAAGGCAAGGGCCTTGTGCCCGGAGTGCGCCGAGAGCCTGCGGGCGTGGTTCCTCGCAGGCGCGGTGAAGCCGGAAGGAAGGGAGTAGCCATGGGAATCATCTGCGATACCTGCGGGCGCGATATCGACGCCCTGGGGCAGGACAACATGGGCGTAGACGCGCCGCTGTGCGAGGACTGCTGGGGCGAGCAGCAAAGCCATACGGTAGCAGTGCCGCGTCGCGAGGCTCGCAACCTGAGGCTCGAGAACGCCCGACTGCGCGAAAAGCTGGACGCCGGAACCGAAGAGACGGCCGTGCAGAACCTGCGCAAGGGCATCGAGACGGCCTACGAGGCGAGCCGCGAGCGCGCCCTGGCGCTCACGAAGCTGGACGAGTGCGAGTTGTGGCTGGGGCGCTGCGAGCCGAGGGTGACAGCGTCACCGACGCTCAAGGGCGCGGCCCAGGACGCCGCCATGCCTTGCCTCAAGGCCGAAGAGACGCACGGTTTCGCGATGCCCGACGTGAACGTGGAGGTGAAGGCCGAGGTAACGGCCGAGAAGCTGGCCAAGAGCCTGCGCGAGTCCATGAAGCCGGCCATGCGGATGGCGGTGGAGTAGCCATGGAGCAGCAGACCGAGAAGCCGAAGCGCCGACCCAGTATCGAGGTGCGCTGCCCGAAGTGCGGCATGCGCGAGATCTGGCACCACCTGCCCAAGGGCGGCGACCGCTGCCGCTGGTGCGGCCACCTGTTCGAGGACTTCACCTACCGCAAGGTCGGGCCGAGCGCGAAGGAGGGGGCGCGATGACGAACTGGGAGCACCTTTTCGGCACGCCCGAGCGGGCCATCCACACGGAGACGGAGTTCCACTCGTGGCCCTTCTTCATCGCCGTGTATGAGACGAGCCGCATGGGCAGCTGCACTACCAGCAAGCGGCTGCTGGCCAGCTTCTGCGAGGAGGCCGACTACCTGGAATGGCTCAAGGCCGAGTACGACGACGGCACCGTCGAGTGGGAGGAGCGATGAACCGCCCGGGATGCAACTGGGGGTGCCTGCTCCTCATAGCGGCGGCCCTCGCCATCGACGTCGCGGCGTTCGTCGCCATACGCGCGCTGGTGACCGGGCTCATGGCCATGGCCGTGGCTGCGTGCTAGGGACAACCGAATACGAAACGGCTGCGGGCCGTCCTTCGGGGCGGCCTTTTCCACGCCCGGCGACACGCTTGCGACCATATGGGCCGAGATACAGAGGAAGGAGGCCGCAGGTGCCCAAGAAGGACAAGCCGCTCACGGCGAAGCAGGAGGCGTTCGCCCGCGAGATGGCCAAGCCCCGCGCCAAGCAGCAGGACGCGTACCGCGCGGCCTACGACTGCAAGCGCATGAACTACAACTCGATAAGCTGCGCCGCCTCCAAGCTGATGCGCGACCCACGAATCGCGCACAGAATCCAGGAAATCCGCGACGCGGCCGCCAAGGACTGCCGCTGGGAGCTGCAGGACGCGGCCGCCCCGCTGTTCGAGGTGCTGGACGGCGCGCTGCCCATCTTCCGCCGCCAGGCGGCCGAGGGCAGCATCAACGGCGACGCGCGCCTGGCCATAACCGAGAGCGTGAAGCTGCTCAACGACATGTTCGGCGTGGACGGCGCGAAGGCCGCCATGGCGGAGGCGGGGGTGACCATCGTTGACGACCTCGGTTAGGCTCTCGGACGTCGTGGCCTCCGTGTTCGCCGGCGTGTGGCGCTCCATCAAGGCGCACGAGTTCACGCACTACTGGTTCAAGGGCGGGCGCAACTCCACCAAGTCGTCGTTCATATCCATCGCCATCGTGCTGCTGATCATGCTCAACCCGGAGGCCAACGCCGTCGTGCTGCGCAAGGTCGGCAACACGCTGCGCACGTCCGTGTACGAGCAGATAGGCTGGGCGTGCGACGTGCTGGGCGTGGCGCACCTGTTCGACTTCGGCCTGTCCCCCATGGAGGTGACGTACCGCCCCACCGGGCAGGTCATACGCTTTGTGGGATGCGACAAGCCGAAGAAGCTGAAGTCCGCGAAGTTCCGCACGGGCTACTGCGCCGTGGTGTGGTTCGAGGAGGTAGACGAGTTCGACGGCATGGACGAGGTGCGCAGCGTGCTGGCCACGTTCCTGCGCGGCGGCGACATGTTCTGGGTGTTCTACAGCTACAACCCTCCCCGCTCGGCCCGCAACTGGGTGAACAAGGAGGCGCGCGACCTGGAGGCCCACCCGGGCGAGGACGGGCGCTTCATATGCCACACCACGTACCTGGACGTCATAGACGAGCACCCCGAGTGGATAAGCGCCGCGGCGCTGGCGGAGGCCGAGCGCAGCCGCCGCAAGACGCCCGACTCCTACCGCTGGCAATGGCTCGGCGAGGTCATCGGCACGGGCTCCGAGGTGTTCCCCGACGAGCTGCTGGACATACGCCCCATCACCGCGGAGGAGCGCGCGTCCATCGCCCTGCGCTCGTTCGGCGTGGACGCGGGCAGCGTGCACCCCTGGGTGTTCATGGAGGTCGGCTACGACGAGAACGAGCGCGTGCTGTACCTGCTGGACGAGGAGAGCCGCCAGGGAACCGAGGCCATCGACGTCAAGACCGCCGAGCTGGTGGCGGCCAAGCTGCAGGCGGCCGAGGACCCCGCCGCCGACGTGTGGTGCGACAGCGCGGCGCGCGGCATGATCCTCTACTACCAGGAGCAGGGCATCGGCGCGCAGAAATCGCTCAAGCAGGGCCTGAACGCGCCCAAGAGCCGCATCAGGTGGATGCAGAACCTCACGCGCATAGTCATCGACCCCGACCGCTGCCCGCTCGCCGCCAAGGAGTTCCCCGAGTACGAGTACGTGTCGAACGGGCAGGGCGACATAACCGAGACACTGCCGAAGGTGAACGACGACGCGATAGACGCGGCGGGCTACGCCGCAGGACTGTGGATAAGGAGCAACCTCTGATGGAGAAGCGAGGCAACACGGGCTACGCCGAGGCGTGGCTGCGCCGCATGGGATACCAGCCGGACACCCGCATGCAGGGCATGGTGGGCGTCTGGTTCGGCTGGTTCGCGGCGAACAACGGCTGGTACCACTACAGCGAGCGGCGCGGCTTCCGCGTGTACAAGCGCGAGCGCGCCAGCCTGCACCCGGCGGCGCTCGTGGCCGACGAGTGGGCCAGTCTGCTCATGAACGAGAGCACGATCATCTCCAGCACGAGCGACGAGCGCCGCGCCTGGATGGCGCGCTACTTCGCCAACCCCAAGGCGACGGGCGGCGTCGGCGACGAGGGGCACGAGGACGGCCAGGCCGCGCCGCAGCCGACAGAGGACGGCGACGCGCCCACATCGTTCGCCATGGACAACGCCGACTTCATAGCCCGCGCGTTCGCCATGGGCACGGGCGCGTGGGTCATCGAGCCGCGAGGCGTGACCGACAGCGCCTACACGCCCGACGCCGAGCTGCGCATCGTGCGCTACGACGCCACGCAGATAGTCCCGCTCACGTGGAGCGCCGACGACTGCACGCAGTGCGCGTTCGTGGGCCGCGTGGAGGTCGCCGGGCGCGACTACGACCAGTGCCAGGCCCACGTGCTCAAGGGCGGCACCTATCACATCCTCACGCAGCTGTTCGACACCCGCACGCACAAGCAGGTGACGGTCGAGGGCATCAGCGCCGACATGGACACGCGCTGCACCCGCCCGCTTTTCGCGCTGGTGCGCCCCGCCGTGTCGAACCGCTTCTACGACTACTGCGCGATGGGCGCGAGCGTGTACTGCAACGCCGTGGGGGCCATGAAGGTGGTCGACGAGGCCGCCACCTCCCTGCTCGACCACATTCGCGTGGGCCGCCCGCGCACGTTCGTGGACAAGACCCTCATAGAGTCCAAGACCGACAAGGGGCCGGACGGCAGCCTCACGAAGACCTACTACGCCTTCGGCGAGGCCGACGACACCATCTTCAGCATGAACCCCGGCGACGAGGGGTCGGCCAAGATTCAGACCGTTCAGAGCGACCTCAAGGCCGACGAGAACGCCAGCGCCATCAACACGGGCCTGCGCCTGCTGTCGGTGGCGTGCGGCTTCGGCAACGGCTACTTCTCCTGGGAGTCGCACACGGGCCTGAAGACCGCCAAGGAGGTGGCGGCCGACAACTCGCAGCTGATGCGATCCATCCACCGGCACGAGAACGCCCTGCGCAAGTCCATCGTGCGCCTCGTGAACGGCATGGCCGACGCGTGCCGCAGCATCAAGGGCGAGGCCGTGCCCTACGGCGACGTCACCGTGGACTTCGACGACTCCATCATCAGCGACACGCAGAGCGCGCGCGAGATGGCCATGAGCGAGGTCGGCGCGGGCATCATGGCCCCGTGGGAGTACCGCCGCCGCTTCTACGGCGAGACCAGCAACGAGGCCAAGGCCAACGTGCCCGAGCAGCAGGGCGGCGCGTTCGACATGCTGGGCGACGGGCTCGCCTGATGCTGGGGCCGGACTACATAGAGCACTTCACCGACGCAGCGCAGGGGGCCATGGACGAATACACCCTGCGCCTGGTGTGCATCTACGCCGCGCTCATAGGCTCCATCGACTTCGAGGGCGACAGCGCCTACTCGCAGGCCGCCCGCAAGGCGGCGCTTGCCGCCAAGGACGTGCAGAAGGCCATGAACGACGAGGGCCGCAGAGCCGCGCGCGAGGCTGCCAAGGCTGCGGCCGAGGCCGTGGCCAAGAGCGCCGAGGCCGACCTGGCCACGCTGGGCACGGCCATGGGCGCGCTGTCCAAGGCGATGCAGTGGAGGCTGCACAACTCCGCGCGGGCCACGGCGGCGGGAGTGCAGGACGTCGTGAGCCGCGACAACCTGAAGATGCCCGCCAACGTGCAGCGCGCCTACCTCGAAGTCGTGGCGCAGGCCGTGGCTCGGGTGAACTCGGGCATGGCGGGCTACGAGCAGGCCACCCGCGAGGCCGTGCTGAAACTGGCGCGGCGCGGCGTGTCCGTCGTGGACTACAAGAGCGGGGCGTGGGCGCAGGCCGACGTGGCCATGCGCCGCCACATCCGCACCCAAGCGGTGCAGGCGGGCAGCCGCAACACGCTGGAGCTGCTTGAGGAGACCGGGCACGACCTCGTGCAGACCTCCTCGCACGGCGGGGCGCGCGAGAGCCACGCCAAGTGGCAGGGCCGCGTGTTCAGCCTGTCGGGCAAGTCCAAGAAGTACCCGCCGTTCTACCGCGAGACGGGCTACGGCTCTGTCGATGGCCTGTGCGGCGCGAACTGCAAGCATGACTTCGGCATCTACGTGGAGGGCCAGCCGCTGCGCTACGAGCGCGACCCCGACGGAGGCGACGAGAAGCGCGAGGAGCGATACCAGGCAGAGCAGAAGCAGCGCGAGCTTGAGCGCGGCATACGCGCCGCCAAGCGCGAGGCGACGGCCCTGGAGGCCGCCGGGCTCGACAACACCAAGGAGCGCCTGCGCCTGGGCAAGCTGCAGAAGCGCCAGCGCGAGCACATAGCCGCCCATCCCTACCTGTCCCGCGAGCGCACGCGCGAGGCCGCCGTGGAATCGAAGGAGCGCATCTACCCGCTTGCCACGGACAAGACCTGGGTGCGCGAGAAGTTCATGCCGGGCAAGGGCGCGGGCACCGCCGCAGACGTGAGCCGCCGCGCCGTGAACGGCAGGGCCTACCACGACAAGGTGGCGTCCCTTCCCATCCCGAAGCGCGCAAGCGAGGCCGTGTACGCCGAGAGCCGCCGCATCCTGCGCGACCGCGACGGCACGGGCTACGAACGCATGTCCGTCGTGTCGTGGAAGAAGGGCGAGCGCGTCACCGACACCTTCGGGCACGGCCTGAAGAGCCAGGCGTGCGGCCTGACCGCCAAGCAGGTGGAGGCGTGCAGGCGCACCAAGGGCGGCGTGGTGCTGATCCACAACCACCCCATGAGCTCGCCGCCGTCGTGGACCGACATTCGAACGGTGGCGGAAAACGACTGGGTGCGCAGCTCGGTGGTGGCGTGCCACGATGGTACAATCTACGAAATCAAGGTGAACGACCGCAGCGTCGTACAAGCGTACGAGGAGCTGCGAGAGCTGGCGAAAAGAGAGTGCCCGAACGTGGGCGGCGACGTTATCGACCAGCTTGCCACCGAAATGCTCTACGAGCGAAACGAGGAAGCGAAATGGTTCAGGCTGACAAAAAAGAAGTGACGCCAGAGGACTGGGTGCTCGTCATAGACGACAGCGCCTCCGAGTCGAAAGCCGCCGAAAAGCTGACCAAAGAAGAGCGCGAGGAGCTTTTCGCCAAGTCCCGCAAGGTTCTGCGCGACGCGGGGCTGATGAAGTAGACCAAGCGACAACCGAGTAGACGCACGGCATCAAGGCCGCCCATCACGGGCGGCCTTTTCTTTTGCCTGGCGACACCTCGGGGAAGATGCGGTCACGCGATGGGGCGGCGACAACGGCCCCGCACGCGACCGCGGCGACAACGGCGGGCCATCCAAGCGCGCAGGGAAGCGCGAAAACCAAACACGGAAGGAGCAAGCGATGGCGGACGACAACAAGCCCCAAGGCAACGAGGGCGGCGACAACGGCCAGCAGACCGAACCGACGAAGGAGGTCGTGTCCTACGCGAAGTACAAGCGCGAGACCGACGAGTACCAGGAGCAGGTGAAGGCCCTCAAGGCCGAGCTGGAGCAGCGCGACAAGCAGATCGAGGAGTTCACCTCCAAGGCGGGCAACGCCGAGGAGCTGCAGGCCGCGCTCGACAAGGCCAAGGCCGACAACGAGGCGTACAAGGCCGACGCCGAGAAGCGCGAGGCCGACATGCGCCGCGACTTCGCCATCGACACCAAGCTGGCGCAGATGGGGGTGCGCAACGCCAAGGCGGCGCGCGCGATCATCCCGAACATCGCTGACGCGAAGCTGGACGAGCAGGGCAACCTCACGGGCATCGACTTCGAGGCCCTGAAGAAGGATAACGCCTACATGTTCACCGACCAGCCCCGCGAGAGCGCGGGCGGCGACCCCAAGGGCGGCGCAGGCTCCGACGGCCTGGCCGACTTCCGCGCAGCTTTCGGACTCACCGACGAATCTTCAAAGGAGTAAATCATGCCAAACAGCATCGAACTGCCCAAGGGCTACGAGAACGTGCTCATGGAGGCGTACCGCAAGGAATCCCTGACCGCAGTGCTTGAGAGCGCCGCGCCTCAGGGCAACATCGCGCAGATGGAGCAGCTGGGCGAGTTCTACTATCCCGTCTACTCCATGGGTGGCCTGGGCGACGTGCAGGCCAACGGGCGACTGCCGCAGAACAGCGGCGCGTCCCTGACTTGGAAGCCCATCAGCGCCAACTACGACCGCGGCACCATCCTGGAAATCGACCAGAAAGTGGACGCCCAGTCCTTCAACCTGGCGTTCGGCAACGCCGCCGCGCACTTCAACCGCACCAAGGTGGTGCCCGAGGGAGACGCGTTCGTGTTCTCCACGCTGTGCGCAGGCACCGGCATCACCAAGGAGCAGAAGACCTACGCCGACGGCGCGGACATGCTCAAGGGCCTGAACGCCGCCATGTGCGACATGGACGAGAAGGAGGTGCCGGAAGAGGGCCGCGTGCTGTTCATCACCCCCACCCTGCTGGGTATGGTGAAGGACCTGGACACCACCAAGTCCCGAGAGGCGCTGGACGGCTTCTCCTCCATCGTGAAGGTGCCGCAGTCCCGCTTCTACAGCGCCATCGACCTTTTGGACGGCACCACCAAGGACGAGGAGATCGGCCACTACAAGAAGGGCACCGGCGCGGTGGACATGAACTTCCTTATCGTCCACAAGGACGCCGTGGTGCTGCGCTGGAACTTCGCGCACGGCAAGGTCATCGACGCCGAAGACAACCAGCAGGGCTTCGGCCACCTGTTCAAGTACCGCAAGTACGGCGTGTGCGGCGTCCGCGAGAACCTGGCGCACTACATCACCGCAGGCATGAAGGCCGCGTAGGAAGGAGGCGCGACATGCGCACCGTTGGACTGGCCTTCGAGAAGGAGGCCCCGAAGAAGGCCAAGCCCGCCAAGGGCAAGGCGGAAAAGCCCGAGGCGAAGGCCGCAGACGAGCAGCCCGCCAAGGGCAAGGCGGAAAAGCCCGAGGCGGCCGAGGACGATGGAAACTAGAGCCCCGACCCACGAGGACTACCTGGCAGCCGGGCGCGGGGAGCTGTCCGCCGAGGAGTTCAAGGCGGCGCTCCCCCACGCCACGGCAGCCGTGCGCGACCTGATCTTCCCCAACGAGCCGGACGGCTCCGAGGAGTGGGCGCGCGCGGTCATGGCGGCCTGCGAGGTCGACGCCGCATACGGATGCTCGGGCGGCATCATGGAGGGCGGCGGCTTTACCGTCGGCTCGTTCTCGTGGAACCCCGGTACCGAAGGGGCCAGCACCTACCGCAGCGACATGGAGGCCGCCGTCCGCCGCGAGCTGCTTGGAACGCCGCTGCTCTACGCGGGCATCGGGGGTACCAGATGATGCGGGTGCCGCGCTCGGCGCGGCCCTCCACCATGTCCGTCAAGGTGCCCAGGGAGGGCGGCTACGGCGGCGAGTTCGAGCAGCCCGTCGAGGTGCGCCGCGTGCGCTTCGAGCCCGTCTCGGCGTGGCTCGTGCGCGAGTACGCCCTGGGCGACGGCGCGCAGGGCCTCGTGATAGCAGACGGCACGGACAGCCCCGGCATGTTCGACGTGCCCGTGGGCAGCCGCGTGAGCATCGACGGGGGCGAGTGGATGAACGTGGCGAGGTGCACGCCCCGCCGCGCGTTCGGCACCCGTCCCCACCACTGGGAACTGGAGGTGAGGTAGCCATGCCCGCAGCAGTTACGGTCGACCTGACCAAGCTCATGAAGCGTTTCAGCGCGAAGGAGCTGGAGGCCAAGCAGGTGAAGTTCGCCATGAGCGTGGCCGAGGACATGAACGCGTTCACGCCAGAGGACACCAAGCGCATGCACAACTCCATGCAGGCCGCCTCCGACTTCAGGCAGGGCCTCGTCATATGGGACGCCGACTACGCCGCCTACGTGCGCGACCTGCCCGACAGCTCCATCAAGCACGGCAAGAACCCGAGGGCCAAGGCCGACTGGCCGAAGGCCGCGAAGGAAGCGCACGGCGAGGACTGGGAGCGCCTGGCCGTCGACCTCCTGACCGAGGGGGCGTGACATGGCCCCGGACGTGATGGAGGCGGCGAAGGCCGCCATAGAGGCCCTGGGCTACGGCCCGGTGCTCCTCACCCGCCTGGCAGCATCGCGCGGCCACGACGACGCGGTGGTGCTGAGGCCCATGCCCACGGCCGACGCGGTGCGCCACATGGACGGCACCCGCCGTGTCGGATACGTGCTGCAGGTCATCGTGAAGGACACCTCCGAGGCCAAGGCCATGGGCGACGCCTACGACCTGGCCGACGCGTTGGACGGGGCCGACCTGTCCTCGCCCACCGGCTCCTACGGCTTCACCAGCGCGGCGCTGTACACAGAGCCGCAGGAGATAACGCCGCCGGAGGGCGGGCCGTACCTGTGGGAGTTCCGAATCAAAGCGACCATAACCATAGAGAAGGGATAACGATGGCAAAGAACCAAGACCTGGGCTTCGCGCCCAACTACATGAGCGCGCTGGAGATCGACACTACGCCAGACGCGGCCAGCCCCACGTGGGCCATCTTCTCGCGCGGCATCACCGAGGTGAAGCCGACCACCAACGAGACCACCGAGACCAAGGACTACTACGACGGCTACGGCACTCCCACCGACAAGGTGAAGAGCGTGCAGCCGCAGTACGAGGTCACAGGCGACCGCTGCTACGGCGACCCCGCGCAGGACTTCGTTGCCAGCCTGGCGCTTGAGACCGGCGAGGGCCGCACGGGCCACTTCCGCCACACCGACCCCAACGGCGACGTGGTGGAGGGCGACTGCACCTACCTGGGCCTGACCGTCGGCTCGCAGCAGGGCGCGGCGTCCGACCCCGGCGCGTTCTCCTGCACAATCTCGGGCGCTGGCGCTATGCGCTACATCCCCGCCAACAAGCTCAAGCAGCCCACGGGCGTCACCTGCACCGCGCCGACCGGCCCGGCCGTGGGCAAGTCCATGAAGCTCGCGCCGGCCGTCACGCCCGCCGAGGCGAACGCCAAGTGCTTCTTCGCATCGGGCAACACCGACGTGGCCACCGTCGACAGCGACGGCAACGTGACGGGCGTGGCCGCAGGCGAGGCGGTCATCACCGTGCGCTGCGCGTCCAAGCCGAGCATCTGCACGCAGGTGAAGGTCACCGTGGCGGCGAAGTAGCCGCAGGCGACACCAGACATAACCTCCTGGACATGGGGGCGCGGGCTAGTGAGCGGCCCGCGCCCCTTTTCTATGCCCGACGCTCACCGCTCACGAAAGGGGCAACAAATGGAACTTCTGAAAAACATCCGCGCGTACGAGGACGTGTTCTTCGAGGACCCCGAGGAGAACCCCGACACGCCGCGCTTCCGCGTGTGGTTCGACGACAAGCACATCGAGGAGTACCTGGCCAAGGTCGGCAACGCCATCGACCGCGCGCAGGCCAACGAGCAGATGGCCCGCGAGGCCGACACCCCCGAGAAGGCGGCCGAGGCCAACGCCGCGCAGGCCCGCCTCATGAAGCGCACCATCTCGGCGTTCATCGGCACCGAGGGCTGGGAGCAGCTGCTCGCGTGGATGGGCGGCGACGAGGGCCCCATCGCGCCCGAGGAGAACATCCGCATCCTGGGCGAGGTCTTCGCCACGTTCCTCAACATGTTGGCGCGCCACGCGACCAGCGAGCAGCTGATGGCGTGCGGCCTTGCATACAGCGAGCGCGCCGATCAGGTCCAGGCGCTCAACCGCGCCCAGCGCCGCGCCAAGGCCAAGCGCAAGAAGAAGGGCGGCAAGTAATGCTGCCAGCCGCGCTCACGGCCGAGCGGGTGCGGCTGCCCGACGGCACGAGCGCCACGCGCTACCCGTGGAACGGCGAGGAGGTGCTGGTGCGCGACGACGCGCTCACGATCATCCGCGTCATCGAGGTGCTGACCGACGAGGGCAAGTCCGACGACCAGCGCCGGGACGAGTTCCTGGCGCTGTTCTTCGTGGACTGGGCGGACGCGTGGTGCGCATGCGACTACGACGCCGCCGAGTTCGTGCGGATGCGCGACGCGGCGGTATGGGACATGTGCGGACTCGACCTGACCGGCGACCGCCCGCACGAGACCCCGCTGTGGGACTTGGAGGAGGACGCGGCGCGCATACGCACCAGCTTCCGCCAGGCCTACGGCATCGAGTGGGACGAGGTGCGCGGCCGCATCAGCTTCGCCGAGTTCGTGGCACTCGTGGGCGGCTGCCCGCAGGACACGCCGCTCGGCGCGGCCATCCACTACCGCAACCCGGCGACCAAGCCGAAGCCAACCAAATACAACAGGCAGGAGGTCGAGGCCTGGAACGCCGCCCACAAGGCGTTCGAACTCGGCAAAGGCCGCAGCTCACACGGCTCTGAGGAAGGAAGCGACGCGGCGATGCGCGATGTGTTCGCCGCGCTCAAGAGAGCGACGAGGTGAGCATGGACGGCAACGTCATCATCAAAGCGGTGCTCGACACCGTTGACGTATCCAAGAACATCAAGGCCCTGGAGCGCGACCTCCAGGGCATCTCCTGGAAGAACATAACCGAGGGCGACGAGAAGGCCGCGAAGCTGTCGTCCTCGTTCAAGAAGGCCGGCACGGCCGCCACGGTGACGCTGACCGCGCCCGTGGTGGCCGCCGGCAAGGCCGTATTCGGCGTGGCCAGCGACTACGAGCAGGCCAACGCCCGCATAGCTGCCGCGTTCGGCGTGTCCGGCGAGGAGGCCGAGCGTTTCAGCGGCATAGGCAAGCGCATATACGAGGGTGGCTGGGGCCAGTCCCTGGACGAGGTCAACGATGCGCTGATCCAGTGCAAGTCCACCCTTCGCGACGTGTCCGACGAGGACCTGCAGACCGTCACCACCAACGCACTCATGCTGTCGGACACCTTCGGCGCAGACGTGAACGAGTCCATACGCGGCACCAACGCCCTCATGGAGGGCTTCGGGCTGTCCGCCACCGAGGCCAGCGACCTGCTGACGGCGGGCATGCAGCGCGGCCTGAACTACACCGACGAGCTGGGCGACAACCTGAGCGAATACTCCGTGCGATGGGGCGAGGCGGGAATGAGCGCCAGCGAGTACTTCTCGCTGCTAGAAGCGGGCACGTCCAACGGCGCGTACAACCTGGACAAGGTGGGCGACTACCTCAACGAGTTCCTGACGGCGCTGTCCGACGGCCGCATGGAGGAATCCATCGGCTCGTTCAGCGAGGGCACGCAGGAGGTGTTCGAGAACTTCAAGCAGGGCGGGGCCACAGCCGAGGACGTGCTGCAGGCCGTGCTCGGTGACCTCACCCAGATGTCCAACGAGTACGACAAGGCCGCGCTGGCTTCCACCCTGTGGTCGTCGCTCGGCGAGGACAACGCCATGGGGATGATCGAGTCCCTGGCGGGCGTGCATGACAGCTTCGGCGACGTCGCCGGCGCGGCGCAGCAGGCCCAGGAGGCCGCATCGGACAGCTTCGCCGTGAAATCGCAGGAGGCCATGCGCGAGCTGCAGGGCTCCATCGAGCCGCTTGGCGAGCCGCTGCTCAACATCGCCACCAACGTGGCGGGCGTCGTCAAGTCGTTCTCCGAGTGGTTCGCCGGCATCGGCGAGGGCGGCCAGACGGCCGTGCTGGCCATAGCGACCATAGTGGCGGCCATCGGGCCGGTGCTGTCCACCGTCGGCACCATCATCAGCGTGGTGCCGCAAATCGGTGCTGCCTTCTCCGCCGTGGGCAAGGCGGGCACCGCCGCGCTGGGTCTTATAGCCGCGCACCCCGTGATAGCGGCAATAGCGGCCATCATCGCCGCAGTGGTGCTGCTGTGGAACAACTGCGAGGAGTTCCGCGACGCCGTGACCGCCGTGTGGGATGCCGTGTGCGCCGCGTTCCAGGTGGCCGTCGGCGTTGCCGGCGGGGTCGCCGAGTCGATAGGCGCGTTCTTCTCCGGGCTGGGCGCGACGCTCGCGGGCGTGTGGGACGGCATCTGCAACGTTGTGCAGGTAGCCGTGATGCTGCTCGCGGAAATACTCAACCTAGCCATCGAGACGCTGCTCATACCCTGGAACTTCGTCTGGGAGAACTTCGGCGGCGTGCTCACGGCGGCGTGGGACCTCATATGCGGCGCGGTCGGCACGTACATCCAATACGTGGGCGACGTGATAAGCGCAGCCCTTGAGGTAATCCAGGGCGTGTGGGACACGGTGTGGGGAGCCGTCAGCTTCACCGCTTCCAGCGTGTGGGATGCCATCACCTCGGCGATAGGCGCGGCCATCGACGCCATCAGCTCCACCATATCGGCGGTTCTGTCGGCGATACAGGCCGTGTGGGACTCCGTTTGGGGTGCCGTGAGCACCACGGCGTCGAACGTGTGGAACGGCATCAGCTCGACCATATCCGGCATCGTCAACGGCATCCGCGACACCATCTCCAGCGTGTTCAACGCCGCCCGCGACACCGTGGCCGGCATATGGAACTCCATCAAGAGCGCCATCGAGACGCCGATAAACAGCGCCCGCGACACCGTGCGAAACGTAATCGACTCCATCAAGGGGTTCTTCAACTTCTCGTGGTCGCTTCCCCACCTGAAGCTGCCCCACCTGTCCATCTCGGGCGGGTTCAGCATCAACCCGCCGAGCGTGCCGCACTTCTCCATCGACTGGTACGCGAAGGGCGGCGTGTTCAACGGCCCCAGCGTCATCGGCGTAGGCGAGGCCGGTCCAGAGGGCGTCGTGCCGTTCAACGAGCGCGGCGCGCGCCCGCTGGCCGAGGGCATCGCCAAGCTGCTCGACGGCAAGGGCGGCGCGGGCCACGGCGACACGAACGTGACAATCAACGTGTACGCGACCGTGCGGGAGGAGGCCGACATAGAGAAAATCTCCCGCCAGATAGCCAAGGAAATCAAACGGCAGGAGTGCTTCGCATGATATACAACGGCTTCGACTTCGCGCCGTGGTTCGACACACGGCTCATAACCCGCTCGCTGCTGCCCGAATACGAAATCGCCACGCGCGACGTGCCCGGGCAGCCCGGCTCGCGCTTCATGCGCGCAGAGCTGAAACCCCTGACGATAGACGTGGCGGCGGCCTGGAGGGCACGCCCCGCCGACGATATGGCGGCCCTTCGCCGCCTCATGGCCTCGCGCCTGCTGTGCCTCAAGGAGGCCGAGCTGTGGCTGGACGACGAGAGGCACCTGGGCCTGCGCTACATGGCCGTGCTGACCTCGCCGGGCGCGCTGGACACCCTGTGGCACACCGGCGAGGCCACGCTGACGTTCACGGCATACGACCCCGTGGCCTACGGGGCCGAGGGGCGCGCAACCGTGTCGGGCACCTCGGGCGTGCAGGTGGGCGGGACGTTCCGCACCTACCCCACCGTGACCGTCAGGCCCGGCGGCAGCACGTCGGCGCTGCGGCTGACGAACATGGGCACGGGCGAGTTCGTGCAGATCGACAAGGCGGTGACGGCATCGAGCGCGGTGGTCATCGACATGGCCGCCCCGCAGGCCACGGTTGACGGCAGCCCCGCGCCCGTGACCTTCGAGAGTGACTTCTTCCCGCTGGAGCCGGGGGCCAACAGCCTCAAGCTGTCCAGCGGCACCGCGACGGTACAGTGGACGGAAAGGTACGTGGGCTGATGATTCTGTGGGCATGCGACCGCTGGGAGGCGTACAAGGGACCCATCAAGACGCTGTTCGAGTGCGAGGACACGCGCGAGGTCAACGGCGAGAACGCCCTGAGCATCACAACGCTGGCGCGCCTGGACAAGGGCGACCGCCTGGTGTGGCGCGACCTCAAGGGCCGCTGGCACGAGAACATCGTGGACGGCGTGGAGGAGGAGCGCGCAAGCGCGGGCATCATCTACACGTACTACTGCCCGACCTCGGCGCAAATCGAGCTGCTTGGCGACTACCTGGAGGACAAGCGCCCCTACGACGTGAGCGCCTACGCCGCGCTGGCCTCGGCGCTGTCCTCCTCGCGCTGGCAGGTCGGAACCGTGGCCGACCTCGGGCAGGCCGGCACGAACTTCTACCACACCAACGCATGGGCGGCCATCCACGACGTGGCAGACACCTGGGGCGGCGAGCTGTCGTTCGAAATCCAGGTGAGCGGCACCAAGGTGACCGCACGCCGCGTGTGCATGGCCAAGCAGGTCGGCGAGGACAACGGCAAGCGTTTCACCTACGCCAAGGACCTCGTGAGCGTCAAGCGCAGCGTGGACGAGGGCAACGTGTGTACCGCCCTGTACGGCTACGGCAAGTCCCTGCAGACCGCCGACGAGGACGGCAACCTGACGGGCGGCTACGATCGCAAGCTGACCTTCGGCGGCGTGAACGGCGGGCAGAACTGGGTGGGGTCGGCCGACGCGCTGGCGCGCTGGGGACGACCCGACGGCAAGGGCGGCAAGGCGCACGTGTTCGGCGACGTGGAGTTCTCCGACTGTGAGGACGCCGCCGAGCTGAAGAAGCTCACCGAGGCGCAGCTGGCGAAGTCATGCGTGCCCGCCGTGTCCTACACTGTGGACGCCGTGGCGCTTGCGCGCGCCGGCGAGGGCTTCGAGGGCGCGGACGAGGGCGACCTGGTGACCGTGGTGGACAAGGTGTACGACCCGCCGCTGCGCGTGCGCACGCGCATCACCAAGGTGGTGGAGGACCAGCTGCGCCCCGGCGAGGTCACCTACACGTTCGGCAACTACCAGACGGTCGCCGAGCTGATGGCCGCGCAGAAGTCGGCCGCCAAGTCCACCGCCTCGACCATCCGGGCGACCGTGACCGAGGCCGTGAACGCCTCGAACAAGGCATCGACCGGCAAATGGGGCGAGAGCCTGGCGGCCGTCGAGGAGCGCCAGAAGGCGTACGCCAAGGAGGTCGGCGGCGCCGCCCAGGACTACACCGACCAGATAAGGGACGAGCTGGACAAGGCCCTCAAGGAGTACGCCGACAACGGGGACACCACGCTGGAGGAGGCGCTGAAGAAGTACTCCGATGACGGCAACCTGGCCCTGGACGAGGTGCTGCGCCTGTACACCGACACGTCGATAGAGCAAAGCGAGAGCGTGCTCAAGCAGATAGACGAGGCCAACAAGGAGTACCTGGAAGGCGTCACGGGCAAGTTGGACGAACGGCTGACGAGCGCCGAGGGCGAGGTGGATGGGCTGCAGAAACAGCTCGACCAGCTGCCGACGGATATCCGCAAGAAGATCGTTGACATGCTCAACAGCGAGGTGAACACCACGGGTGGCTGGGTGTACGAGGAGCCCGGCCAAGGCATCCTGGTGTACGACAAAAAGCCCGAGAGCGCCACCAAGTGCGTCAAGATAGGCGGCGGAATCATCGGCGTGGCCAACTCCAAGTACTCCAGCGGCGCGTGGAAGTGGCGCACGGCCATAACCGGCGACGGCGTGACCGCCGACGAGCTGACCACGGGCCGCATCAAAGGCGGGAACTCGTACTGGGACCTCGACAGCGGGGCCTTCTACCTGCGCGACGGCTCCATCTTCATGACCGACAGCAACGGCAACAGGGTCTATATCAACGCCACCAACGGCTTCCAGATATACGACAAGAACGGCTCCATCATCGCGGGCACCGTGCTGGTGGGCAGCACCTCCATGTTCCGCTGCAACATGGTCGGCACGTCGTCAACCAACTACATCACCACCGGCACGACGACGAACAACCACCCGGGAGCGTCGTTCGTGAACGGCTCGACCGAGTACTGCACCATCGAGGCCGTCCACGCGAAGGACAGCCCCACGGCGAGCTCGACCGACGGCGTGGGCATATCCGCCTGCGGCTACGGCTTCCTGGCAGTCAACCGCTACTACCGCCAGACGTGGCTGACGACCCCCTACTACGCGGGCTACATGAGCCATCCCGACGAGCAGCTGTACATGAGGAGCGGCAACAGCAACGCGGGCGGCTCGGCGTACGTGAAGCTGCAGGAGAACTCCAACAACTACGTGTACCTGGATAGAAGCCGCGCAGACATTGGGTCGTCGGGCACCGCCAGGATACTCGCCCCGAAGTTCGCCATAGGAACCAGTCCGAGCAGCGGCGGCACCTACGGGTACACGGGCTCCACGCAGTTCATCGGGTGCATCACCAACAACGGCAACAACTGGACGTGGGGCACCATCAACGTGGTGAACGGAATCATCACCGGCATGAGCAGCATCACGGGAAACCAGACCAGCGAGAGAGGAAACGGAATGTTCTACCACCTTGTGCAGCAGCCCGAAGCGCCACAGGCGCTCGACGGTGCGCCGAAGCCGCCCGAGGCGCTTCCGGTGTTCGAGTGCATCAGCGACCCGGCCACGGCGCGGGCCATCGTGGAATCGGAAGACGTGTTCGAGTTCGACGGCAAGGGCGGCTTCACGCTCGTGTCCAGCCCCGTGGCCGTCATGGACGCGGAAGGCGGCGAGGCTAACGCCGTGGACTTCTCGGCGCTCACCGACGAGGAGATATGCGGGGTCCACAGAGCGCAGCCCGGCGACATATCGCGGACACTTGCGGCCGAAGGAAAGGAATGAGGCATGGCAACGCACGAGCTTACGCTCAACCTCAAGAAGACCAACATAGCGCCACCCGTCATCACCGTGCACCAGGGCGACAGCGCCGAGGTCCTGAAGGCCGCCATCTACGACGGCGACAAGAAGGCGGCCCTGACGGGCTGCAAGGTGCACCTCATGGCTGCGAAGCCCGACCACACCTACGTGGAGCAGCAGTTCACTGGCATCAGCGACAACGTGGCCACCGTGACGGTCGACCCCGCCGTCTTCGGCGTGGCCGGGCTGCTCAAGGTGTGCTACGTGCGCGTGCGGAACGCGGCAGGGCTGGACGCCACCACCGAGAACGTCCTGGTGAACGTGCTGCCCTCGGCGAGCGCGTCGGGCGAGATATCCGGCCCGTACATCGATGCGGTGGAGGCGATCATCGCGAACCTCGAAGGGCAGCTAGCCGACGTGAGCGCGCTGAACGCGCAGATGCAGAAGGCCGAGGCCTCCCGCGCGAGCGCGGAAAACCAGCGCGCCACGAACGAGAAGGCACGCCAGACCGCCGAAACCAAGCGCGCAGAGGCCGAGAAGAAGCGAGCCACGGCGGAAAGCGACCGCGTGACCGAGGCGTCGCAGCTGAAGACGGCCTCGCAAGCCGCCACGGCTGCGGCAAACGGCGCGGCCTCGAACGCCGACGCGGCGGCAAACATCGCCCTGCAGATAGCCAACAGCGTGGCGCAGGGCAGCGCGGGCAGCTCGGACATGGCCAAGCAGAAGCAGCAGATAGCCGACCTGTACGGCAAGCTGGCCGACGCCACGGACGCGTTCATCTACGACGACGGCACCGTGTACTGCCCCGCCTCCAAGGCCAGTGCATCTGGCAGCACCATCACGTTCGGGAGCACCTGCACGGCGTCCGGCACAACCCTCAACCTCAAGTAGAAAGGCAACGAAATGGCACAAGCGAAAACCCTGTCGGTGGGCGGCATCGACTACGAGGTCATCGACGATACCGCGCGCAGCAACGCGCAGACGGCGCTCAACAACGCCGAGTACAACCGCCAGGGCCAAATCGGCAAGTACGGCGGGCAGAACATCGCCACCATCCTGGCGGGAGAGATCGGCAGCGGCAGCGTGTACGACGCGCTGCACAAGCGAGCCGCCAACGGCAACTTCGCGGGCCTGCGCGTGGGAGACTACATCGACGTGCCGCTGGTAAGCGCGTCGGGCGTGGCGGCCCAGCAGTCCGTGCGCTTCCTCCTGGCGCACTTCGACCCGTACTACTGCTGCGGCGACAGCTCCAAAGGCCACCACATCGCCTTCGTGGCCTCCGCGCCCATCGCCGTGGCCAAGACCGTGACCGGCGTTGCCAACGACAGCTTCCTGATGTGGAACACGACCAACACGAACCAGGGCACCGCCGACCAGAAATGCCCCTACCCCAACAGCAACCTCAAGGCGTGGGAGACGGCCTTCGAGGCGTGCCTGCCCGAGGGGCTGACCAAGTACCTGCTCACCCAGCGCGTCCTGCTTGAGGAGCGTTACAGCGCCAGCGGCGCGCTCAACGACTCCAACTCGTGGAGCTGGCAGGATATCGGCAAGGTGTTCTCGCTGTCCGAGATGGAGGTGTACGGCTGCCCAGTGTGGGGCACCAAGGGCTACAGCGTGGGCTTCGACTGCCAGTTCGACCTGTTCCGCGATACCGCGCACCGCTTGAACGGAACTCGGTACGGTTGGTGGCTGCGTTCCGTCATGGGTGGCTCGTCGTCCAACGTGTGCTGCGTCTACGACAGCGGCAATGCCACCTGCTACTCCGCGGCGGACGTCTGGGTTCGCCCCCGCCCCGGCTTCCTCGTCGGCTAGCCAGCCGAGTGCTCTATACTTCTCTTTCGATGCGACCGCCTTGCGCGGTCGCATCCCTGCCCGCGCAGCGGGCCGTTTTTTTCGCCACTATTTCCGGGAGGTGCCATGAGCGGCGTCTACCAGCGAAACCGCGAGGTGTCCGAGTACAAGTTCTTCACGCAGGCCATCGCCATCCGCGTGGAGGTCAACAAGCTGATGGCGTCCTCCTCGGTAGTGCCCAAGGCCTACAGGCTGCTGAACGCGGTGCCGACCGTGGAGACGGCGCGCAGCATCGTGTACAACGTCAACCGCGCCGACTGCTTCTATCCCAACAGCTCGTTCAACGCGCTGGAGAGGAAACGCTACCTGACGCTGGCCATAGCCGACTGCGAGCAGCTGATGCTGGATATGCAGTGCCTCATGGATATCGGCCTGCCCGTGAACGCCAACCGCTTCGAGGTGCTGGCGGCCATGGTCGAGGAGGAGATCAGGCTGCTCAAGGGCGCGCGCAAGAACGTGCGCGTGACGGGCAAGAAGTCCACCGAGGAGCGCATAGCGGAGGCCGAGGCCGAGCTAGAGCGCCTTCGTTCGCTATAATGGGTGGCGGTCCCGCCTTGTATATCGGTACAATTGGTGGCTGCGTTCCGTCATGGGTGGCTCGTCGTCCAACGTGTGCTACGTCAACAACAACGGCAATGCCAACTACAACTCCGCGACGAACGTCTGGGTTCGCCCCCGCCCCGGATTCCCTTATTGCCAGACCGAGTAGGCCCCAGAGCCGAAAGCAGAGCGCGAAGAGGAAGGAAGGCGCGACCGTCGGGCATGCGCCCGTAAATACGCACCCCGCGAGGGTGGCCGGACGCTGCTTGCATGGCGCGGCGCTCCGTGGCTTCGCCGCGTTTCATGGCCATACCTCAAGCGGCTGCCAGAGCCACATTGCAAGCCGCGCGGGGTGCCTCCTGTGAACTCCGAGCAAAGGCGGGCGGCGCGCCGCAAGCGCCGCGAGGAGAAGCGCGCGCAGGCCAAGGCCGAGCGCGTCAAGGCGTGCACGCTTGATACCGTGGCCGACCTCAACAGCCTGTGCAAGGCATCGAAGCAGGCCGCGCGAGGCGTGATGTGGAAGGCATCCACGCAGCGATACATGAAAAGCTACCTGCGCAACGCCGTCCTGTCCCGCCGCGACCTTTTGGAGGGGCGCGACATATGCCGGGGCTTCATACGGTTCGACCTGTGGGAGCGCGGAAAGCTGCGCCATATCAGCGCGGTGCACTTCCCCGAGCGCGTGGTACAGAAGTCCCTGGCACAAAACGCGCTCGTGCCCGCGATCGTGCCCACCCTCATAGCCGCGAACTCCGCGAACATCAAGGGGCGCGGCACCGACTACGCCCTGAAGCTGCTCAAGCGCCACCTGGCCGACCACTGGAGGCGGCACGGCCGCGAGGGCTACATCCTCCTGGGCGACTTCTCCGACTACTTCGCGCGCATAGCGCACCAACCCGTCAAAGACCAGGTGGCTGCCGCGCTGCTAGATCCGCGCGTGGTCGCCTTGGAGCACCGCCTGATAGACGCGCAGGGCGATGTGGGCCTGGGGCTGGGCAGCGAGCCGAACCAGATATGCGCGGTGGCGCACCCCAACCGCATCGACCACTATGTGACCGAGATGCTGCGCCCCGAGTCTTACGGGCGCTACATGGACGACTTCTACCTGATACACGAGTCCAAGGACTACTTGCAGGTGTGCCTGCTGCTGATAGAGGGCAAATGCGCCGAGCTGGGCATCGAGCTGAACCCGCGCAAGACGCGCGTGGTGAAGCTCACGCGCGGGTTCACGTGGCTGAAGAAGCGCATCTTCTACACGGAGACGGGCCGCATAGTCGTGAAGCCGTGCCGAGACTCCATAACGCGGGAGCGCCGCAAGCTCAAGAAGATGGCCCGCATGGTCGCCGATGGCATCATGACTCCCGAGCAGGTGGAGCAGAGCTACCAGAGCTGGCGCGGAGGCATGAATCGGCTGGACGCGCACCGCAGCGTGCGGGCCATGGACGCGCTGTACCGCAGCCTGTTCGGAAATCCCGCGGGGGGGGTTGCTCAATGCAATCCAAACCTGGAGGCGACACGGATGGGAACATGCCCCTACCCTAGCAACGGAAGGAGCGACCCATGACGGAACAGGAAATCGCCGGGGAGATCAACGGCTACAAACAGCAGCTTGAGCAGAGCGACTACAAGGTCATGAAGGCGGTGGAGCGCATCTTCTCCGCATCGTCCATCACCGACCTGCTCTCGGCCATCGCCGCAGCTGCCAAGGAGGTGGCCGAGATCATCTCGCAGCGCCAGACGTGGCGCGACCGCATCAACGAGCTGGAAGCCATGGAGCCCGACCAGCCGGAAGCGCCGCAGGAGTAGCGAGCGCCCCTTCGGGGGCGCTTTTCTTTTGCCCGGCGACACCTCGCGGACAATCGCGGCAGCGATTCGAGGAGGTGAGAAAACGAATGACCGACGTGCTGGAAATCTTCGCGCCGTACGGCCCCGGGTCGCTTTTCGGCGCACTGCTCGTCCTAGTGGTCCTGTACTTCGGCAAGCAGTTCCTCGAAGAGTTCAAGGCCCAGAACGAGCGCAAGGCGAACATCGACCTCAAGCGCGAAGAGCGAAAGCAGGACGAGGTGAACGAGCGGGCGCAGCGCGACCGCGAGCGCAGCCAGATGGAGGGCCGCATCGCCGCGCAGATGGAGCGCAGCAACGCGCTGATGGAGGCTATGAAGGCGCTCATGGAGTCCGTCGTGACCTCCAATGAGGTGCTGCACGCCGACCTGGCGAACAGCCAGGCGCGCAGCCAGGGCATGGCGGCGAAGGTCGACCACATCGCCGACCGCGTTGACCTGCTCTACAAGGAATCGGCTCGATAGAAAGGAATCCGAAATGACAGAAATGCAAGCAATCGCAGCCATCGTGCTGTCTTTCGCCGTGCCGTTCGCGGTGCAGCTGATCAAGACCGAGGCCATGACCGGCAAGGCCGCGCGCATCCTGGCGCTGGGCTGCTCGCTCCTGGCGGGCGTCGTGACCGGCTTCGTGGGCGGCGTGCCCGCAGACCCGGGCGCATGGGTCACATGCGCCTTCGCCGTGGTAGGCGGCGTGCAGGCGGCCTACACGCTGTTCAAGTCGGTAGGCATCACATCCAAGTGGCTCGACGCCCTGCTGGGCGTGACCGTAGGCGGAAAGGAGTAGGCAATGGCTAAACTGTTCATCATCTGCGGCCACGGCGCCGGCGACCCCGGCTGCTGCGCAGGCGGCTGCACCGAGGCCGAGCGCGTTCGCGCCCTGGGCCAGCGAATCAAGGAACTGGGCGGTTCCGAGGTCGAGCTGGGCGATACATCCCGCAACTGGTACGCCGACGGCGGGCTTAACCGCCTGAGCACCGACGCGCCAGTGGTGGAGCTGCACATGGACGCCAGCGGCATCGCCACGGCCCACGGCGCGCACGTCATCATCAAGGAGGGCTTTGAGCCTGACGAGTACGACAATGCGCTGGCCGACAAGCTGGCGGCGTTCATGCCCGGGCGTTCCGAGAAGCTGGTGCGCCGTTCCGACTTCGCGAACCCGAACCGAGCCGCCGCGCGCGGCATCAACTACCGCCTGTGCGAGAACGGCTTCATCGACAACGACGGCGACCGCGAGAAGTTCAACGGCAACCTGGACGAGCTGGCGCGCATCTACCTGGAATGCTTCGGCATCACTGCTGGAAGCGCCCCCGCAGCCGTCCCGCAGCCGCAGCCTGCGCAGCAGGAAACGACCGAGAACTTCGGCGGCACCTACCGCTGCACTGTGGACTACCTGCGCGTGCGCGACGCCCCCGGCCTGGACGGCACCGAGGTGGCGCACTATTCCAGCGGCGAGACCGTGACGCTGGATAACTGGTACAAGATCGCCGACGGCTACGTGTGGGGCCGATACACGGGCTACAGCGGCGCAACGCGCTACATCGCCGTGGGCAAGGCCACGGGCAAGCCAGAGGCCGACGACTATCTGGTGAAGGTGGGATAGGCCATGCCGTACCCGAGCCCCGCAGACGAGGAGCGCAACGGCGGGTGCGGCCCCATCCTCGCGGCGGTCGTCCTGCTGTTCATCGTCCTGGCCGCCGCCAGCTGCGCGTCGCAGGCCATGGGAGCGCAAGACGTGACCGTGAGGCAAGCCCGCACGGACGGCCCCATATACGACCTGCCCGAGGGCATCGGCCAGGAAATCGTGTGCGACGAGCACAACCGCGAGTACCTGCTGCTTACCACCGAGCAGGGCGGCGTGTTCCTCATGCCGTACATGGACGAGGACGGCGAGCAGGAGATCATGCCGCAGGCCTAGAACGCAAAGAAGCCGCCCCGTATGGAGCGGCTTCTTTCTATCTGACGAGCAATACGAACGCCCGCCTAACGACGAACACGCGTATGTGTTCGCCTACTGAACAGTTGGTGGAGGCGCGGAGAATCGAACTCCGGTCCACGAAAGCCCCCTGGTTGGCATCTCCAAGCTCAGTCGCTGGTTTTGTCTCGGACGCTTTGCGCGCAGCGACACGCTCGCGGCGTCCTAACCGGTTCGGTCTTAGCCTGCGCCATACCGATTACGTGCGCGGGAGCATTCCCCTAAAATGACGTCGCGCCGGTGTCGGGGAAATCACCGGGTTGACGCGCCGCTATAAACTAAGCAGCGAGAGCCATAGGCTCAAAAGAAGAGTTGTTGTCAATTCAATTTGACGGTACCCCTGTTTAACGAGGCGAGGAGACCTCGGCTTGCTTCCTCTCTCAGAGCTATCGTGTCGAAACCAGTCGCCCCCGAATGTTGGGAAAGTCTGGATGGTATCGGGTCTGCGAACACCCGATAACCGTCGACTATTCAAGGAACATGCAGGGCGAGCCCCGCTTGTGGAGTGTTATCTTACCACGTTCTGAAAGCGGACAGCTGTTCTATGCACGAGCTGTGAAGACCCCAATGTGCTCCGCACTTCGCACTTTTGCTACCGATTGCGTCACGTATATTTTCGCCAAGCAAAAATGACCCGTCGAAAGGACCGTTATGGATACCAAGCAGCAACTCGTCAATGCCCTCGCAGGCCTGGGCTCAACCATTACCGAAGCTATGGATGTCATCGAGGGCTTTGTCCCCTGCGGACATCCCGCCCTCACGGTATCGAACGCACTCGTCGCGCTGGACACTGACGATGATGCGGCTCTCGCCCAGCAGCTTGAGACCGTCGAGGGCTTTATCGACCACGTGAGTGAGAACCGCGGCGTGCCCGCCTACCACGACATCGAGGTCGAGCTCGCGGGCCCCAAAGCCGACCTGCTCGCAGCAATCCGCGAGGTAGGCGCCCTTATGCAGACCGCGGGCGTCAAGAACACCCAGGTCAACGAGTGGGTCTACCGCAGCTTAGCCGCACTCAACAGCTCCGACGAAAAGGCAGCCGAGCAGCTCGCAGAAAGCCCCGTCATCAAAGCTGCACTTGCCTAAAAAGGCTTGCACCCTGACGGCTGCGGTGCCGCCCGAATGCAGGCCATATACTCAATCGAAAACGCTAACGCAGATAAGCCTTTGCGTTGCCCAGGCTGTAGGCGATCGTCGAGCCGTTGTGCAGCAGTGACGACGTCTGCGGAGTGATCATGCTAGTAATACCCAATGCCAACAGCGCCGAGTTGGTGAGCATCACCTTGGAATACGAACTCGTCAGACGGTCGATAAGCCCCTGACTCATGCGGCGCAGGCGCACGATCGCGGCGAGATCCGTATCGGTCAGGATGATATCGGCGACCTCCTTGGCGATGTCGCTTCCGCCGCCCATGGCCAGACCCACGTCGGCCAGGCCCAGTGCCGGTGAGTCGTTGACGCCGTCACCAACCATGGCAACGTGGCGCCCCTCACTCTTTATGCGCTCCACATACGCGTACTTGTCCTCGGGCAGCAGCTCGGCCTTAAACTCGTCGACCCCTGCCTCTCGCGCAATGCGCTCGGCCGTGCGCTCCGAGTCGCCCGTGAGCATGACCACGTGCTTAACGCCCAACGCGTGCAAGTCGGCGATGGCCTCGCGCACGCCAGGTTTGAGCGGATCCTCGATGCCGAGCACGCCCACGACCGTGCCATCGACCGCCAGGTACAGCGGCGACAGGCCCTGCATCTGGGACTCGATTTGCTCCTTAATGTCGGACTCGAGCTGCGCGCCCTCGTCCTCGAATACAAAGTGCGCCGAACCGATAATCGCGCGACGACCCTCGATGGACGAAGCAATGCCATGTGCCACGATGTACTCGACCGCAGCGTGACGCTCGCGATGCTCGAGCCCGCGCTCGCGTGCCGCATTGACCACGGCGCGCGCCACCGGATGCGGAAAATGCTCCTCCAAGCAAGCGGAAAGGCGTAGGATCTCGTCCTCGCTCCAGCCATCGGTGGTGAGCACGCAGGCAAGACGCGGCTGGGCCTCGGTCAGCGTACCGGTCTTGTCAAACACAATGGTGTCGGCCTTGGCAAACGACTCAAAATACTTGGCGCCCTTGACCATCACGCCCATCTTGGCAGCATCGCTCATAGCGGTCATGACGGCGACGGAACCCGTGAGCTTGAGTGCGCACGAGTAGTCGACCATCAGCGCCGCCGAGGTCTTGATGAGGCTATGCGTGGTGAGAGCGACAAGGCCCGCGAGCAGGAAGTTCCACGGGACGATCTTGTTGGCAAGGTCCTCCATATGCGACTGGCCCTCGGACTTGAGCGAGTCGGCCGTCTGCACGAGCGAGACGATTGAGCGGAGCTTGGTCTGAGCCGTATTGGCGCGCACGCGCACCAAGATGCTGCCGTCTTCCACGACGGTGCCGGCGAACACGTCGTCGCCTGCGCTGCGCTCGACGGCCAGCGGTTCGCCGGTCAGGGTCGCCTGGTTGACCATAGCGCTCCCCTGCTCGACCACGCCGTCAATGCAAATGGACATGCCAGTGCGCACGGCGACCAGATCGCCGGGCTCAAGCTCGGTCGCGGCAACGCTTACCTCGGTGTCGCCGACGACCTTTTGCGCCTTGTCGGGCACATCAAGCAGCGAGTTGATGAGCTCGTTTTCGCTCATGGCGCGGGTGTAGTCCTCGAGCAGCTCGCCCACGTTGAGCAGGAACATCGTCTGGCCCGCGGTGTCGACATCACGTTTGACGAACGAAATGCCGATGGCCGAAGCGTCGAGCACAGGAACGGTCAGGCGCGGCTGCGCTAGCTCATGAAGGGCAGCGCGCAAAAATGCCATGTAACCGGCCACGACAAACACCGCACGCAGAGGCGTCGGCAAGAACCAGCGACGTGCGTAATGGGCACCGATAAGTGTGGCAAGATCCATGACGAGCTTGTGCTTGCGTGGCTCAAGCTGCATCACGTAGCCTGTCTTTGCGTCGGCAATGGCCTGAGCGTCGAGCGCACCGACGGCGGCCAGCACGGCATCGCGGCGCGGCTCGTCGTACTCCAGCGCCATCTGGCCAATACGGCCATACACGCGCACCTTGTGCACGCCATCGATGTCGCCGCCAAGCTTAAGAAGTGCATCGAGATCGCTCTCTGGCACAGGACCCGCCAATTGAAGACGGGTCCTGCCGGGGATCTCGCTAATAATCGAGAATCTCATAGTTTGTGCCTGGGAGCGTTACTCGGCTGCCTCGTCAGCAGCGGCCTCGCTCTGGGTGATGTAGGCAGCCTCGGCAACCATGTCATCGACATTGGCCTTGGCCTGCTCGACCATGTCCTGGTAGCAGTTCTTGACGCGCATACCGCACGCGATGCCCTGCACGCAGGCGTTCTTTACCGGAGCGCTGGTGAGCAGCTTGATGCCGGCCGTACCAAGCAGAAAACCGCCACCGACAAGCAGAGTGTTAAACGTCGACTTCTTCATGTTGCTTCTCCCTTTTGCCGCACAAGCGCGGCATGGTGCCTTAGCACCCGAGTTCATTAGTTTGCTCGAGCACGCTTTTGAAAATAGTTTAGTATAACTATTTGGTCAACAATGGCTAACTTTTTGGAAACTATGGGGATGAACTCAATGTGACAAAGGGACTGTCCCTTTGTCACATTCCTACAGCTGCCAGGTAGCCGCTTCCTTTTGCAGTGCGACCATGCGGGCAAATTCTCCGCCTGCCGCCTTAAGCTGCGCCGGAGTGCCCTGCTCGGCAACCACACCATCCTTGAGCACAACGATTTTGTCGGCATTTTCCACCGTACGCATACGGTGGGCAATAACGATAACCGTCTTACCTGCAAGCAGACGGGAGAGCGCCTGCTGTACCACGGTCTCATTCTCCACATCCAAGCTTGCCGTCGCCTCGTCCAACAGCACGATGGGCGCGTCTTTGAGCAGCGCACGGGCGATAGAAATGCGCTGGCGCTCGCCGCCGGACAGCCTGGAACCGTTCTCGCCGATCATGGTGTCGTAGCCCTGCGGCATGCGGTTCACGAACTCGTCGCAGTTGGCGGCACGCGCGGCCGCAAGCACTTCCTCATCGGTGGCATCACGACGCCCGAGGCGGATGTTTCCCATCACCGTGTCGTCAAAGAGCAGCACGTCTTGGAACACAATGGCGTAGTCGCGCAGCAGCACCTCGGGATCAACGCCCGCAACATCCACGCCACCCACGGTGACCGTGCCTTCGGTGGCATCCCAAAAGCGCGCGGCCAGGCGGCTCACCGTAGACTTACCGGAACCCGAAGGACCGACCAGCGCCGTAACTTCGCCTTCCTTGGCGGTAAAGCTCACATCGGTAAGAACTTTCTCACCGGCGCGTCCGTCCTCGCCCGCACCATAGCCAAATGCCACGTGATCGAACACCACATCGTGGCCCACGGGCTCAAATTTCTCGCTGCCCCGCGCCACAGGCTCTTCCATGATGGAACGCATACGCTTGGCAGACGACTCGGCGGCAAACAGCTCGGACACTAACATTAACGCCTGGTCAAAGGGTGCATAGATACGGCTCACCATGAGCAGGAAGGCAAACATCACCAAAAAGTCGACCTGCCCGGAGGCGACCATCGCGGCACCCGTGACCAGCGTGGTGGCAATGCCCAGACGCAGGATGGCAAAGGCGGAGTTGACCAAAAGCCCGTTAGCGAGCTCGCCCTTGGTGGTCTCGCGCTCCTCGGCATCAATCACGGCGTTGAGTCCCTCAAGATAATGGGCCTCCTGGTTGGTAGCACGGATCTCGCGAACGCAGTCGAGCGTCTCTTGAATCGCCTCGGTAACCTTGACCTTCTCGGCACGCACGCAATCGAACACCGGGGTCATGGGGCCGCGTGTTAGATACAGCACGGCAAAGGCCACGGGAACGCTCCAAAACGCCGCAATCGCCAGCTGCCAGCAAAAGAACAGCGACACCACGAACACAATGGCGCTTGCGATGATGGCACCCCAAAGCTCTCCCAGCACGTGGCTGTAGGCGTGCTCCATGGCCTGGACGTCACCCATGATAGTCTCGGTTAAATCGGCCAGATCACGACGACCAAAAAACGACAGCGGCAGTTTGCGCAAGCGCTCGGCAATCTCCATACGCTGCTTGCCGCACTCCTCGTAAAAGATGCAGTAGGTGTAGTAATACTGCTGCCAGTTAGAGGCAAAGAGCAACACGAAAAAGACCAGGAGGCCGCCCACGATCGGCAGGGCATCCGGCAGGTCAGCCCCGCTGGCGAGATGCCCGACAAAGCCGGCCATGACCAGGAATAAAAAGCCCATGCCAGCCATGGTAATGAGATTGGTGATCGTGGTCCAGAAAATGCCACGTTTTACGCCGGCGACGCCTTTATCGGATAGGAAATACTTCTTTTGGAATGAGGCGAACATTTAGGCCTCGCCTCCCTTCGTGACGGCGGCATCCGCGGTCGCTGCAGTAATCTTCCAGCTCGCGGCCTGTTCGTATTCGGCCCACATCTTGGCATACAGACCCTCTTGGGACAGCAACTCGGCATGGGTACCCGACTCCTGCACGCTGCCCTGGTTGAGCACCACGATTTGGTCTGCGCCCACTACAGTCGAGAGTCGGTGCGCAATCATAATGACCGTGCGACCCGCCGCCAGCTTGCTAAAGGCGCGCTGGATGAGCGCCTCGTTCTCGGGATCGGCAAACGCCGTGGCCTCGTCGAGCACCACGATGGGCGCGTCTTTAAGGATCGCGCGGGCGAGTGCCACGCGCTGGACCTCGCCGCCCGAAAGATATGCTCCGCCGGCACCGAGCATGGTATTGATGCCCTGTGGGAGCTTGGCCACAATGTCGTCGCACTGAGCTGCGGAGAGGGCCGCGCGCACTTCGTCGTCAGTGGCCGTAGGCTTGGAGGCGCGCACGTTATCGGCAAGTGTTTGCCGGAACAGCTGGTTGGTCTGGAACACGAAGGCGACCTGGTCCATAAGCTCGTGCGGATCCATATCGCGAACGTCCACACCGCCTACGAGCACTCGACCCGAAGAGACATCCCAAAAACGCGGGATCAGGCTTGCGCAGGTTGACTTGCCGCCGCCCGAAGGACCCACAAGCGCAAGGGTGCTACCAGCGGAAACGCTAAAACTCACATGGCTGACAGCAGGTGCTTCGGCACCCTCGTAGGTAAAACTCACGTCCTCAAATCGCACGTCGCCGCCGGCAGGGTGCTTGGGTTGGGCGGGCACGGAGAGCTGCTTGGAATCCATGACGCTTCGAATACGAGCCAGCGAATCAGCACTCATCTGAGAGGCCTCGCCCACAAACATGAGCTTGGTCATGGTCGTCGGCACCACGGCCGAAAATATCGCGTAAAACGTGAAGTTGGCCATAAAATGCGCGAAGTCCGTCTCGCCCGGCGCCAACAGCAACGCCACGGGTAACAGGAATGCCACAAGACCATTGAGCGCGGTAAGGTTGAGTACCTGCGGACCTCGGCAGAACGTGCCCGCATAGTTTTGTGCCATGTCGGCGTATTCGGCGATCGCATCGTGGAAGGCCTTAAAGGAGTAGACCGTCTGCTGAAACACCTTGACCACGGGGATGCCGCGTACGTATTCGGTGCCCGTCTTGTTCATTTTGACTAGTGCACCCATGTAGGCCTTCATAAACTCGGCGCCTTTGCCGCTCATCATGGTAGCCATGGCACCAAACGAAACGACGACCGAGATGAGGCATGCCGCGCCCAAGCGCCAATCCAAGGCGAAAAGCAGCACGAGCAGACCTGCGACCATGGCGGCGGCGCCTGCGATATCGGGCAGCATGTGTGCGAGCAAAGTCTCGGTGGAGGCGGCACACCCGTCTACAATGCGGCGCAGCTCACCGGTGGCATGCGTGTCAAAGTAGCCGAGCGGCAGCTTAAGCAAGTGCTCGCTCGTGGCTTTCCGGATATTGGACGCGCAGCGAAACGCAGACAGGTGGGTGCACATGAGCCCCACGAAATAAGCTACGATGCTTGCCAGGGCAAAACCCACGGCCCACCAGCCATACATCGCGATATCGGTGGCTTCGCTCCAGTTAGGTGCCACGGCGATCAGATCGCGCGCGACAAGCCAAATGCACACGTACGGGCCAAAGCTCAGCAGCTGCGAGAGCGCCGAGAGCGCCATGCCCAAATACGTTAGGAATTTACGGTCGCCGGCATATGCAAGCAGCTCGCCGATACCGCTGCCTTCCCTTTTTGATCCCTTTGCCATGAGATTCCTTTCTAACGGCTTGAGAGTTAACCGTAATGAACTTATCATTGACGTGTTAGCCATGGCTCACAATCAAGCTAGGCATGGACGTTTCTGCAAAGGAAAGGGACGCTTTTGCAAATACGGCGGGCAGCGACCGACATAACCGAGCTCTACGCACCGCAGTTTGAGCAGTTTGGCCTGGAGCTTACCGGTAAGGGCGCCGTCTTTACCGGCGAGGTGGCAAACGACCGGGCACACGGCCGCGCATGGATCATGCCTCTCTCCCCCACCTGCATCGTCATGGAGCATTTCATCACCCCGACGCGCGATATGTACCTGACCGAATACACACCCGAGCCATACGCCTGCGTGAGCGAAGTCAGCGCGCCCACACTTACATGCATGCCCGAGGCTGGCATAACGCCCGCGAACCTTAAACCATTGCATGGACCGTGGCCAAACAATGCCGTTTGCAGCTTTATCCAAGATAGCTGTGGCGAGGAATTAAGCCCGCTGTTTGCGGGGGAGCTTTATCACTCGCGCTCGGTGCTCTTTTTGCCTGGATATTTTGACGAACTGGAGCACCGCTATCCCACCGAGTTCGCGGGAATCTTTGAGGCGTTTGCCGAGCCATGGCACGAGGAAGCGACGTCTGCCATCTGCCACACGCTGCGCCGGATTAACGAGGACCGCGCCCGCACCGTAGGCGGACACGTCTATATGCAGGGCATCGTGGAGACCATGGTCGCGGAGCTCGCCTGTTCGCGCGCGGCCCACAAGCAGGCGCGGCAGGCGGCAGACACACGCGTCAGCATAACCGTTGCCGAAGAAGCAACGGCAATGATTGAGCGCGCGCTCGACAAAGGCAGGCGTGTGGGTATCAACGAGGTGGCCGAGAGGCTCTACACAAGCCGCTCCAAACTATGCGCCACCTTTAAGGCCCAAACCGGCGAGGCCCTGGGCGCTTACATTCGCAGACGCCGCATGGAGCGAGCACAGGACCTTTTGGCCGATAGCGCGCTCGCGATAGCGCAGGTGGCAGAGCGTCTAGGCTACCCTCAGCAGGCCGCCTTCACCCAAGCCTTCAAACAATACACCGGCATGACGCCCACGGCTTGGCGAAGCAAGCATCGCTAAGGCCCAAGCTCCCTGGCCGTAACGGAGCGATTAATTAGCCGCCGCCCGTCAGCTCACCCAGGATCTAAACGTCAAGATGTGCACAATCAAGCGCCTTTTTGATAAGAGGGACAGATCGATCAGCCAAATACAACGGAATGTTGAGCACCCCGTCATCGAGCTTTAGGTTCTTAAGTGAGTAGCGGACCCTCAATGGAGTCGTCTCCGCATGCTTGTCGGCATAGTACTTAAGGCTCTTGGAATGAACAACCTCTCCCGATTTGACCTCGACGGGAACGATTTCGTTTCCGACTTGAATCAAAAAATCGACTTCGTGCTTCGGCTTCTCGTTTGTCCAATAACGCGGAGCAGCATCTAACTGTGAAAGTAATGCCTGAAGCACATAGTTCTCGGCGAACGAACCTTTGAACTCCGAAAATAGCGCATCCGAGATGGCAAAAGCGGACGCATCCAGCCTTGCCATGCGGCGCAGCAAGCCGACATCAAGACAGTAGACTTTAAATGCCTTGAGGTCATCGTACGCAGAGAGCGGCACACCACCGGCAGCATTAAGGCGAACCGCCGTGATGAGCCCAGCATCGGCAAGCCATTCCAGAGCATCCTCGTATTCTCGAGCACGAGCCCCCTCGCGCACCGCACCCCAAACGAACTTTTTGTTCTCGCGCGCCAACTGAGCTGGAATCGAGTTCCATATTTGCGAAAGCTTGGCGAACTGCGCACGGCCACCATGCTTGGCAAAATCGCGCTCGTAGGAATCCAAGAGATCAGACAACACCTTATCGACCTGAACGATATCGCCCGTCTCCACCCACCGGCCAAGAGCCTCTGGCATGCCGCCGCATGCAAAATAACGACGAAGATGCTCGACGAGACGGACATGGAAGAAATCGGGCACTGTCTCAATCTGATCCAGGGCGCCAAGGTATTCGTCGTAGTTTGCAGCGCCCTCGGCTTTCAGAAACTCGGAAAAGCTCATGGGGCGCATCTCCATGAACTCGACCTTTCCCACCGGAAAAGCGCTGGTCTCACGGGACAAGCGAACGCCCAACAAAGACCCTGCGCATGCGACGTGATACTCGGGGGCCTCGTCACAGAAGTATTTAAGGGCGCCGACTGCAGAAGGACAATCCTGGATCTCATCAATAATAAGCAGCGTTTCGCCGGGCTCGATAGGCTGTCCAAGTGCCAGGGAAAGATTTGAGATGATCCGTCGAGGATCGCGCGTACCTTCGAAAAACTGAGCGTACTCGCTCTGTACCCCAGGTGACGGCTCCTCGAGCGTCAGATACACAAAATTGCGGTACGAGGTTCGACCGAACTCCTTAAGCGCCCACGTCTTTCCAACCTGGCGCGCCCCCTTAAGGATAAGCGGCTTACGATATTCTGACGCTTTCCAAGCGTTAAGCTTGGCAATGATATCTCGCTGCATGGCCGAACCTCCCGCAAAGAATCTTCCGTAAACGTGATATTTCCCACATTTTACCCTAGGTAAAACGTGACATTTATCACATTTACGGAAGTTTTAAGCTCATTTCGCCACACTTTCATCACATTCAAAAGGCGGAGGCGCATTTTGCGCCTCCGTCACCATCTTTCCTATCAGCCCGCCTGACCCGAACGGCCGAGTCGTCACGGAACCGAGGGGCCGAGCGCAGGGCCTTGCCTCTCAATGAGTTCCGCACGAACAGGAGGCGCCAGTGGCGCCTCCGTCGTGAGTCAGGACTGTCCGAAATTGAGAGGCAAGGCCCTGCGCCCGGCCCCTCGGTTCCCGCTTACGAGAGCGACGTTCTCAGCAACTCGTTGAAGAGCTTCGGGTTGCCCTTGCCGCGGCTCGCCTTCATGCACTGGCCCACCAAAAAGCCGATGACCTTCTGGTTGCCGTCACGATACTGCTGCGCCTGATCGGCACGGTTTGCCAGCACCTCGTCCACAATCGGCTGCAGCGCGCCGGCATCGCTCACCTGACGCATACCGCGCTCGTCGACAATCTTGTTGGGGTCATCACCGGTCTGGGCCATGGCCTCAAAGACCTCGTGCGCCTGGTTGGAGCTGATGGCATCGGTCGCCAGCAGCTTGGCAAGGGCTGCCACCTGAGCCGGCGCGATGCCGGACTCGGTGAGCGACACACCCGCGCCCTTAAGGTAGGCGATCATCTCGTTCACCAGCAGGTTTGCGACCGTCTGGGCCTCCTTGCCAGCCATGCCGGCAGCGGCCGCCTCAAAGAACTCGGCAAACTCGGGGTCGCCGGCAATCTGCTCGGCGTCGGCCGCCTTAATGCCAAAGTCGGCCTCAAAACGGGCGCGCTTGGCATCGGGCAGCTCAGGGATCTCGCCACGGCAGCGGTCGATGAACTCGTCGTCCAGATCGAACGGCGCCAGATCGGGATCGGGGAACAGGCGATAGTCGTCGGCCGTCTCCTTCACGCGCATGACCACGGTGCGCTTGCGGCTGGGCTCCCAGTGGCGGGTCTCCTGGTAGATGATGCCGCCCTCCTCGAGCACCTCGGCCTGACGGCAAATCTCATAGGCAAGGCCGTCGTGCAGGCTCTTGAACGAGTTGAGGTTCTTGAGCTCGGTCTTGGTGCCCAGCTTGGTCTCGCCGCGGCGACGCAGCGACACGTTACCGTCGCAGCGCATGGAACCCTTCTCCATGGAGCAATCGGAAATGTCCAGCGTCACAAAGATGCGACGGAGCTTTTCCATAAACAGGCGCGCTTCCTCGGGCGTGCGCAGATCGGGCTCAGTCACGAGCTCAATCAAAGGCGTGCCGCAGCGGTTGTAGTCGACGAGCGACTCGGCCGCGGCGGTAATGCGGCCCTCGGCGCCGCCCACGTGCACCATCTTGGCAGCGTCCTCCTCCATATGGATGCGCAGGATGCGGATGGGCACCGTGTAGGAACCGTCCTCGCGGCGCTCGGGCATCTGCAGGTTGGACGCATCATAGCTGGCCAGGTGGCCGGCACGCTGATTGCCCTCGCGCATGGTCGACGTCATGGATGTGGACAGGCCCTCGGCGTTGGCCGAGGCGCTCGCCAGGCTCTGGGCCTCGGCCTCACCAAACGCGCAGTCGGGGCGCTCGGCGGCACCGCGACCGGTCACGTCCAGATCCAGGTGACCGTACATGGCAAAGGCAACCGGACCCTGCGTGGTTTGGAAGTTCTTGGCCATATCGGGATAGAAGTAGTGCTTGCGGTAGAACATCGAGTGGCGCTGGATCTCGCAGTTGGTGGCGAGACCGGCCTTGACAATGCTCTCGATGGCGCGCTTGTTGGGCACCGGCAGGGCGCCAGGCAGACCCAGGCACACCGGGCACACGTTGGCGTTGGGCTCGTCATCGTGGCTGAGCTTGCAGTTGCAGAACATCTTGGTATCGAGTGCGGTGAGCTCGGTATGGATCTCCAGGCCGATCACGGCCTCCCAATCCTGCAGGACCTCGGAAAGCTCCTTCATTACAGCTCGCCTCCCTTCCCGGCAAAATCGGGCGCGACGGAAAGCGCGGGCGCACCCGTGGCGGCATCGGCAAAGCCGCGCTCCAGGGCGCGGGCAAACGTGAGCAGCTGACGGTCCTTAAACGCCGGACCCACCAGCTGGGCAGAAACGGGCAGCTTGCTGTCCTCGCCCAGGCCCAGCGGCACCGAGATGCCACCGTTGCCGCAAATGTTGAGCGAGATGGTGTACAGGTCGGAGAGGTACATCTGCGTGGGGTCGCTGATCTCGCCAAACTTAAAGGCCGTACGCGGCGAGGCGGGCATGAGGATGGTGTCCACCTTGGCATACGCGGCGTCGTAGTCCTGCGTGATGAGCGTGCGAGCCTTTTGCGCAGCGTAGTAGTACTTGTCGTACACGCCCGAGCTCAGCAGGTAGGCGCCGAGCATCTGACGGCGCTTAGCCTCTGCACCAAAGCCATGGGCGCGCGAAAGCGAGCTCTGGTCGGACAGGTTGGCGCAGCCCTCCTCCTGGTAGCCGTAGCGAATGCCGTCGAAGCGGGCCAGGTTGGAGAATGCCTCGGCCGGGCCGATGACGTAGTAGGCGGCGATGGCGGCGTCCAGGTGCGGCAGGTCGACCTCGACCAGTTCGGCGCCCTGGTTCTGCAGCTCCTGGGCGGCGCGCTGAACAGCGACCTTGACCTCGGGCGTCAGGCCCTCGGCCTCCATAAACGCGGGGATGATGCCCACGCGCTTGCCCTCGATGCTGTCGTTGAGATGCTCGGTAAAGTCGACGGCGCAATCCTGGCTGGTGCAGTCGTACGGATCGTGGCCTGCGCCGGTAAGCGCGTTCATGGCCAGCGCGACATCCTCGACCGTGCGGCCAAAGGGGCCCACCTGGTCGAGCGACGAGCCAAAGGCAACCACGCCGTAACGGCTCACGGCGCCATACGTGGGCTTAAAGCCCACCACGCCGCACAGTGACGCCGGCTGGCGAATGGAGCCACCGGTGTCCGAGCCCAGCGAGAGCGCGACCTCGCCCGCGGCGACGGCGGCAGCGGAGCCGCCCGAGGAGCCGCCGGGCACGCGCTCGGTATCCCAAGGGTTGTTGGTGCGGTGGAACGCCGAGCTCTCGGTGGAGCTGCCAAAGGCAAACTCGTCCATGTTGGCCTTGCCCATGGGCAGGCAGCCGGCGTCGAGCATGCGCTGGACGCAGGTGGCGGTGTAGACGCTCTGGTAGTCCTCGAGCATGCGGGAAGCACAGGTGGTGCGCGTGCCCACGAGGTTCATGTTGTCCTTGATGGCCAGCGGCACGCCCGCGAGCGGGGGCAGCGGCTTGCCTGCGGCACGGTCGGCATCCACGCGCGCGGCGGCCTCGAGCGCGAGCTCGGGCGACACCTGCAGGAATGCCTGGACCCCGCCCTCGCGCGCCTCGATGGCGGCAAGGGAGGCCTGGGCCACCTCGGTAGCGGTAAAGTCGCCGGCGGCAACGCCCGCGGCAATCTGGGCGGCGGTAAGGGAATCGAAGCTCTGAGCCATTACTCGCTCTCCCCCTCTCCCAAAATGGACGGCACGCGGAAGTAGCGGTCGCGCGCGCTGCCGGCGTTTTCGAGCGCGACGTCGAGCGGCAGGTCGCGCTCGGGCTCGCGCAGGTCATCGCCCATCACGTTGGACAGGCTTCCGATGGGATGGAACGTGGGCTCCACGTCGGGTAAGTCATATTGCAAGACGGGCTCGAGCATCTGGACGGCGTCGTTCAGGTAGGCCGTCATCTGGGTGAGCTCGTCATCGGTCAGTGCGATCTTTGCGTACTCGGCGATGCCGCGCACGTCTTTCTCGCTGAGTGCCATAGGCGCTCCCTTCCGCATAACAGATAAACCGCTCTAGTATACAAGGCAACGCCGCTTGGAGCAGGTGCTTTACCCAAATGCAGCGAAAACGTAACGAGGGCGGCGGTTGGCAGGCGGCGGGCCGGCGGTTCTGCAACGAAACCGCACCGTCCACAGCGAAAAGCATCCCGCCCGTAACGAAAGCCGTCTCGCCCGCAAGGAAAACCATCACAACATTCGATGTTTTTCGCCAAAATCGCGATTTTCATCGAATGTTGTGATGGTTTGGAAGTCCCGACCACCACAAAGGTACCTGTCCCCATTGTGGTTGTTCTGAACGATGTCCTATGCCGAGGCCTTGGCCTTGCGGCGCTTGCGGACCGCGTGGATCACGATGTCCAGCAGCAACAGCACAATGGCTACGACCACGATGAGCACGGCAAACTCGCGCTTGCCCCAGTGGCGACCGGCCAGCGACTTTTGCTTGTCGACGTCCTTCTTGCTGTACTTGGTGCGCACGCAATGCACCAGCAGGCGATGGTCGTTCACGCCGTAGGGCGTGCAGGTGACGAGCGTCACCTTGTCGGCGCCGGGCTCAATGGTCAGCGACTCCATCTCCTCGGGCAGCACGACCTCAGAGTCCACCATCTTGTAGGCGAGCGTCTTATTCATGGTGTGCAGTAGCACCAGGTCGCCGGGCTCCAGCGAGTGTATGTCGTCGAACATACTCAGGTTGCGCATGCCCGAGTGCGCGGTGAGCACGCAATGCGTCGAGGTGCCGCCCACCGGCAGGCTCGTGCCCTCCAGGTGGCCGACGCCCGCCATAAGGACTTCCTCGCTCGTGCCGTGGTAGATGGGCATGCTCACGTCGATGGAGGGGATCTCGACCCAACTCATCATGGGGTCACGGTCAAAGATGAGCTGCTGAGCGTAGGGCTCGATCTGGTCGGCGGGAAGCTCGGTGGCCTCGCCCGCCAGCTGCTCGTTAAAGGAGCGCGCCTGGAGCAGGATGCGCTCGCGCTCCTCGGCAGACAGCGCGTCCACGGTGCTGGACACCGTGCTGATCTGGTTGAACACGCCCGAGGCCTCGAGCCGGTCCAAGATCCACGGCCAGGTCATAAGGCCCACGCCAATAAGGATGATGACGATGGTGATGAGCCGATCGGCCCAGCGCGGCAGTCGCTTGCGGCGGCGCTTGGGCTTTGGCTGAGGTTGGGGCTGAGGACTTGAGCCACCGTTGTCCGCGGCGTTATTGCTCTTCATATGTTTGGCGCCCTGCACCATCGCCGGTCACTCCTTTACAGCTCAGGTTGTCTGAACAAATAATAGCCGATTAGCGAGCTTCCGCGCCGGACAACGCAGCCTGGCAGCATTGCGCAGTGCGAGTATGGGCCCGCATTTGAGTTTTCAAAATGTCCCGAATCGGCTGAGCGATTCGGGATACAATGTCAATAGAAAACGACGCACCCCGCGTAAGTGTACGAGAGCGCGGGCGGCCTAGTTTTCAGCTTTTGTTAAATGCCCGGGATCCGACCCCCGGGCATTCTTATTTGCGCTTGTTGCGGCGCAAATGCCTTCTGCCGTCCGCACCGCGCGTGCGCCTACGGACCTTAAACCGAACCTCGTACGAGTCAAGAAACGCGATGACGGATGAGTCCGCATCGGACGGTGGAGGCTGCCTGTGTTGTCCAAAAAACGGGGCAGACTCCAGTGCGGAGTCTGCCCCGAAAAGAGAATGGCAAAGCAAGAACGTGGATGGACGAGAAAAGTGTCCGCAAGTCTCATGGCCATCACATCCCACCTGCCAAAGGGATGAGTGAGTGAGCGTTACTCCTGCTCGGACTCCTCAGCCTGCTTACGGCTGCGGATGAGGTGCGCCACGCCGATGCACAGCACCGCGCCACCAGCGATCCAAGTGAACGTCACGCCGTTAAGACCGGTGAGCGGGAGGCCAACCTGCTTGGTATCGCCAACGGTGATGTTGAAGTAGCCATCGGTGACCTTGTCCGAGCCGTCCTGCGCCGTTAGCCTGTTATCACCGGCTTTCTTATCGGTAAGGCCAGCGATGACCTTGTCACTCTGGTTCTTGACATCAAGCTTGCCAGAGAGCGCAGTAAGACCAGCGTTCGGATCAATGGCGTTCATGGTCGGCTTGATCTCGAAGGTGAAGGGTTCGACCTTGGTGTAACCACCGGGAGCAGAAGTTTCCGTGACCGTATAGACGCCAGCATCGAGACCGGTAAGCGTAAGGACACCATTGGGGTCCATCGAAAGCTCAACCTTGCTGTCGCTCAAAGTGCCGTCACTCTTGACATATTTAACGTTTGCGCTGTTCTCGTCACCGTTAGTTGTGTCACCAGCGGCGATGGTGAACTTAGCACCTTGCAGCGCCTTCTCAGTGCCAAGGTCAACCTTGTTGATCTTGAGGCCGTAGGTATAGTCCACGACGGTGTCGGGCGCCGAGGTGCCAGTGCCTGCGACCATGGGGTTGTTAGAATACTCGAGCGTAACAGTATTGGGGTTGCCCTCCAGCTTGTTGTTGGCCCCTGCAATAACCGCCTTTGCGTTGAGCTTTGCCTTGTAGAAGACAACAATATTGGTGTTGGCATTGATCGTAAGCGTTCCGCCATTTTTCGCGGTGGCCGACTTCAGCCCATTGGTTCCAATAAAGTTAACTGTCAAAACACGCTGATTTGACTCAGAAGGGGCATCCACATCGTAGCTAGTCGGATTAATCTCGGTGTATTCACCATTATTCAGCGCATAAACGCTGATCGAGCCTTTGATGTAGTCGAGACCGTCCGTCAGCTGATCCTTGAACTTGTAGGAATAGGTGTCGTAGCTATCGTAGTTGTCCGCAATCGTACCGGTGAGCCGGTAGTTGACCTCCTGGCCGACCTGGGAGTCCGCAGCGTCCGCCCAGTCAGTCTCGCCGGTAATGTCACCGCCCGCCACCTTAGAAGCATTGAGGATCTTTTTCTCGACCGTGGGGATGCTGGTCTTCTCAGTTACAGTCACGGCTCCGCCGCCCACGAGGGCGAAAATCGGAGACGTGCCGGTGTTCTTCTTGGCATTGTCCAGACTACTTTCGTCGGTCACAAACAAATAATAGCCAGAACCGTCGGTGGCACTCCAAGGCCGTCCGGCAGCGATACCAGAAGCGGTCGGAGTTTCATTCTTTACGACATTCGCAACTGCGTAGAGAACATTGTCAGTGGCGACTCGCGTCCCCTTAATAGTTCCGTCAGCTGAACTCGCAGTCGAGCCAACCGCATTCGCCATAAGAAATTCGGCGACATCCTGAGCCGTGGGTTTATCGGGAAGTTTAGTCACATTGGGTGCATTGTAACCGCTCCAGCCCGTGATGGCGTTAATCACTTTGTTGCCAAGCTCGGAGTTAGCCCACTCAATGTTCTGAGCAATCTTGCCCTTCGTCTGGTCGTCGGTCACCGTAGCCTTGAAGATCTGATACGCCTTGTACGTGGCGTCCTGGTTGTCGCCAATATTGTTGATGGTGATGATATTGGTCGTAGTAGTCGCACCCTCAGCTGCAAACGCCATTGTCACGGGCGCCATAACTCCGCCGAAGCTCAACGCCGCCGTGAGGCCGGCGGTTACTGCCAGGCGTGCGATGTTCTTGCTCATGCTCATCTTCTTTTCCTCTGCTTTCTGCTTGAAGTTCATTTGATCCAAATCTGTCTGTCTGTGTCTTAGCATCTACTTCGCTACGTCTCGCCCCGCTCTCTGTGGGGCTGCCAGCTACTCTTTATGGCTGCCACCTCCCCGCTTGACCAGGAGCGCGACCACGATAAGCGCGGCTCCGGCGACCGCCGCGGCGGCCGCGGCGTACATTGCCATATCGCCAGTCGAGGGCATAAAGCCTCCGGTGGTAATGCTAGGGGGTGTGCCGGTGGGCGTGTTGATGAGCGACGCCTCCAGGCTGCCGGTCGACCCGTCCGCGCTATCGGCGCGCAGGGGCGACTCGGCCGTGATGGTGAGCTTGGGCTTGGCGGCGGCCACCTGGTCGACGTCCAGGCCCTCGGCCTTGACCGTCACGGAGCGCGTGCCCTCAAAGGCGGTGTAGCCCTTGGGCGCCTTGAGCTCGCGGACCTCCAGCTTACCCGAGTCCACGCCCGAGACGGTCACGCGGCCGTCCTCGCCCGTGGTGACGGTGGCCTTGCCCTCCGCATCCCACGTGCCGTCGGCCGCCAGCGTGCGACCGCGGTCGTCGGCGATGCTCAGGACCGCCCCGGCAAGCGGCTTGTCGCCGTCGCTGCCGCGCTTGGTGAGCGCGAGATCCCAGGTGTAGGCGCACGCATCGTCGCTCGGCGTGCGGGTAAAGCCGGCGTCGCCGGACTGGTCCGCAAAGGGAGAGCGCGGGTAGCGCAGGTAGACCTCGTTGGGGTTTCCCTTCGCGATGCCGTGGTTGCATGCGCTGTTGAGCGGCGCATTGTACACGGCGACCACGCGGGCGCCCGCGGTGAAGGCGTCGGCCCCGCCGAGCGCGGCGATGAGGTCGCCGGTGCGCACGGTGAAGGTCTTGCCGTCGACCGCTACCTTGGTGGCGCACTGGGCCGTGATATCGGTCCAGCCCTTCGCGGGCTCGGTGCCGGCGCGGCCGTCCCTGCCGGCCGAGACTGCGTCAAAGCCTCCGTCCGCACCCGCCGCCACGTACACGCGCATGCTCGCGGCGACCTTGGAGGGGTCGAGCCCCGCGCTCATGGTGTCGACGAACCGCACCGTATAGGTGTCGTAGGCCGCGAGGCCCGCCGGGACCGTGGCCGAGAGGCGCCAGTACAGGTCGTCGGCGACCGTGGCGTCGGCGGCCTTCTGCCAGGCGGCGGTGCTGTCCTCCAGCACATGCTTGGCCACCTTGGGCGTCGCCGCCTTGGGCTTGACGGTGACGGCGCTACCGCCTATCAGGGCCATGATCGGCGCGGTGCCGGCTTCGTTCTGGGAAATGGCGTCGTCGTCGGCGACGATGAGCCAGTAGCCGCAGGGCAGCTCGGCCGTCGTGCCCGCGTTAAGGGCCACGGACGCGGCGCCAGAGCTCTGGAGGGAACGAGCGAGCTGTGCGCTCAGCGCGCTCGCAAGGTGGGAATCGGTGTTGAGCCACTCGGCAGCTTCCTGCGCGGAGGTCTGGGATTTGGGCATGCCGGCGCTGTGCAGCACAGGCAGCGCGGCGTCGCGCACGGCGTCACTTGCCCAGGCGAAGTCGGTGGCGATCTTGGCGTCGCCGTCGCCGTCGACGACGTTGGCGCTAAAGATCTGGTAGGCGCCGTAGCTGCGCGCCACGGTGCCGCTCACCGTGATGGAACCAGTCGAAGTCGGCGCGGCCTGCGCGGAAGCGGGGAACACAACCGCGCAGGTGCCGATCAGGAGGGCAAGCAGCGCAAACAAGATCGGGAAGGAGCAAACTTTCTTATTCACGACGCTCGCCTCCCTTCGCATTCGCCTTGCGACGAACGTGCATCCAGGCTGCAGCAGCGCAAAGCACCGCCGCGCCGGCAAGGTACGTCAGAGTGACGCCCGACATACCAGAAAGGGGCAAAGAGGTGGAGTAGGTGTTGGTGAAGGTGGGGTTAGGGGTTGAATTCGCGCTCACATTATCGTTGGCGTCGACCTCGTAGTAGACCGGCGTGCATTTCAGCGTGCCGCCACCGTTGTCCGTTGCCGTTACCACGACCTTGAACCTCTTGGTGTCGTTCTTGTAGCCTTCGTGCTCGGTGCCTTCGTTCTCTTTGGCGGCACATTCACGGATATAGTAGGTGACTGTTGCTTTGCCTTCAGTGAGATCTTTGACGCCAAGTGGGCCAATTGTCTGCTCAGCAAACGTCACCGTTGCCTCATTGCCCGTCCCCTTACTAGTGCATTGGGTATTGAGCACCTTCTCATTGCCACTGGCATCCTTGGTGTACAGCTCGAACTTGAACTTCTTCATCTCGCCGCCATCGACCTTCTTGGTCACCTGAGGTGTCCAAGTGCCTGAAGCCTGGTAGGGCGCAAGTTCGTTCTTAAACGCATGGTTGGATTCATTGCCGATTCTTACGGTCGAGATGGTTTTATCTTTCGGATCTTCACTCCAGCTATAGAAGCCGGGGGTGCGGACGATTTCTTGGACCGCGCCTAGGCGTATCCAAGCTTCCTGCGGTACTCCATCGGGCTCAGCCACCCGAGGGACTTCTTGATCCGCTCCTCACGATAGTACACGAGGTAGGCCTCGAGCCTTCCCATGAA
>JAUMMZ010000043.1 GCA_031296755.1 Collinsella sp.
GAGCCATAGCACCCTCCCCCATCAACATGTCATACGTTTACATACGAACAAAGCATACCCCAACAACAGCGGGAAGACGGTAACAGCACAAGTAAGTAAACGACTCATCCAAATAATTAGGAGAGTTCCGCCTAAAGGGTGACTACACAGGACCCCCGCCGGGCCGCTTTGGGTTACTTTCCAAAACATTTCCGCAGGACGCAAAGGGCTCCGCCGCGCGAAGCGCGCAGCGGAGCCCTTTGCATGTCCGAGGACGTTTTGGAAAGTAACCCAAAGCGGCCCGGCGATCCTGCGGGAGTTAAACCCCTTTAGAACTTGTCGTGGAAGGTACGCGCAATGACCTCGTCCTGCTGCTCCTTGGTGAGCGTGTGGAAGTTCACGGCATAGCCGGAAACGCGGATGGTCAGCTGCGGGTACTTCTCGGGGTGAGCCTGAGCGTCGAGCAACGTCTCACGGTTGAAGACGTTGATGTTCAGGTGGTGGCCACCCTTCTCGGCGTAAGCGTCGAGCATGTGGACCAGGTTATCGGCCTGAGTCTCGGAAACTTCAGAAACCTTCATAATGTGTCTCCTTCGATCGATAGGCGCCGGCCGAAACCGGCGCACTAATCAGTAATCGTTATTGTTAGTATAGCACTAACAATAGTTACTCGCCCAGCTGATCAAGGTCGATATCGCCAAAGAACACCTGGTCCTCCTTGCCGAGCGCACTCGGGATGATGGAGAAGGTGTTGGAGATGCCGTCCTGAGCATCGCGGAACGGGAGCTTGGAAACCGAAGACAGCGAAGCGATGGCGCCATGGCTATCGCGCTTGTGCATGGGGTTAGCACCCGGGGCGAACGGCTGGCCAGCCTTGCGGCCGTCGGGCGTGGAGCCGGTCTTCTTACCGTACACGACGTTGGAGGTAATGGTCAGAACCGAGGTCGTGGGCACGGAGTTGCGGTAGGTGTCGTTCATGCGGATGTACTCCATGAACTGGTGCACAACGTCGTGAGCGATCTGGTCGACGCGGTCGTCGTCGTTACCGTACTTGGGGAACTCGCCCTCGGTCTCGAAGTCGACGATGATGCCGTTCTCGTCACGGACGGGGTGGACCTTGGCGTACTTGATGGCGGACAGGGAGTCAGCCACGACGGAAAGGCCAGCGATGCCCGTAGCGAACCAGCGGTGCACGTGCTTGTCGTGCAGAGCCATCTGGATGCGCTCGTAGCAGTACTTGTCGTGCATGTAGTGAATGATGTTCAGCGAGTTGACGTACACGCCAGCGAGCCACTTCATCATGTCGTTGTACTTGGCCACAACGTCGTCGTAATCGAGCGTATCGCCCTCGACGGCGCGATACTTGGGGCCGACCTGCTTCTTGGAGACCTCGTCAACACCGCCGTTGAGTGCATACAGCAGGCACTTGGCCAGGTTGGCGCGAGCGCCGAAGAACTGCATCTCCTTGCCAATGCGCATGGAGGAAACGCAGCAGGCAATGCCGTAGTCGTCGCCGTGATAGACGCGCATGAGGTCGTCGTTCTCGTACTGGATCGAGGAGCTGGCGACAGAAGTCTTGGCGCAGAACTTCTTGAAGTTCTCGGGCAGACGGGTCGACCACAGAACGGTCATGTTGGGCTCGGGGCTGGTGCCCATGTTCTCGAGCGTGTGCAGGTAGCGGTAGCTCATCTTGGTAACGAGCGTACGGCCGTCGACTCCCATGCCGCCGATGGACTCGGTGACCCACTGCGGGTCGCCGGTGAACAGGGCCTGGTACTCGGGGGTACGGGCAAACTTGACCATGCGGAGCTTCATGATGAAGTGATCCACGAACTCCTGGATCTGCTCCTCGGTGAAGGTACCGTTGGCAAGGTCGCGCTCAGCATAGATGTCGATGAACGTAGAGGTACGGCCGATGGACATAGCGGCGCCGTTCTGCTCCTTGACGGCAGCAAGGTAGGCGAAGTACATCCACTGGATGGCCTCCTGCGTGTTGGTAGCAGGGTTGGAAATATCGAAACCATAGGTCTCGGCCATCATCTTGAGCTCGCCGAGGGCGCGGATCTGCTCCTGCAGCTCCTCGCGATCGCGGATGTTGTCGGCGGTCATGACCGTCGGAGTGGAAGCCTTCTGGGCCTCCTTGTCCTTGATCAGGTAGTCGACGCCGTACAGGGCAACACGACGGTAGTCGCCGATGATGCGGCCGCGGCCATAGCCATCGGGCAGACCGGTGATGATGTGAGCCGAGCGGCAAGCACGCATCTCGGGGGTGTAGACATCGAAGACGCCAGCGTTGTGGGTCTTGCGCTCGAAGGTGTAGCGCTCGACAACGTTCTCGTCGACCTTGTAGCCGTGCTGGCTGGCAGCCTGGCAAGCGATGCGGATACCACCGTTGACGTGCAGCGCGCGCTTGAGCGGCTTGTCGGTCTGGAGGCCAACAATGGTCTCCTTGTCGCGATGGGCATTATCGATGTAGCCAGCGGGGTGGCTCACGATACCCGTGACGGTCTTGGTGTCCATATCGAGGACACCACCCTGCTCGCGCTCCTTAAGCAGCAGGTCGAGAACCTCGCCCCACAGCTCCTTGGTACGCTCGGTCGGACCTACGAGGAACGACTCATCGCCCTCGTAGGGGGTGTAGTTCTTCTGGATGAAGTCTCGGACGTCAACCTCTCCCGTCCAGATGCCTTCCTTGAAGCCTTCCCATGCCTCCTGCATTGTGTAACCACGCTCCTAGTTACGTGTAATGCGGCGCTCTCTCACACCGCTGCTTATTGAATTCTTGAATTATCGGCTTGCACTACCGGCTTCTTCCGTTCTTCACCACACGTTGGTACAGGGAAAAACGTTTGTCCACCTTGGAACTGCAACCCAAAACCCAAGATTTCACCCGTTTGAGAAGGATAACATAGCTACCCCCTTCATCAGGGCTGTTATATGTTTCTTTTTTTATACCATTAGGGCGTTTTTAACAAATCCGCAGGAAATGCGAGCGCGAACAACTACCGTTCACCGATTTGTTTGGTATTTTTCCTTGCCTTTGTACGACGTTCACTCTAGCTGTTATGCCAGCTTTAGCAGGGTAAAGTGTCCCAGAGACCCTACAGAAACTGCAGGGCGGCCACGGGATCCCCCGTGGCCGCCCTGTTGGCGTAGCTAGTTTTTAGCTTTGATTGCCGCTTGGCATTAGGCGGCTGCGGCGGCCTTGTCGGTCGTTGTCTTGCTATCGCCGTTGCCCTGGCCCTCAAAATGCTTGTAGCACCAGCTGGTGACCAGCGGGGTCAAAATAGCCGTCACGATTGCGCAGGCAGCAACCTGTGCCGTAGCCGTCGCGAGCACCGCACCGCCGTACAAGGCCTCGTTGACGCTTGCCATGGCAGCAGGCGTGGCCACATTGGCTCCGGCGCAGCTCGAAATGGCCGCACCTGCGACACCCGTACCGCCCGTGAGCTTATCGACCGCGATAACGGGAATTGCAAAGACCACCGAGCAGATCACGCCGAGCAGAATACCGGGGAGACCGCCATTAATGAGCTGGCCAAAGGTCATGGTCGAGCCCATGGCAAAGAAGACGAGCACGATGACGGCGGAAAGTGCCGGTGCCATCATCTTCTTAAAGCTCGGGAAGAGGTTGCCCAGAATAATGCCGACGACGATCGGCAGGATGGCGCCCACGAGCGACCAGCCGATCGGAGCCTGACCGGCAGCGCCGAGCACGATCATCGTGACCGGAGGGCCGACAACCAGCGTGGTGATGGCGACGGCGCCACGCTCGGCCTCATTGCCCATGGTGCCCATCAGACCAGCGTACATAGCGTTGTTGGCGCCGGTGCAAGCCGCCAGCATCACCATGGCAGAGATGCCAAACAGGTTGTCGTTGAACACATAAAGGATGAGCAGCGACACGGCAACGACCACGATCTGCTTGACGGCGATGATGATGGCGCCGCGTGCAGCGGCGGCAGGAGCACTCTTAAACGAAATCGTCGTACCGACGATGAGCAAAAAAGCGCCCACGAGCGGGCCTGCGCCCTGCTGGGTCATACCAAGCGTAAAGCTGCCGAGCGTTTTGAACAGGTCGGGGAATAGCGTGTTGAGCAGGCAGCCCAGCAAAAGCGGCACCAAAATATTGGCACCCGGGACGGAGGACATCTTAAAGAACGGCTCCTTTGCCGCCGGCGCCTCCACCGCAGTCGATTCACTCATATATATCTCCTTTGGATGCATGCGAATCGTAGCCGCACGCGCCTATGTCAGAAAGAAGGCGACGGTCCCGAGTCGCAGGAGCCGTCGCCGAATAATCATCGCGGGGTATTACCCGTCCAGGACGATGCCGCCGTCGCAGTCACCGATCTCGCCGTTCACGAAGCTGGCGAGGTCGGAAGCGAAGAACAGCACCATCTGCGCAGGCTCGCTGGCCTGGGCAGCGCGGCCCAGAGGAATACCGTTGATGATGCGCTGAGAGTTCTCGTCAGAGAGAATCGAGGTCATATCGGTCAACGTGAGCGACGGGCACACGGCGTTGCAGCGAACGCCAAACTTGCCGCCCTCCTTGGCGACCGCCTTGGTAAGGCCGTTGACACCGGCCTTGGAGCTCGCGTAGGCAGCGGTGCCAAGCAGGCCGCCGCCGATCTTGCCAGCAACGGAGCTCACGTTGACGATAGTGCCGGCATGCGCCGCCTTAAAGTGCGGGTACACGGCGTTCATCATAGTGAAGGTACCGTTGAGGTTGATATCGATAGTGCGGCGCCACTCGGTGTCATCGATCTCGTCGAACTTCTTGGTGCTGATGACGCCAGCGCAGTTAATCAAGATGTTGGTTTGCGGCAGGTCCGTAAAAATCTGCTCGACGGTCTCGCGCGCCTTGGGCGCATCGGCGACATCGAGCTGATAGAACTTGTTGCCCTCGCCAAGCTCGGCCACTGCGGCCTCGCCCTTAGCAGCGTTCCTTGCGATGAGCGCGACGTGTCCGCCGCCCGCGACGATGCCCTTGGCGATCTCGAGGCCAATGCCCTGAGTGCCACCCGTGACAATCGCGGTCTTACCCGTGAAGTCAAATGCCATGACTCCATCCCCCTTTATGTAAGGTGTCTCCTTGCGGGAAGTTGGAGCATCGCACGTGGCGATTATATGAGTCCCAGTCGTCATGGTGGTGACAACCCCTCGCCTAACCGCGGGCATGATAGTTCTTTGAAACGCTTCAGCAATTGAATGATTTTAAGTCTTAATGAGCTCTTAATATTGCCTAGCGGCCAAGTAGATTTTTGGGACATGCCTAGAAATCCACCGAATGGGATGGTTGAGCGGGTGTATCATCTTCCACCGAAAATAGTTTCTAGTGTTAGGGGTTTTCGGTGGAAGATACCGATTTCCATGAGCTTGGGCGTCAGCTCTTTACCGAGTTTGGCAGCATGCACCAGCGCGTTTCGCGCTTTGCCGACCAGGCTCTGGGTGGCGAGATGGCCGTCATGCGCGCCCTCATGCGCGCCGGCGGCTCGCTCACGCCGAGCGAACTCGCTGATCGCGCCTGGGTCTCGAGCGCCCGCATCGCCAATATCCTGCGCGCCCTCGAGGCCAAGGGCTGGGTCGAGCGCGAGCACTCAAAGACCGACCGTCGTCGCGTACACGTCACAGTGACCGACAAAGGATTCCAGGTTATCGAAATCAAACGTCGGGAATTCGAGGACCGCACCGCGGCTTTCCTCGAGCAGCTCGGCGAAACAGATACCCAAGAGATGGTGCGTCTTCTAAGGCGTGCCAATGAAATTATCGACCGCAATCAAGAAAGGAGAGATGCCGAGTGAGGATTCTCAAGCTCTTTAAAAAGCATATCCTGGCACTGATCGCAGCTATCGTACTTATCGTAATCAGCTGTAACGCCGATCTGGCGCTGCCTACCTATATGAGCGATATCGTCGACGTGGGCGTGCAGCAGGGAGGCATCGCCTCGCCCGTTCCCGACACCATTCGCGCCGAATCGCTCGACGACCTCAAGCTCTTTATGAGCGCCAAGGACGCCAAAGCTGTGGAGGCGGTGTTTGGCAAGGCAGACAAAAATGGCATTCGCACGTACAAGGGCACCGAGGACGAGCGCGCCGACGGCGGCAAGATTGCCGACATTATGAGCCTGCCCGAGACTGTCGTCCTTTCGCTCGACCAGGGCATCGACGCCGACTCCATGGGCGACATGATGGGCTCGTCCAGCGAGAAAGACGACAACGCTGCCCAGGCCATGCCTACCCCCGAGCAAATGGCAGCGATGACGCCCGAGCAGCTCGCCGAGATGCAGAAGAAGGCCGCAGCGGCGCAGAACATGCAAAAGCAGATTGATGCCGACGGCGGTAAGATCACCATGAAGAGCCTGCGTCTGGGTGTCGAGGGCGGTCTGGTAGACCAAAGCAAACTCGTCGAGGGCGCCAACCAAATGGCGGACAAAATGGGCTCCATGTCGGGCTCCATCGTCACCCAGCGCGCCGTGAGCTATGTACAGGACGAGTACAAGGCACAGGGCATCGACCCAGCCGACGTGCAGAACGCCTACCTGGGCCGCATGGCGACCACGATGTTTGGTCTGTGCCTGGTGTCGCTCGTCGCCACCATCCTGACCGGTGCCGTGGCTTCGCGCACCGCCTGCTCCATCGCCCGCGACCTGCGCCGCGAGACCTTCAACAAGGTTATGCACTTCTCGCCGGCCGAGGTGGGCAAGTTTAGCCAGGCCTCGCTCATCACCCGCTGCACCAACGACATTCAGCAGATCCAGATGGCCGCAACCCTGTTTATCCGCATGTGCCTGATGGCCCCCGTCATGGGCATCGTCGCCGTCATGCGCGTCCTGGCCAACCACACCGGCCTGGAGTGGACCATCGCCGTGGCCATCATCGCGGTCTCGGCCGTCGTCGGCGTGCTCATGGGCCTCACCATGCCAAAGTTCAAAAAGATGCAGAGCTTTGTGGACCGCGTGAACCTTACCGCCCGCGAGCTGCTCGACGGCCTTATGCCCATCCGCTCGTTCAACCGCGAGGAACATGAGCTCGAGCGTTTTGACAAGGCTTCGCTCGACCTGATGACCACGCAGCTCTACACCAACCGCGCCATGAGCTTTATGATGCCGCTCATGATGCTCGTCATGAACTGCATCACCGTGCTTATTGTCTGGTTTGGCGCGCAGGGCGTGTCCGACGGCGTGATGCAGGTCGGCAACATGATGGCGTTCATCTCCTACACCATGCAGATCGTCATGGCGTTTATGATCCTCACCATGGTTTCGGTTATCCTGCCCCGTGCCGAGGTCGCAGCCGAGCGCGTGGAAGAGGTCATCACTTGCCCCACCAGCATCAACGACCCCGTCTCGCCCAAACTGCCCGCGGCCAGCGCGCCGCGCGGTGAGCTCACCTTCCGCGACGTGAGCTTCCAGTATCCCGACGCCCGCGCCGATGTCATCAGCGGCGTGAACTTCACCACGCATGCCGGTCAGATGCTCGGCATCATTGGCTCCACGGGCTCGGGCAAGTCCACGCTCGTGCAGCTGATTCCACGCTTGTACGACGTCACGGGCGGCAGCATTTCGCTCGACGGCATCGACGTGCGCGACATGACCCTTTCCGAGCTGCGCCGCCGCATCGGTTATATTCCGCAGCAGGGTCGTCTGTTCTCGGGCACCGTTGAGAGCAACCTCAAGTTTGCGGGCGACATGGTAAGCGATGATGACATGCGCCAAGCCGCGCGCATCTCACAGGCCGAGGACTTTATCGCCGAGCGCGAGGGCGGCTACGACTCCCCCATCAGCCAGGGCGGCTCCAATGTTTCGGGTGGTCAGCGCCAGCGCCTGGCCATCGCCCGCGCGTTGGCCAAAAAGCCCGAGGTCGTGGTTTTCGATGATTCGTTTAGCGCCCTCGACTACAAGACCGACGCGCGCCTACGCGAGGAGCTGGCCAAAAACGTTACCGACGCCGCGCTCGTGGTCGTGGCCCAGCGCATCGCGACCATCATGCACGCCGACCAGATCATCGTGCTCGACGACGGCCACGTAGTGGGCACCGGCACGCACGAGGAGCTGCTGCGCAGCTGCCCGGCGTACCTGGAGATCGCACAGTCGCAGCTTTCCGCCGAGGAGCTGGGGCTTACCCAAGAAGAAATTGCAGCCGTCATGGAAGGAGGCGAGCGCTAATGGCAGACGAGACCAGGACTCAGATTCCCAAGCCCACCCGCCAGCGTGGTCCCATGGGCCGCATGGGCGGCATGCGTCGCGGCGAAAAGGCCAAGGACTTTAAGGGCACCATGAGGCAGCTGCTCGGCTATATCGGCCAGCACAAGGTTGCCGTGTTTGTCGCCGTCGCCTTTGCCGTATGCTCGGTCATCTTTAACATTGTGGGACCCAAGGTGCTCGGTCAGGTTACGACCAAGCTGTTCGAGGGCCTGGTTGCCAAGGTCAACGGCACCGGCGATGTCGACTTTGACTGGATTGCCAAGACGCTCGGCTTTTTGCTCTGCCTGTATCTGGCAAGCTCTGTTTGCAGCCTCATCCAGGGCTGGCTCATGACCGGCGTCACGCAAAAGATCTGCTATCGCATGCGCAAGGAGATCGCCGCCAAAATCGCCGTCGTACCGATGAGTTACTTTAACGGCCACAGCAAGGGCGACGTACTCAGCCGCATCACCAACGACGTCGATACGCTCGGCCAGTCGCTCAACCAGAGCGTGACGCAGCTCATCACCTCGGTGACGCAGATTATCGGCGTGCTCGTCATGATGCTGTCGATCAGCCTGCCGCTCACCGGCGTCACCGTGCTCACGCTGCCGGCAGCCGCGATTATCCTGACCGTGATGATTCACTTCTCGCAGCCGTACTTCCGAGAGCAGCAGCAAGTCCTGGGCGCCGTCAACGGCATTATCGAGGAGGACTTTGCCGGCCAGAATGTCATTCAGGTGTTCGACCGCGCCGAGGCCTCAATCGAGGAGTTCGACCGTCAAAACGACCGCCTCTTTATTAGTGGCTGGCGCTCGCAGTTCCTGTCGGGCCTGATGATGCCGCTTATGAGCTTGGTGGGCAACATGGGCTACGTGGGCGTCGTCGTGGTGGGCGCGCAGCTCGCGCTGACCGGCAATGCCACGCCCGGCGACATCCAGAGCTTTATCCAGTACGTTCGCAACTTTACGCAGCCCGTGCAGCAACTGGGCAACGTGAGCAACACGATGCAGTCGATGGCAGCCGCCACCGAGCGCGTCTTTGAGTTCCTAGCCGCGCCCGAGGAGGAGCAGAAAGCCGACGCGCAGATTCCCGAAAAGCGCCCCGGCCATGTGGAGTTTGATCACGTCAAGTTTGGCTATACGCCCGACAAGACCATCATCCACGACTTTAGCTGCGAGGCGCAGCCCGGCCAGACCATCGCCATCGTCGGTCCTACCGGCGCCGGCAAGACCACGCTCATTAAGCTGCTGCAGCGCTTCTACGATGTGGACGGCGGATCGCTGCGCGTCGAGGGTGTCGACGTGCGCGACTGGGACCGCGCGGCGCTGCGCGGCGAGTTTGCCATGGTGCTGCAGGATACCTGGCTGTTTAACGGCACCATCCGCGAGAACATCCGCTACGGACGCCCCGATGCAAGCGATGCCGAGGTCGAAGCCGCTGCACGCGCCGCACGCTGCGATCACTTTATCCATACGCTCGCCGGCGGCTACGACTTTATGATCAACGAGGAGGGCACCAACCTGTCGCAGGGCCAGCGCCAGCTCGTGACCATTGCCCGTGCCATTTTGGCCGACCGCCCGGCGCTAATTCTGGACGAGGCAACCTCCAACGTTGACACTCGTACCGAGGAGCTTATTCAGCGTGCCATGGATGCGCTGATGCAGGGCCGTACCAGCTTTGTTATCGCGCACCGCCTGTCCACGATCCGCAACGCCGACGTGATCTTGGTAATTCGCGACGGCGATATCGTCGAGAAGGGCACGCACGACGAGTTGCTCGCCCAGGGCGGCTTCTACGCCGATCTGTACAACTCGCAGTTCGACGAGGCGGCGTAAATTCTGCCGCGGGGAACGAATAACGCCCGAGAACGGGGGCGCAGGACAACCTGCGCCCCCGTTTTTGCTCTGCGGCCCTCAAACCGCCTCCCCTGGGACCTGATTGACAGCCCCTTCGAGGCCCCGTGGGCAAAAAATGGCAAATATGAGTACTGTTACCCTTTTAGTAACAGCCAAAACAGCCCCAAATGCCGTTTTCACGGCTTACACGCGTCCCTAAATTGATCAAACAGCCCTATAGCGGACTTATATGTGTTTGCGTTAATGAACATATTTTGCTGTTATGTCTATTATTTTGCGAAGGCAATATGCTACTAAGCTAGCAACCGTACTCATATTTGGCATTTTTTGCCCACAGGGTGTTTCCTGGGGAACCGACAATAGCCTTAGGGTCCCGCGCGACGCCGCTCCCTCCCGGTATCCGCCGACGTTCCCCCATATAAAACCTGCCAAAATAAACCTGTCCCTTTTGGCAGGTTTCGGGGTGGCAAGGGCTTGCACTTTAGCGTGCGACAGCGGATAATGCCGGACACTCGACAATACGCTTATTGCTCTTTCTATAGATTGAGGAGGCCCCTATGGCCATGGAATTCAAACGCAGGCTGCCGATCCCCATGGAGATCCGCGAGGAAATGCCGCTTTCTGCCGAGCTTACCGCCAAAAAGCAGGC
>JAUMMZ010000044.1 GCA_031296755.1 Collinsella sp.
ACACTCGACAATACGCTTATTGCTCTTTCTATAGATTGAGGAGGCCCCTATGGCCATGGAATTCAAACGCAGGCTGCCGATCCCCATGGAGATCCGCGAGGAAATGCCGCTTTCTGCCGAGCTTACCGCCAAAAAGCAGGCATTTGACGCCGAGGTCGCCAAAGTCTTTACCGGCGAGGACGCACGCAAGGTGCTCATCATCGGCCCGTGCTCTGCCGACCGCGAGGATTCGGTCCTCGAGTACATGAACCGACTGGCCAAGACCGCCGAGGAGGTCAAGGACAAGCTCATCATCATTCCGCGCGTCTACACCAATAAGCCGCGCACCAAGGGCACCGGCTACAAGGGCCTGCTGCACAACCCCAACCCCGAGGCTCCCGACGACCTGCTCGAGGGCGTCAAGGCCATCCGCCATATGCACCTGCGCGTTATTAAGGAAACAGGCTTCTTCACCGCCGACGAGATGCTCTATCCGTCCAACTACCAGTACCTCGTTGACCTGCTGAGCTATGTTGCCGTGGGTGCGCGTTCGGTCGAAAACCAGGAGCATCGCCTGGTGTCGAGCGGTATTTCGGTGCCTGTGGGCATGAAGAACCCCACCGCCGGTTCCACCACCGTCATGCTCAACTCTATTTACGCCGCGCAGGCGCACCAGAGCTTCATCTTCCGCAACTGGGAGGTCGAGTGTGACGGCAACCCGCTCGCGCACGCCGTCATGCGTGGCTACATCGGTCTCGATGGGCGCACCTACCCCAACTACCACTACGAACACCTGGAGCGCCTGGCCGAGCGCTACACCGAGCACGCCGGCTATGCTAATCCGGCAGCGGTCATCGACTGCAACCACGACAACTCGGGCAAGCGTCCGCTGGAACAGTATCGCATTTGCAAGGAGGTGCTCGACAGTTGCCGCCGCAACGAGTCCATCTCCAAGCTGGTCAAGGGCTTTATGATCGAGTCCTACCTGGAGGACGGCAACCAGCCGGTCGACGGCGGCGTCTTTGGCAAGTCAATCACCGACCCGTGCCTGGGCTGGGAAAAGACCGACTACCTCATCCACGAGATCGCAGAGCGGGTTTAGCTACGCGGTTTCACCAAACCGCGTAACGGCCCGACGCTGCGCGGGCCGCATTTCGACAATCTGACGTTCAACTTCAAGGGCGCGACCAGAAGGTCAGCGCCCTTTCGCTTCACGTCACCTTGTCTCAAATGCGACCCGCTCGCTGTCCGTCCTCTACCTGCGGCGTTGTCTTGCTCCGGATGCGGCAGTTAGGGACGTTCCTTTTCTGCCGGCAGTTTGGGACGCTCCTTGGATGTAGTCGTTGGGGACGTTCTTGTTTGACTAGTCGTTTAAGAACGTCCCCAATGACTACAAGCCGCACGGCCCGCCGTTCAGCTGAAACCACCTGCCAAAAAGGGACAGGTTTATTTTGGTAGGTTTTATCTGGGCAAACGCCAGCCGCCACGAGAAAGCTGCTTTCCCTCGTGGCGGTCTTCTAGCAGAAAAACCAAGTGAGTAGGCTTTTTGCAGCAGGCCAAGCACGCCCAAAACGCCACAGCTCTGACCTGCGGTTTTATCGATCATTTGTCGCGATGTGCTTGGCCAGTTCAAAAAAGTCTACTCACTTGCATCTGCCCATCACCTTTGTGGTGGTTTGGAGCTCCTCCCGGCGGGATGCTAGACTTGCGGCGTATACATTCACGCCAAAACACGGGTCGCATGCAAGAAAGGAGATGCCATGGCGCCTATCGCACCGCTCAAGATGCTCGTCGCTCCTGCCGCCAAGGCCATCGCCCGCCTGAACGACTCACTCACCTACGACGATGTCCCCTGTGTTGTCGACGAACGTACGGACAGCTGCCCTTACCTGGGCCACATCCCCTACTTTGCGCCTAAGCTCACTTCTAATCCTGAGCACCGCGAGCAGTAATCCAAGATGCAGCAAGCGCCGCGCAGCTCGCAGCATTACTGTTTTGGTGCAAAGCGACCTGTCCCCCCTGCGCCAACGCCGGGATTATCGACACTGCGGCCGCGGCGCGATATGAGGCACGAAACCTCGCCCAGCAACACTCCGATCACCACGCCCACGAGGATCGGCAACTTTGCCATCTCGGTGGGTGAGCTGTTGAGCGGCACAATCGTAGCGACAATCGAAAGCACGAGCTCTGCCACGGGAATCGCAAGTGCCACCGCGAGCGCCTTGCCCTCGAAGGGCGCACGGAACACACGCGGGCGACCGTCGTATTTGCGCAGACGCCAAAACGCCGGGAACATCGGGATATAGCTCATAAGCAGGAAGACGACGTTCATCGAGAAGAAAACCCAAAAGACGTCGGAGCCCTCGCCCAACGGAATCTGGAGCAGCAGCACAAGGCTGGCAAAACAACCGTTAATGAGTGCCGAGCCGTTGGGCATGCCGGTCTTCTTGGACACCAGCGCAAAGGGACGCGGCATGTTGCCATGACGCGCGGCATAGCTCGCCACGTTGTTGACGCCAAAGCTCCAGCAGATCATGTTGGCGAACAGCGTCACCAAAAAGGCCATGCCCACAATCATTGTCAGCGGATGGCTGCGCCCCACTATGGCGGCAACCGCGTCCACAATGCCCGAATCGAGCGAAAGCTGCTCGGTGGGAACCGCGGCTCCAATACCGATGCCGCAGACGATGTAGATCGCCGCGATGGCAACGCCACCGGCGATAACCGCCTTGGGGATATCACGCGACGGGTTTTTCATCGTGCGGGCAAAGGTCGCGATCACTTCGAAGCCCATAAAGTTGAATAGGATGATCGATAGGTACGTCAACGAATTGGTGTCGCCCAAATCTGGAATGAAAGTCTTAAACGACATGTCGTTGGCAAAGCCGTTATTGCAGGCAAACCAGATGCCGACGATTCCTACCACAGCGGTAATGAGCACTTTGATGACGGCGCCGCCGTCCATGACCCAATCGGCCTCGGCAACCGGCTGCATCGCCATGACGGTGACACCCCACACAAAGGCAAGCTCGATGGCAATTCGGACCCCAAGCGAAAACTCGATGCCCCATACCGCATTGATAACACTGGGAAACATGCAGGCGATACTTGCCACCCACAGCGGAAAGTTAACCCAGTAGCACCAGGAACAACGGGCTCCCCAACGGTCACCCAGGCCCAAGCGAACCCAATCGTACAGACCGCCCTCGGAATCGAACGCCGTACCCAGCTCGGCCACCACCAGGCCATAGGGAAGCAAAAACGTAATGATGAGGAAGATCCACCAGAAGAACTGCACGTTACCCATGGCAGATGCCGGAGCAGCCGCCTCGATGGTAAATACGACGCAGATAACCGAGAGGATGACCTCGAACAGGGAGAACTTTTTACCTGCCATGGCACACTCCCCCTACAGCAAAAAGGATGGCATCTGTACCGAAGGCGCAGCCCAAGGTAGGGTTGCAGGCCGCGTCACCGGTGCAGGTGCCATCCCAAAGAGAAGAGAGGATGCAATTGTTGGACCAACGCTCGCGGAACAGGCGCGTGTAGATAACGATACGCTGGTACATAGATACTCCGATCAAAACGGCCGCGCTCGCAACCGGAAACTATCAGCAATTGAATACGCGTCTGACCTGGGATATCCAAGCGAACAATTGGCCTAACCCGCAATAAATCCCAGGCCAGACGCGTATTCGATCAAAGAAAAAGGGCACTCCGATGTGGAGGCAACGGAGTGCCCGAAGAAATCCCAACCGATCAACCAGGCAGTCCCCGTCCGATTGATCGGCTGGGTCTCCGAGGTGCCCCAGGTCGCCGCGAAAGAGGAGCGAAGCGCACTTCGGTACGCGAGCGACGGCTTGAGCGGCGAGATGGGGTGCCCCGGGAAGCCAGGCGATTAAGCGGACGGCTCCTGCTGCGTGATGCAGTGGATGTTGCCGCCGCCGTAGACGACCTGGTCGGACTGGACGCCCACGCACTTGTAGACGCCCTCGCCCCAGGCCTCGTCGTAGATCTTCTGGAGCGTGTCGACGGCCAGCCTGTCGTTCTCGTCGCCGTACTGCGGGACGATGACGCCGTGGTTGGTGACCAGGTAGTTCATGTAGGAGGCGATCAGCGGCTCGTCGGGGACGCGCGGCTCGGCGTTCTCGTCGGCGTCGATGGTGTCGCAGGAGGCCTGGTCCATGTACAGCGGGTTCACGGGCATGCAGAGCTTGTAGACCTTAATCTTGCGGCCCTTGGCGTCGACGGCGTTGGAGAGGGTCTCGTAGGCGGCGTGGCACTGATCGTAGAACGGGTAGTCGGGGTCGTCGGTCCAGATGCAGGCCATGACGCCCGGGGCGATGAAGGTGGCGACGTCGTCGATGTGGCCGTTGGTCTCCTCGGGGTCGATGCCCTCCTTGACCCAGATGACCTTCTCGACGCCCAGGTAGTCCTTGAGGTGCTCGTCCATGTAGGCGCGGAGCTCCTCGCTCCAGGGCTCGAACTTCTTGTGGTACTTGGGCCAGATGGACTCGGGGTCCTCTTCCTCCTCGAGCACCGCGGAGCAGGTGCGGCCGGGGGACAGGAGGCACTGGTCGGTCACGACGAGGGTGCCCTCGCCGTCGACGGTGATGGAGCCGCCCTCGAGGATCATGTCGTCGGGGCGGTAGCGGCGGCAGCCGGAGAGCTCGGCCATCTTGAGGGCGATCTGCTCGTCCTTGTCCCACGGGAAGTACAGGCCGTCGACGAGGCCGCCGTAGGCGTTGAAGTGCCAGTGGTTGGCGCGCTTCCCGCCCTTGCCGTCGATGACGTAGGTGGCGGCGGTGTCGCGGAACCAGGCGTCGTCGGTGGTCATCTCGATGACGGTGACGTTCTCATCGTTCTCGAAGACGGCCTTGCAGTTGGCATAGTCGACCTGGTTGGCGCACATATAGACCGGGGTGAACTCGGAGATGGCGCGGGCGATGGCGGCATACTGCCTCTGGGCGGGCTTGGCGCCGTGGGCCCAGGTGTCGGTGCGGTGGGGCCAGCCCATCCACACGCGGTCCTGCGGGGCGAACTCGGCAGGCATGAAGAAGCCGTCGGCCCTGGGGGTGGACTCGGACTCGGTGATCGTACGCATAAGATATCCTCCAAATCGAACGATCGTTTGCCGCGGGCGGGCTGCCCGCAGCCTAAAACCAAGAGATGTTAGGCGCCCGTTCCCCGGCAAAGGTCGGGGCGCCCGGCGCCGGTTTTCACGGAGTCGCACCGGCGAGCGACGACGTAACCCGGTGCGCGGAGACAAAACGCACGAAGGATACGGAAGAGAGGTTGGGGTGGGCGGTGGTTACCGGAGCTATCGCTCGCACCCACCCCAGGGAATGGTTGAGTGACGAGGAGGGTCGGGGCCCCGAATCCGGGTGCCCTAGTTCTCCTCGGCCTCGGCGGCCTCCTCGGCGAGACGCTGGGCAGCCAGCTCGGGGGTCAGGCCCTTGTACTCTTCCTTGCGGCCCTTGGCGCTGACGACGCGGACGACCTCGCCGATGAGCACGAGCACGATGAAGATGACGATCATCGGGACCTTGTCGCCGATTTCGGCGGCGGAGAACGGCACCAGCGTCGCGACGATGGCCAGGACCAGCTCGATGCAGGGGATGGCCAGCATGACCTTCATCATCGCGCCCTTGAACGGGAACGTGAAGATGCGCTCGCGGTTCGGGTCGTTCTTGCGAAGGTTGAGGAACGCCGGGAACATCGGGATGTAGGTGAGCAGCAGGAAGACGACGGAGGTGCCGAAGAGCATCCAGAAGACGCCGTTGGAGATGGCGTCGACGGGCACCAGCTGCAGGCAGAGAACCAGGGAGGCGACGACGGCGTTGACCAGGTTGGCGCCGTTGGGCATGTCGTCCTCGGAGATCATCGAGGCGAAGACCTTGGGCATGTTGCCGTGCTCGGCGGCGTAGCGGGCGACGGAGTTGACGCCGAAGGACCAGGCGGCCATGTTGGCGAACAGGGTGATCAGGAAGGCGATGCAGATGACCTTGAAGAGCACGGAATCGCCCACCATGGTCTGGACCGCGACGATCATGCCGTAGTCGGGGTCGATGGAGTCGGCCGG
>JAUMMZ010000045.1 GCA_031296755.1 Collinsella sp.
GAACAGGAGTCGCTCGAGCTCGTCGGGCGGCAGGTTGAGGAGCTCGTCGCCGGGACGGTGCAGGCAGACCTTCCTGAGCTTGCCGATCTCGGAAGGCACGTGCAGACCTTTCGTCATGGCCTCCTACCTTTCTTTCGGGCCTTTCGGCCGAATCTCTCAGCGCCCTTCCGTAACGGGCACTGCTTGCTGACAGCTCTAGTTATATCCAAATTCCACCCGCAATTCCACCTCGCCCCCGAACGGTCAACAAAGTGCGATGAACGGTATATCGCATGTGATTCCCCCATGATGTACTTCGGCGTTCTAAAGTAACTTTTCTAAGGTAAACGCTCTTTTTTCTTAAAAACCATTTGCGATTGCGTCTCTAAACTTTTGATTCAGAATTGCATAGCTAAATCGGTTTTATGTATATAAATGATGTTTGTTTACGTTTCCGCCTGCATTCAATGATATTCAGCTATCCATCATTCTTATTCACACTTACGTACCAGTTGAGTGAGGATATAGACCGCTTGCAGACGAGCAGGGCGTCAGTCCTATGACTCGTCAGCGTAAGAAGTAGGTAAAGATACCGTTCACGCGATACGTTCGTGCCAGCGGTCGACTAAATTGAGACAATAGTGAATAAGAGTTAGGCTACCGTCCCCTACGGGGACTGAACGGACAGATGCATATGCCGAGCAAAATCGAAAAGAAGCAAGCCGCTGCAAAGCTGCGCAAGCCGCCGCGCGACTTCTCGTACACGCAAAACCGAGAGCTTAGCTGGCTGCGCTTTAACAACCGCGTGCTCGACGAAGCCTTCGATGAGACCGTTCCGCTGTTCGAGCGTCTAAAGTTCGTGTCGATTTTCGAGTCTAACCTCGACGAGTTTCTCATGGTGCGCGTGGGCGGCCTGTCCGATCTGGCAGAGCTCAAAAAACAGCCTGTCGACAACAAGAGCAATATGACCGCCTCCGAACAGGTCGATGCTGTCATGGCCGAAATGCCCGGGCTCCTTACTCGTTGGGAATCCATCTTTAAGAGCATCGAAGGCAAGCTCGACACCTTGGGCGTTCACCGCGCCCGCATCGATTCGCTTACGCCCGAGGAGCGCACCTTCGTAACCCGCTACTTCCAGGCCTACGTGTCGCCGGTCATCTCGCCGCTGGTCATCGATCCGCGCCACCCCTTCCCCAACCTGCGCAACGGCGCGCTCTATCTGGCCTGTGGTCTGGACGGCGCCACCGACGAGGAGAGCCTGCTGGGCCTTATCGAGATTCCCGCCTCGATGAACCGCGTGGTCGAGATTCCCTCGCCCACCGGCACCTACTCCTACATCTTGCTCGAGGACGTCATTCTCGCCTGCCTGGACAGCTGCTTTGGCTCCTATAAGCCGCTGGATCGTGCGCTGATCCGCGTCACCCGCAACGCCGACATCGATCCGGACGGCGAGGGCGTCGAAGAGGAAGAGGACTACCGCCAGCACATGAAGCGCATCCTCAAGAAGCGCCTGCGCCTGCAGCCGGTAGTGCTCGCCGTCTCGGGGTCGCTCGAGAAGGCGACGCTCAAGACTATCCGCAAGGCGCTCGAGCTCTCGCGTCGCTCGGTCTTTACCTGCGATATCCCGCTCGACCTGGGCTACGTCTTTGGCATTGAGGGCAAGATTCCCGAGCACCTGCGCAACGAGCTGCTCTTTACGCCGTTTAAGCCGCAGCCCAACCCCAACATCGACATGACCCGCTCCATCCGCGAACAGGTGCTGCAGGGCGACAAGCTGCTCTTTTATCCCTACGAGGCCATGAACCCCTTCCTGGATCTGGTGCACGAGGCCGCCTACGACCCCGAGTGCATCTCGCTGCGCATCACGCTCTACCGCGTGGCCAAGCAGAGCCGCCTGTGCGAATCGCTGATCGATGCTGCCGAGAACGGCAAAGAGGTCACGGTGCTCATGGAACTTCGTGCCCGCTTTGACGAGCAGAACAACATCGAGTGGGCCGAGCGTCTGGAAGAGGCGGGCTGCACCGTCATCTATGGTTCCGAGGGCTTTAAATGCCACTCAAAGATCTGCCAGCTCACCTATCGCGAGGGCATGGCGCTCACCCGTCTCACGCTTTTGGGCACCGGCAACTTTAACGAGAAGACGGCCAAACTCTACAGCGACTTTATGCTCATGACCGCCCATCCCGGCATCGGTGAAGACGCCAACCTGTTCTTCCGCAATCTGTCGCTGGGCAACCTGCGCGGCGACTACCGCTTCCTGGGTGTGGCGCCCGTCGGACTGAAACCGCTCATCATGCGCGGCCTGGATCGCGAGATCCAGCGCGCCCTTGCCGGCGAGCCCGCCCGCGTGTTCTTTAAGCTCAACTCGCTGACCGACCGCGAGGTCATCGACAAAATCGCCGAGGCATCGTGCGCAGGAGTCCGCGTGGACATGATCATCCGCGGTATCTCGTGCCTCAAGCCCGGTGTTCCGGGCAAGACCGAGAACGTGCATGTCCGTTCTATCGTCGGACGCTTTTTGGAGCATGCGCGCGTTTACGCCTTTGGCGTGGACTCGGACATGATCTATCTGAGCTCGGCCGACATGATGACGCGCAACACCGAGCACCGCGTGGAGATCGCCTTCCCCGTGCTCGACCCCACCTGCCGCGCCCTAGTACACGAGTACATGGGCATGCAGCTGCGCGACAACGTGAAGGCCCGCAGCCTCACGAGCGACGGCACCTGGGTCCCCGTAGAGCGTGCAGAGGGTGAGAAACCCTTCAACTCGCAGGAAGCTCTACTGGAGCGTGCCTATCGCAACGCCGAGGCCGCGCCCGAGCCCGTCATTGAGGCGGAACCTGCCCCCGAGGCCGAGCCGCAGCCAGTAGCACCCAAGGTCCAAGAGGTCCAGGCGACCGTCATTGAGCCCGAGCCTGCACCTGCACCTCGGCCCGAGACGCAGGTCACCAAGCCCGCACCCGAGACGAGCGCCCGTCGCGATAAGCCCGCTGGCAAGACCAAGGCCATCGAGCGCCATCGCCCCGGTCGCGTGCGCATGGGCCTGGGCCTGATCGGCCTGGGTCTTAAGACGCTCATTACCGGCAAGACGAAATAGTCGTTTGTAGAAGCAGTTTGTAGAAGCGCCCCGCATTTGAGGAAAGCCTCGGATGCGGGGCGCTTTTCCCTGCTACCATGGTGCGAACAACAACGCGAATGACAGGCAGGAATATGAAGCTCACTATAGAATCGATGACCTACGGCGCCGACGGGCTGGCGCACGCCGACAACGGCAAGGCCGTCTTTGTGCAGGGCGCCGTGGCAGGCGACACCGTCGAGGCCGAGGTCGTACAGGACGGCAAGTCGTTCATGCGTGCCCGCACCACCGAGATTCTGGAGCCAAGCCCCGATCGCATTCAGCCTCCCTGCCCCTTCGTGGGCATCTGCGGCGGCTGCTCGTGGGGCAATCTCTCACGCACGGCACAGCTCGCCGCCAAGGAGCAAAACCTGCGCTCCACGCTCGAGCGCATCGGCAAGTTCGCTCCTGAGCAGGTCGATGAGTTGGTACAGCCCATCTGCCACACCAAGGACGACTGGGGCTACCGCAATAAAATCGAGCTCGAACCGACCGTCGTCAACGGTCGCGTGCGCCTTGGCATGCACGGTGTCGACCCCAGCAAAATCGTGACCGTCGATACGTGCCCGCTGTTCGATAAGCGCTTCCCGAAGGCGCTCAAATCGGTCGTCGGCGCACTCAACTATCTAAGCGGCAGCCATGACTTGGGGCTCGAACGCGTGGGCATTCGCGCATCGCGCCGCACCAAGGCACTCGAGGTCGCACTCTGGACGCCCACAGGCTCTTTTCCGCGCTCGCAGGTCTCCCGCGTGCTGGCGGACGCCGCTCATCCCACGAGCATCGTGCGCGTGATGAGCAAGGGCGAAAAGAAGGCCCGTCGTGTCTCCAAGGTCGAAATGCTCGCCGGAGAGGGCTCATGGACCGAGAATATCGCCGAGGGTCAGATGCGCTTGTCTGCCCCGTCTTTTTTCCAGGTCAACACCAAGGGTGCCGAGATTTTGATCGATCTTGTCATGGAAGCGCTCGACCCGCAGGAAGACGAGCTTGCCGTGGACCTGTACTGCGGTGCCGGCACCTTTACCCTGCCGCTCGCCCGCCGCTGCGACTTTGTCGCCGCCGTCGAGGCCTACGGCCCCGCCGTGCGCGACCTGCGCCGTAACCTGGAGATCAACAAGCTCGATAACGTCGACGTCATTGGCGGAGACGCGGTGCGCGAGTTCCCCGACCAGGATGCCGACGTCTTGGTGGTCGACCCGCCGCGTGCAGGCCTCGCCCCCGAGGCGATCGACCTTATCGCCAGCACGAGTGCTCGCGATGTCGCCTACGTGAGCTGCGACCCGGCCACCCTGGCGCGCGATCTCAAACGCTTTGTCGAAGAAGGCACCTTCTCCCCCGTAAAGATCACGCCAGTCGACCTGTTCCCGCAAACCTTCCACTGCGAGACGGTCGTCCACCTTAGGCGCAACTAGCCACTTAATCATTGCTCAGAAAAATCATTGGGAAATCGAGCGTGGCAAGCGGAGGTCTTCGGGGTATAAGACGGCTAATTGTATGCCGCCTATGAAAGGAACCCTCATGCCCAGCGTTGCCGTTCTCGCCGCCGATGGCTTTGAAACTATTGAATGCTTGACCATGGTCGATGTCATGCGTCGCGGCGGCGTGCGCGCCACGCTCGTCTCGATCATGCCCACGCGTGAGGTCGTGAGCTCGCTGCAAATTCCCGTGACCTGCGATGCGCTCTTTGACGAGATCAACTTTGACGAGTATGACTGCGTCGTGCTCCCCGGCGGCCTGCCCGGAGCCACCAACCTGCGCGCCGACCAGCGCGTCTGCGACGTGGTCTGCGAGTTCGCCGCAACTAAGCACGTTGCCGCCATCTGCGCCGCCCCGTTTATCTTGGGCGAGCTCGACCTGCTCGAGGGGCGCCACGCCACATGCTTCCCTGGCTTTGAGAAGAGCTTCCCCGAGGGCGCCTATACCGGTGACAAGGTTACACACGACGGCAACATCATCACCGCCAGCGGCATGGCCCAGTCGCTCCCCTTTGCGCTTGAACTGCTGCGCACGCTCGCCGGCGACAAGGCCGTCGAGAAGGTCGCCGAGGGCATCCAGCTATGATTTTGGCTTCGCAATCGCCACGCCGCATCGAGCTCATGCGCGAAGCTGGCTATGACATTCGCATCATTCCTGCCGATATCGATGAAACGCCGTACGATGGCGAGGCGCCGCTTACACTTGTCGAGCGCTTGGCACGAGCCAAAGCCGCCGCCATCGCCGCCGAGCATGCCGAGTCCAACGAGCTGACCGTCGCAGCCGACACCATCGTCACCTTCGATGACAAGATTTTGGGCAAGCCGGCAAACGAGGACGAGGCCTGCACTATGCTACGCGAGCTTTCAGGGCGCACGCACCAGGTCGCGACCGGCGTCTGCATCGTTAAGGCCGGCGACGCTGCCGCCCCGCATGCTGCCGAGAGCCTGTCGTTTGTCGATGTGACGGACGTGACGTTCTACGAGCTTACTGATGAACAGATCGAGCGCTACGTCGCCTCGGGCGAGCCCATGGATAAGGCCGGCGCCTACGGTATTCAGGGCGTCGGTGGACGCATGCTCGTGCACGATATTTCGGGCGACTTCTACAACGTGGTGGGCTTGCCCATCGCACGCGTCGCACGCGCGATTCAAAAACTCTCGTAATTGCATCTGGCGCTGGGCATCCCCCAGCGCCTACAATTTTGGCGTACCGTACGGATCCCGACCGGGCATAAGGCGCGGCGGAAAACCGATAGGAGAAAACATGGACACACTGCTTGAAGCCATTGACGTTTGTGATGTCGATGGCTTTTGCTTTGGCAACTATACGGACGAGGAGGCCGGCACCGGTTGCACCGTAATTGTGGCAACCGAAGGCGCAACGGGCGGCGTTGACGTTCGCGGCGGTGCCCCGGCATCGCGCGAGACCGACCTGCTTCGCCCCGAGAACACCGTCGACAAGGTCCACGCCGTCTGCCTTTCGGGCGGATCGGCTTTTGGTCTCGAGGCCGCAAGCGGTGTGGCCCGCGAGCTCGAGAGCCGCGGCATTGGCCTGCCCGTCGGCCCCACGCAGGTGCCCATCGTATGCTCCAGCTGCATCTTCGACCTCGCTTTTGGCGACCCCACGGTACGCCCCGATATCGAGGCTGGCATCGCCGCCGTGCGCGAGGCGCTCGACAACACCCCCGCTACGCTCGAGCAGGGCAACGTAGGCGCCGGTACCGGCGCTACCGTGGGTAAGCTCATGGGCCCTGCCACCTGCATGAAGGCCGGCCTTGGCGCTGCCGCCGTGGCGCTCGGCCCCGTCAAGGTGGGCGCCGTGGTCTCGGTCAACGCCTGCGGCAATGTCGTCGACCCCTTCACCGGTGAGTGGATCGCCGGCATGCGCGCCGCAGTCGATAGCGACCAGATCGTCGACATGGAGCTCGCAGCCTTCGCCGCCGCCGGTTCCATGCAAATGCCGCTCGATCGCACCAACACCACCATCAGCTGCATCGTCACCAACGTGGAGCTCACTAAGGCCCAGGCCACCAAGGTCTCCCAGATGGCCGCAGACGCCTACGCGCACGCCATTCGCCCCACGCACACCACCAACGACGGCGACACCATCTACACCCTCGCCAGCGGCAAGCTGGGCACCCAGGCAAGCGCCGCCGTGCCCCTGGACCTGCTGGGCATGCTCGCCGTAAGGGCCCTGCAAACCGCCATCGTAAACGGAGCCAAAACCGCCAAAACCTCCCACGGCATCCCCGGCGCCGCGAAGTAACCTCGCTCGACCGTCGGTCGGAGGCGGGCGGGCATTACGTTTGCTGCTCTACAGTCCTATGCGAGACGAAGGCCACATTAAGTGGCCTTCTTTGCATGCGGAACTCGCGACAAACGTAATGCCCGCCCGCCTCCGACCGACTACCAACTTAATTCTTTTCAGCCCAGGCCCCTGTGTACCGCGCGTCGAAGATCTTCAAATTCAAATTGTCTGACAATCGATTCTTATAGCAGAGGCCCCTTGGCCTTTAGTTTGATACAAGTTCCGCACGAGCCGGAAAGCACTTAATGTGCTTTCCGTGCGAGCAGGACTGTTCGCAGTAGCAAACTAAAGGCCAAGGGGCCCAGTCAACCTATCAGCAGCGATTACTCAGCAGCTAGTTGAATTTGAAGATCTTTGAGGCAAGACGGTATAGGCCGAGCGTGGTTTTGTCTCCGGCTCGACCACGCAGATTGGTAAAGAAGCCCACCACGCCGTAGCGTGCACGACGATACATGCGCTCGTCGTAAGCCTTCAAATCATTCCACAGCGTCTTCAGGCGCTCATCGGCGCAATCTTCCTCGGAAAGCTTGGTAAGCACCGAGCAGATCGCCATCATCATGGTGAAGTAGCCCATCATGTACGAGCGCAGGCGCGAAGCCTCAACGTCCTGGTACAAATGGTAGGACTCCATCATGATGCGCGTAACGCGGAACTGTTGGTCCAGACGCTTGACCATCGTGGCCTCGTTAACGCTCTGGCCCTCACGGCCAATAAAGTACCGGTAGAGGTCGATATCGGCGTAATACATGGTCTTGCAACGCGGCAGCGGCACGTAAGCGTAGATGTTGTCCACGTAGAAGGTGTGCGGCGGCATGGGCAGGTTAGACTCGCGCAGCACATCCGTGCGATAGCACAGGCTGTGCATGAGCAGATTCTGGTCCAGACGGAAATGACCGATCTGATCCCAGGTAAAGATCTTTTTGCGCGGCAGGGCAAACTTGTAGCCAATAGCGGTATGTGTGCCCTCGTAGACCTTCTCGTACACATAATTCGAGATAAACAGGTCGACGCGCTGGTCGCGCTCCTCAAAGCCACGTAGAATCGACAGCATGGTCGAAAGCGCCGCGCCATCGAGCCAGTCATCCGAGTCAACGACCTTGTAGTACGTACCGTGCGCCTCACGCAGGCCCGAGAGGACGGCGATACCGTGGCCGCCGTTTTCCTGGTGCACCGCGCGGATAATGCCGGGATAGCGGGCCTCCCACTCGTCGGCCTTGGCGGCCGTCTCGTCCTTGGAGCCGTCGTCCACCACGATAATCTCGATATCGGTAGCGTAATTGCTCCCCTCCAGAATGGAGGTGATGCAATGGTCCATGTCCTTGGCGGCGTTATACGAGGGAATACCGAATGTTATGACTTTATGCATGGCAGGCGATAATCTCATCCGAAAGATCGAGGGCAGAATTGGTTACGGCGTCCATGTCGTAGTAGCGATACTCGGCCAGACGACCCACCGGGTGGAAGTTCGTCAGGTTCTGAACGCGCTCAAGATAGCGTTCATAGAGCTCACGGTTCTCGGGCTCAAGAATGGCGTAGTATGGCGTCTCGCCCGAGCCGGGCGTATAAGCCTTGGAGTACTCCTTCATGATGGTGGTCTTGCCGGGCAGGACCTGACCGGTCATGTTCTTGAACTCGGTAATGCGCGTGTAGTCCTCGCTCGTAGTGTAGTTGACGGTGCCCACGGGCTGGAACTGGTCCATTTCGAGCGTCTCGAATTTCATGTCAAGCGTGCGGTACGGCAGGGCGCCCAGGTCGAGGTTGAACAGCTCGTCGAGCGGACCGGTGTAGACGATCTCGCCGCCATAGACCTTGCCGTCGATCTTGACGGTGGTCTCGTCGATCTCGAAGAGATCGCGAGCATCCACGTCACAGAACACGTCAATCAGATCGTGGTCGAGCATATGCTCGAACAGCGCGGTGTAGCCGTCCTGCGGCATACCCTGGAAGGGGGCCTGCGGGAAGTAGCGATCATCGTCGCCCACAAAGACGGGAACGCGGCCGGTGATCGAGGGATCGATTTGATCAGGCGTCTGGCCCCACTGCTTCATGGTGTAGTGCAAAAAGACGTTCTCGTAGACGTAGTCGGCGACCTCAGCCAAGTCGGGGTCGTTCTTCTTGCGCAGCTCCATAATGGGTACCTTGACGTCCTTGCCAAAGGTCTCCACGAGCTTCTGATACAGCTCCTCGCCACGCTCGTCACCAAAGGCGAGCTTAAGGCTCGCGTGGTTAAAGGGCACGGGCATGAGGGTGCCGTTGATGTTGGCGAGCACCTTGTGCTGGTAGTCCGTCCACTTGGTAAAGCGCGACAGGAAGTTGTGCACGCGCTCGTTAAAGGTGTGGTAGATGTGCGGACCGTACTCGTGGACCAGGATTCCCGCCTCGTCAGTGCAGTCGAAGGCATTACCCGCAATGTGGCTACGGCGCTCCAAAACGGCAACACGATAGCCGATAGTTTCGGCAAGACGGCGGGCGCAAACGGCACCGGCATAACCGGCGCCGACAACGATCATGTCGTACGCACCGGCATTAAAGCCTTCAGGCAGGCCTGAGGTAATCTGCATCGATACTCCTTGTCAAAAGCCACACGCTTTTTAACTGGGCTTTTTCTCGAACATACGTCGAGACATATTTATCAGAGCGATTATAGCGCTAATGCGTCCTATAATGAGCTTGCCACACAAGGAAAGCTCAAGCACCGCGGCGTACATTATTGAAAGGTAAACCCGCTAGCAGCGGGTTTATTCGTGTACAGCCGGGCGCCTGGAGCTTAGCGAAACGCTTGTAAGGAGTAACATGAGCGATTTCCTAAACCGTATGAAGTCTGCCGCCAAGGCCGACCTTAAGACCATCGTCCTGCCCGAGGGCGAGGACCCGCGCACCATCGTCGCCGCCACCAAGATCATCGAGGAGGGCCTGGCAAAGATCGTCATCCTGGGCAACCCCGACGAGATCGACGTTCCCGGCGCTACCGTCATCGACCCGCGCAATGCCGAGAAGCACGAGGAGTACGCGCAGAAGTTTGCCGAGCTCCGCGCCAAGAAGGGCGTTACCATCGAGCAGGCTCGCGCCCAGGTGATGGACGCCACCTACTTTGGCACCATGATGGTCAAGATGGGCGACGCCGACGGCCTGGTCTCCGGCGCCTGCCACTCCACCGCCGACACTCTGCGCCCCGCGCTGCAGATCCTCAAGACCGCCCCGGGCACCAAGCTGGTCTCGGCCTTCTTCGTGATGTGCACCGATACCCCGCAGTTCGGCACCGACGGCACGCTGATCTTCGCCGACTGCGGCCTCAACATCAACCCGTCCTCCGACGAGCTCTCCGAGATCGCCATCGCCTCCGCTCACTCCTGGTCCACCTTTATGGGCAGCGTCGAGCCGCACGTGGCCATGCTCTCCTACTCCACCATGGGCTCCGCCGGCGGCGAGGTCGCCAAGAAGGTCCAGGAGGCCGTTAAGTTCTGCAAGGAGAAGGCTCCCGAGCTCGCCATCGATGGCGACCTGCAGCTCGACGCCGCTATCGTTCCCACCGTCGCCCAGCTCAAGGCCCCCGGCTCCTCCGTTGCCGGCAAGGCCAACGTGCTTGTGTTCCCCGATCTCGAGGCCGGCAACATCGGCTACAAGCTGGTCCAGCGCTTCGCCGGCGCCGACGCTTACGGCCCCATCCTGCAGGGCATCGCCAAGCCGGTCAACGACCTTTCGCGCGGCTGCTCTGCCGACGACATCGTGGGTGTCGTGGCCATCACCGCCGTCCAGGCTCAGATGGCTGAGTAGCAGACATATCCCCTCGGGACCCTACAGGGTAAAGCTCTGAAAACGTCCTCGGACATGCATGAAACCCCCGCTACGCACTTCGTGCGGCGGGGGTTTCATGCGTCCTGCGGAATATTTTCAGAGCTTTACCCTGTAGGGTCCCTGCCGCCACGTAGCAATCAGGGAATCCGGGGTGGACGGCAGCTTGGCTACGAGCTGGGGCTGAAAATCTGAATGGATGGGTGCCGTTGCTGGGAGCGCAGGCGTTGCTGATGATGATCGCTTTGGAGATTGAAAGGCCGGTGGGCTTCGGCGGTTGTTGTGCCGGAAACTACATCCCAGTTTGGAGGCGGATTGTGGGATGTGGCTTCCGCTTGGGGCCTGTTTGGGAAACTTTGGGACGGAATTTTGCTTTATTGTGGGTCGCACTTTCCGCAACGTGCCTCAACCGGAAAGCGTGTCCCAGTATTTGCGCTCGAAATGGGATGGGGTTTCCGCCGTCCGCCTGCTAGCAAAAAGGCCTCCGGAGCTGTTGCTCTGGAGGCCTTTCGTTTACTTGCAAATGCGCGCGTTAATTGTTCTTGGTCAGACGCTCGACGTCGTGGGCGATCATGTATTCCTCGTCGGTGGGGATGACCATGACCGTGACGGCGGAGCCGGCAGCGCTGATGACCTGCGGGCCGTTGCCCACGGCCTCGCGGTTCTTATTGTTGTCGATGCGCACGCCCAGCCACTCAAAGCAGTCGCAGAAAGCCTTGCGGATCGACCAGTCGTTCTCGCCGATGCCGGCAGTAAAGGTAATGGTGTCCACGCCCGCCATGGAGGCAATCATGGAACCGGCCTGCTGCATGGCCTTGTAGGCGAACATGTCGAAGGCGAGCAGGCAGCGCTCGTCACCCTCGGAGGCGCGCGTGCGGATGTCGCGGGCGTCGTTGGAGATACCCGAGATGGCAAGCAGACCGGACTGCTTGTTCATCATGTCGTCGACTTCCTGGTAGCTGTAGCCGCCCTCGCGCTGCAGGTAGCACACGGTGGCCGGGTCGATGGAACCGCAACGGGTGCCCATCATCAGGCCGTCGAGCGGCGTGAGGCCCATCGTGGTATCGCGGCACACGCCGTCCTCAATAGCGGCGAGCGAGGCGCCGTTGCCCAGGTGGCACGAAAGCAGACGGTGGCAGCGCGTGCCCAGGATCTCCTTGGCCATCATCCACTCGTAACGGTGGCTCGTGCCGTGGGCGCCGTACTTGCGCACGTGATACTTGTCGCACACGTCCTTGGGCAGCGCGTAGGTGTAGGCGACCTCGGGCATGGTCATGTGGAACGAGGTGTCGAAGACGGCCACGTTGGGCAGCTCCGGATACTTCTCGCGGCAGTATTCGATTGCCGCGGCCTCGCCGTAGTTGTGCAGCGGGGCGAGCGGGGCCACCTCAAGAATCTTAGCCATGACCTCATCGTCGACGACCGCGGAATCATCGAAGTGCCAGCCGCCCTGAACGATACGGTGGCCGATGCCATCGATCGTAAAGTCGGTCTTCTCGAGCTCCTCGAGCACGCGAGCGATAGCAGAGCGATGATCGGGGAAGGGAACCTCCTCGGTCTGCTTGGTGCCACCGTTCTCGGAGTGACCAAAGACGCCCATCTCCGATCCGATACGCTCGCAGTTGCCCTTGGCGAAAACCTCGCGGGTATCGGTATCCAAAAGCTGATATTTAAGGCTCGAGCTGCCGGCGTTGACAACAAGTACGTTCATGAGACTCCTTCGTGATTACAGTACGGTCGGCAAACCTATAAGGCGGCCGTACCTTTAATAAGAAGTTATCAGAATTCAATAAATATCTATTAAGCTCTTCGCCCAAAGAGCATAAAAGGGGGCTGAACGGCACAAGGCCATCCAGTCCCCTCCCCTTGCATCAATTACTTACCGCTAACGATGCGCTCGACGTCGGAAGCGATCATGAACTCCTCATCCGTGGGGATAACGAAGATCTTGACCTTGGAATCCTTGGCGGACAGGCACCAAGCGCCGTCGCCGCGCAGGGCGTTGCGGGCATGGTCCATCTTGACGCCCATGAAGGCCAGACGGTCGGCCACGCCGGCGCGGACAGCCGGAGCGTGCTCACCGATGCCGGCGGTAAAGACCAGGGTGTCCATGCCGCACATGGAAGTGGCCATCTCGGCGGCCTTGGCGGCAATCTTGTAGACGAACATATCGAAGGCGAGCTGGGCCTCGGGGTCGCCGGCAGCGGCGAGCTCCTCAACGTTGCGGCAGTCGTTGGTCTTGCCGCCGGTCACAGCCAAAAGGCCGGACTTCTTGTTCATCATCTCGTCGACCTCGTCGAAGGTGAACCCGCCTTCGCGCTGCAGGTAGCACACGGTAGCAGGGTCGATGGAGCCGCAGCGGGTGCCCATCATGACACCGTCGAGCGGCGTCAAGCCCATGGTGGTGTCCATGCACTTGCCGTCCTCGATGGCGCACAGGGAAGCACCGGAACCGATGTGGCACACGACGACCTTGCGAGCCTCGCCGTTGGTCATCTCGGCAACCTTCTTGGAGATGTAGCGGTAGCTGGTGCCGTGGGCGCCGTACTTACGGATGTGCAGCTTGTCGCAGACGTCCTTGGGCAGGGCGTAGGTCTTGGCGACCTCGGGCATATTGAAGTGGAAAGCAGTGTCGTAGACCGTGACGTTGGGCAGGTCGGGATACTGCTCCAGGCAGTACTCGATAACGTTGGCCTCGGGGTTATTGTGCAGCGGGGCGAGCGGAGCGACCTCGCGAATCTTGGCGAGAACGTCCTCGTCGACGAGGGAGGAATCGCCAAAGTACCAACCGCCCTGAACGATGCGGTGGCCGATGCCCTCGATCTTGACGCCGTTGGCCTCGAGGTCCTTCAGGACGACCTCGATGGCGACCTTGTGGTCGGGGAACTCGATGTTCTCGGTCACCTTCTTGGAACCGTTGGCAGCGTGGGTGAAGGTACCGCCGGTAAAGCAGACGCGCTCGCAGGAGCCCTTTGCGGACACCTTGTGGGACTTGGTATCGATGACCTGATACTTAAGCGTCGAAGATCCTGCGTTGACGACCAGAACGTTCATGTGTCTCCCTACTAACAGGCGGTGTGGCGCCGCCAGGTTACATACGCTTCAATAATAAACCCAAACGCCCTCGCGCTCGGGTTTATTGCGTTGATATATAAGTTATCGGTGCCCAAATACTCATGGCCTTTGACTTGTAAGACGAAAGAGCGCGGGGATATACACCAAAGAAGATATCCCGAGCGCTACAAGCAATATGACTCGAATGCCCGCGATGCTGCTCAACGCAGCATTGAACAGATAGAAAAGGATAGCGCCCACCGCCACCATCTGGCTTTGGACCGAAATTAGTGAACAGCGCATCGAAGAATCGACAGCATTTTGAAAAATTGAGTATTTAATTGGCGCAAATAACGAGTAAGCGACCGTCTGCAGTACATAGAACACGGGCAGCAAATAGACCGGAGTAAAGGGAATCAAAAACAGAGCAGTCAGGGAAAGGCGCACGATGCCGCAAATACGCGCAAAACGGCCCTTGTCGACATGAGCAATCACACTGGGCACAATAAGCCCCATGGAGGCCGAGGCAAGGAGCTGGACCGCAATGATCACACCCGAAGCGACGGCATTCATTCCGCGACCCGCAAGCAACAGTGAGAAAAAGTCTTCCAGGGCGACAAAAGCAAATGCCTGAGAGCAGTCCATGATGAACGCTGAACGAAGAATGCCGTTACGCGCAATAGCGGCACCGATCATCTTCGGGCTAATTCCACGCTTAGGTGTCGCTGCAGTGTCCCCTCTTCGCATCTCAGGAATGCAGACAACGACAACCAACGTCAACACCATTGCGATGATATCTGCCGAAAGACCAATGAGATATGCACCGACAGACGAAATGAAACCGCCCACGCAAGCGGAGATGGCATAAGAGGCATAGAAAACAAATCGCTCAACGACATTAAGTCTTACGAGCTGGTCCTGAGAGACGCTGTCAATGTAGATCGCTTCTATGGATCCGCTCACACATGCAACTGCAAATCCTTTGGGAGCAAACGCGCCGATTAAAAGCAAAGGAGAACGGGTGAAAAGTAGGGCGGCGTAGTATCCAAGCATTCCCACGACGCCAACGAGACCGCTTGTCTTTCGTCCAAACCTGTCAGCAATATAACCAGTAGGAACCTCAAGAATGAACTTACTCACTTGGTATGCAATCATCATGCTAGAAATCGCTACCATCGAGAATCCGACGAATTCAAGGTAAACCGTCAGAAAATACAAAATGGTGCTGAAGTTCGACAGAAAAACGAACGTCATATAAAGCAAAACCGTACGGTTTTTCATGCTCCGCCCTCCAAGAGCCAGCAATCTAAATCAGAATCTTGGAAAAGCATGAGGGCAAAGCTGTCAGCTATGTGTTACAAGGCGTCAATAATCACTTGACGTCTCGAAGCCAATTAATTTCACGAAGCAAGATGACGCAATAGGTGCAGAAAAACCGTCTGGTGTCGATCGGTCCAGGCATTTTGTCGATAGCAAAAATAGATGGGCAAGGCCACGTCATGCGAGGCTTCAATGGAGCACTCACTCACTTCTGATCCATCCGATGCGAGAGAGGACCCAGACAAACTCAATATCAATCCCCCGGCTTGAAGAAACTCAGCCTGAGCCCTGCTTCCGTATTCAACATCACGGAAGCGAAAATTGACGAGCTGGGCTTCAGGGCATTGGTTAATCGCATTGAGACAGGGTGACAAATTAATGGGAACAGCGAGCCTGCCGCTCAGTAGCTCGCGAATGGTCATGGCGCCCACAGATTGATGACCCGCTGGACACGAAAGAACCTTGAGCTCCTTTTCACCCAAGTATTTCGAAGAAAGGACGCTGTCCCTTGGTTCCTCAAATGAGATGGCCGCGTCCGAAATTCCAAGCATAAGCGACTCAAAGCATGTGGCCGTTGGCTGATGCCAAACATCAAGGTGAATCTGGGGGTGCGAGCTTTCAAACGAGTCGTACCAGTTTTCGGAAAAAAGACGCCCCCGCCCGTGAAGACAGGGGGCGTAAAGACGGAAGTGGCCGTCGGGCGAAACGCCGCCGTTCCCCGATTGAGCGTACTTTTTGAGATCGTCGACTTGTGCCAGGATCACGCGTGCACGACACGCAAATTCTCTGCCCGCCGGAGACAAAACAGCCTCCCCCGCCGATCGGTCGAGCAAAACAATCTGATACTCAGATTCCAACTTTTTGATTGCCGACGAAACGGCCTGTGGGCTCACGTGAACGGCGCGAGCCGCTTTGCGCACGCCGCCGTAGTTCGCTACCGCTTGAAGGTATTCGAGTTGAGAAAGCTGCATAGGTTACTCCAAAGGCAGCCAAGGCGACGGGCTGTGCGTCCTCAGATGAGGTTCTCGCCCAGGTTCTTGCCGCCGAGGACGTGCATGTGGAAGTGCATGACGGTCTGACCGGCGTTGACGCCCTTGTTGGAGATGACGCGGAAACCGTCCTCCAGGCCCTTGGCCTTAGCGACCTCCTGGATGGCATGGGCCATGGCGCCCATGGTCTCGGCAGGCACGTTGTCGGCGATGTCGCTGTAGTGCTTCTTGGGGATCACGAGCGTGTGGACCGGCGCCTGGGGGTTGAGGTCGTCGAAGGCGATGACCTGGTCGTCCTCGTAGACAACAGTCGAGGGGATCTCGTGGTTGGCGATTTTACAGAAGATGCAATCACACATGGCTGGTTCCTTTCTTACAGACCAAGGTAGTCTTTTTGGGACGGGGCTTTTTTGACTACTTTTTCGCAAAAGCAAGTGCTCGGCGAGCCGTCGCCAAAGGGTAGTCAAAAAAGCCCCGTCCCAAAAAGACTACCCCAAAGTGGGCTGTGGGATGGTTAGAACGAGAGGTTGTCGTCGGTGTTGGCGGCTTCGCCGTCGGCGAGCACGTCGTTGCCGTCGACGTCCTTAAGAAGCACCGAGACCTTCTGCTCGGCATCGGACAGGCGGGTGCGCAGGCTCTTGAGGAGCTCGACGCCGCGGGTATAGCTCTCGAGCGACTCCTCGAGCTCCATATCGCCCGACTCCAGGCTGCGGATGATGAGCTCCAGCTCCTGCGAGGCCTGCTTGTACGTAAGCTGCTCGACCGGGGTCTTCTCTGCCATATCTGTTTCCTTTCCTAAAGGTTTATCGCTATGAAACGCGGGTTACTCGACCGTATCGACCGTTGCAGCCACGTTGCCGTCTGCCATACGCACGCGGATGGCATCGCCGGGCTTAAAGCTCTTGGCGCTCGTAGCCACACCATCATCGCTGTACGCGATGGAATAGCCGCGGGCAAGTACCTTGAGCGGCGACAGGGCATCGAGCGAAGCCGCTGCACGGCCCAAGTCGGAAGCTGACTTGTTGAGCATTGTGCGCCCCTGATGCTCCAGACGGGAACTCGCAAGCGTGAGCGCATGGCGTTTGCCATCGAGCCCCGAGGTGCTTGCGATCAAGCGCTCGGGCAGACGCTCGAAGTTGGAGCGGAAGGCCCCAACCGAACGCGTTATGGCGCCCGACAGTCGATCGGCAGTCAGCGCAAGCTCGGACTCGCGACGCTCGACCATAAACGTTGGATCGTTGAGGCACGGGCGGCACGCGGCCGCATCGAGCGCGTCAACCAAACGAGCCGTATAGGTGTCCCAGGCACGACGACCGCGCTGGTCGAGCATTTCCAGATCGACCTGATCCGACCCGATCATCGAAGCCATCGCGGCACCCAGACGTTGATGGCGCGTCTCGAGCACGTCGGCCAACTCCGTCATAGCCGGCGCCACCGATTCTGCCGCTGCCGTTGGCGTGGAGGCGCGACGGTCGCTCACCATGTCGCAAATCGAGGTATCGGGCTCATGGCCAATGCCGGTCACCACGGGCACGGGGCAAGCCGCCACCGCACGGGCAAGCTCCTCGTCGTTAAAGGTCATGAGGTCCTCGAAGGAGCCGCCGCCACGGACAAGCAAAATGCAATCGGGCGCCGGCGTAATGGCAGCGGCGCGGCGCAAGCCTTCAATAAGCTCTGCCGGCGCGCCCTCGCCCTGGACCTTTGCGCCCACGCAGACAAGCTCGACGAGCGGGTTGCGACGGCGCAGCGTACGCTTGACGTCGTCGATCACGGCGCCCGAAAGCGAGGTGACGACCGCCACGCGTGAGCAGAACACCGGGATACGGCGCTTGCGCGCTTCGTCCATCAGGCCCTCGCGGCGGAGCTTTTCGGCCAGTTGCGCCACTTGTTGACGCAGCAGGCCCTCCCCCGCCAGCGAGAATGAGCGAGCGACAAAGCTCATGCGACCCGTAGGCTTGTAGAGATTGAAGCTGCCCTTAAAGCTTACCTGCATGCCGTCGCGCAGATCGAAGGTGCGCTTAAGGTAGGCGCCCTTCCAGATGATGCAGTCGACGGCCGCCGAGTCGTCCTTAATCTGGAAGTAGCAGTGGCCGCTTCGGGCATTGGGACCACGAAAACCCGTGACCTCACCCAAAACGCTCAACTGCGGAATGGCATCGAGCGCGCCGGCGGCGATCTCCACCGCTTGGCTCACGCTGAGCTCTTTGCGCTCCTGCTCGTCCGATCCGTCGAACTCGGCGGAAACGGTATTGCCGGTCAGATTCCAGCCTGCCACGCAGCCCCCTTTCGTCATCGAGCACAAGGGCTTCGACCCTGCGCAGATTCAAGTCCAACACATAGTACAGCGCCGCGGGGACAAGAATCTCCGCGGCGCCTGTCAAGCCAACTTGTTATCGGTTGGAGTTTCTGTTGTAGCGAGCCATCAGGTAGAGCAGCTGAATAATCGAGGTGAGCGCCGCCGCCACGTAGGTGAGCGCGGCCGCCGTCAGGACCTTCTTGGCACCGTTGACCTGCTTGGAGCTCATGCCCGACTGCTCGATATACGCCACGGCGCGTCGGCTGGCATCGATCTCGACCGGCAGCGTAACCAGCTGGAACAGCACGCTAAACGAGAAGAAGACCAGCGCGAGGGTCGTGAGCCCCGCGATGTTCATGAACAGGCCCATGAGCAGCACGATCGTCCAGGTGTTCTGGGTAAAGTTGACGACGGGAACCAAAGCGGTACGTACCTTCATCATGGCATAACCACTTTGACGCTGGGCAGCATGGCCCGCCTCGTGACAGGCCACGGCAACGCTTGCAACCGACCCGCCCGAACGGTTGGCATCCGACAGATACAGGTTGTTGTCCTGCGGGTTGTAATGATCGGTGAGCTCGCCGGCAACGCCCTTGATACCCACGGCGTTGCAACCGTTGGCATCGAGCATGCGACGAGCGACCGTGGCACCCGTGTCGCCGTCCGAGCGAACCTTGGACCACGTCTTGTACGTCGAGTTGATATAGCTCTGCGCGGCAAGGCCAAGCACCGTGCAGACAAGAACAACCAGCAGGTACAGCGGGTCAATGCCAAAGCCGTATCCATAGTAATAAGGCATGCGAATTCCTCCGAATCGAGTTACACGTTGGAGGCATTCTACCCACTCAGCCGGCTAGGCTTCCCTATAACAGTTCAATCTTTCCGTCCTTCACGGTGAGCCCCATATTGCCGGAAAGCAGATCGTCCAGACGCGAACCCACGAGCTCAAAGCGCCAGCCTTCGCGCAGGGGGCTCTGCTCGGGATGCTCAATATAGTCGGCCAGGTCATCGCGCGAGGCAATGACCGAGGTCGCCACGCCCGAGCGCTCGGCAACCAGGCGAATGAGCGCATACATCAGGTCCGTCACGCTCTCCAACTCCGGCGAAATCTGACGGTGCCCGCGCACCATGAGCGGCAGGCGATCGTGTGGGCAGCTCGCACCGCGCTTAATGGCCATGAGCGCGCCGTCCACGTCGCGCTCCCCCAGCTGGTCGGTACCGCGAATGCTGCGGAACTCCTCAACACGAACGGGATTACGTTTAACCAGGGCCAGCAGCGTATCGTCGGACATGACCCACTTGCGCGGGATGTTGCGGCGCTCGGCGCGGTCCTCGCGCCAAGCGGCAAGCTCGCGTGCGATGCCCAACTGGTGACGGCTACACGAGTTGATGCGCTTGACCTTGCGAAACGCCTCATGGCGGTCGGCGCGGTAGTGCGACTCGTCGGCCAGCGGACGCAACTCGTCGAGCACCCAGTCCACCCGGCCCAGCTCGCGCAGGCGACTCATCATCTCGGTATAGGCGACGATCAAGTACTTGACGTCATCGATCGCGTACTCGACCTGCTTATCAGTCAGCGGGCGGCGCGACCAGTCGGTCAGCGACTCGGTCTTGGGCAATGAGACGCCACAAAACGTCTGCACGAGCGCGCCGTAGGAAATCTGCTGGCGCTCGCCCAAAAAGGCGGCGGCCACCTGCGTGTCAAAAATGGGACGCGGCAGCACGCCCACGGTATGGAGCATGACCTCCATATCCTGCGAGCAGGCGTGGAAGACCTTAGTCACGCTCTCGTCGGCCATAAGCTCGGCAAGCGGCGACAGGTCGTCGATCACCAAAGGATCGACCGCGACGCTCTCGGCAGGGGTGGCAATCTGAACCAAGCACAGGCGCGGATGGAACGTGCGCTCGCGCAAAAACTCGGTATCGACGGCAATCGCGTCGAACTCACGGGCGCGCTGGCAAAAGTCGAGTAGAGCCTGATGTGTGGAAATGTACATATCAACCCATCGAATAAGGTTAGGCCCGAAAAACACGGGTAGGATATCGGCATTGCCTTACAACTATACTCGGTTAGTCACAGAACGGGAACGTAAGTATGCGCTGCCTTATCATCCACAACCCGGCATCGGGCCCCAGCTCAGATGAAATCTACGCATTCACGCACGCCCTCGCGCAGGGCGGCGACGAGGTCGTGATGCGTTTTATCGGCGATGGCATGGAGCCCGAGGACGCCGTGGCAGACGTGCGCGAGTTTGATCGCGTGGTCGTTTCGGGCGGCGACGGCACCGTCTCCAACGTGCTCGACCAGATGCGCGGATGCGGTGTCCCCACGCTCGTCTTCCCCTCCGGCACAGCCTGCCTGTTCTTCAACAACATCGGCAATGCCCCCGAGGCAGCGGCGCTTGCCAAGGCTTGCCGCGCCGGTCGCACGGTCAAAGTGGACATGGGCGAGCTCTTTTGGCTCGACGAGAACGGCAACGAGAAGCGCCACGGCTTTATCATCATCGCCGGCTCGGGCTTCGACGCCGAGATCATGATGAAGGCCGCCCCCGCCAAAAACGACATCGGCGAGATCGCCTATTTCCTGTCGGCGCTCGCCACACCCAACCCCACGGTGGCGCATTTTACGATTGAGCATGACGGCATTGTCGAGGAGCTCGATGGCATCTGCTGCATGGCCGGCAACACCTCGGTCATTCAAAACGACATCAACCTGTTCCCCGACTGCCGCATGAACGACGGCATGGTCGACATCGCGGTCATCGAGCCCGTAAAAACCGTCCAGCTCCTGCCCACTGTGATCACCGCCGCGCTCGACCCCGCCGGCAAGGTGCTCGGCCGTCCGCAGTTCAAGATCATCCAGACCAAGGAAGCCAAAATCACCTGCACGCCGTCGCTGGGCATGCAGTTCGATGGCGAGATCATCTCCAGCAACTCGGGCGTCTTTGGAGCCCGCGCGCTTCCGCAATGCCTCGACCTCATCGTCGACGAATTCTCCCCGCTCGGAAAATAGGAGGACCCCATGAACGACAATCCCCTGCTCGGCTTTATCGTCATTGTTCTGGCCATGCTCGTCGGCTATGCGATTAACGTGATCCACCGCCGGAAGAAGTAATTCCACATTGGTATGATATTCATCCAATTATCGTCTCCCCTGTTGTTTATGCATTTGCACGACAGCGGGGGATTTTTCTTTGTGCCCCGTGCAAGGCGCTTTATTCAGGTACAGTAATTGCAGGGCGTCTTTATTTAAATAAAGCTAGATAATGAGTATTCTTGTCCGCTCATCGCATATTTTAGGACGCTCATCGAGTATTTCATCGAAATAGATGAATACTATTGAGACTTCCTATAGGCTAATAGATGTATTTATTAGCTGAAATCCTGCACGGTTCCGCGGGGTTTCAACGGTTGGGAGGGATTATGAGGTTTACTCATCCTGTCAACACGCTCAAAAAGCTCGGCTGCGGCCTTGCGTTTGGAGCAACGGCCATCATGGCCATGCCGACTTCGGCACTCGCCTGCACCCAGATCTACATGGGCAGCAAGCTCACGGCAGACGGCAACACGTACTACGGCCGTTCCGAGGACTTCGGTCCGCGCTATGTCAAGCACTTTGGCATTGAGCCCGCACACAAGGACGGCAACGAGTACACCTCGGTCGAGTCCGGTTTTGAGTACAAGTCCAAGGGCGCAACCTACCGCTACACCTTCGTTCGCGACAACCCCTCGCAGTGGGAAGATCGCTACGACGCATATTCCGAGGCAGGCATCAACGAGAAGGGCGTCTCCTGCTCTGCCACGCTGAGCACCTCCTATAACGAGAAGGCCGAAGAGGCCGACCCCATCACCGAGGAGACTGGCATTGGCGAATACAGCTATGCCAGCGTCATCCTGGGCGAGAGCGCCACGGCCCGCGAGGGCGTCGAGCTCATCGGCAGCCTGATCGACGAGCAGGGCGTCTGCTCCAACGACCAGATCATCATCGCCGACAGCACCGAGACCTGGTTGTTCGCCGCGCTTTCCGGCCATCAGTGGATTGCTATGAAGCTCGCCGATGACATCGCCTCGCTCAACCCCAACATCGGCAACCTCACCTATAACGTCGACCTCGATGACACCGAGAACTGTCTCCATTCCGAAGGCATCGAGTCCATGCCTAAGGAGAAGGGCTTTGCCGAGTACACCGACGGCAAGTTCGACGTCGCCAAGACCTACGGCGAGGAGATTAGCGAGGCCGGTATGCACCAGTGGTCGCGCTATATCCAGGGTCGTGATTACTTCATGGCTCCGCTTGCCGAGGGCACCGACTACGAGATCGTCAAGGACGAGCGCGAAGAGGCTCGCGCCACGACCGGCGCCCTGGTCCACGAGATGCAGCCGCTGTTCTTCCAGCCCGGCAAGTCCGACTGGAACACCTTTGAGATGATTCGTTCCTTCGCCGCTCGCGGCGAGAATGTCGCCGGCCTCAACGCCAACACCGACGGCGCCTATGCCATCGGCTCCAACCGCAACACCGAGATCCACACCTTCCAGATCCGTCAGGGCATGGACCCCGAGATCGCGACCATTCAGTGGGAGATGCTCTCCAACGCCGAATTCTCCGTCGCCATCCCCTTCTACTCCGCACTGCTCACCGAGGTCAGCCCCTACTTCAGCGATCAGGATGTCTCCTTCGATCACTGCGAAGAGGAAGACATCGTGAACAACGAGGAGCCCAAGAACTCCATCAACTACGTCCTCATGGACATCAACACGCTCGCCTATGAGAACCGCGACCACTGCGCCACCGGCGTCCGCGCCTATCTCGACGCCCTGCAGAAGGAACTCATCGAGCAGAACCTGACCGTCGACGAGGCCATGCAGGCCGAAGAAGGCACCGAGGCCCGTACCGCCCTGGCCAACAAGGCCGGCAAGGCTGCAACCAAGAACACCTATGTTAAGTGCAAGGCCATGCTCGAGGAGATGCGCGACTACCTCAAGGAGGGCGATTTCTCCGAGGAGTTCGTCCCGAGTGACTACGATGCTGACAACGACTGCCTGGTCGAGTCCATCACCTACGCCGACGAGGCCCTTTCCGATGAGGACGTGGCCGAGCCCGAGGCCGAAGAGGAAGAGGCCGCCGAGGAGAAGTCCGAGGGCAACAACATGGCCGCCATGGCCGTTGGCGCCGTCGTCATCATCGGTGTCTGCGCCTACGTGATCTATCGTCGCAAGAAGGCCTAAGACCCTCATGTCCTAGCTGAGCGGGCGGGGCACATGAGTCACCTCACCCGCTTAGCCCGCTCTTATTGACCGACGGGAAACCCGCCTGAAATCTTTTCAAAAAAGATTCCCCCGCACACACTTCGCTGTGCTATAGTGCAGCGCAACAGCAACTAGGTGCGACCGCGCCATGGCATCACGAAAGGAGTCACCAATATGAAGGACACGATGACGTCTCTCAACAACTGGTGGTGGCGTGATGCGAATACGATCGGTCGACAGTGAGTCTCTCATGCCTGTTTTTGCGCTCTAGGTGATTGGAAGGCCTCCGGTTTCGACCGGGGGCCTTTTTCTATCTCGAGCCCGATCGCATTCGCATCACGCGCCTCCGCTTTTCTCTTGCACTCCCCTTCCGAAAGGATTTTCACCATGTCTCAGAACACCACCGCCGCCCAGCCCCGCACCGTCCAGACCGCCGACCGCGGCAAACTCGATGTCCGCGCCCTCGTCCTGCTCGCCATCCTGCTCGCCGCCGGCTTCATCCTCAACTTCACCGTCGGCAAGGCAATCTCGGGCATCTCGGGCGGCATGATCAGCCCCGAGTTCATCATCTCGGCCTTCTGCCTCACCATCCTGGTCGTTCGCCCCAACATCGGTCAGGCGCTCGTCATTGGCCTCATCTCGGCTGCCGTGATCCAGATCACCACCACTTCGCCCTTTGTCGATTTTGCCGCCGAAGGCATCGCCGCCATGCTCATGGCCGGCATCGTCAACGCCGCCGGCAAGAACGGTCAGGTCAAGCCCGCGATCGCCATTGTCGCAACCTTCCTGACCACCTTTGTCTCCGGCGTCATCTTCATGATCATCAAGATGGCCATGCTCGGCGTGGTAGGCGAGCTCGCCGCCGCCATGCTGCCCGTCGTCGCCATGACCGCCGTCTTTAACGCCATTCTGGTCGGCGCCCTCTACCTGCCCATTCAGAAGGCCCTTAGGCTCAACTAACCCGCTCGGCTTTACGAGCCACCCCATCTTGGCGTTCATTCGTCGCTCGCGTACCCAAGTACGCTTCGCTCCTCTTTCGCGCCAACCTGGGGCCCCTCGTAAAGCCGTCTCCGTGCTTCACCATCAAAGACTGTCCCAAACGACTAGCTTTTGGGGACGTTCTTAAACGACTAGTCATTAAAGAACGTCCCCAATGACTATGAAAGGTATCCATGGAAACGATCATCAACGTCGACGATGTCTCGTTCTCCTATGGCACGCAGACCGAGCAGGCGCTCAGCCACATCTCGCTCAGCGTGAACAAGGGAGATTTCATCGGCATCATCGGGCCCTCAGGCGCCGGCAAGTCTACGCTTGCCGCCTGCCTGTCGGGTGCCGTGCCCCACCACTACACCGGCACGTTCTTTGGGTCCGTCATGGTTGACGGCCACGACACCTGCGAGGTCTCGCTGACCGACGTGTCGCAAATCGTCGGCAGTGTGCTGCAGGATATCGACACGCAGATGGTCGCCTCGGTCGTCGAGGACGAGATGCTCTTTGGCCTCGAGAACTTTGGCGTTCCCCACGACCAGATCGAGCAGCGCGTGAGCGAAACGCTCGAGACCGTCGGCATCAGCGACCTGCGCGCCCGCGAGATCGCCACCCTCTCGGGCGGACAGAAGCAAAAGGTAGCCATCGCCGCCATCCTCGCCATGCGTCCGCGCGTCTTGGTTCTCGACGAGCCCACCGCGGCACTCGACCCCGCCAGCTCCACGTTGGTTTTCGAGACGCTGCGTGAGGCAAACCGCGCACTTGGAATCACCATCGTCGTCGTTGAGCAAAAGGTCGCCCTGCTCTCAGAGTACTGCAACCGCGTGCTCGTGCTCAACCATGGCGAAATCGCGCTGCAGGGCGAGCCACACGAGGTCTTCGCGCATACCGACGAGCTCCGTGCCATCGGCGTCGACTGCCCTCGCGTCACGCGTATCTTCAATAGCCTCCAAACCGATGGCCTGGTAAGCGGCACCCCTTGCTTGGATGTCGATGAGGCCGAGCGCCTGATTTCGGACATCGTCGACCCCGTACACGCGGTCATCGAAGCCCAGGCGCCCGCCGGTTCCCCGCATGCACCGTCGTTGCGCCCTCATGCCAAGGACGCCGAGCCCGTACTCACCTTCGACCATGTTGAGTTTGCCTATCCCAATGGCGGCGCCGCCGTCCACGACCTCAACCTGACCCTCTATCCCGGCGAGCTCGTGGGCATCGTCGGCCAGAACGGTGCCGGCAAGACCACGCTCACCAAGCTGCTCACAGGCCTGCTTAAGCCCGCCTCGGGCAGCGTGCGCGTCACGGGACTGGATACCGCAGCCGTTCCCACGAGCCGCATCGCTCGCGAGGTCGCGACCCTCTTCCAAAACCCCGACCGCCAGATCTGCAAGGACACCGTGCTCAACGAGGTCGCCTTTGGCCTGGAGCTTGCCGGCATCGACCGTGCCGAGGCTCTGCGTCGCGCCCAGCTCGTCATCGACCGCTTTGGCTTGCCGGCCGACGAGGCGCCCTTCTCGCTCTCGCGCGGTCAGCGACAAATGGTGGCGCTTGCCTCCGTCGTAGTGGTTGAGCCCAAGATCGTCGTGCTCGACGAGCCCACGAGCGGCCTTGATTACCGCGAGTGCATGACCGTCATGGAAACGGTGCGCACCATGGCCGAGCGCGGTTGCGCCGTCATCATGGTCTGCCACGATATGGAAGTCGTCTCGGATTTTGCCGAGCGCATTGTGGTAATGGCCGACGGTCGCATCCTCGACCGCGGCCGCACGCACGAGCTATTCTCGAACATCGATCTCATGCGGCGTGCCTACGTGGAGCCTCCCCAGGTTATTGAACTCTCGCGCCGTCTGGCATCTTCCGTCTCGCCCGCTTTTGCGCAGGTGAGCGAGGTCACCGATGTCGTTCGAATTACCAAGGAGATGATCCACCGTGGTTAACGTCATCGACTACATGCCGGGCGATACGCTGCTGCATCACCTGAACCCCGTCGTCAAACTGGGCCTCGCCGCCGCCATCATCGTCGGCATCTTCTTGTCCGACTCCTACGTGGCGCTGCTAGGCTTTTTGGCACTCACCCTTGCGCTGGGTGCCTATGCCGGCGTCGTCAACCGTCTGTTCTCGCTGCTCAAGTTGCTGATTCCGCTCGCGCTTATCATGCTGGTGCTCCAGCTGGCCTTTATGCGCGATGGCAACGTGGTGTGGGGCTTTATCACCGACACGGGCCTCATCACAGGATCAAAGGCCTGCCTGCGCCTGCTGGGTGTGGCGCTACCACTCATCCTCATGCTCATGGTGACCAAGCTCAACGACCTTGCCAACGCCTGCGTCGAGGTGCTGCACGTACCGTATCGCTATGCCTTCACCTTTACCACGGCGCTGCGCTTTGTGCCGGTGTTTGGTCAGGAGATGAACGCCATCATGGAGGCGCAGACCGCACGCGGCGTCGAGTACGACACCAAGAACCCCATCAAGAAGCTTAAGCTCATGCTGCCACTGTGCGTGCCGCTGCTCATCTCGAGCGTGGGCAAGACCGATGCCACAGCCTTGGCGGCAGAACAGCGCGGCTTCTATCTGCGTACGCGCGCCAGCTCGTACAAGCGCTACCCCATCAAGGGCCTGGACATCGCCGCGCTCATCGTCAGCATCGCCCTCATCGCCATCGGCTTCCTGTTCTAGTTCACCACCGACAGCAACCGTCCAACGCAAAAGGCCTCGGCTCGCACCAAACGAGCCGAGGCCTTTACTGTTTCACCAGATAAAACCTACCAAAATAAACCTGTCCCTTTTTGGCGGGTCGGAAGCTAGAGGCGGTAGGGGACGCCGCTGCGGATGATGGATTCGCGCACCAGGACATCCATGGCGTCGAGGGTGATCTCGGGCATCTCTCGGTACTTTTGCAGCACCGATAGCTCGGTGCAGGCCAGAATGACGCGGTCGCAGCCGCTACGGGCGAACTCCCACATCACGCGGTCGAACTTATCCATATCGGGCTCACGTCCGGCCTTCACATCATCGTAGATAAGCGACATCACATCGTTCTGACGTTTCTCGCTGGGATAGACGACCTCAACACCCGCAGCCTTACATTCGCGGCCGTAGACACCCGCGCCCACGGTTCCGTCGGTGCCCATGATGCCAATCTTGTGCACCGGCTCGGCCGGCATACTCAGGTTGGGGTCGAACTCGCACTCCCCCATCACCGCACCGGCCAGAGCATAGCGCACCGACTCACGCGGCATGTGGATAATCGGCACCTTCGTAAACGACTGGATCTGGTCGTAGAAGTAGTGCGACGTGTTGCAGGGAATGGCAATGTGCGCACAGCCCAGCGACTCGAGTGCCTGGGCACACTCTTTCATGGTCGCCAGCAGCTTGGCATGCTCGCCGGTCTTAATGGCCAACGTGCGGTCGGGCATGGTCGACTTGGAGAGCACCACCATGTCGATATGTTCCTGATCGCAGGCAGCAGCCGTATGACGCACCACCTGGTCGTAGTAATACGACGTGGCCTCGGCGCCCATGCCGCCGATAACTCCCAGCTTTTCCATCGCCGCCTCCTTGATGACGCTTGCGCAATTGCGCGTATCATACCCGCGCCCGCCCGATGCAAACCGGACGGGCGCCGCGCTCATCTACTTGTAATACGTCTTGAACAGCTTAAAGTGGCGCAGCTTGGTGTGCCACATGCGCAGCCAGCGGTTAAAGACAAAGTCGCCCTTCATAAACGAAGGGTCGGCGCCCTTGCCTTCCTTGTCCAGGCGATGCACCTTAGCGCGCAGCTCGGGATCCTTGACGTACTTGTCGACGACGCCCATGGGGACGACCATCCACAGGGCCTCGTCCTGAGCCGTCACAAACTCCGGCTCAAACGGACGGTTGAACACATACTCGTCCACCACATACTTGGCAACGTTAAAGCCGCTGTTGGTAACGTAGTAGTTGCTGCGGCCCTGGCGCGTGTTGAAATCGAAGAACTTAAACGAGCCGTCGCGCTCGTCGTACTTAACGTCAAAGTTGGAATAGCCCACAAAGTGAAGGTCCTCGAGCAACTTGCGCACGCCGCCCATGAGCTCGTCGTTGGGCTCGGTAATGATACAGGCATGGTTGCCGACACCGTGGGGCTGATGCTCCTCGAGCAGCACATGGCCCAGGCACATCATGCGCACCTTGCCGTTGCGGTCGGAATAGCTGGTGAGCACGCGCATGTACTCGTCGTTGCCGGGCACGCGATCCTGCAAGATCAGGTCGTCGGTGTAGCCGCTGGCATACGAATCGCGAATGACCTGTTCCAGCTCGGCGCGGTCGGCAATCTCATAGGCCTTCTTCTGGCCCTCGAACTCATGCTGCCACCACATGATGCCGTCAGAAGGCTTCAGAATCATCGGGTAAGGAAAATCGATCTGGTCGAGCACTTCGGCAGGCGCCTCACCCTGGGCATTAAGCATCGCCTTGGTAAAGGTAAACGTGTGCGGATAGGGCACGCCATGCTTCTCGCACAGCTCGTAGAAGATCTCCTTCTTCTGGCACTGCTCGAGCATGCTGTAGGGCGCGTAGGGAGCGACGATGTTATCCGCCAGCTCATGAGCATCTTTGGCTTGAGCCACGAGAGCGACATAGTTGTCGCCACAACCCACAAGGACAATCGTCTTGTCGGCATGCGCTTGGGCAATGCCGTTGACGGTTTTGAGCATCACGGGCATGGTGTCGATATCCACGTTGGGCGTGTAGTCGATAATCTGGCTGCGGTACGCGGGACCCGTCTGATACTTGCCAAAGACCAGACTCTTGACCTGGTACTCCTCGTAGAAGGCGCGCGCCACCGAATAGGCGTTGATGTCGCCACCAAGCAGCACGGGAATGAACTCGCGCTCTGTAAATTGCAATGCCATGGAAACTTCCTATCATGAACTGCCCACACAACGGGCGGTCTTTGCGCAACTGATTTATTCTAGCGTGCCAAGCCGCCGGCGCCCAAAGCTCCACCGTATCTATGGCAATCGACGTAATCGTCCAGCACGAAGGCCAGCACGAAGACGGCGCTCACCGTTGTATGACAATGGGCAATGAACCTACCATTGTTGTAGGATTCAGCGTATTGACATCCTCAAACGAAAGGCGCACACGTGCCCCAAGACCATCCGACCGATAATCCCATCCTCAATGCCGCGAAGCGCGAGCTGGCGGAACGTGCGAAAGCGACCGCTCCCCTGTGCATGGCAAACGACGCCTACAACGGACCCGCCCGCATCGTCTCGATCAACACGTCGGCGCACAAGGGCACGCGCAAGTCGCCCGTCGCCGATGGACACGACACCGTTATAGAGCAATTTGGCCTCGCCACCGATGCGCACGCCGGGCATTGGCACCGCCAGGTCTCTTTTTTAGCCGCGGAGTCCATCCAGACGGCGCAGGCACGCGGGCTCGACGTACACGAGGGTGACTTTGGGGAGAACTTCACAACCCGGGGCATCAACCTGCTCTCGCTCCCCTTGGGCACGCAGCTCAAGCTTGGCAGCGAGGTGCTTGTCGAAATCAGCCAAATCGGCAAGGCCTGCCACACACGCTGCGCCATCTACTATCTCGCCGGCGACTGCATCTTTCCCCACGAGGGCGTTTTCGGCGTGGTACTAAAGGGCGGAGAGGTCTACGCCGGCGACGATATCCAGGTAATCAAACTCGGCGACGGCACCTGTTCGTTCACCCCCGCCGAGGCCCTCGAAGAGATTGAGCGGGCTCGCCAGAAGGGCACGCTGTAGTTATAAAACCCCACGTTGAGATGGCTTTTACAGCCCAAAACTCCTCTCAAACAGGGCTCTGTAACGTTAAAGTTGAACTCTATGGTTTCTCAACAATTCATCATAACTGCAGGTCAAAGCCAAAGCCTCAAGTTCAACTTGACCCTTTGGGACCTTTAAGGTTCAAGTTGAGGTCGAAAGCAGTAGTAGAATACCGTTCGAACCATAACCTACGATTGATTGCAGAGGGACTGGATGCAGCATTCGAATCATCGCACCGCAGCGCTCATTGCGTCGAAGCCGGCTCGTATCATCACGAGCGCCGCGCTCGCCGTTGCGCTGACGGCCACGCCGATGCTCTCCCCCGTTGCGGCGTATGCCGCCTCGCAGGCAACGCAGGACCAGCTTTCCGCAGCCCAGCAGAAGATCGAAGCCGCTACGAGCGCCTACAACGACGCCCGCACCAAGCTCGATGACCTGCAAAAGCAGATTGACTCCAATGAGGCAAGCATCGAGGAAATCGAGGCTAAGCTTCCCGAGCAGCAGGCCAAGGCAAGCTCCGCCATGCGCGATCTGTACAAGTACCAGAAGGGCACTAACCCCATCGTGAGCTTCCTGGTCAACGCGCAGAGCCTGGGTGAGTTCATCACGACCTGCAAATACACCAACCAGATCACGAGCTCGAGCGTCGACGAGATCGAAGAGCTCAATAATATGCAAACCGAACTCGAGCAGAACAAGGCCGAGCTCCAGCAGGCCAAGTCTCAGCTTGAGGCGGAGCAGAAAAACGCCGAGGATGCGCTGGCGCAGGCCCAGCAGCTCCGCAGCGAGGCACAGGCAAAAGCCGAGCAGGAAAATGCCGCCGAGCTTGCCAAGCTTGAGGCCGATAAGGCCGCTGCCGCCGAAAAGCTCTCGGGCGAGGGCGTAAGCGGCAGCAATTCCAGCAGCCAGGCCACCAACACCAACACCACCATCGACACCACGGTGAACAACGCCAATACCGGTAGCTCCGATTACGATTCGTTCATTAATGAGTGGACGAGCCGCATCGACAATTATCTCGCCGGCTCCCCCATGGCAGGCCAGGGCTATAACTTTGCCGTCGCCGCTTGGAATACCGGTGTCGACCCCCGTTGGTCCCCCGCCATCGCCTGCATCGAGAGCACCAAGGGTGCTTATTGCGCCAATTCTTACAACGCCTGGGGCTGGAGTGCACGTGGCGGCGGTTGGCGCAGCTTTGGCAGCTGGAGCGAGGGCATCTCCGCTCACGTTGCCTATCTGGGCGCCAACTACGGCTCCACCCTTACCCCGGCAGCGGCCAAAAAGTACTGCCCGCCCACGTGGCAGGACTGGTACAACAAAGTCGCCGCTCAGATGAACCGCATCTAAGTGCAACTGCAAAGGGCCCCAATGGGGCCCTTTTCTTTTAGGTAGCGGAGGTATCGACGACGCCGGTCGCATTGGCAACCGCGACTATGACGATCATGCATAGGAGCAGCACACCCAATGCCTTGAGCAAGAGCTTCGCGAGCTTCTTGCCGCGATAGCTGTCGAGCAATGCGAATCGCCGACGAAGACGGCGCTTATCGAGCAGCGCAAAATGCATAAGCACCATAAGGCCATCGACAAAGAAAAAATACTCGATTATGAGAAGCCACGTCGGGTAGCTTTGGTTTGCTCCCGTGGGGTGAAAGACGGCAAAGTGGCTACCGGCAAAGAACACAAGCAGCGAGAAGCAGACGAGCGTATTCCAAATGCGCCCCAGAGACTCCGGAACGCGAGAGAGCAGACCGCATGCAGCGGAGGCGGCAGGGCCAGGAAGCCCTGCGGGTTTCTGGAGCCCTTGGGACGCCAACACTGTCTCCGAGTCTGGAGTACGGACAGGCGCAGGCGCAGGAGGCCGCACGGGGCGACTCAGATCGTATGCCGCGCGCGTCGCCCGTCCCAATGCTTCCGCACTCGCAAAACGCTTGGCCGGATCGAGCGCCATCGACATGCAGACGGCATCGGAAAGTGGAGTGGGAATACCGCGCGCCTCGCATTGCTCGCGCATGTCGAGCCCTGGTTTAGGGTCGACTCCCGTCAAGCAGAAGAACAACAGGGCGCCCAGCGCGTACACGTCGCTGCGCACACTCGTCTGCCCAAACCCATACTGCTCGGGCGGCGCATAGGGTCGCGTGCCAAACTTGACGGTGTCGGCATCGGCGCCATCGCGCCATACGCGCGCGATTCCCAGGTCAATAATCACCAACGACGAGAAGGTCATGCCAGCATCGGCCGCATACCTCACGCCCGATACGATGATGTTCGAGGGTTTAAGGTCGCGATGGATTACCGGTACCCCTGGCTCCCCCGCAGCTGCAAAACCAGCATGCAGCTCGCCCACCGCTTCACACAGAACGGGATACAGCTCGCGGGCATAATCGGGCGTCGCGCCCAGGCGCCCCACGAGCGCCTCGAGCGTCTCGCCTTCGACATATTCCATCACCACATCGAGCTCCTCGCCCGCGCGGCGGCAATCGACAATCCGGGGTAAGTGTTCAAAACGGCGTCCGGCCCGCTGAGCCGCAAACAGGCGCTCGTAGGCCCCGCCAATCTGCGCCGAAGCATCGATGCGCTTGCGGACAAAGGGACCGAGAGACCCGCCGCCAGAGCCCTCAAAATAGACGAGTTCGGTCGTCTCGACATCCGAGCACTTGAGCACGCGCTCCACACGATAGCTGTCATCGCGGTCGAGCGACGCCAAATGCTCGGCAAGTGAAGCAGTCAGCTCGTCATCGGAATATGTTGGGCTCTGAGTATCCATGGCGTCCATCATAACGCAGGGTGCGGACACCCCATGGTGTCCGCACCCTGTTCGTTCGCATAGTTGTTTCGGCAACAGCCAGCTCAGCCATTGGCCACTAACTCACCGTTTCCTCGCCAAAGCGATACAGCTCTTCATTGACCTTTTGGAGGCTACAGCCACGGTCGATGCAAAAGATAATGATTGCATCGCGACGGTCCTTGCAGTTTAGGACGCTCACTCCGGCAGCCGTCAGGGCGCGGTTAGTCTCCTTCATCGACAGCGCCATTGCAAAGGCAATCTGCAGCACCTTATTGCGGCTCGGATTGCGCGAACCGGTAAAGATCTGATAGCCAAAGGTCTCGTTGAGGTCGGCCATACGCACCACGCGCGAACGCTCGAGCCCCTTCTCTTGCAGCAACTGCTTTAAGTAATCCGAAAGCGACGGGGCGGCAAAGTCGTGTTCCTTGATATAGCCATCGATGTTTGGCGCGTCGAGAAGCTCATTGAGCAACTCGTCAGTCAGCTTTTTATCGGACATACGACTTCACCTCCCCCAGTGCATGCAACATGCTAGAAACCGCTTACGTCCGAACGCTCCCAGCTAGCAACCTGGTCGGGAGACACCGTACCCAGCGCCTCGAACTTCCAGGAGCCGCCCGCCTTCAGATGATTGGTGTTTGCAAGAGCCGTTCCAACCTGGTTGCCATCGGCATCATACAGAACATATTCAATCTGAATGTAGCTCTTTTCCTTGTCCGTGTTATTGGTCAGGGTGCCCGTGATCTTATAGGTAAACTGATTGGAAGTGTCTTCAGCCTCGTCAGCAATGGTATACGGTTCTTACGGTTCTTTTTGCTCCTCAGCCTGCCGTGTCGTCTCGGCAGGTTTTGCCGAATCGCTCGCAGACGAATCGGTTGAGTTGCCGCCCATAGAGCCCACGGCACCGACAATAACCAGCACCACGATGATGCCTAGGACAATCTTGCCGATTGGCTTCTTTCCCTCTTTTGCCATTATTCATCCTTCCTACGATCCGGCTACCGTGCCGGTACACAGCACATCGTAGGAAGGATTGAACTTGAATTCATTAGCTGAGAGCTAAGGCTGCGGTAAACGACCAATGCAGTTATCCAAACGCCGAGCAAACGCACTGCGCGCGACCGTCTGCTGGCAGTGCATCAACCCACCGTGACGGATTCCCCGGTAAAGGCACTGATCATCAACAGGACAAAGAAAACAAGGTAGCTGGCACTCAGCAGGTACGCAATGATCAGAAAGACGACCCAGCCGACATTGGTTTTACCGTCGGCACGGCGTTGCTCGCGATTGCGGCAGAGCCAAATCGTCACGCCGATGGCAGTGATAAACAGCACGAGCGCCGCCGCGGCAAGCCCGGCAAGCGCAAACATCACGCCAATGCTCACAGCAATAACCGGAAGCAGCAGCAAACCGCACCCGCATCCACCCGGACTATATACGGCAGACTGTCGGCGTCGCCTCATCGCCGCGCCACCCCCATCATCTTTGAGCACTACAGTGCGATAGCCTGCTGAACAGGAACGATCTTGTCGAGTTCCGGTTCGATCCGCCTTTTCTCGGCCTCAAGGTCAAACGCCACCTGAGCGCGCAGCCAATAACCATCCGTCAGGCCAAAATAACGGCAAAGACGGAGGTCGGTGTCGGCCGTCACGCGACGTTTTCCCAAGACAATCTGCCCGATACGCTGAGCCGGAATCCCAGTCTCTTTCGCAAGGCGATATTGAGAAATGCCCATGGGAACAAGAAACTCCTCTTTGAGAAGCTCACCAGGAGTCACCGGCGACAGCAAATCGGCCGAAGTCTCATCACTTGTGATAATCGACGATTTCGACATTCCAAGCCATCTCCTGTCTCCACTCAAAACAGACCCGATAGCGCTCGTTAACACGGATGCTATATTGACCGGCACGATCGCCCTTCAAAGCTTCCAGGCGGTTGCCCGGTGGAACGCGAAGATCATCAAGCGAAGCACAAACCTGCAGTTGGCGAATCTTCCTCAACGCAACACGCTCAAAGGGCACGAACCTCCTGACCCGCACACCCATGGCAAAGCGTTCGGTATCCTCATCTTTATACGATGCAATCATAGTATCGCCTTACGTTAGTAACGTCAAACCTTTCTATAGACTTACATCTCTATTATATCGTACGTTTGTTCGTGTTTTCTAGAACAAATAGTCCTTTGCGCCTTAGTCAAGCAAAAGCAATCGTTTGTAGACATCGAGGCCTTTGAGAAGAATCTCCTCGTCAAAGAGCATGGTATCGGTATGCAGAGCGCTCATCGCATAGGCTGGGCAGTCATCAGCGTCGATCGGGTTTTCTTGTCCTTCTGGCACGCCCGTGCCCAGCAAGAAGAACACGCCCGGCAGATGGCGCTGATAGAAAGCAAAGTCCTCGGCAATTAACAGCGGCTCGTCCACAAGTTGCAACTCGGGCAAGGCAGGCGCAATGTGGGCAAACAACTCGGGGTCGTTATCGACTGGCGGATAGCCCTCGGCAAAGTCGAGATCGTACGTACAGCCCGTTGCGGTGCACGCCTCGTCGAGCGCACGGCGTACGCCCTCGCGCGCACGGTCGAACATGGCGTCCGTAAACACACGCAAGCTACCGGCAACATGGGCCTCCCCCGCCACCGCATTGCAGACGGTGCCGGCCTGCAGCAGGCCAAACTTACCGATGCAGGGCTCATCGGCACCCAGCTCGTCCATCAGCTCGCGCTCGGCAACCAGGAACTTTGCCGCCGCCAGCGCTGCGTCATGTGATTCCTCGACTGGAACGCCGTAGGTCTTGGCGATATGGATGCTCGTGCCATGGATATGAATGTGCGTCTCGCTCGAGCGCGCCAGCAGCGGACCGGGACAGCTCGCCAGCGTACCGGCAGGAAGATCGGGCCACACGTGAAAGCCAAAGATGCGGTCGACCCCGTAGCGCTCGAACACGCCGCTCTCGCATACCGTCTTAGCGCCACCGGTTGTTTCCTCGGCCGGCTGGAACACAAAAAGCACGTTGCGCTTAATAACGCCCGGCTGCTCACGAATCGTACGGTCGACAAAAGTTGCCGCCGCGAGGGCCATAGCCATGTGCCCGTCGTGGCCGCACGCGTGCATCTTGCCGGGATGCGTCGAGGCAAAAGCGGCGCCCGTCGTCTCCGCAATAGGCAACGCATCCATATCGGCACGAATCGCCGTGGCATGCGAGGCACCCGTGCCAGCGTCGAAGAAAGCGCACACGCAACTAGGGCACGGATGGATCACCTCGCAGGCAAGCGGAGCGAGCACGCCCTCGATATAGGCGATAGTTTGCGGAAGATCGAAGTCGAGCTCCGGAATGCGATGCAGGTCGCGACGATAGCGACGGAGTTCTTGGAGCTCGGTCATGGGGATTCCTTTCATGGGGCAACTCAGTTGTCACCTATTGTGACGCAGGATTGTGGCGCCCTCGTTTCTAGCATGATGCTGCATTTTTTAAACGTTATATACGAATACTCTTGTTTGGTAAAGTGCAACGTGGTAGGGTCTTTACCACTTGATAGAGGCGCGGGCACGAAGAGCCGCGGGCGAGTCGGCAGACTTTGACCCCGCGGGGAGGCGAAACCCGCCGAACTGGGTTTTTCGGGCACGAACAGCCTGGTGGGCCTGCGGGAAACACTCGCAGGACTGTCTGCAGCAATGCGGGAGCGCTATCCGGACATTGGGTCCACGCTATGCGGATTCGATGCGCAGATGGCGCCGTCTGGATAGCGAGGTTTACGGGACATGGCATTGACCCCCAACGAGGCATATGCGGCCAAGCAGCCGTTTGTGGACAAGGAGACACTCGAGCATATCGTCGAGCAGTTCCCCACGCCGTTTCATCTATACGACGAGGCGGGTATCCGCCGCAACATGCAAGAAGTGCGCGACGCCTTTGCGTGGAACCCGGGGTTTAAGGAGTACTTTGCCGTCAAGGCCAACCCCAACCCGGCCCTTATCTCAATTCTCAACGAATACGGCTGCGGCTGCGATTGCTCGAGCTATACCGAGCTCATGATCGCCCGCTCGCTGGGCATCACCGGCCATGACATCATGTTCTCGTCCAACGACACGCCGGCGGCAGACTTTGAGCTTGCCGACAAGTTGGGCGCCATCGTCAACTTCGACGATATCAGCCACATTGAGTTTTACGAGCGCGTCGCGGGACCCATCCCCAAGACGGTGAGCTGCCGTTTTAACCCGGGCGGCCTGTTCCAGCTTTCCAACGGCATTATGGACAACCCGGGCGATTCCAAGTACGGCATGACCACCGAGCAGCTCTTTGATGCCTTCCGCATGCTCAAGGCCAAGGGCGCCGAGGACTTTGGCATCCATGCCTTCCTTGCCAGCAACACCGTCACCAACGATTACTACCCCAAGCTCGCGCGAATCCTCTTTGAACTTGCCGTGCGCCTGGAGCGCGAGACCGGTGCACATGTCGCCTTTATCAATCTGTCCGGCGGTGTGGGTATCCCCTACCTGCCCGAGCAGCAGGCCAATGACATCCACGCCATCGGCGAGGGTGTACACGCGGCCTACGACGAGATCCTGGTTCCCGCCGGCATGGGCGATGTGGCGATCTGCACCGAGATGGGCCGCTTTATGATGGGCCCCTACGGGTGCCTGGTCACCAAGGCCATTCACGAAAAGCGGATCTACAAAGACTATATCGGCGTGGACGCAAGTGCCGTCGACCTCATTCGTCCTGCCATGTATGGCGCTTACCACCACGTTACAGTGATGGGCCAGCCGGGTGGCCCCGACAAGTCCGCAGCTCCCGTCACGAACACGTACGATATCACGGGCAACCTGTGCGAAAACAACGACAAGTTCGCCATCGACCGCGAGCTGCCGCATATCGACATGGATGACCTGCTTGTAATCCACGATACCGGTGCGCATGGCTACTCCATGGGCTACAACTACAACGGACGTCTGCGCTCCGCCGAGGTCCTGCTGCGCCCCGATGGCGCGGCCGACCTCATCCGCCGCGCCGAGCGCCCGGGCGATTACTTTTCCACGCTCGACGTGCTGCCGTGCGGCCGAGAGCTGCTGGCCAAGTCGCGCGCCGAAAGCGCCCGCCGTCGCGCCCAAGACGAGCGCCTGGCAGTCGCAGCTCAATGGAACAAACGCATCCAGATCGCGGAGGCGAAGGAGAAGAACATGGACATCCGCAATCTCGAGGGCTCAATCGTCGCCCTGGTTACGCCGTTTAAAAAGGACGGCAGTGTCGACTTTGACGCGCTCGAGCGCCTTATCGATTTCCACTTGCAAAATGGCACCGACGCCATTCTCACCCTGGGCACCACCGGCGAGAGCGCCACGATGACCGATGACGAGGACAACTCCGTCGTCGCCGCCGTGGTCAAGCATGTTGCAGGACGCGTCCCCGTCATCGCCGGCTCAGGCTCCAACTCCACGCAGACCATGCTCACCAAGTCGCTTACTTACCAGGGCTTGGGAGCCGACGGCCTGCTGCTCATTACCCCCTACTACAACAAGTCCAACGAAGAGGGTATCTATCAGCACTTTAAGACCGTCGCCGATGCCGTTGACATCCCCTGCATCCTGTACAACATCCCCGGCCGCTGCGGCTGCGGTATCAGCGAGCGCAACGTAGAGCGCCTAGCCGCGCACCCCAACATCATGGGCATCAAGGAGGCCTCGGGCAACGTCGCCTACGCGGCCAAGATCGCCCACCTGCTGTCCGACGATTTCCGCATGTACTCGGGCGAGGATGCACTCACAGTGCCGCTCATGAGCCTGGGCGCTTCGGGCACCATCAGCGTGTGGGCCGACGTGCAGCCGCAGCTTGTACACGACATGTGCCGCGCTTATCTGGACGGCGACGTAGCGCGCGCCCGCGATATCCAGATTGCCGGCCAGCCGCTCATCAACGCCCTCTTTAGCGAGGTCAACCCCATCCCCGTCAAGGAAGCGCTCGCCCAGATGGGCATGATCGAGGCAAACTACCGTATGCCGCTGTGCCCCATGGCAGACGACACGCGAGCCGCACTTACCGATGCTCTGAAGGGAGCTGGTCTACTTGATTAAGACCGTCATTATGGGAACGGGCCGCATGGGCTCGCTCATCCGCACTACCGCCGAAGGCATTGTCGACGCCGCCGGGCAGCCCGTTTTTGATATCGTGACCCAGATTGGCTTCGATTTGAGCGAGCTCGAGAACGCACCGGCTGCCGACGTCATCATCGACTTCTCGAACGTCGCGACCTTCGACGCCGTCGTCGCCTATGTCGAGCGCACGGGCGCGGCGTTGGTCTCAGGCACCACAGGCTACACCCCCGAGCAGATGGACCGCCTGCGTGAGCTGGGCCAGAACACCCGCGTTATGCACTCGGGCAATTACTCCATCGGTATCGCAGCCCTGCGCCATCTGGTAGCGCAGGCTACACGCGAGCTGCCCGGCTTTGACTGCGAAATCGTCGAGACGCACCACAACCAAAAGGTCGACGCCCCCAGCGGCACTGCCAAGCTACTGCTCGACGCCGTCGTCGAAGCCGAGCCCGAGGCAGGCTACCACCCCGTCTATGGCCGCGAGGGCATGTGCGGAGCACGCGATCCCAAGGAAATCGGTATGCACTCGCTGCGCGGCGGCACCGTCGCCGGCGTGCACGAGGTGAGCTTCTTTGGCCAGGACGAGGAGGTCACGCTCACCCACCGCGCCACGAGCCGTCAGATCTTTGTCAACGGCGCCTTGGCAGCCGCGCAGAAGCTCGTCACCCGCGAACCCGGCTTCTATACGTTCGACAAGGTCATGTTTGCCTAACCAGGTATCAACCGAATCCACCCAAAGGAGAGATAGCAAATGAGCAACGCAGCCGAGATGGATGCACAGGAGATTATCAACTACATCGCCACCGCGCCCAAAAAGACGCCCGTCAAGCTGTACGTGCGCGAGAAGCCGGGCATGAAGGTTGCCTGGGGCGACGCACATGTCTACGGCGGCCGTCGCGGCAAGACCGTCTTTGGCGACTGGGACGAGCTCAAGACCATCCTGGACGCCAATGCCGATTCCATCGATTACTACGACGTTGAAAACGATTGCCGCAACTCCGCCGTGCCCATGCTCGACCTTAAGGGCATCAACGCCCGCATCGAGCCGGGCGCGATCATCCGCGACCGCGTCGAGATTGGCGACCGTGCCGTCATCATGATGGGCGCCATCATCAACATCGGCTCCGTTATCGGCGAGGGTTCCATGATCGATATGGGCGCCGTGCTGGGCGGTCGCGCCACCGTGGGCAAGAACTGCCACATCGGCGCCGGCACCGTGCTGGCAGGCGTTGTGGAGCCCGCCAGCGCCACGCCCGTCATCATCGAGGACGATGTCATGATCGGCGCAAACGCCGTGGTCCTGGAAGGCGTGCACGTGGGCAAGGGTGCTGTAGTTGCCGCCGGCGCCGTGTGCGTCGAGGACGTCCCCGCCGGCGCCGTCGTGGCCGGTGTCCCCGCCCGCGCCATCAAGATGCGCGACGAGAAGACCGACAGCAAGACCGGCCTGGAAGAGGGCCTGCGCCAGCTGTAGAAGTTACGCGGTTTTGCCAAACCGCGTAACGGCTCGACGCTGCAAACGCCCCTAAGCGGCAATCTGACGTTCAATCGTCGGTCGCGTACCGAAGTACGCTTCCCTCCTCTTTCACGTCACCTTGCTCGCTTAGGGGCGTTTTCGCTGACGTGAGCTCAACCTGCGGCGCAATGTCAGCAACCAAGCCGAAAACAAAAAAGGCCGAAGTCCCAAAAGGCTTCGGCCTTTGTTTTTTGCAACGTCCAAGAGCAGTTTATCGATTCTCAATACTTCCGATGTTCTTGAGCTCGATGGAGATGAGGCCGTTGGGCTCGTTGACAAACTCGATGTACTCAGAGTTCGAACCCATCTCGGCCGGGAAGCTGATCTCGATGCCCGTGTCGGTACGGATCTTGTGGTTGCGCACCGCCGCGCGTTCGACCTGCTTGCGCTCCACGGGCACACGCTCAGGCACCTTCTCCTCAGTCAGTGCCGCGCGCACGCTCTCCTTGATAACCGGCTCGTCCTCAAAGACCTCATCGACGATATCCCAAGGGGGCAGTTCCTCGTCATCCTCAACTTTCTCGGCAACAGCAGCCTTAACCTTGGCGAGTGCTACAGCCGTGTTGGCACCGTGCTCCTCGGCGACTTCCTCGACCACACGCGTCACGGTGTCGATGACCTCCTTGCCCGATACCCCCGTGTCGCACTGCAGCAGGCCATCGGGAATGAGCATGCGATCCTCGCCGGCAATCTTGCGCTTCTTATCCACATAGCCGATCTCCATGGTGCTTGCACGCACGATTGCATAGCTCGGCACCTTTTGCGAGGGATTCGGCAGAATGGCGTAGTGGCGCGCAATGTCGTTGCGCACCTCGCCCTCTTCGCGACCCACCTCGTGCATAAAAGCCTGCTTGGAGCCCAGCAGCATCACGGCAAACCAGCGGGCATCCTCATCGTCATCAAAGTCCGCCACAAGCACGTCAGTGGACTCGGCTTTCTCGGCCTTGGTAAGTTCGGAAGAGATGAACTCCGCAATCTGCTGAGACAGATCCACGAACTCACGCTCACCAAAGAAATAGCCCTTGAGCTCGCCGCCGAATGCGGAGTTCTCGGCAAACGTGGCACGCTTGTTATCAGCCGAGGTACGAGCGCGCCGCAGGTGCGTGGTTACGAAATTACGCACGGTGCGGCTCTCGATATCGAGCTCGCGCTGGCTCATAACGTTGACGGCAGAGTCAAAGTCCAGGATATGCAGAATCGCGTGATTGATTTTCATATACGGCATTCCGTTCTAGATCGATTTCGGCACGAACCAGTATAGCGGTCGATCCCGCCCCAGGCGCATCGAAGATTGGTGCATCGGGGACAGGTTGCTTTGCACCAATGGTTAGCGCAGGAGCTCGGACTGCCAAGCCTCGAGCTGTTCTGCCAAGCTCTTGCCGGCAGCGGGCATGTCGATCTGGGGACGTTTGGGCAGAAGCGCACACTTAAGAATCGCAACGATAGTCTGCGAGACAAAGCGTCGCGTATCCTTGTCAAAGCCTTGCGCAGCCTGGAGCATCACAGGCAGGCTCTCGCGCAGATTCCCAGCGATATCCGCAAACCGCTCAGCACCCGTAGCCTCAAGCACGGAGAACAACGCATCTACAAAACGCTCGCGCTCGTTAGGCGACACCGCAAGCAGCATCTCGCGAATGGAGCCATCAACGTATCGAGCACCGGCGGACAGGCGCTCACAGTACACGAAGTCGCGACCATCAACCACCCAGCTAAAGGGATTATGCTGAAGCAGGCTGAACTCGGTGCTCTCAACGATGGCATAGTCCTCCTGTGTCTCGAACATCATGCCAAAGATCGACGACCGAGGTAGCGTCTTGTCGATTCGACCGGATAGATCGGCGAAGGCGTTGCCGCTCAGAAACTCCTCGACGAAGCCCGGACCATCATGGGAATACGCCCGTTCGATTCGCTCACGGGCGACATCGGGGCACATCGCCGCACCGTACACCGCAAGGTTTCCACCCTTGGAATGACCTCCGCACAAAAGCGGCCCGTCAATCGCATCCGCCGCCTCGTCTACATAACGCGCCGCGGATTCCTGGGCCGGCACAGGACACCGGAACGCCATGTTAAAGTCCTCTTTCCAGCCCACAATCGTGCTGTCGGTCCCCCGGAAGGCAAGATAGCTAAACCCCGCCGGAAATCGGAACGTCATGGCCGCAAACTGCTCCGTTGTCTCGGCATCACTCACGCTACGATAGCCGCAAACACGAACGCCACGGTAGCGAGGGCTTGCTGCCACAGCCTCCAACAGGGCACGACTCCCCTCCGGATCCCACAGGTCGCCAATCATGTCTTGGTAGCACTCGGCGCGCAGCAGCTCGCGTACGTCTAGGCCCTGCCAGTTCGTCAGCTCCGCCATATCACCCGGCAAACGCAAATAGGACAACCACGCAAAGACCAGGCTATCCACCGCGCAGAACGGCCGTTCCTCAAACGGATCAAACGCTGTCTGGGCATAGGTCAAAAAATTAGGCGAATCCGACATGGCCCTCCCATCAACTATGGTGCATTGGGGTCAGGTTACTTTGCACCAAAAAGGCGCCCGGGCCGTGTGGACCCGGACGCCTTCATTGTAGCTTTTCGCTCTAGCGAGCTTGATTTAGCAGGAGAAGTCGACGCTGTCGATGATGTCCTTGAGGGCCTTGGCGGAGGCGGTGAGCTCATGCTGCTCGTCATCGTTCAGCGGCACGGGGACGCGGCAGACGACGCCGTCGCGGCCAACGACCGTCGGCATGGAGATAGCCAGATCGGACAGGCCATACTCGCCCACCATGAGCGAGGAAACGGGCAGAACGGTCTGCTCATCGCGCATGACAGCGGTGCAGATGCGCTTGACGGCCATGGCGACGCCGTAGTAGGTGGCGTGCTTCTTCTCGATGATGGTGTAGGCGGAGTTCTTGACGTCCTCGGCGATACGCTTCTCGGCAGCCTCGTGCTCCAGATGACCGTGAAGCTCGCAGAAGGTGTTCAGCGGAACGCCAGCAACCTGAGCGCTGGACCAAGCGACAAACTCGGAGTCGCCGTGCTCGCCCATGACATAGGCCTGGACATCGCGCGGGTCAACCTCGACGTGGGCACCAAGCATCTGCTGCAGACGGCCAGTGTCGAGCACGGTGCCGGAGCCGATGACATGGCCCTCGGGCAGGCCGGACATCTTGATGGCAGCATAGGTCAGAACATCAACCGGGTTGGAGACGATTAGCAGAATGCCGTCGAAGCCGGACTTCTTAATCTCGGGGATAATGGACTTAAAGATGTTAACGTTCTTGTTGACCAGGTCCAGGCGGGTCTCACCGGGCTTCTGGGCAGCGCCAGCGGTGACGACGATCATGGCGGCGTCGGCGACATCGGAATAATCGCCGGCGTAGATCTTCATCGGCTCGGCAAACGTCATGCCGTGCGCGATATCCAGAGCCTCACCCTCGGCGCGGTTCTTGTCCACGTCGATGAGGACCATCTCGGAGAACAGACCGCTCTGCATCAGAGCGAACGCCGAAGACGAACCGACGAAACCGCAGCCGACAATAGCGACCTTCTTCTCGTTAACCATTAGAAACTCCCATCTCTCTCCACAAACAAGCCGCCCGGGAACGACCCGAGCGGCTTGTCGTAATCCCAATACATCCAATCGGGACTTTGATTATGCCCCTATTCGCAGCCGAAAATCGACCGTTTACCGAAATTGTTTGCAGTATTCGTAAAATAACTGCACGAAATCGGTTTCGAGCTATTGACGGGCCGAAACAGGTTTCTAATACAGGCCCGCCTCGCGAATGGCCTCGACAGCCAAAGCGATCTGATCGGGCGGCAGGACCAGCGCCATGCGCACGTGCCCCTCGCCCGAAGGACCAAAACTCGCGCCCGGCGTCACCACAACGCCGGCCTTCTCCATGAGCTCCTCGCAAAACGCCATGGAATCGGTGCGACCACCGGGAAGCTTGGCCCACACAAACATAGAGCCATGCGCGTTGGGACGCTCCCAGCCCAGGCCCTCAAGACCGTCGCACAGGGCATCGCGGCGTTCCTGGTACTTCAGACGCTGCGCCTCGACCTCATCGCGCGGACCGTTCAGGCAGGCGATGGCAGCCTTCTGAATCGGGAAGAACATACCAAAGTCGATCTGGCCGCGCAGCTTGGCAAAGGCCGAGACCACATCCTCGCGACCGACCAAAAAGCCGATGCGTGCGCCGGTGACGTTAAACGACTTAGAGAGCGAGAAGAACTCCACGCCCACATCGAGCGCGCCAGGGTACTGCAGGAAGCTGCCACCCGGCTCGCCGTCGAACACGATATCGGAGTAGGCATTGTCATGCACGATCAACAGATCATGCTCGCGGGCAAAGGCGATAATCTCCTCGTAGACCTCGGGCGTGCCCACCGAGCCGACCGGGTTGGCGGGCAGCGACACGATCATATACTTGGCGCGATCGGCCACCTCGGGATCGATGCCCGCCACATAGGGCAGGTAATTGTGCTCGGCAACCAACGGATAGTACTCGAGCTTGGCATCGGCGATCTTGGCACCCGCCTCAAAGACCGGGTAGCACGGATCGGGAACCAGAATGGTGTCACCCGGATCGAGCAGGGCCAGGCCCAAATGGCCCACGCCCTCCTGCGTGCCGTTGCACGACTGCACCATAGACGGCGTAATGCCCGAAACGCCAAAGCGACGCTCATAGTAATCGCACACGGCCTGCTTGAGTTCGGGCAGGTCGCGCAGGGCATACTTCCACATCTCGGGATCTTGGGCTGCCTGCGTGAGCGCCTCGACCACATGGTCGTACGGCTTAAAATCGGGCGTGCCCACGCTCATGTTGTAAATGGTCTTGCCCTGAGCCTTCAGCGCGAGAAGCTTGTTGTTGAGCGAGGCGAAGACCTCCGCGCCAAAGCGGTCGAGACGCTGCGATGCCTGCATGGTGCCACCTTTCGATATGAAAAACGCGGCGCTCCGACAAGAGCGCCGCGCGATACGGGCCATCAGATTGCAAAAGTGTAACGCTTGCAACCCCCGTATTGGTTCAATTTAGCCAACCTTAGTCAACCGGATTGAGCGCATCGATCTGCGCAAGCCACAGACGCGAGCTGGCGTCACTCGGCATACGCCAATCGCCGCGCGGGCTGAGCGTCACCGAGCCCACCTTGGGACCATCGGGCAGGCAGCTGCGCTTAAACTGCTGGGCAAAGAAGCGACGGTAGAACGTACGTAGCCACGTGTGGACGGTCTTGGCGTCGTAGACGCCCTCGAAGCTCTTGAGCGCCATGCGGTAGATCTTGCCCGGCTCAAAGCCAAAACGCAGCAGGTAGTAGAGGAAGTAGTCGTGCAACTCGTACGGGCCCACCAAATCCTCGGTCTTCTGCGCAATCTCGCCGTCGCCCGTGGGAGGCAGAAGCTCGGGGGACACCGGCGTATCGAGGATATCGAGCAAGACCTCGGCAATGCGCCCGCCAAAGACATCGGCGGCATAGCGTACCAGATGGCGCACAAGCGTCTTGGGCACGCTCGCGTTGACGGCGTACATGCTCATGTGGTCGCCGTTATAGGTAGCCCAGCCGAGCGCCAGCTCCGACAGGTCGCCCGTGCCAATGACAAAACCGCCAGCCTGGTTGGCCAAATCCATCAGAATCTGCGTACGCTCGCGCGCCTGGCTGTTCTCGTAGGTCACGTCCTGCACGGTCGGATCATGCTCGATATCCTTAAAGTGCTGCTCCACGGCAGCATGGATCGAGACCTCGCGAAAGCTCACGCCTAGGTCGCGAGCGAGCGACTCGGCATTGGACTTGGTGCGGTGCGTCGTGCCAAAGCCGGGCATGGACACGGCCGTGATACCGGTGCGCGGCAGGCCCAAGGCGTCGAACGCACGCACGGTCACGAGGAGCGCCAGCGTGGAATCGAGGCCGCCCGAAAGGCCGATGACGGCCGCCTTGGTGCCCGTATGGGCAAGGCGGGTCTTGAGGCCGGCGGTCTGCAGGTCGAGGATAGTCTCGCAACGCTCAGCCAGATCACCGTGGTCGGCCGGCACAAAGGGAGCGCGGGGGAAGACTCGGTCGATGTCGAGCGCATCGCGCAGGACAGGTTCTTCGGCCAGTACGCCCTCAAACGAAAACTCAACGGTCGCGGATTCCGGCGCATCGTCGGTGCGCGTCCACGTCGTCGAGCGACGGCGCTCGGCAACCAGGCGGTCAAGGTCAACGTCGGCGATGGCCATATCGCAGGTAAGCAGTTTGGTCGCGGCGAGCTTGGAGCCGTTTTCGTAGACGAGGTTCTCACCCGCAAAGACCATGTCAGTCGTGGACTCGCCCTCGCTCGCGTCCGCGTAGGCATAGGCGCAGTACAGGCGCGCACTCTGATTGGAGATGAGGCTGCGGCGATAGTCTGCCTTACCGATAATCTCGTCCGAGGCCGACGGGTTGAGGATCACCGTCGCACCGGCAAGCGCCATCTCGGTCGAAGGCGGCGCCGGCACCCACAGGTCCTCGCAGACCTCAACGCCCAGCACCAGGTCCTCGGCGCCCTCATCACAGCAGCGGTAGACAAGCCCCGAACCCAGCGGAACCGGACCCTGACCGGCAAATTCAACCCACACGGGATCTGTGGGCGCCGGAGCAAACCAGCGGCGCTCGTAGAACTCGCCATAGTTGGGCAGATACTTCTTGGCCGTGAGGCCCAAAAGCTCACCCGCGCAGCACACGGCGGCGCAGTTGTAGATATTCTCGGCAACTGCAACGGGAAGACCGATGGTAAAGACAATCGGCAGCTCACGAGTCACATCGAGGATATGCACCAAAGCAGCCTCGCAGGCATGCAGTAATGTGCGGTTATGGAACAGATCGGCCGCGGTATAGCCGCACAAGTTAAGCTCGGGCAGCACCAGAGCACGAACGCCGCGCTCGGCAGCCTCGCGAACAGCCGCCAACGCAACCTCGGCATTGCCCTCGACATCGGCAACGCGAATCTGCGGCGACGCCGCCGCCACACGCAAAAAGCCATCGTTCTTATTAGCCGAAACGCAGCATTGCCTTGTTGATCTGGACACTGGAGGCCCCTTCTACCCTGAGATTCAGTCTAACGAACGTTCACATACCTCTAACTAGCCAAAGCAACCTCCCAGTTTACTGAGAGGCCAACCTGTGCTAAGAGCATGTATTTCAAAAAAATCTTTAATTAAAAAAGGAGAAATCGATAATCGACTTCTCCTTTAAGCGAGGCGAGTAAATTCCGAAACTAATGGCAGAATTTATCCATGTAGTCCTCAAAGTCGAACACTTCTACCACGACGCCCTCTTCCTGAAACTCTTTCAGTTGCTCCAAGAGATCTTTGTTAATAACGTCCATGCAGAAACCTCCTCTATCTAATCAATTGTAGTATATCTGCTTTCATGCAATTATCAACCAACTTGTTTAATTGCTCCTCGTTTGCCGATAGTCCCTCTTTTTTCAAAATGTCGCGCACCTCGTTCTTAGTAATCGGCTTTTCAAACAACGAAAGCAAAGCGAACGAAAAATCATTAACCGCACACATTCTATGGGTGGCACAACTCAGCAGTACTCTTAACCCCTCTTTTGAGCGTCCGACTTCTTTCACAAACGAACTTTTAACCAATTGAAAACCATTATCGTGCATTACATAATCGGCATCGATATTTGTATTCAGCAATCCATAATGCAACAGTTCTTCTATCGCCCTTGTCAGCTCGAGATCGCCCTGATCAAGAATAAGAGAAATGCTACAATCAGCCTCCAATAAACGGGCCAACTTAAGGTATACCAACTGGGAAACAGCATAGACATGATGGTATTCAGAATTATAGAAGTAGGCAAATGGCTCAACGAGCACGACAGAGGTCTTGGAATCCAGCCAGATTCGATCAGCTGGATTTAGACTAGTTAGCCGTCGCTTTACTTTGGTCAAATGTCCCTTATACCTGACAGCGTGAATAGAATCTAGGATCCAGGTCACCTCTGAAATATGAAGCCGCTGGGGCAAGTCAATTGTGTCGCTACCGTTTATGACCTCTTGCATATAAAAATCAATATGATGCTCATCAGATAAGGATTTTGCTTCATTTAAAGTTAAACCAGTGCCTGAAACATAATCCACTTCGAGGCGCAAATCCTCATATTGGGACTTCGGCATTACAGAGACACCATACTTATCGGGATGATTCCAAACATCCGACCCCATAACGAGACCAAAATTCGTAAATCCTCTCGTGGAATATGGAACACCACATACCTGTTTTGAATAATTCAAAACATTCTCTGTATAAGCTAAGGTGTTCAGAGCCTCTTCTTTAGTTTCGGTCGGAAAGCCAATCATAAAGAATAGATGAACAGGAATACCCGCATTGAGACAATCATGGATATTGCGATCAATCCAATCAACTCTCGTGTTCTTCTTCATTAGATCAAGAACTCTTTGGTTGTATGACTCGAGGCCAAACTGAATCTGCCTACATCCACTTTGGTATATCTTGTTGAAAACGTCTGTACTTAGGGTTGGAGAGAACCTCGTTTCTCCATGCCAGAAAAACGTTTTTCCCGATGCGTTTATTTCATCCGCGAGTTGCTCCATTCTTTTGCCTTCGAATGTTTCATCCACAAAAGAGAAAACTCTCGTGCCGTATTTTTCATTTAACCGACACATTATTTCAAATACTCTCGATATGGGCATCTTTCGGTAACAACCACCAGTAGCACCGGGAATGGTGCAGAAGGCGCAATGATTAAAACACTGCCTAGAGGAATAAACCGGCAATATTAACTCAGGCATGAAGTATTTAGAAAGGGCGAAGCCATCGAAATCGGGAACTGTATCGTTGATAAATGTTTGCTCAATCCGATGGTTTTTATATATCTTTCCACCTTTAGCATGGCAAAGGTTTGGAACACAGTCGAGATTGTCATCACCAGAGTCAAGAGCCTCAAGAAGACGTGCAAGCGGCTCTTCGCCGTCATACATCATTATCGAATCAATGTATTCAAAAAAGGGATGCCATTCTTTCATGCAGTCATCTGCTAAACGAGTAATGTAATTGCCGCCCAATGAGACGTGTTTAACAGATGGACATTCTTCTTTAATCAGTTTCGCTAACGTAACTGCGGAAATCAATTGGAAACAGCCGCTCACCGAAATCCCAATAAACTCGATTTTTTCCCTCTGAATACGCTTAAGAAAGGCAGTTTCATAGAAGGAAATAAACGGATTATGCAAGGTATCCGCAAGCGATTTCATTATTTCTGGTGTCGAATAATAATCATAGGGCAGATCTATGGAGTTGAACGTGTATTTAACTCCATATGAGACGTGATTTATGATATAGAGTGCATTTCTAAAAATGTTTTCAGCATATTGTCTTTCTTTTAGATTAAAGTATCTCTTTGATCTGAAAATATCTTTTGCTTCGTCAACATTAAGTGCTGACTTTTGTATCAACTCGATTGTTAATTGAACATTCGAACTAAACGAATCCTTTGATTCCCGATACCTTTTACAGCACTCTTCGACATGTCTAAAAGATAGGAGGTCATCGTAAAATTCCACGTTTAAGTCAACAATGTCAACTTTGTATTGTTCAACCTCTTGAAGATATGACTTCAAAACAGGCAAGGCAAGATACGGCCCCACTGGACTCCATCCTGGGGGAAATACTAAAAGCGTTTTAGGCATATCAACGTCACATCTTTCGCAAATAATTCAATTGAAACACAACTACCATCATAATTGAAAATACACCAAGTCCTGTAACGAGAATTGAGAACATCGCGATGCTCGTGAACAGCGAAACAAGGAGTGTTGAAATAACAACAGCAACCGATTGCAAAGACTCCCTAATTGAAAACAGGCTTATCGATTCAGATCCGTCTCTCGCCAAATCCTGCAGCGATGTTATGAGAAGCACATCTTGAATGGCGTTTCCGGCACCGACGATAAAAAGGAAAATAAACGATATCCCAGACGCATAGCGATAGCCAAACGCCAGATACGCACCGAGCGCAAGATACGTCACAAAACAATATGATTTAACGCAATCGGAACCACTGATTAAACGACCATATATTGTATTTCCGAACAACAGTCCGATTGTAAGACTACTCTGAAGGAATCCGTATTGTATCGATGACGAGTCAAATTGCAATTGCGCTATAGCTGGCAAAAGAGAATTCAGAGAGCCGAATGCCACGCCACTAGAAATATCGATTAATAGGAAACCAATTGCCAAGTGCTTCGCGCTAAGATCACTAAATGCAGTCCTGTTTTTTTCATTTTTGCTTATCCCCTCTTTATCATTAACCTCGATAACCGACGGAACATCTCGCAGCAACCAGAACGACGCGGCAAAAGAAAGCGCGTCTAATGCAAGAACAGCCTCCGCCCCAAATTGAGCGACAACAAAACCGCCGGCAACTGGCCCCAGAACCATCATCAAATTCTGCAGAAACCCAAACGAATTATTAATTACGTCGCGATTGATACTATTCGTATTGGCTCTTAACAACGAGTAAAAGCAGGGCATTTCAACCGTTCGGCAAAGCGATACCGCGCACGTAATAGCAAACATACTCCATTTACTATCAACAAAAATATAGCAAACGAATAATCCCGCGCGAATTAAGTCTGCCAATCTCATGGCCTGCAGTGTCCCGATACCCATCTTCTGAGGCAGCTGCGCGAGCGAAACTGAAAACAGAGAGGGGGCAAATCTGCAGCAGACCATCAAAGCAGTTGCAGAAACATCGTGAGTTACCTCGTAAATCAGCATTGGCAAAGCAATATTCGCACACCAATTGCCTATTTCGCTTATCCCTCTAGCAATATATAGGACCCGAACCGGATGGCTAGCTCTCAATACCGTGAACATCACGATTAACCTCGTATTTCAGGCCTCGTTCATCCCTTAATAGGAATCCATAATCAACCAAGTACCGCCTCAACACGGCATAATCAGGATAGAGCTGTGACAGCACACGATTAACCTGAAGCTCCGTATAACTTGTATTTAATTCAAAGAAAGAGACGGCCCATAGCAGCATGATTCTTTTATAGCTTTCCTTTTTTGGAATTGAAACCAGCTCGCCATTCTTGAGAAATCGTTTTTTAAAGTCTATTAGCTCATCCATTCACATCCTCCATTTCATACGCATCTAATACTAAAAATGCATACGCTTTAGGTCATCGCATTCGGCTTCTTTATTCGAACTAAACTCGAACTAATCTAAATGATTTGCTCAAACACTCTTCGAAAGCTCGTTTTTCACTCTGAGTAAAATGCCCTTCCCAGTCAGTCCACGAACAGGAAGGCAACTCACAGCGAGCGGAGTCGAAGCCCTCTGCCGTCGGTCGTTCAAAATGCACGACAACCTTTTCGATATCCTCATCTGCAATCAGGTCAGAATGAACGACCTCGGTACCGTCTTCGAATGTCATATACGGGTACATCACGTAAACCACCTCGCAATCGTAAATCCAGTTTAGCATCAAGCTATTGCACCAAAGACAGCAAGCCCCCCTTGATGAGTTGATGGTATCTGTTAAATGTCACGTACGATTCACATCTGGTGGGTACCCTGATGGCTACACGAAACGAAGCAGATTTACACCGGGAGGACCCCGTATGACAACCAAGTACACCGACGCGCCGCGCACGCGCGTCATGACGCCGGCATCGCTCAACAACGGCGTGCACGAGAACCATTCCATCGGACAGACCATGGCCATCGCGCCCAAAAAGGGCCTGTTTGACGACATTTCCATTCCCCAAATCATCGCCGGCGCCGCAGCTGCCGCCACGAGCGTCGCGCTTGCCTCCAAGATCGGTATCGCCGGATCGGTGATCGGTGCCGCCGTGAGCTCGGTCATCACCGTTGTGTCCTCGCAGGTCTACCGCCACTTTATCTCTGCCAGCGCCGAAGCCCTCAAAGGTACGCACGCCACCGTCGACTACCCCGCCGGCGCCTATGAACCCGTTGAATTAAATGCCGAGGAGCACTTAGGCGGCGCCGCGACTACCCAGGAGATGCGCCAGATTGCAGGGCGCGCGACCACGGCGCGCGTCGCCCCCGACAGCCTGCGCGCCAAGGCGGCGGCAGAGCGCAGCCAGACGCAAAAGAAGGTCATCATCTTCTCGATCGCCATCGCCATCGTCGCGGTTATCGCCTGCACCGCTGCCATCCTTATCACCACCGCCGGTGAGGGTCTGGGCGAGCGTCCCGAGCCGATTCTGTCGTCACGCACGACCGAGCACGACGCGGACAGCACTGGTCAATCGCAAAGCCAGCAGGACGACTCGCAGGGCACCTCCGCATCCACCGACTCGTCCTCGAACACCCCCGATCAGTCGCAGGGCGCCGATTCTTCTGTGAACAACAACGGTACGCAATCCGGCACAACCGACTCAAGCCAAACGACTGACGGCTCTCAACCGAGCACGGGCGACCAGACGAGCGACACCACGTCGGGAACGGGCTCAGCAGACAGCAGCAACACCAGCAACTCGAACAGCTCGAGTGGAACCGCGTCCGGCACGGCATCTGACAGCTCGAGCCAAGGCACGGCATCGGGCAACTAAGCACGTTTGCCCCTCATAGATAATCGACCTGTATAACGGGCGCGAACCGGCAACGGTCGCGCCCGTTTGCCTTGGGCGCCGAGGTAGCAAGCCCCGCGCGATGGTAAGATGCTTTGGTGTGTAAAGAGGAGATTTGCCATGAGCAAGACAATAGTTAAGCCCACGCTATCGCTGGGCAACCACATCTATCTGTATCGTCTGCTGCGTGATGCGATTGGGTGCGGCAAGCAAACGTTTATGACGCAGGTCGAGGAGGCGCTCGCTGCTGGTGACATGGCCGCTTATGACCTGGGCTTCGAGTCCACGCGCGAGCTGCTCGAGGAGCTCGACGACTGCATAAGGCTGACCGTCTTTAAGGGCGGTCGCCTGTATGCCACGCTCATCGCCAACGAGGCCTGGGATGCCGCCCTTGCCAAGGGCGAGGACAAGCCCAAGGCTGCCAAGGGTGCCAAGCAGTCCTACAAAAAGAAAAAGCGCGGCGAGAAGGACCTCAAGGCCGTGCGCCCCAAGCACGTTAAGCGTCCCGAGCCTGAAGCCATGGTTGAAGCCGTGCCAGAATCCGAGCCCGAGGCAGAGATTGAAGTCGCTATTGAGGTAACGGCAGAAGCCGAAACCGAAACCACCGCCACGACTGATCCCGAAGTCATATCCGAGCAGGAAGCCACTGCGGAGCTCAACGAAGCTCCCAAGTCGACAACCGAAAAAACCGCCGACCAACCCGAGACGCCTTCGTTCCAAAACAGTGATGTCTTTAGCGACGAGGCCGAGGACGATCAGCCCGCCGATCAAGACGCTACCGAGTCGACGCCGAAGCCCGAGACGCCGCAGCCCGCCATCTCGCTCACGGTCGTCTATGACCCCGAGAACGCCAACGCCGGCATCACCACTATGGCATCCACGCCCATCGAGGCAAAGTCGAGCGTCGAGAATGAGAGCGCGATGCAGGTTGAGTTTGAAACTGCAGCTGTAGACGCGCCCGTCACCGTGAAGCCCGCAGATTCCGCAGTTAAGCCGGAACCGGTGCCTGAGCCCGCACCCGTCATCGAATCCGTGCCCACCTCTACTTGCGACCAAGTTCCCGCACCGGCACCGGCTTCGGTACCCGCAGCGGCCCCAACCCCCGCACCCGCAGCGCCCGCCATCCCTGAGGACTTCCCCGTCGATTTCGCAACCGAGGTCTTCTGCCCCGGCCCGCTTCTGCACCAGTTGTCGACCTATCTCCCCTACGGCGCCGACACGCTCGGCATTGTCGGCGAGTACTACTGGATCGCCCGCGAGCGCGGTACCATCGAGGCCGCGCGAAACCGCGCAAACTTCCCCCTGTGCTACACGCAGGCCGGCGAGCGCCGCGAGGTTACCGTGCGCATCCGCCGCAACACCACCGGCGGTCTCGGAGCCGCCTGGGCCATCGACAAGGTCGAAGCCCCGGTCGAGTAAAAAACGGCCTCGGATAGCCAATTGACCATCCGAGGCCGTTTGAATTCAGGCCTTTTAGTTGTCATCGGTGCATATAGACACCAGAGAAGCAAGCTCATCCTCAAGTTGCGGAGCAAAGTATCTAAAAGAAACCTGCGCTCCAGTCGGTATCGACTCAATCATATTCGCAGCATTATCTGAAACTCGGTACGATGCAGTTTCACCTGTCTTCAAATCCTCTATTGAACAGACAGAGTCTTCAGCATCAATCGACCTAAGCACGCCTTTTCCTTGTAACATCACATCGGCATGCCCGCCAGCTATTTCTAATGAACCTGAGTCTGTCGCAGTCACTTCTCCGGAACCTCCGCGCGATATCTCTTCCTTTGTTGAACAGCCCACCAATGAAGCCATCAGCACCAAAGACAGAGCTAGACGAATCGCCCTACTTCGAAAAAGTCGTTCCATAAGTCCACGCATAATAGCTCTGATCATACTTCAGGAAGGATAAAGATGAATTCCAGCCGTCCGCTATGCCAATCATCTGCCTTGTCTCTCCAGTTTTCTTACCAGTAAGTGTGGCGTAAGCCTCCGCTGTTACAGAATGGGCTGATCCGTTGTACAAACTCGCATGTAAAACATTCGGTCTATTAGAGTTAATCTCATTTTGAATGCTCGCGACAGCCGGAGAGGAGACAGTGCGGGCGATAAGAGTACTTCCTCTGCTTGCGCAGTAATTTGTAAACCCCGTTGCACAGGTTGATATCGGCGTTCCACCCAAAACAACGCCGGGAACAGTCTGTTCTTCATCGGAAAGAGCATGGGTATTGGTGTAATTCCATATCTGCATATATTGCGAAGGGTCGCTATATAAATTGGCAATGCCATACAGTTCCGCAACGTTCGAAAAAGCTGTCACCATACAAGCATAGTGGGCGGTAAGCCTCTTAATCTCGCTTTCATCATATGACATAAACTGAGAAATGGAACGAAATCCAGATACTGTGTAATCCTGCATTTGAGTTGCGTAAATTACAACATCGTTCCAGCTTGAGGGTTTATTCGATAAAACGACAGGCCGTCCTTCTATGGAAACAGCCGGGATTGTTCTTCCGCAATTTGTTGTTATTGAACCGTCCAAAGATTGCACGCCGAATTCGAATGGATTGATCATTACGACTGGGTTATTGAACGAATAAGACTCGACACCAAGATCTCCTCCCCGATCCATAGGGCTGACTAAGCCGTCTCCAAAACGATATCCCGTAAGTATTTCATCATCTGAAGCATCTAAAACCAAATAGCCCGCGGCTCTATTGGATGTCACAACCGGAACAATGTAACCAAGCGGGGACCCATCAACATCTACAAAAGGAATAGGGTCAGAAGGCGTATACGAATAGCCGAGGAGTCCCTTTATATATTTATCGGCAAGCTCTTGCGCAATTTCAGAAGTAAATTGTATCTGCTCACCATCAATATTGCCCGTCGAAGCAAAAACCTCTTTCGGACGTGCGGCTAAGGCGACAATTGAAGACGCGACAAGTTGCAGAAAACGACGACGCGAAAGCACATGTTCTTCTTTCTAGAGAAGCGACTTATAAGGTACTCCTATTCTATAATCTTTTTTTTAACGTTACAGCACTGGTTATATTTCAATTCGATTTGCTTATGTCCTTGCAACCCAATGCGTCTTTACGTTTTAAACGGAATTAGAAAATCACTCATAGCAAAAACGGGCTTTAATCCCAAAGAGATGACTTTGATTATGAATCAAACCAGCAGCCAGGGCATAGCTGCAGTGCAATCGCTACAAGAAAGGCCGCCCTTGGTGGCGGCCTTTCTACTTGCTACTAGTCGCGCGTCAGCTTGCGGTGGATACGATGCGGCTGGGCTGCGTCCTCGCCCAGGCGCTCGATACGGTTGGCTTGATAGGCCTCAAAGTTGCCCTCGAACCAATACCAGTTGCCCGGATTCTCGTCGGTGCCCTCCCACGCCAGAATGTGCGTGGCGACGCGGTCCAGGAACATACGGTCGTGGCTAATGACCACCGAGCAGCCCGGGAACTCGAGCAGCGCCGCTTCGAGCGAGGACAGCGTCTCGACGTCGAGATCGTTCGTGGGCTCGTCGAGGAGCAGCAGGTTGCCGCCCTGCTTGAGCGTAAGCGCCAGGTTCAGACGGTTACGCTCGCCACCGGAGAGTACGCCAGCGCGCTTCTGCTGGTCCTGGCCCTTAAAGCCAAAGCTCGCCACATAAGCACGGCTCGGAACCTCGGTCTCGCCGACCATCATGTGGTCCAGGCCGTCCGAGACGACCTCCCACAGGTTCTTATCGGGGTCGATGCCGGAACGGTTCTGGTCGACGTAAGAAATCTTGACGGTCTCGCCCACCTCGAGCTCGCCCGAAGTAAGCGGCTCCAGACCCACAATCGTCTTGAACAGCGTGGTCTTACCGACACCGTTGGGGCCGATGACGCCCACGATGCCGTTGCGCGGCAGGGTGAATGATAGGTCGTCGATGAGCACACGGCCATCGAACTCCTTATGCAGGTGATGGGCCTCGAGCACCTTGTTGCCCAGGCGCGGTCCGACGGGAATGCGGATGTCGGTCCAGTCGAGCTTCTGGCTTGCGCGGGCCTCGGCCTCCATCTCCTCGTAGCGAGCCAGACGGGCCTTGTTCTTGGCCTGGCGAGCCTTGGGCGAGCTGCGTACCCACTCGAGCTCGGCCTCCATGCGCTTGGCGAGCTTGGCGTCGCGGTTGCCCTGCGCCTCGATACGGGCGGCCTTGGTCTCCAGATACGTGGAGTAGTTGCCCTTGTAGGGATAAAGGTGACCGCGGTCGACCTCGCAGATCCACTCGGCAACGTTATCCAGGAAGTAGCGATCGTGCGTGACGGCAAGCACCGCGCCCTGGTAGTTGTGCAGGAAGTGCTCGAGCCACAGGATCGATTCGGCGTCCAGGTGGTTCGTGGGCTCGTCGAGCAGCAGCAGGTCGGGAGCCTCGAGCAGCAGCTTGCACAGGGCCACGCGACGGCGCTCGCCGCCGGAAAGTACGTTGACCGGCATGTCGGAATCGGGCAGCTGCAGGGCGTCCATGGCCTGGCCGAGCTTGGAATCGATATCCCAGCCGTCGGCGGCGTCGATCTCGTCCTGGAGCTTTCCCATCTCGGCCATGAGGGCGTCCATGTCGCAATCCGGGTCGCACATCTCCTCGCCGATCTTATTGAAGCGATCGACCTTGGCGATCATGTCGCCAAATGCCATGCGCACGTTCTCGATGACGGTCTTGTCGTCGTCGAGCGGCGGCTCCTGCTGCAGGATGCCCACGGTGTAGCCGGGGGTGAGCCTGGCATCGCCGTTGGAGACCTCCTCGATGCCGGCCATGATCTTGAGCAGGGTCGACTTGCCCATGCCGTTGGGACCCACGACGCCGATCTTGGCACCGGGGTAGAAGCTCAGGGTCACGTCGTCAAGGATTACCTTGTCGCCATGGGCCTTACGAGCCTGATACATCTGATAAATGAACTCCGCCACAGTCATTTCTCCTTATCTAGCTGCGGAAATCTTCTCACCCTCTCCGTTTTGGAAAAAGCGGAGAGGCAGTTCGCGCGTTCTAATAAAAAGGGGCATGGTTGCCCATACCCCCTAATACTACCTGGGAAAAGTCCCCCGGAACATACTATGAACTGCGTACGCTAGTTTTCCGCAACCTTAACGAGCGGCTCGCTGCGATTTGCGCCACAACAGATACGAGTAGACGTAGACGGCTCCAACCGAACCAAACGCCAGAACCGCAATCACCGCGGCGACGACTTCACTCGAAAGCACGCTGCCTGCCACGCCCATCACAATCAGGCCAATACCCAGCACCATAAAGCAGGCGCCGCCAAAACGCTGCGTACGGCGCCAGTTCTCGGGATCGGCAAGCGCCCAAGGTGTCTTGATACCGAGCGTATAGTTCTGCTTCACACGCGGCAAGTAGTTGCCTACGCCGATGAACAGCAAACCGATAGCACCGGAAATCAGCACGTTGACCGAACCGACCGCCGGCACCACGCCCCAGACCGTAAGCTCTCCCAGCCAGCTTACGGCACACATGAACAAGGTAAAGGCGATTACGAAGCCCTGATAGAACTTGCCCGAGGTTCGATATGCCTCACCTTTGGGATCGATGTGCGGCACCACGCGGAACATTGCAAGAAGTGCCAGAGGCAGCACGCCGAGCGCGGAGGCCATCCAGCTAGGGCCCCAACCGTCGACGGCGCCGTTCGCTCCCCAGTGCGTGGGAATCTGCGCAGGCAAGCTCGGCATCACTATGAGGTGCACTACGACATTGGCGACGCACAGAGCGATCAGCGCAATCCACACACGCCGCGATACCCCCGTGGCGTGAATGCCCTTGTTTTCGTTATTCATCCTTATCACCTTCCGTGTTTGTAAAGCCCATAAACCAACCGATCAAGTCCTGCATGACGGTGGTGTTTAAGCTGTATACGATGTTTTGGCCATGGCGCTCGTCGGTCACCAACCCGGCGTTTTTGAGCGTCGCCAAGTGATGGCTCAATGACGGCTTGCTGATGTCAAAATGCTCGGCAAGCTCCCCGGCCGTGCAATTGCCCTCGCGCAGCAGTTCCAAAATGTGACGCCGTGTAGGATCGGCCAGCGCCTTAAAACCCTCTCCCGGCATAAGACCTCCTCTCATCATCTCTCATGACGCGCACACTATACTCGATATTTAGATGTTTGTCTAATTATCTAATCGCAATGCTTCAAACCACATCAAAGTAAACGCCATCGCAACCTATGGCGATTACCTATAATGACGATAGCTAAAACACGATTCGCTTCCCCATCGGAGGATGTCTATGACCGAAACCGCTGCCGCTCTCGTCGAGACACGCGACACCAAGCTCGAGATCATCATGGGCCGCGAGGCACTCGATAAGCTCGCCGATGCTACGGTGCTGATGCTCGGCTGCGGAGGTGTGGGGTCCAATTGCTGCGAGGCGCTCGCCCGCGGCGGCATTGGTCATTTCGTCATTCTGGACAAGGACATCGTCGCGCCCAGCAATATCAATCGCCAGGCTATCGCCTTTCACAGCACCATCGGCAAGCGCAAGGTCGATGTTATGGAAGCCATGATCCACGACATTAATCCCGCCGCCACCGTTATCAAACGCACCGAATACCTGCTGAGCGACAACATCGACGAGTTCTTCGCGAGCGTTTTGGAGCAGACGGACGGCAAGCTCGACTACGTCGTCGACGCCATCGACACCATCTCGGCCAAGCTCACCATTGCCAAATATGCTCAGGACCACGACATTCGTTTGGTTAGCTCCATGGGCGGGGCCAACAAGCTCCATCCCGAGTGCCTCCGCTTTGCCGACATCTTCGATACGGTACGTGACCCCATGAGCCGCATTATGCGCAAAGAATGCAAGAAGCGCGGCATCAAGAGCCTGCACGTACTGTTTAGCTGCGAGGAATCGGTTAAGACACAGCCCCGCGACCCTTCCAACATCCACGAGCGCACCGAGCTGGGAACCGCCAGCTTTATGCCGCCCATCATGGGCCAGATGATCGCCGGCGAGGTTATCCGTCAGATCAGCGGGCGCGGCACCGAGCGCGTACGCGCCGACGGCCAACGCCTGGACTAGCAGGATGTCCTGCGATGGAACCGCAATTCTTTGACACGCATTGTCATCTTGATTTGATGCTCGGCCCCGATGCTGCAGCCAGTGAGTCGGCGGCGTTGGGTCTGGGGCTCTTTGACTGCGGGGTCGACCCACGCGACTTTTCGGCCGCAAACGAGCGCGCCCGTCGCCTACCAGGCATCATCGCTGGCGTTGGGCTCCACCCCTGGTGGCTCGCCGACGGCCGCTGCGGTCCTGCCGAAGTCGATCTGCTTTGCGAAGTTGCTGCCCAAGAGTGCTACATCGGCGAGGTGGGACTCGACTTTTCCGCACGCTTTGCCGGAAGTGAGCCGCTACAAATACAGGCATTTGACCGGCTCTGCGATACGCTCGTGCAGCATCCTCTTACCGGGCGCGTGATATCAATTCACGCCGTTCGTTCGGCAGGAGCCGTACTGGACGTCCTCGAATCGCATGGACTACTCATCCCAAACCCCGACTCCCCCGCTATCATCTTCCACTGGTTTAGCGGCACTTCGAACGAACTCGCCCGCGCGCGAAACGCAAACTGCTATTTTTCCGTGAACGAGCGTATGCTCGCCACCAAGCGCGGTCGCGAATATGCCCGGCAGATTCCACTCGACCGTCTACTGCTCGAGACCGATGCGCCAGCCGAACCAAACACAGAAACAAGCGCGCAGTCGCTCATCAGATCGCTCGCAAGGACCTCGATGCGCATCGTCTCACTCAAAAACTGTGACGCAAAGCGCATCGAGTCGGCAGTTTTAGCAAATGCGCACTCTGTTTTTGACCTTCGCTAACCCCTGTGGGCAAAAATGCCAAGGGGCATGCAAATCGCACAACGCAGTCCCTATTTTGGAAGACAGTACAATTCGGCAGCATTACACCAATTCGTGCATGAGATCACGGTTGCGTGCATACAATTCGTCAAAGATATGACGGCGCGACGCATATAACTCGTGGGCAGTCATATCAGGCACGATTGTTTGCGCAACGCCAAGGACTTGGGCGAGCTCATCCCATGATGCATAGGCGCCACCTGCGAGAGCTGCCATGATGGCATCACCGAAGCATGCGCCCACCGTAACCTTGGCAACCGAGACCTCGCGCCCACATACGTCGGCGATAGCCTGCATCCAAACTGGATTCTTGGTTCCACCTCCGACAAGCATAATGCGCCCAATTGGCAGTCCATGTTCTCGCTCGATAATGTCGACATGGGATGCAACGGTATACGCGACGCCTTCCAAGGCGGCACGAACCATATGGGCTCGCGTATGCCTTCCGGTCAGGCCAAAGAAGACGCCACGCGCCTCGGGATCGTTGAGCGGAGTGCGCTCCCCCGCAAAGTACGGCAGACACAGGAGCCCATCGGCACCCGGCGCCACACCGGCGGCATCATGCGCCATAACCGAATATGCATCGGGGCCACCGTGGCCCTCGGCCTCCACGGCGTCGCGATACAGCTCTTGGCGCAGCCACGATGTGAGCGCACCCGCCGTATTGGTCCCCGCGCAGATCCCGTAAGTTCCGGGAATGATAAACGTCCCTGGCCACAGGCGGGCATCATCGACCATATGATCAGCTAGATAGATGAAATACGCCGTACTCCCCAACTGAACCATCATATCGCCGGGACGAAATACACCCGTCGAAATGGCCTCGGCACCAGAGTCGCCCGTTCCCACTAAGACAGGTGTCCCTGCCGCGAGCCCCGTCGCCTCAGCCGCACGCTGCGTAATCACCCCGGCAATATCGGTAGCCGACATTACCTCCACCATCTGGTCAGGCCGGCAGAAACGAGCACATTCCCGAGCATCAACCTTCCAAGTGTAGCGGTCGTATAGGGGAAGAAAATCCTCCGCCAAATAACGGTCCACCGTAAAACGCCCCGTCAACTTCGCGCACAGAAACGATGACGCCGTCAGGAACTTCGCGGCACGTTCGTGCACCTCGGGCATATTCTCCTTAAACCACAAGATCTTGGGAGCAATATCTGACGAACAGGGATCGTGCCCGAAAAGCTCGCGTGCGCGATCTAACCCATATTCGGAAAGGAGCTCGTCAATCTGCGGCTTCGAACGTGCATCGACTCCATACAAAATCGCGGGCGCCAGCGCGTTGCACTCGGTATCGACCGGTACGCAGTCGCAACCCAATGCGGAAAGGCCCACGCATCCGATCTGTGCCGCGTTAACCCCCGATCGCGCCACCAGCTCGCGCGACAAGCGGCAAAAATCGCCCCACCAAACTGCCTCCGCATCATGCTGGTACCATCCGTCACACGGGTTGTCCGTCTCATGTCCACAAGAGGCTTGGCAAACGATGTTGCATCGATCATCGATTAAAACGCCTTTAGAGGCGCTTGTCCCAATATCAATACCCAGATAGAGCGCCATAGGTACCTACTCCCCTCGCGCCGTACGAGCGGCAGCCATAAAACGAGCTACCCGCTCAACATCGACCGGGGCATCCAGCTTTCCGTCGCGCTTTAAGCACGTGCCGACAAACGCGCCATCGTAGTGAGCAAATACGTCAGCCACGGTATTTTCGCGGCAACCGGTGCCACATACCACAGGTACTTGGCCAACGCGCTCGCGAACCTCATCGGCAAGCTCGCCCGATGCGCCACGACCGGCAGCCGAACCGCCGATGACCATCGCATCCGGTAGGCAATTAAAGAGAAGTGAATCGGCAATGTCCGCAGTCGTGCGGTCGTTGAGATAAACCTCCCCCTCGCTCGTGATGAAGTGAAAAAGCTTGAGATTGTCCAAGCGCAGCGCCGCCTTGCGACGCATGGTGTGAGCGAAATCTCGGTTAATCAGCCCGAGATCACCGACCCAGGCACCGCAAAAATTGCAGCGCGTGAACTGCGCATCGACGGCAGCGCACAGCTCGATTGTGGCATCACCATCGTAAATAGCCTCAGCTCCCCAAGGAGTCGACAGATCATGGGATAGAGCCCCGATAACATAGCCCATCGATGCAAGGGTTGAGGGAGAAACGTGCTGCTCATAGGGCATCGAGAGCTCATTGGTAATCAAAATGCCATCGACACCGCCCTGCTGCAACGCCTCGAGATCGTGCTTGGCGGCTTCCACGACCTGCGGCACGCTTCCGCCCGGGTAATACAGCGGATCGCCCGGCAGAGAACGCAGGTGCAGCATTCCGATAACCGGCTTTTCGGTCTTGAACATCGAGGTTAGAAACGACATAACGTGCTCCTTCATAGGGTTATTGCAGGGACGTTACTCCCCCAGCACCTCGACGTACACTTTTCGCTTCTGCGGACCGTCAAACTCCGCAAGATAGATGTTCTGGGCACTTCCGCACACGATGTGGCCATCTTGGACGGGAAAGAAGCAACTGTTTCCACAAATCATGCTCTTGATATGCCCGCAGGAGTTGTTGCCGGTGGCTCCATAGCTCGGCAGGAAGTGCGCATGCGCATAGGGGGCATCGAGTGGGGCGATGCGATCAAGCGTCTCCATAAGATCCGTCTCCACGCAGGGCAGCCCCTCGTTTACCACGATTCCACAGGTCGTATGCGACAAAATAATCGCTGCCAAGCCATTGGTCACCGAGCTGCGTTCGATGGCAGCGTGCACATCTTCGGTAATATCGATGAACTGGTCCGGAGCAGTCGATAGATAGCTCAATGTCTCGAGCGTCACCATGTTTACTCATCCCCTTCAAGAAAACGCAGAGCATTACCCCAGTAGAGCCTTTCTCGCGCATCATCGCGCATGGGCACGGTATCGAGCGCCCGCTTGAGTTTGAATGCACGGAAACGCGGCGTATTGCTGGCGAACATCACTTGATGCGATAGCGCGCGCTCATACCACAGCGGCCCCATATCGACCGTGAAAAGACGCTGCATCATCTCCTCGGGCGAATCGATGTACGTGATAGAGGTGTCCGTGTAGCAGTTGGGATACTTGAGCAGCATCGCCACGGTCTCGCGCACCCAGGGCCAGCCAAAGTGGGTCAAACTAAAGCGCACATTTGAATGCGTTGCGATTGTGTGCTCAAATGCAAGCGGGTTACTGCGCGAGAGCTCTGCGCCCGGCTCCCAAGACATACCGGCATGAAAAACCACCGGCTTGTTATAGCGCTCGCACAGCTCGTAAAGCGGCTCGGCCACAGCATCATCGGGGGCAAAACCCTGCTTTGCCGGATGCAGGCAAAGCCCCTTTGCCCCCAACTCGGTAAAGGCGCGCTCCAATTCGTCTGCGGCACCGCTCACCTGTGGATCTACGCTCGCAAATCCCCACAGACGATCGGGGTGCGCGGCAACCAGCATGGCAATCTGGTCATTGGTGCCAAAGTGTCCTCCGCATGCCGTGGTTACATCGAGCGGCATGAGCACGCTCTTCCGCACGTCGCAGACGTCCATCTCGACTTGAAGCTCATCCCAATCCATGGGACCCATATGCCCCATACCAAATTCTCGTGACCAAAAACCGAACCCATCAGGCTCATCACCCGGCGTACAGATCTCGCCATAGAGCATAGGATGGACCAACATGTCGATAACCATTTCGTACTCCTTTCCAGGCATTTGGCCCTAGTACGGCTCAAACGAACCAATCACTCGGGACGACAGTTCAGCGCCCGCCTTCATACACGCCGGAATATCAAGGGCATCGATCACGCCCTTGGTAAACCCGGCAATATACGAGTCGCCGGCACCCACGGTGTTAACGACCTTCTCCGCCGGCACGATCCCGCACTCATAGAAGCGCTCGCCGTCAAAGGCAATGCTTCCCTTCTCGCCAAGCGTGGCAACCGCAACGCGCGGCCCCAACTCCTGTACGTGACGTACCCAATCACGTAGCTCCGGAGTGTCCTCTTCAAACGACATGAACGCATAGTCTACGTAAGGAAAATGAGCCTCACATGCATATTCGGGATCCTGGCTGAACACCGAGAAGTCCATAACCACCGTCTTGCCCGCTTCATGCCATTCGGGCAGGAGGTCCAAACAATTGCCAAACAGGTCGGTATGGATGATGTCATGCTCCAGGATAAACGCCCGGTCGTCTTCATTCGGTCGATATGTCTCCATTACGCCATCGATTGCCTCGAGATGCACGCGATCGACGCCGTCTTTCAATGCCATGAGCATCACCGAGGTGTCGCCATCCTCCACCCGCAGATGAGAGATATCGAGCCCCTCAGCGGCCAGCGCCTCCCTCATCTTGTCTCCGTACTCGTCCTTGCCGACAACCGACACGGCGGATACCGAAACGCCCATTCGTGCAAGATGGATACCCCAGTCAATGCCGTTACCAGTCGGATAGAATACGCCGATGTTTTGATAGACGTCCGCGCAGCAAAAACCAGCCGCACACGCTTTAATACCCATACTCTTCTCCAATGTTCAAAAGGGGACCCACCGCATGGCGAGCCCCCTTTTCGTGTTTCGCTTATTGTTTTGCATCGGCTGTCCAAAGCCTCATAGCCAGACCGCCGTGCGCTTTCTTAAGCTATTCGACGATTGGCGCTCCGTGGCCCCAAGAACCTTCCATGCCGCACACGGTCGAGGCAAACCCGGCAGCAAAGTCGAGCGCGCGCTCGATAGCCTCGGCGCCATCCTCACCACGCTTGGCGGAATCGAGATAGCACATCAAAAACGAGGTGAGGAACGAGTCGCCCGCCCCCATGGTGTCCTTCATGTCCGTTACCGGTTTAGCCAGCTGGCGGTAATAACGCTCGCCGTCGTAAGCAATGCAGCCCTCGGCGCCCGCCGTAGCCGACACAAAACGCGGACCCAAGCCCTTCACCCATGCCAGACGCTCGCGAATCTCGTCCTCACTCGCGGCATCCGCCGCACTAAAGAAGGCAAAATCGACGTAGGGTGCAATCTGCTCGTAGTACTCGTCGGTGGAGTCGTCCGAAAAGTCAAAAGAGACCGTGACGCCCGCAGCCTTCAGCTTGGGCAGCTCGCGCTCGGTAAAGCAATAGTTGCCCGAATGAACCACATCGAACTGCTTCATGTACGAAAGGTCAAAGCGATCGAGGACATAGCGCGCATCGCCACGGATACCGCCCTCGTTGGAGCCAAGGAAGACACGGTCACCGTCAACAACGGTCACGCGAGCCGCTCCGTTCTCGCCAATCATCTGCTCACACTTGTCAAGCTCGATACCCTCATCCTCGAGGCTTGCAATGACATGCTCGGCAGCGGCGTCATTGCCAAAAATGCCCATGTATGCGGAGCGTGCGGCACCGCATTTCTTGGCATAAACGGCGAAGTTCACCGCGTTGCCGCCAGGATACATGGTGTGGATATGCTCGTAGCGATCGACGACGTTGTCGCCAAATCCGAGCGCGTTAACGTTAAATGCCATGGTATTTACCCTTCTAGTACTCGACGACGCCCATGTAGCGACGGAAATCGGGATCATGGTCAAACACCTTGCCGCGTGCGGCACGCAGCTCGCAGTTCATGGCGTAGAACAGCACCGGGTCCAGATAGGCACGGACGCTCGCCGGCACGTCTTCCATACCGTACTCCTTGGCATCGAGCACCATCAGCGTATCGGTATGCGTCTTAAGGAACGCCAGGGCGCGCTCATCCATAGCACGGCACTCGCTGGAGCCCATCTGCAGGAAGTAAAAAACGCCATCCTGAGTAGCCTCGAAGGGGCCATGGAAGTACTCGGCAGAGTGGATGTAGCTGCAGTGCTGCCACTGCATCTCCATAAGAGAGCAGATAGCGAAACCGTAGGTCTGGCTAAAGTTGGGACCGCTGCCCAGAATGTAGAAGAACTCGTGCTCCTGGCAAAGCTTGGCAAAACGATCGCCCAGCTCGGCATTTACCTTCTCACGTGCCGGGGGAAGAATCTTATCCATCTCGGCGATACCGGCATACATATCGGCAAGATCGGCGTAGCCCTCCTGCTGATCGAGCAGCTCGGCCGCAAGCGACAGCGAAATGCCAGCGGGGACCTCGGCCTGCGGCACGCCCTCGCCCCACGGGTAGACCCACGTGGTCCACTTGCCGGAGTCGATCTTGGATCCAGCGTTGTCGGTCTGGGCGATCACCGTAGCGCCGGCTGCAAGGGCAATCTCGCAGCCCTCGACGACCTCCGGGGTATTGCCACTGTGGCTGCAAGCGATGACCAGGGACTTCTCGCCCAGACGACGCGGACGCATAATGTCGAATTCACGCGCGGTATAGATATACGAAGTGAAGGTGGTTGCCTCGCGCTGCAGAAGCTCATGAGCCGGGATCAAATCGATCATGGAGCCACCGCAAGCAATCCAGTAGACGCTGTCGAACTTGCCCTTCTCGGCAATTGCCTCTTTGATCAGATCGTGTGCGTTCATATCCAGTTCCTTTCTTGTTTAGGCCGCAATCAATGACGTTGGTTGCGTGGCCGATAGTTGTTTTAGTCAATCAGATATTTCTCGAATGCGGCCATGTTCTTGGCATCTGCCGCCGCCGGGTCATCGTAGTAACGACCGTCCGTGATTTCCTGGCCCAGTATGCCGTCGAAACCATGGGCGTTGAGTGTGGCGACGAAGGCGTCCATATCGTGCTTGCCATCGCCCCATACCAGATGTCCATACGGGTCACCGTCGATAAAGTGCATCTCGTGAATTGCCCCATCACCAAAGGCGGCAAACCAGTCCTCGAGCGTCTCGCCCGCAACGCCCATCGCGGTTGTATCAACCATGGGCTGTAAGTACGGGCTCGCGACCTCGTCAATCATGCGCTTCGCATCGGAAACCGTCGTCACAAGGTTGCTCTCCTCGGGACGCAGGCTTTCCATCGTAAGCACCAGACCGTGCTCGCCGGCATACTCCGCCAGAATGGACAAGTGCTCGCGACTGCGCTTCCAGGCTTCCTCGCGGTCCTCGTCCCAGTCGCCCCAGCCCGAGTTGATGGACATACGGTCGCACCCAAGTACCTCGGCAAGCTCAATGCCGTGCTTGAAGTACGCCAGGCTGCGCTGTTCATGCAGCGGCTTGCGTGCGCAGTACTGCCAAGGATAGACAACATTCTCGGGGCACAGAGTACGATACCTAAGCCCACGGTCTGCAGCCTTTTTCGCCAGGACCTCAGCCTCAAAGTAGCCCGTATGGTCGAGCGTCACATGCGGCTCTGCGCACCACAGCTCAATGGACTCAAAGCCCAAACGCTGCTGCACATCAAGGAAGTAATCGAGCGACCACATGATGTAGTGGATATTCATGCCCGCAATCTGCTCGCGGCGCAGCGTCGGTTTGGATTCAAACATCTTATGCCTCCTTATTTCGATCGAACACGATTTGTCCGTCCGACATCGTTATATCAACCGCAAGATCGCGTGCGTCGCGATAATCGAGGTCAAACACATCCCGATCGAGCACGCAGATATCGGCAAGCTTGCCGACCTCGAGCGTACCCAGCTCGTCTTCGCGCATCAGGTCGTACGCGCCCCCGGCAGTCCAAGCGCGCAAGAGCTCGACAAGCGTCAGCGCGTTGGCCTCATTCACGGGCAGCCCGTCGTCGAAGTATCCGCCGCACGCACTGTAGATTGACTCGCCCAGGCTCGGGATCAGCAGCGGCAAATCCGTGCCACAGCACACTGTGCATCCGGAATCTTCCATGCCGCGGCGATTCCAGCTGTGCAAAAGTCGCGTCTCGCCGATTTGTCGACGCATCATCGACAGGCAATCCTCGCGCCGGTCCAGCGTCAGAATCTGCGGATAGACCTCGCAAATTCCACCCAACTTGCCAAACTCGACAAGATCGGTCGGATCAGAGTTCTCGAGATCGGTAATCGCATGGCGACGAAGCATCCGTCCATGCTCGTCTCGAGGCAGCGAGGCATAGAGCGCCACGGTGCGGCGAACGGCGCCATCGCCCTGGCAATGCAAGGAATATCGGAAGCCGTCAGCATCAATTGCACGCAGCTCGTTCTCAATCAGATCCCACTCTGGCTCCTCGACGACCGTCTTGCCGGCAGCGCCCGCATCGGCCGTGTCTTCATAGGGGTCAATCATCTCGGCAAGCCCCGCCCATACGCCGCGATCGGTCATACGGTTGAAGCCAGAAAAACGAACGAACGGTCCCCGGAAGCGCTCTCGTGCCTCGCGAGCATATGGCAGATTTGCACCGGCACCCACCGGCTGCGACATCATAGAGACGCGAACCGTCAGCTCTCCAGATTCCTCACGGCGAGCCATTTCGTCGGCAAAGCCGTAGTAGTCATCAAACGCCATCTCCTTGATGGCGGTAACGCCGCGCTCGTTAAGCATGCTCATGTAGTCCGAATACCCGGCACGCACCTCGGGCAGCGCGAGGAAATCGCTCATCATGCGCCAGATCTTCTCGGCATAGCACGCCTGCGGCGTAAAGCCGTATCGCGCACTGGCGGCAGCATTGAGAACACAGGTCTCCGCGCCCGGTGTAAAGCAGACGACAGGGATATCGCCAAAACACTCGTCAAACACAGCTGCTGTGTTTGCGTTCTCGGCATCCGATGCCAACGTTTCGGGCAGGTTGTGGCCAAAAGCCGCCGCGCAATCCGGATGATCATCTTTCCATGCACGCAAGAGCGACACGGCCTCTTTGGCATCAGCGACGCCGGATAGATCAGACCCCAACGTCCGCAGCGCCCAGCCCGTATAGAAGGTATGCACATCGATCAGGCCAGGCATGACGGTGCGGTCGCCCAGGTCAACTACCTCGTCCGCCTGGGTCAAATACGAAGCTACCTCACACTTGGTGCCAACCGCCTCAATTCGATTGCCACGGACCGCTACGAAACCTTCGAACGGCAGGTCCCCCGTACCGGTAAAGACGCTCTTAGACGTCAGGACCGTTAAACGATCAGACATCACAACCACCTACACCGGAAGCATGCCAGAGATTGCCGTTACGATCAGGCCAAAGACGACCATGAAAATGAAGAACTTCCAAATGGTCTTCCACCATTGACCAAACGAGATCTTTGCCACGGCAAGGCCGGCAACCGTCATGCCCGCCACGGGACTGATGGTGTTGATGGTCTGATTAGCAAACTGGAGCGCGGTAACGGCGGCTTCGGGATTGAGGCCCATAAGCTCGGTCAGCGGACCCATGACGGGCATGGTGAGCGCCGCAAGTCCAGAGCTCGAGGGAACCAGCAAAGAGAGCAGGCCAAGGACGATATACATAAACGTGGTGTAGACGGCGGCAGGTGCACCGGCGAGTGCAGTAGCGAGCGCCTGGAGGATGGTGTCGATGATCATGCCACCCTCTGCGATGACCAAGATACCGCGAGCGATGCCGATGACGATAGCGGCATACGCAAAGTCGGCAATGCCTTTAACGAACTCCTCGGCGATCGTCTGCTGGTCAAGGCCGCCCAGGATACCGGCAAGCAAGCCCATACCAAGGAACACGGCGGAAATCTCATTCATGTACCAGCCCTGGGTAACAAGACCCCAGACGATAATGCCCATGCCGCAGGCAAAATCGATAAGCACGAGCTTCTGACGGGTAGTGAACTCTTCCTCGATGGAGGCATCGGTCACGGAAAACTCAACACGCTTGAGCTTGTCGTCCTCGTACGTAATGGACGACTCGGGGTTTTTCTTGACGCGCATGGCGTAGCGCATGGCCCATGCGATACCGACGGCAGTAAAGATGACCCAAGAAACGGCGCGCAGCCACAGTTGCGGATTGCCCTCGATGCCAATGATGCCTTGGGCGATCAAGACGTTAAACGGATCGATGGTCGAGGCACAATATCCCAGGTTGGGACCAAGGAAGCAGATGATGAATGCCGTCATCGAGTCATAACCGATACCCATCATGATGGGAATGAAGATGGCATAGAACGGCAGGGCTTCCTCAGACATACCAAACGTAGTGCCGCAAATGGACAGCAACGTCATCGTGATGGGAATGATGAGGATGTCCTTGTTCTTGAGCTTTTTAATCACACGGCTCATGCCGGCATTCAAAGCGTTGGTCTTGGTGATGACTGCGAACGATCCGCCAATCAATAAGACGAACGCAACGACGTCGGCAGCCTCCTGGATGCCCTTAGTAGGCGCTTGCAGGACCGCAAAGATATCCTGGCCCAGATTGATGGTCTCGCCGGTCTCGGAATCGGTGTAGTTCTTATCGACCTGTTCATAGGTTCCAGCAACGGCAACTTCACGCTCGCCCGCCGCTGTCGAAATCGTCTTGCGCTGATACTGACCAGAAGGAACGATCCAAGTCAGGACCGCAAAGACAACGATCAGCAAGAACATGATCGTATAGACATGCGGTAATTTGAACTTAAAACGTCTGTTTGTCTTCTTCGCCTTCGTATCTGACATAGATACCTCCAAAGAACTCGAGACTGCATCGCATCTCGCCTCAACGCTTGCATGAGGCAAACGTTCTATGACGTTCCATAGATTACCAGCAGCTTTTCCCGTCATCAAGATTATTTCAAACTGATTGCCGTAACGCGGTTGAACGGTTGCGTTCGCGCCGTGAACGGTATGGAAACGCCCGGTGAGATGATCCACCGGGCGTTTCCATTCGCAATGTCCTAGATGTCAAAAATGTAACGAGATCCAACGATCCGCTGACGACCAATGATAAACGGTCTCCGCTGCTCATCGAAAAAGAAGGCATCCATGTAAAACAAGGGTTCGCCAACGGGAACCGCCAACAGCCGAGCGACCTCGGGCGACGCGCACGCGATCTCGAGCGTGCACGGGTCGGTAAACGCGGGCGTACGGCCCGTCCGGTTGCGCACGAACTCAAAAATGGATTGGTTAGATAGAGGTGCCGTTGATAGATAAGCGTTGGCCTCGTAAACATATATGTTGTTCTCGAGCATGACGGGGACTCCATCGGCAGTACGCACACGCTCAACGCAAATCAAATCAGTTCCAACGGGAACACCAAAGAACTGCGCTTCGGTGGAATCCGCCGGCAGTATCTTTCTCGAAATGACGCGCGCCCCCGGTTCCATTCCGTTAACGCGGCATGCGTCCGAAAAACTCTGAACGTCATCCTTCTGGCGAATCTTGCGCTTAAGCTTGGGGGCATTGACAAACGTGCCTTTCCCCTGTCGCTTCGTTAGATAGCCCTGCTGGACGAGCTCCTCAATAGCGCGTCGCACGGTAACGCGGCCAACTTTATAGTTCTCAGCCAATTCGAATTCGTTGGGTATCCGCGCGCCCGCCTTGTAGGCACCGGAGTTGATTTCGTTTTTAATGATATCAATGACTTGTTGGTACAGCGGTATCGCTGCTTTACCGTCAGTTAGCCCTTCAGTCGATGGCATATACCCTCTCCCAGCACAATTCAGTCTAAAGCGGGCTCAAGGACATTCAACAAGCCCTTAAGCCCGCATTAGCATAAAGTATGCTTGCTGCCGCACCAAAATGTCAGGTATTTACTCATCTGACCCGAAAAACGCGCAACTACCGCGCTCCTAAGAAAGCGTGAGCAGCTCCGGCAGCTGGTCGATAATCTTGTCCGCGGCATCCTGGCTAAAGCCAAAGCGCTCCTCGCGCTTGGCAATGACCGTCAGGCCGGCTCGCTTGCCGGCAGTGATGCCAGGCACCGAATCCTCAACGCAGCAGCAGCGATTCGCGGGCAGCCCCAGCAGGTCCAGCGCATGCAGGTAGATGTCGGGTTCAGGCTTGCTCTCCTTAAACTGCTCGCCGCTCACCACATACTCAAAGGCATCCGACAGCCCGCACGCATTGAGCACTTCCTCGATGCTATCCATGGGAGACGAGCTGGCAAGCGCCACGCGAACGCCGCGGCGCGGCAGCTCTCGAATCGTATCCACGGCGCCTGGGTTAATCAAAGCCTGATAGTCGCGCGGACGCTCATGCGCCCACTCATCCCAACGGGCCAACGCTTCCTCGCCAGTGAAATGCCCCTTACCGGCGCGCTCAAACCAATCGACCAGCATATGCAGGAAGAACTGATGCGAGGTACCGACCTGCCCATTCAACTCCTCTTGAGTCAGGTTAAGCCCAAGCTCCTTGGCAAACGCGGCAGTCTCGCCCAAGTAGTAATACTCGGTATCGACAATGACGCCGTCCATGTCAAAGATAACGGCGTCGAACGGAAATGCGGACACGGCACCCTCCCTAACAAAAGGACGCCCGCGAGCAGGCGCCCGAATCATGCATTAATCGGCGATTCTAGCCCAGCAGCTTATCCAGCGCCACCGCAATACCATCTTCGTTGTTATTGGCGGTCACCATCTGGGCCACAGCCTTAACCTCATCGACGGCGTTGCCCATGGCAACACCGGTGCCGGCCCACTCAATCATGGACTTGTCGTTCTGGCCGTCGCCAAACGAGACGACCTCGCTGGCATCGATACCGAGCTTGGGCAGAGCACCCTCAAGCGCACGGGCTTTGTCGATACCGGGCGCCGTGTACTCAAAGTACCAGTCGGCCGTAAACATGCCCGAAAGCGTCTGGGTAAAGGGCGCATACATCTCCTCGTAATGCGCCTGCAGGTAGGCCGGATCGCCCGCAGTGAGTAGCTTGTCCACAGGATAAGCATCTGCGACCTCATGCAGGCTCTCCACCTCGCGAATCTTAAGATCGCACGCGTCGCGCTCGTACTTGACGATATTCTTCTGCGAGCCGTCAGGCAGCGTAATCATGCAATGGTACGAGTCCTCGACGTGCAAATCGCGACCGAGCGAAATCATAGGGATCACGTCAAAATTACGCAGGTGATCAATCAGGCGGTGCAGCTCGTCAGCCGGCATGGCCTGGTCAAAAAGGACCTCATCGGTCTGAGCATCGACCACATGCGCGCCATTGAAAGCGACTAGCAGACCGTCATGGTTTTGAAGGTCGAGCTCCTGCGCCAAGGCGTGCAGCCCCCATGCGGGACGGCCCGAAGCCAAAATGAGCTTAATGCCCGACTCCTGCGCCGCGAGCAGCTTCTCGCGCGTACGCGGGCTGATCACCTTCTGATCGTTGGTAAGCGTACCGTCGATATCCATTGCGATGGCTTTAATTGCCATATGTGCCTCCTTGCATCGTTTTTATCGCGCACTATCTTATCCGAGCCGGGGCACGTTCGCACAGCGCGCGTATGACGGTTGCAAAACCACCCCATTTGAAACAAAGGCAAAAAAGTACTTGCAAAGACGCGTTCCGACATATAAGTTGATAAAAGACCGCCGTTGCGGTTTTAAGTAGATCGAGCATATGAAGTTTGAGTTTTAGCGTGTAAGAGAAGGAAGATCGGCAAAGTACAACCCCAAACGCAATGACAACTTAATGAGGTAACTGCCACATGTGAGGCACCCAGGGCATTGCTGTCTCGATTTTGAGCACGATGCCTTCCGTCTTGCATGGGCCGTTCCATCCCGCCCCTGCAGCAACTGCCTCACGGGCTCATTGAAAACCGCATAGCACCCCAACGTCAGCACATCACCCACGGCAAGCACATCACTCACGACAACCAACACATCAACAAACAGCACGAACATCAACCGATTGGAGAAGCTATGACAAACCACCACGCTGAAGACGGCGATAAGAAAAGCATTCTGGATGCCCGAATTGAGCGAGCATATGCAAACGAATATGACGCCGCCTTTGCCGCCGCGACCATCAAGAACTACGCGTCGCTACCGCTCGCGACAATCTTGGCCGACCACCCTCAACTGCTGAAGCGCTGCACAAAGATCATGGGCGACCCCGACATTCGCAAGCTGACAGACCCCTATGCCCCAAAACGCGACAACGATTCGTACGTTCTTACCGTAGGCTGCCTAGCCCATATGCTTACGGCGCTCGACACGAAACTCAAGCTCGAATGGGAACCCGACGAGCGTCATGAACTCGAAAGCAAGCGGAACACCCTGCGCACCGCACTGTTCCTTCCGTTGAACGGCCTCAAGCGCTGCAACGTCGAGCTCAATACACAGGCGCGGCAAAAGCCCGGAACCACGGGGCAGAAAACTCCAAGACCCCATGCGGCCATCGTCGACCGCAACCGATATAACCGCATGACCGCGCACTTTTCCGCCGAGGGAGCAGCCATAAGGACGCTGATCGACCTGCTGTGCCTCCTGAGCATCAACGAGCTATTTGAGGGCTATCTCGCCCTTGTTCCCGCGACGGCACCCAAGTCGGTAGCAAAGATCATCGAGACCTGCAGACGCCAGTTTGAGCGCCATCGCAATGGCAGCGAGATGAACGCCAGCATCGCGCAGTACTACGCGGCTCATTACAAAAATGACGGATGTGCCCCTGTCGAGCATCAGCTGCGGCTCGCCTACACCACGCCCGTCGCAACGCTCCATCGCTTTGGAGCCCTTGGCGCTTGCGAGCCGCACGAACAGGCAGCCTGCCCCACAACCGAGCTCGATCTCAGGCTCGGACGAACCCTGTAGCCCGCCAGCCCCTCCGCGGGCAACAATCCTATTCCACAACACAACCAACAGAAAGGAGTCCTCATGGACACCAATCATTCCCTCATCATCAGCCCCCTCACCATGCGTGAATCCGCCCGAGGTATCACGCTCACCAGCATTTACGATGAGATGCTCGCCCGTCGCGAGCTCTCCGTCATGGGAAACATCGAAACCCCGATGGCCCACGACCTATGCCAGCAGATCCGCCTGCTCGATGCCACCGACCCCAGCCGCCCCATCACCATATTTGTCGCCAGCGCCGGCGGAAGCGTGCGATCGGGTCTTGCGATCTATGACGCCATGTGCCTCGCATCGTGCCCCATCCGCACCGTCTGCCTGGAATTCGCCGCGTCCATGGGCGCCGTGATCTTTATGGGCGGCGACGATCGCCGTATGGCGCCCCATGCAGAGCTCATGATTCACGACCCGCTGATCCCCCAGGGGGCAGGCGGCTCGGCACTTGCGCTGCAGGAAACCAGCCGGCGTCTCATGCAGACCCGCAAGACCCTCACGCAAATCCTCTCGGACCGCAGCGGCCTCACGCCCAAGCGCATCCAGTCCCTCACTGCAAAAGACACCTACCTTTCGGCCGAGCGCGCCGTCGAGCTCGGCTTTGCCCACGAAATCCTCTCGACCACCAAGGAGGTCGCCCATGTCTAACCTCGCCAGCCGCCTCGCCGCGTCTGAGTCCGCATCGTCCACCATCCTCGCCAAGGATCGAACGCTTTCCTGCGACACCCGCCAAACGGGACTCAACAACAACGCACTTGTAATCGGCCCCTCGGGAGCCGGCAAGACCCGAAACGTCCTCAAGCCCAACCTGCTGCAAATGAACGCAAGCTACATCGTGCTCGACACCAAAGGCACGCTCTGTCGCGAAGTGGGACCCGTGCTGGCAGCCCACGGTTACCGCGTGCAATGTCTCAACTTCGCCGACCTCAACACCGTCCCGGCCCTTGCGCCCGGCATCGAGCGCTGCGGCTACAACCCCCTGAGGCACATTCGCCGCAAGGCGGACGGCAGGCCCAACCAGCAGGACATCCTCTCGGTGGCAAAGGCCATCTGCCCCATCGAGGACAACAACCAGCCTTTTTGGGATCATGCGGCAGCAAACCTGCTGTCGTGTCTTATCGCCTACGTCACCGAACAGCTACCCGCCGACGAGCAGACGATCAGCTCGGTCATCAAGCTGATCGAGCACCTGCAGGACGGTGCCACGGGTCGATTGTTTGACGACCTGATCACGACCGACCCCCAAAGCTATGCCCTCTCGCTATGGCGGCGCTACGCCATTACGCAAAATGCCGAGCGCATGCACGCGAGCATCGTCGGCATCCTTGCCGAAAAGGTCATGTGTCTGGGATTCGACGGTGCGGCACAGCTCTATCGTGAGTGCCATCAGGTGGACTTCGCTTCCATGGGACACACCCCCTGCTCCCTGTTTGTAACCGTGAGCGATATTGACCGCAATCTCGATCCGCTGACCGGCCTTTTTATTTCGCAGGCGTTTATGGGCCTCATTCGTGAGGCCGATAGGCAGCCCGACGGCAGCCTGCCCGTGCCCGTGCGCTTTATGCTCGATGACTTCGCAAATCTGCAGATCCCCCAGATCGACAACGTGCTCTCGATTATCCGAAGCCGCAACATCTGGGCAACGCTGCTGCTGCAGTCGACCAACCAGCTCGATGCGCTCTATGGCGAGGCACGCGCACGCTCCATCATGGGCAACTGCGACACGCATCTGGTGCTGGCGTTCCAGGATCCCGAGAGTGCCCGGGTGTTTTCCGACCGCGCCGACGCGCTGCCCAGCACGCTCATGGCGACGCCGATCGATCGCTCGTGGCTCTTTGTACGCGGTCGCACTCCCGAACAGGTCGAGCGCTTTAGGCTCGAAGACCATCCGCTCTACGGGGAGCTGCCCGAGGCGCAGCGAGGCCATGCGGAGGCCGAGATCTAGGCGCAGGGTTCTCGCAGCGCGCGACGCCCCGGCGATGTTCCACAAAGGCCGTGCGCCCCGGGACCACGGCAAAGCAAAGGGGCCCGCATCCGATAGGATACGGGCCCCTGACTATAAGGCGCGATGCGTTAACAGCAGCGACTACTTGCGGTGCGCGCGATAGAACTCGATGAGCGCCTGGGTCGAAGCGTCCTGCTCGGCCTTGGCGGCATCATCGTGGAAGGCAGGGGTGATCTGCTTGGCAAGCTGCTTGCCCAGCTCAACGCCCCACTGGTCGTAGGAGTCGATGCCCCAGACCGTGCCCTCGACAAACGTGATGTGCTCGTACAGGGCGATGAGCTCGCCGAGCGCGAACGGGGTCAGCGTGTCGCCGAAGATCGAGGTCGTCGGGCGGTTGCCCTCAAAGCAACGGGCCGGGACGATCTGCTCGGGCGTGCCCTCGGCACGGACCTCGTCGGCCGTCTTGCCAAAGGCGAGCGCCTTGGTCTGGGCCAGGAAGTTGCCCAGGAACAGCTCATGCACGTCCTGACCGCTGTCGGTCGCAGGGTTTGCGGTATTGGCGAAGGCGATGAAATCGGCCGGAACCACCACGGTGCCCTGGTGCAGCAGCTGGTAGAAGGCATGCTGGCCGTTGGTGCCGGGCTCGCCCCAGAAGATCTCACCGGTGTCGGAGGTCACGGCGCTGCCGTCCCAGCGGACATGCTTGCCGTTGGACTCCATGGTGAGCTGCTGCAGGTAGGCCGGGAAACGATGCAGGTACTGGCAGTACGGCAGCACGGCGTGGCTCTTGGAACCGAAGAAGTTGACGTACCAGACGTTGAGCAGGCCCATCAGCGCAACGGCATTGTTCTCGAGCGGGGTATTGCAGAAGTACTCGTCGATGGCATGGAAGCCCTCGAGGAACTGCTGGAAGCGCTCGGGGCCGAGCACGACGATCAGCGACAGGCCTACGGCGGAGTCAACAGAATAGCGGCCGCCAACCCAGTTCCAGAAACCGAAGGCGTTGGCAGGGTCGATGCCGAAGGCCTCGACCTTCTCGAGTGCGGTGGAAACGGCGACGAAGTGCTTTGCCACGGCCTCGGCGTTCTGCTCATCGGAGCCGTCGATGGCGCCCTGAGCCTTGAGCTGCTCGAGCATCCAGGTCTTGACCTCGCGAGCGTTGGTGAGGGTCTCAAGTGTGGTGAAGGTCTTGGAGACGATGATCACGAGCGTGGTCTCGGGATCCAAGCCCTTGAGCTTCTCGGCCTGGTCGTTGGGGTCGATGTTGGAGATGTAGCGGCAGTCGATACCGGCGTCGGCATAGGGACGCAGAGCCTCGTAAGCCATGACCGGGCCCAGATCGGAGCCGCCGATGCCGATGGACACCAGGTGCTCGATCTTTTTGCCGGTAACGCCCTTCCACTCACCGGAGCGCACGCGCTCGGCGAAGGCATACATGCGGTCGAGAACCTCGTGCACGTCGGCGACGACGTCCTGGCCGTCGACGATGAGCTGGCCCTTCTCGCTTGCCGGGCGGCGCAGCGCGGTGTGCAGGACGGCGCGGTCCTCGGTGGTGTTGATGTGCTCGCCGGAGAACATGGCGTCGCGGCGCTCCTCGAGCTTCACCTCACGGGCAAGATCGCACAGCAGCTTGACGGTCTCATCGGTCACCAGGTTCTTCGACAGATCGAAGTGCAGGTCACCGGCGTCAAAGCTCAGCTTGTTCACGCGGTCGGCGTCAGCAGCGAACCAGGCCTTGAGGTCGATACCTTCAGCCTCGAGCTTCTCCTGATGAGCCTCGAGTGCCTTCCAAGCGGCAGTCGACGTAGCATCGATAGGTGCGGCAACAGTTGCCATAGAGTCCTCCTCAGCATACGGGCGCACGCCTCCATGCGCCCGGACATTCAGATGCCACTATTCTAGCGCAGGTCAAGACTACAATCAGCGAGCGTTGCCAATCGGCCCCCAAACGGCAACCGATTAAAAAGGGACAGGCTTATTTTGGCAGGTCAAACGCTTTACCAACCAAAAATAACCCGTCCTTTTATGGCAAATATTAGGCCGCGGCGCAGATGCTACCGAGCAACTCACGCAGAGGAGACCCGATGCCCTCCAGCAGTTCGGGCGCGATAATGGCAAAAACGGGAACCTCACCGGTGCCCACGACAGCAGGCGCCTTGCCCTCCGAGAGAATGCATCCATAAGGGACAAAACCGTCTTCGCCGGCATCGAGCGCCGCCATGCGACGCGCGAGCTCGCGCGCAAAGCCAGCAGTATCGGCATCGCCAATCGCCAGGACAAAGTCCACGCCCTCATCGGTTGCCAGGGCTACGGCCTCATCGACCAAATCGTCTCCCCCGTCGCCCCCGGCCGAACCGCAACGAAAGAGTACGCGTTCGAGCAGGGCACGATCGAGCGAGCCCAGCGCCGCCGAAACGAGCTCATCGCGCGTGTGCTTGTCGCCTCCCAGCACGACCAGTGCCTTGGTGCCGCCATAGTGGGCAACCAATCGCCCGCACCAGCGAGCCACATCCCCATCCGCAACCAAGCGCGTCGGCATACCAAACCCATAGTTGACCATTATCCCCACAACCCTTCCGTGCTTTATGGTGGTATCGATCGTTAGGCTCATGCTACGAAGCGAGCTTTTCCGAGCTGTTTCGCGCTCTTTAGGGCTGCGTTAAAACCCCGATGAAGCCGCACGACCATACTTGCCAAAAAGGGACAGATTTTGACGGTGTCCGTGCAAGCGGGTATTATCGAACAGGTATTCGATAAGAACATGTGTTTGATGGAAGGGCACGGATGGCGCACGAGCAGCACACCTATATCTGCATCGACCTCAAGACGTTTTATGCCAGCGTCGAGTGCGTCGACCGTGGGCTCGATCCGCTCACCACCAACCTGGTCGTTGCCGACGAATCGCGCGGACGCACGACCATCTGCCTCGCTATCACGCAGGCCATGAAGGACTTAGGTATTCACAACCGCTGCCGTCTGTTCGAGATTCCCGACGGCATCGACTGCATCAAAGCAGTGCCGCGCATGCAGCACTACATGGAGGTGTCGGCGCAAATCTACGGCATCTATCTGGAATACGTCAGCCCCCAGGACGTGCACGTCTACTCAATTGACGAGTGCTTTATCGACGTGACACCCTATCTGGACCTCTATCACACCGATGCGGAAGGCTTCGCCTGCATGTTGCGCGACGAGGTCCTGGCGCGCACCGGCATCACGGCGACGGTCGGCATCGGCCCCAACCTATTCCAGGCCAAGGTTGCACTCGATATCACCGCCAAGCACGTACCCAGCCGCATCGGCATACTCGACGATGAGACCTTTCGCAAGGAAATCTGGCCCCATCGTCCCATCACCGATATCTGGGGCATCGGCCCCGGCGTGGCAGCACGACTCGAAAAATACGGCGTCTACGATCTGATGGGCGTCGCGGCGCTCGACGAAAACCTGCTTTACGACGAGCTCGGCGTCAATGCCGAGTATCTCATCGACCACGCCTTCGGACGCGAGCCGACAACCATCGCCGATATCCAAGCCTATCGCCCGCAAGCAACTTCGACCACCACAGGACAGGTGCTCTCGAAGGGCTATGCCTACGAGCAGGCCTACACCGTCTTGCGCGAGATGGTCGACAACGCCGTGTTGGACTTGATCGATAAGCACGTGGTCTGCGACAGCATCTCGCTCTTTGTGGGCTACGCGAGCGAGCGCGCCGACATACGCAGGCTTGATGCCAGCGGTACTGCACAATATGTGGACGGATGCGGACACCTGCGCTCGAGTACGTCGAGCATCGAACCCACCGCAACCGCCGGCCCCGAGCTCGCGCCCCGTGCTCCCAAGCCCGTCCAGCGCGATGACGAACGGCGCCGCCTGGTGCGCGAAGCGCAGGCAATCGATGGCATCTTTGTGGGAGAGCATGGTGGCAAACCGCGTGGTGGCTATGCCGCGCTCTTTGCGCACTCCAACGCCTCGCGCAAGCTGCCCGAGCGTACCAATTCGTTTAAGAAGATCATGGGCTATTTCGATGAGCTCTGGGCGCAGACTGTCGATCCCAAACGACCGGTCAAGCGCATCAACCTGGGCTTTAGCAATCTTGTGCCCGAGGAATTTGCCACCATCGATCTGTTCAGCGATATCGAGGCCGATGAGCGCGAGCGCGACCTGGCGCGCGCCGTCCTGGCCGTGAAAGGCAAGTACGGCAAGAACGCGCTCGTCAAGGGATTAAGCTTTACCGCCGGCGCCACCGCGCGCGAGCGCAACGATCAAGTTGGAGGACACCGTGCCTAAACCCAAACAACAGCCCATGCGCCCGCCGACCGCCTTCGAGCGCCTGGCGGACCCCGAGGGCAGACGCCGCGCAGCCGACCCCAACCTCACTGCCAACGGTGCCGTGCGCGCCAACCGCGCCGCACAGTTTATGCCCTTTGCCGCCCTCACGGGATACTACGAACTCGTGCGCAAGCAGGAAATCACCGTCGAGCAAAAACGTGAGCTCACGGAAGAAAAAGCCCTCGAGCTTTCGCAAAAGCTCGAGGGCCTCAAACGCGGCGACTTGGTGCGCGTCACCTATTACGATACGTACGGCTATCGTAGCCGCACGGGCATTCTCGACGAAGCGTTACCCGCATTCAAGCTGCTCAAACTCAGGGATATCGCCATCAACTTCGACGATATCCAGGACATTGAGCTACGCGGACGAGCCTAGCGACGAGAACGCTTGCGCAAGACGAGAGCAATGCCAAGCACTGCGGCAGCTGCAACCAGCAATCCCAAGACCAGCGTGAGGGTCGAGTCGCCAGCGCGAGGCAGCGAGCCGTCCTTCGGAGTCTTCTTAGCGGTCGTCGTGACGGTGGTCGTGGTGCTGCTCGACTGGTCGTTGCCACCCGTCTGGCTGCCGCCAGGCTGATCGCCGCCACCCGGCTGCGAAGGATCGGTGGGTTCCGTCGGATCCGGAGTACCGGGATCAACCGGATTCTCCGAATTCTCCTTGCGCTGGATCCAGACCTGGCAACCATAGAACGGGTTGGCGGTACCAAGGCACAGACCCTGGTTGGTCACCGCAAAGGTGCGCAGACCATGGTTATACGGATCGTTAAAGCCATTGGTCGTCAGCGTCGTAAAGTTCACGCCGTCCTCGGTCACATACATATCAAAGCCGCGCTCGGCATCGCGCAGGTAACACATGCACGTAAGGACACTCTGCAACTTCTTGAGGTTCTCCTCGCTCAGCAGCTTATCGAGCGCATCCTGAATATCGCTCGGCAGCTCGGTGCCATAGGCATCCTCGTACTGCTGCTTAAGGCTCTCATAGCTATCGAGCATGTCCTGATACTGGTCGGCAAAGGACTTGAAGTACGCGATCTCGCCATCGATCTTCTGGACATAAGCGGCGTCGTCCTCAAAGTCCTGGGACATCGTCGCGGCCTGATCGCAAAGACCGCCCGCGGCATCCTCCAGCGCATCGCTCAGATCGCCAAAGCCCTTAGCAACCTCGGTCTTCTCGTCATCGACATCGACGGCCTTGTTTGAATCATCAACCTCAGCAGCTTCGTTCGAATCATCGACCTCGACGGCCTCGTTTGAATCATCGTCCGCAAGCGTGTTCACGGGAACGATGGGGTCGTCAGGCGATTTCTTGTCGAGCAGGTGATCGAGCAGGTCCCTAAGGCGCTGAACCTGAGAGTCCCACTCCTCGGGCGTCATATCGATAATGTCGCCATTGGAGAACTGGCCGATCGGCTCAAGCAGGCTCGCGGTATCAAAGGTACCGATATACAGTTTGCCGTCGAACTTCTGCATGCGCCAAATGTACTGGTTCTCGTTTCGGCCAAAGCCCGAAGTCAGGCCGGAAATACCGCCCTCGGGGAACATGTCGGTGCGATCGCCAACGACGAGCTCCATGTTCTCGTCCTTGTCCATGCGATAGATGTTAACCGACTGCCCAAGATTGGCATTCACAAACGAGCAGTCAACGCCACCCATGCTGCCCTTGCCGCCCTCTTCGGTGTTGGATTTGTTGAACAGGATGCGCTCGAGGGCAATCTCCTCGTCGTTGTATTCACCGATATAGAGGTAGTCGTTGTAGACGATGAGGTTGGCAGCGCCAGAACGGGTACGGGCAGGATCGATGCCAAAGCAGTACTTTGCACCGTCCGTCTTCTGATCGCCGACAATGGGAGTCCACGAATAGCTGCCGTCGGCATTCTTGTCGCCACGGACCATGGCAAACGACTGCATGGAATTATCATCGGGAGCGTTCTCGGGCGTACCGGTGCAGATGGTCGCATAGAGATGGCCATTGTACGAGACCATATCCCAAATGGCGCCGCCGTAGATGCTGTCCTGATAGCGAATCGCCGGATAGCCAAACAGCGTCTCCGAGTTGGCAATCTCGGTGAAGCTGTCCTGGCCCTTCGAGGGGTCAGACGACGTCAGGATTGTCGACACAAAATTACCGTTCGCGTCTTTACCCACATTACTGATGACGAGCTGGCCATCATGGACGCACATGCCGCGGATACCGGTAGAAATGCCCTGCTTGTAGGCAGCACCGTAATCCTGCATGCTCGAAAGGCCCTGATAGACAACTTTGTACTCATCCGTCTTAGGATCGATCTCGTATACAGCAGGCAGGCCGCCTTTGCCGTCATTGGTCCTGACGCTGCCGCAGAAATAGAGCTTACCCTTATAGCTCACGGCATTGCGGAACAAAGGAGCGACGCCGTTGAGCGATTCAGAGAGTAGCAGCTTGGTCTCACCGGTCTTGGTATTGATCTTGACCAAGATGCCGCCGCTGTCCTTGTCGGCCGTGCCGTCCTCCTTCTGCTGTCCATAGAAGAAGGTACCGTTAAACATGGCCTCCAGCGTCAGGCGCATGGTTTCGACATCAAAGGAATCGCACAGCGTGCTGTTCATGAGCGTCAGCGTGTTGCCCATCGCCGCATAGCAGGTGCCCACATAAAGCCAGTCACCATAGCTCGCAGCTGCCCAAGTGTAGCTCTGGCCGCGATCGCCTTCGTTGTTGGCCGTATTACCATCGGCGCCCGGAACGGCAACGGCACCGTTACCCTGGTAGTCGACGATGCCATCCGGCTGCGACGTTCCTACCGTAGGATGCGAGAGCTTCTCAAAGGAATACCCATTTCCCGCATTGTAGGTAACGGCACCCGATGCGTCTTCGGCGTGCGCCGGCAGCGGCGATACCAAGATAGCGGCAAGCGCTGCCACCAAGCCAAGTGTTCCCACTCGTCTCATAAGGTTATAGCCTCCCCTGTCCTAAAGCCCAGTTTTAGCATTCTTCATTTCTGTCCACGGTTAATTGCAATCTGAGCACAGCAATAATCAGTGTATAAATATACACCTGTAATTTTTTGGACGGGTTCATAGATGCTCGATTGGTAGCGAATTCCGCGCAAACCGTCACCAAACTCCACTTTTGCCGCATCTAAAGGTTATTTTTGCGCAAATTTTTGGATGCCGATAGTCACAATGGGCAGGAGGCTGGTACCCACCGGAGAGGGCAACGCCTACATTTTCATAACGTAATAGCCCGCACCCCTCACTGCCGTCTCGAGTGTGTCGCGATCAACCGGGCGCTTCGAGCGCACGCGTGCCGTGTGGTCCGCGTACGTTACCGTAGCCCACACGCCATCAAGCGCATTGAGGGCATTCGTCACATTCCGGGCGCAGCCGTCGCAACTCATGCCGCCGATAAGGAGTTCCTCACGATAGGGGTAGTGGGACTCGTCGGTGTCTGCCACCACAACCTTTTTGGCCTTCTTGCCGCTCGCACCATCGCTGCAGCAACTCTTCCCGTGTGTCGAAGCGGCAATGCGACGCAGTCCAAAAAACATGCCGACGGCAATGACGGTCAGCACGATGAGATTCGCAGGGTTGAGCAAGTCACTCATGCGTTCCCCTTTCAGTAGCACTATCTAGATACCCCCATGGGGTGTCCCCATCTTAACCCAAAATCATGTCCGTTCGGTCAATTAGTTTTCCTCTTCAAACTTTTTTGTTGACCATGGCTTACTTTCGTGTATAAGTTTTCCTAGGCTAACAGTTTAGATCCGTAAGGAGCGACGTGACTCGAACCATAGACATCCCAACGTTTCAGGCAGCAGTCGTGCGCAACTGCTCCCCCACGCTCGCGGGCATCAAGCCGGCATCGCTCTTTACCTATCCAGGCACCTACGCCCACGGGGACGGCTCGACCGCAACAGAAACCATCGCAGAACGCCGAGCACGCCTGCTCAACGTTATCGCCCAGTGCAACCGCGAGCTTGACCCGCTTGGCATCCACCTGAGTGTTTTGGTCTGGCGGCCCTGCGGAGCGCTCGTGTACGTGTATCGAGCCAAAAGCCTCACCACCTATTTCGCGGACCCTTGCGCCAAAACGGCGCTCGCCTCGGAAGGCTACGACACGAGAGACCTTTCGACATGCCTTGTGCATTTGGCATCACGCATCACGCTCGCGAGTAATAACGTCGCGGAATGCGCCTGTAGCCAGACTCGATGCGCACTACCCCAGCAAGCTAGCTGCAGCAACGACTGCACCTGCGAGTTTCCGCACGAAATAGGCTACTTCCTAGGATATCCCTACGACGACGTGCACGAGTTTATCGTCCAGCGCGGCGAGAACTATAAGGTCTTTGGGGCCTGGAAGGTCTACGCAAATGTCGAGCAGGCACTTGCGACGTTTGATGCCTACCGCGCCTGCACCCAATACTTCACCTTTGTCTATCAGCAGGGCTACAGCTTGGCGCAACTTGCCCAGGCAACCCGATAGAACATAGAAGCCGTGGCAACCTGCCGCACAACTGAAAGGACTCAACATGAGCAAGATCGCCGTCGTCTACTGGAGCGGCACGGGCAACACCGAGGCCATGGCAAACCTCGTTGCCGAAGGTGCAACCGATGCCGGCGCCGAGGCAGAGGTCATCTCCTGCGCCGACTTCTCCGCAGACAAGGCCGCTGGCTATGACGCTATCGCCTTCGGCTGCCCCGCCATGGGTTCCGAGGAGCTTGAATATGATGAGTTCCAGCCCATGTGGGATGAGGTCAAGGAGACCCTCGGCGACAAGAAGGTCGTCCTCTTTGGCTCTTATTCGTGGGCCGAGGGCGAATGGATGGACAACTGGAAGGCGGACGCCGACGAGGAGGGCGTCAACGTCGTCGATTCCGTCATCTGCTACGACGCCCCCGATGATGAGAGCGAAGCGGCCTGCCGCGCCCTTGGAGCCGAGCTCGCCTAGCGGCAATGAGCTCCGCCCGCAACGCGCATTGCAACAAAACACATTCGCGTCCCAACAAAAACGGGAGCCGGATCACATCCGGCTCCCGTTTTCTGCTATGTCAGTCATATAAAGCGGCTACGAGATATTGCCCAAGAACGCCTTGGTGCGCTCGCTCTTGGGGTGGTCGAAGACCTCGCTCGGCGTACCCTCTTCCACAATGACGCCGCCGTCCATAAAGACGACGCGGTCGGCGACGTCGCGGGCAAAGCCCATCTCGTGCGTCACGACGATCATGGTCATGCCATCGCGTGCCAGGTCGCGCATGACACCCAGAACGTCGCGAACCAGCTCGGGATCGAGCGCCGACGTGGCCTCGTCAAAGAGCATAACGTGAGGGTTCATCGACAGGGCGCGGGCGATGGCAACGCGCTGCTGCTGGCCGCCCGAGAGCTGGCTCGGCATAAAGTCGATACGCTCGGCAAGACCGACCTTGGTCAGCTCCTCGACGGCGATCTTCTCGGCCTCTTCCTTGCTGCGCTTGAGCACCTTTTGCTGCGCAAGCATGACGTTCTTTTTGACCGACAGGTGCGGGAACAGGTTGAACTGCTGAAACACCATGCCCAAGTGCGTACGCACCTTATTGAGGTCAACGCCCTTGGCGCACACATCCACGCCCTCGACGACAATCGAACCACTCGTAGGATGCTCCAGACGATTGATGCAGCGAAGCATCGTCGACTTGCCCGAGCCCGAAGGACCCAGAACTACGACGACCTCGCCCCTATGCACATCCAGATCGATATCGCGCAGGACCACGTTATCGCCAAAGGCCTTCTGGAGGTTCTTGATGCTGACGACGACCTCGTTCGAGTTATTGGTTTCGCTCATGATAGGACCTCCTTACAGACCGGCGATGTGATCGGCAGGCGTCGCGACAACCTGTCCGGCGCTCTTGGCGGGACGCTTCTTCTTGGTCTCGGTCGTACCCAAAAGCCTCGCCTCAAGACCGCTCACCAAGCGAGCGAGCGGCAGGGTGATGACCAGATAGAACAGGGCGGCAACCACGTACGGTGTAATGGAGCCCGTCGTGGCCACGATGGTACGGGCGTTCATGACGATTTCGACCACACCCACGGCGGCAAGCAGCGACGTATCCTTGTAAAGCAAGATAAACTCGCTGGTCAGCGTAGGCAAAACATTGCGGAACGTCTGCGGAATCATAACGTAGAGCAGCGTCTGGAAGGCATTCATGCCCAGAGAGCGAGCAGCCTCGTTTTGGCCCTTGGGGATCGATTGAATACCGGCACGGAAGATCTCGCACAGGTACGCAGACGAGTTCATGGCCATGACGATGACGCCCAAGACATAGTCGTCCACCTTGACGCCGGCCAACGGCAGACCGAAGAACGCGATATAGATCTGCAGGAACGCCGGCGTACCGCGAATGATATTCACATAGATGCCGGCAAGACAGCGCAGGATGCGCGACTTGGAGATGCGCATGAGCGACAAGGCAAAGCCAAAGGGGATTGCCAGCGGAAACGCCACGAGCACGATCGAGAGCGACATGAGGAAGCCCTTAAAGACGATCGGCAGGCTTTGGACCAAAATGACCGGGTTTAAGAACAGGCGCAGAAACATATTGGAGTTCCAGGCCTCGACCCACGGCTGTTCCTTAAGGTCGGCCAGGAAGTTATCGAATGCCGTCACGCCCTTAATCTCGACGGGAGGAATCTTGGAAATCTTCTTGGTCGAACCGTCGGCGAGCGTATAGGTGCCGCTAAAGGCCTCATCGCCGCCCTCGACGGGAAACGTCACACCGTAAACCTCGACACGGAAAAAACCGCCGGCAGGCGCCGTCTCGCCAAAGTCAATCTTGAGCGTCTGGCCGTCAGCCTTGCACGTGGGCTTCATGGGCGTACGATCCATGAGGTCCTCGCCCGAGAGCATCGTCAATCGCGTGTCATCGGTACCAAACGTCGTGCCGTCGACAAACGTCAAAGAAAGACCGCTCAGCTCCTCGTCGGCATCGGCCTGAACTTCCCAAGTGATGCGCGTCTCGGTGCCACCGACCACGTCGCTACCCGAACCGGTGTTGGGTCGGGCGGTGATCTTTGCGGTCTCAAGCGCCTGGGCAGTCGAGGGCACGCAGGCCCCCGCGCATACCAAGGCGAGCGCCACAGCCAGGGCGCAGGCCAGCTTTTGGAGCATCGAGGGCAGTGGATAGCTCTGGCCCGTAGCTCCTTGGTTCAATCGAGACAAGGTGGCTCCTAACGTTTAAGTTGCCGACATAACGGGGCGGGATGACGCCCATTCAAGAAGCGCAAAGGCCCTCTCCGCCAAAACGGAAAGGGCCCGCGCGCAATCAAGTAGCTATTTTACTTGATGTTGTACTTAGCCATGAGGGCGTCAACGGTACCGTCATCAGTCAGGTCCTTGATGGCCTGGTTGATGTCGTCCTTGAGCTTGGTGTTGCCCTGGTTGATGGCGATGGCGTACTCCTCGCCGGTGCTGATCTGCTTGATGGTCTGGCAGGTGTTGAACTGCTCGGCGGTCAGCTGGCTGGCAACGGAGCGGTTGGTGACTACGGCGTCGCCCTTATCGGACTGCAGGGCGCTGAAGCACTCGGTAGCGTCCTTGTAGGGGACAATCTTGGCCTTGGGGAAGTTCTCCTGGGCAAAGGCCTCGGCGGTCGAGCCAGACTGGACGATGATGGTAGCGTCAGCGTTGTTGAGCTTCTCGCTGTAGTTGTCGGCCGTGATGTCGGTGTTATCAACCTTGGTCACGATAGCCTGATCGTCCATGTAATAGGAATCAGAGAAAGTGACTTCCTTCTCACGCTCGGGCGTGTCGGTGATAGCCGCGATGGAAACGTCATACTTGGCGCCCGAAGCGACGCCCGGAACCAGCGTGTCAAAGTCATTGTTGACATACTCGACATCCAGGCCCAGCTTGTCGCCGATAGCCTTGATGAGCTCAAGGTCAAAGCCCTGATAATCGCCGTTGTCATCCTTGTACTCAAACGGAGCGTACTCGGCAGAGGTGCCGACGGTCAGTGTACCGTCCTTGACGAGCGCGTACTCCTTGGAGCCGTCGACCTTCTCGACCTTAGCGTCGTCAGAGCTGCTGGAACCGGCATCAGAACCAGAGGTGGCGTTGGACGAGCCGCAGCCCGTCAGTGCGAGGGCGAGCGCCATGGCGCCTGTGGCGGCAAATGCGCCAAGCTTCTTAAGCTTCATAATCAGTCTCCTTCCGGTGACCTCGTTTGATTCAGAGGTCTGCAAAAACTGTTGGCTATTATGCACCCGGAATTACGAATCTGCAATGAGAAAACTGATTGAAACAAACCCATAACGTGAATGGAACACTCCACTTTGTAACAGTTATTACTGCTGCAATGACCTTAATAGTCTAATTTCAGCTGCATAACCTGCAAGTTCGTTCGGAGTCTCCAAAATAAACGGCAGCGAACGCAAACGGCCATTCGATACAATATTCTGCATAACCTGCATACCTCCACCAAATTCCTCACTGCCAAGGTATCCCTTGCCGATGCACTCGTGACGATCTTTATGGGCGCCACAAGGGTTCTTCGAATCGTTGATGTGTACGGCATGCAAGCGATCGATACCCACCACGCGGTCGAACTCGTCGAGTACGTCGTCCAGATCATGGATGATGTCGTAGCCGGCATCGCTCACATGGCAGGTGTCCAAACAAACGCCCAGCTTATCGGACAGCTCTGGGCGCTTGGCGGCAACGCCCTCGATAATGCACGCCAGTTCTTCAAAGCTACGGCCCACCTCGGTGCCCTTTCCTGCCATGGTCTCGAGTAATACCGTCGTCTGCTGCCCCTCAAACATCACCTGGCACAGCGTGTCGACAATCATCTGAATGCCGACGTCGGAGCCCTGTCCCACATGCGCACCGGGATGGAAGTTGTAGTAGTTGCCGGGCAGTGTTTCCAGACGCTGCAAGTCCTCGGCCATTGCCTCCAAGGCAAACTCGCGCGCCCGCTCCTTAGCGGAGCAGGGGTTATAGGTATACGGGGCATGCGCCACCAGCGGTCCAAAGTCGTTTTGCGCCATAAGCTCGCGCAGAGCCGCCACGTCATCCATGTCAAGGTCTTTTGCCTTGCCACCGCGCGGGTTGCGCGTAAAGAATGCAAAGGTATTGGCGCCAATGGACAACGCCGTCTCCCCCATTGCCCGATAGCCCTTCGTCGTCGAAAGATGACACCCGATCGTCAGCATCTCCAGCTCTCCCTTATCAGTTGCGGTGAAATACGGTCTATTGGTGCCCTATTTTGGCGCAAACAGACCGTATTCCACCGCAAGTTATAAAAGGGGCATCAGGGACAAAGGCCTCCAGGCATTCCAAGCGCTGGTGCCATGCCCCACGCCCTAAAGTTTCAAACGAATCGCATCGATGATGCGTGCGCAGCGCTGTGTGGCGGCTAGGGACATGATGGGGCTTTCGAGTTTCCCCGCCCAGATGAGCTGGGTCGCATGCTGGATTTCGCCGTAGAAATCATCGATCTCAAACGGGGCATTTATTTCTAGCGTTCGACCGTCGGAATACTTCACATGGGCGAGCTCGGGGCGATGGAGACGCTCGATTTCCAACGAGCCCCGCTCACAGGCAATCGTTAAGCGGCTTTCATATGTTGCTTTGCCGTCGCACGCCATATGAATGGGTATACCGCCGACGCTCATATGGATCTCGTCGGCCCAATCGACGCGGCCGCCCGATACGTCACGCCAGCGAACTTCACGGGACGAAACCTCGCACGCGCCCGCGAGCAAATCCTCAAACCAACCGACCGCATAACAGCCCATGTCATATAGACAGCCGCCCTGCAACGGATCAAGCAGATAGCCCGAAGGAGGCTCGCCGTAATCGAGCTTTTGCACGCTTTCAATCGAGACAATACGGCCAAGCTCACCCGACGCAAGCAAGTCCTTCACGCGAGTGCGCATCGGGCAAAACCGATTCTTCATCGCCTCCATAAACAGCACGCCGCGCTCACGAGAGGTGGAGGCAATCGAGAGAGCCTCTTCCTCACTCAAAACGGCCGGCTTTTCGCACAGCACGGCCTTTCCGGCGCGCAGCGCGCGACAGGCCCAACGCGTATGCATGCCATGCGGAAGAGCCAAGTAGATTGCGTCGACATCGGGGTCGGCAATCAGCGCGTCATAAGCCGCATTGCCGTTATCGTCGACCGAGACATGGCCATGCGCAGCATCGATCGAAAACACTCGGCAAAATTCCTCGACATGTGCAGGAGTGCGGCCGGCCGCAGCCACCAGCCGTGCCCCGTCGACCTTCTTGAGCGACGATGCAAATCGATGAGAAATGTGCCCGGCGCCCAAAATGCCCCAACGAACCTCACGCGAATCATTACGTAAACCTCGGTCACCCACGATAGTCTCCCATTAGTTGCGGCGAAATAGTTCCTGCTGTTGCCCTATTCTGCCGTAAACAGGAACTATTCCATCACAAGATATAAAAGGATCATGAGGAGCGCGTTGTGCGGAAGGCTTTAAGCACAGCCGTTACGGGGCCAGGCTGGAAACGTCGGCGCACGTCATCGAGACGCTCGGGAATATCGATGTGCTGCGGGCAGTGACGTGCGCATTTACCGCACTTGACGCAATTGCTCACCAGCTTGGGCTCGCTCGTGCGCACCGCGCTCGCCGTAAAGTATTGAGACAGCCCCGTAAACCAGCTGTGCGCGTAGCTCGCGTTGTAAGCGGCAAAGCAGCCGGGAATGTTAATACCCTTGGGACATGGCATGCAGTAGCCGCATCCCGTGCAGGGCACACGGTTCGATTTCTCAAACTCCATCAACACGCGCGCAATCGTGTCGAGCTGGTTGGCAGTCATCGAATTCGGCAACGCGAGGTCTGCCAGTGACGAATTCTCGTCCACTTGCGCGGTATCGGTCATACCAGAAAGCAACATGGTCACCTGGGGATGATTCCACACCCACGAGAGCCCCCAAGCGGCAGGCGTATGCAAATGCCGATCGCATGCACCATCGAGAACAGCGCGCGCCCGCGGAGGCAATTTGCCTGCCAAGCGTCCGCCCAAAAGCGGCTCCATCACAAACACCGCGAGACCTCGCTCGGCGGCGGCCATGAGCCCCGCCGTTCCCGCCTGATATCGCTCTCCAGCGTAGTTGTACTGGATCTGGCAAAAGTCCCACACATACGCATCGAGCATCGTGAGGAAGTCCGCCGCACTGCCGTGGTACGAAAAACCGATCTGGCGAATGCGCCCCGAAGCCTTTTGGCGCGCAATCCAGTCCTCGATGCCCAACGCCACCACACGTTCCCACTGGGCGGGCGAGGTAATGTTGTGCATGAGGTAATAGTCGATATGGTCGGTCCGCAGGCGGCGCAATTGCTCATCGAAGAACCGGTCGAAATCCTCCGCACACTTGCACGAAGCATGCGGCAACTTGGTCGCCAGCAACACCCGGTCACGCAGCCCCAATCGTTCAAGCGAAGCGCCCATGCACGCCTCGTTGCCGGGATAGAGATAGGCCGTGTCCAGGTAGTTAATCCCCTGCTCCACCGCACGGGAGATGATAGCGTCGGCGGTCTTCGCATCGGGGTGTCCCGGCGCACCGGGAAACCTCATGCAGCCCAGACCCAGAGCGGATATTCGGTTACCACTTTTGGGGTCAACACGGTATTGCACGGCCCCTCCCTTCGCCATCAGCGCCCCGGCAAGGCGAAACACAATGGTCACGCAGCCGAAACATCGTGGAATCGCAATCGAGAACGTATCGTAACGCAGCAGAAATCGAGCCGTCACGGCACCGCTTTAACATCAGCAAAAAGCCCGATGAAAGGAGCCGGGCATGACCACGCGCATGTCTTTGCGGTCTGCCCTGCAGCGTAGCGTCCAGGCAAACGTTTCTTTTTTATAACAGCCGCCCCGCGCACCCACCAATCACCCTGGCAGCATACAATCCATCAGGCGCCCCTTACGCGGGCGCCTTTTACATGGGGAGATGATTCACATGCAGATCAACAAGGTCGCTTTTATCGGCAAGGGCGGCGTCGGCCTGCTCTACGGCAGCATGATTGCCAGGGCCCTCGGCAATGACGCCGTCGAATACGTTATGGATGACACCCGTTTTGAGCGTCACGCGGGCGATGCGCTCACTGTCAACGGCAAGCCCTGCGATCTCACGTCCGTCCGCGCCAGCGAGGCGACGCCCGCCGATCTGGTCATCCTGACAGTCAAGACCACCGGTCTCGACCAAGCACTCAAGACTATGGAGCGCGTCGTGGGACCCAACACGCTCATCGCCTCGCTATGCAACGGCATTACGAGCGAGCAAAAGATTGCCGAACGCTTTGGCTGGGAGCATACCGTTCTTGGTATCTGCCAGGGCATGGACGCCGTGTTCCTCAACGGCGCGCTCACCTTTACCAATGCGGGCGAGATCCGCTTTGGCGCGGCGGCCGGCACGGACCCCGCGACCGTCGCCGCTATCGACGAGCTCTATACGCGCTGCGGCATCGCCCATACCGTCGAGAGCGACATTGCGCACCGCATGTGGGCCAAACTCATGCTCAACGACGGCATCAACCAGACCTGCATGGCCTACGGCGGGACCTACGGAAGCGCCACGGAGCCGGGCTCCGAGCAGCGCCGCTGTTTTGTCTCCGCCATGCGCGAGACGCTTGCGGTTGCCAACGCCGAGGACGTTGAGCTGACCGAGGCAGATCTGACGCAAATGGTGCACCTCATCGAGGGAATCGACCCCGCCGGTATGCCCTCGATGGCTCAAGACCGCATCGCAAGGCGCAAAACCGAGGTTGATGAGTTCGCGGGCACCATCTGCCGCCTCGCAGCCAAACACGATATCCAGGCACCGCAAAACGAGTGGCTCTATCGGCGCATCCGCGATATCGAGAAAAGCTGGTAGCGCCGACGCGCCGCATTCAACAGCCTTAACAGCAAAACCGCCGCAAGGGAACCTTTCCCCTGCGGCGGCCTTCATCTTCGTCTATGACCGGCGGCCGATCTCACAACAGTTAGCGTTGCGACCCCGGCACCTCGTCCTCATCGTCGCGGCAAAGAACCACGCCTGCGCTTCCCAGCAGCGTGGCCGCGATCAGCGCGCCGACCACAATAGAGGCAGCCCCACAAGACCCCTGCACACCTGCGACGAGCGCGGCCGTAGGACCAAGGCAACCAAGCGTCAATGCAATGGCGGCAACGGCGATATCTCGAGCGTTCACAAGACCACTTCCTCCACGAGAAAGACCTTATTTCTCATGAACTAGTGTGCCCCGCATCCATACGCCCAGCGTACCGCCACGGTAAGGGCTCTGTTAACTCGAACGCACATAAAGAACGGGCGGCTTTACGTTGCCTAAAAGCTCAGTAAAGACGCCCGCCCATCATGTGCCTATTTTGCTTATGGCAGATTACCAACCGGTGTAGTAGTCGGTGGTTCCGGCAGCGCAGCCGGAGTCATAGACCTTGCAATCACCCTTGGAGCCCGTAAAGGTCGAGCCCTGGGCCATATCGCCCGCGGCAACAACGTAATAGCCGTCGGAATCGCGCCAGAAGCCCTCAGAATCCTGAGTCCATTCGCCCGTGCGATAGTGATAAAGCACATTGCTGCTGTAATAGGTCTCGCGGCGCCCGTTGTAGTTATTGACACCCGCAGAGCGCGTCAGGCCCGATCCGTTCGCGTAGGACGCGGCAGACGCGTAAGGCGGAGTATAACCGGCGTTGTAGTACGAAGCCTGGGCGGCCTCGGCAGCCTCCGCCTCGGCGGCAGCCTCGAGCGCTTCGCACTTGGCATCCTCAAGCGCAGCGCGCAGCTCATCGAGCTCGGTCGACTTGGCGTCGACCTCCCCCATCGTCAACAGGCTACCCGCACCGTCGATGCAACCCTGCAGCACAGCGCGCTCGTCATCGGTGGCATAGTCGCCATACATATTCATGATGATCTGAGCGCGCATCTCCAGGGAATCGCGCTTGGCCTCCATCGAGGCGTTCCACTCCTGCATGGAACCATAACCATCGCCACGATAGTCAACGGGCTGCACCAGCGTCGTCTCGGACGGAGTAGATCCAACCGTATCGGACAGTGTTGCGGCGTGGGCATCAGTTGCACCGGCGCCCGCCAAAAGTGCCACGGTCAGAGCGGCGGAAAGGGCGGCGGTTTTCGGTTTTCGTGAATCAATCCTCATGTAGCTGGAAACCTCCGTAGTGCGTTTTTGCTGCGTTTGAGCTGCGTGTGATTCGATCGCGCTGCATAGTACCCCGAGCAAATCGCGACCTGCGGTTTTACTTAAAAGGCGCACGTCAATTGCGTAAAACTCACATCCTCTCAACAGGAGTTTTCCACAACTCGAATGCATAAAGCGTGTCAAAAACCCTGTTTTTGCACCCTCTCTATGCAAATAAGGCGCCTGTGCAACCATTGTTCGCACAGGCGCCTTGAGCAGGCATTTTATGCAGTTATACCTATCGAGTCGCAAGGGGTCCTTGCACAAGTCGCCTTACTCGTCCAGCGCGGCGAAGGCCTGCTTCAGATCCCAAATGATATCCTCGGCGTTCTCGGTACCGATGGAAAGACGGATCGTGGAGGGCGTGATGTTCTGCTCGGCGAGCTCCTCGGCAGAGAGCTGGGAGTGCGTGGTGGTAGCCGGGTGCACGACGAGCGACTTGACGTCGGCCACGTTGGCGAGCAGCGAGAACACCTGCAGATGATCGATGAACTTCCAAGCTGCCTCCTGGCCACCCTTAATCTCAAAGGTAAAGATCGAGGCACCGCCACGGGGGAAGTACTTCTGATAGAGCTCGTGATCGGGGTGCTCAGGCAGGCTCGGGTGGTTCACCTTGGCGACGTGGCTGTCACCAGCCAGGAACTCAACGACCTTCTTGGTGTTCTCGACATGACGGTCAACGCGCAGCGACAGAGTCTCGGTGCCCTGGAGCAGGACCCAGGCGTTGAACGGACTGATGCAAGCGCCCTCGTCACGCAGCAGGATAGCGCGGACATAGGTTGCAAAGGCGGCGGGACCGGCAGCCTCGGCAAACGAGACACCGTGGTAGGAGGGGTTGGGCTCAGCAATCTGGGCGTACTTTCCGCTCGCCTTCCAATCGAAGTTACCGCCGTCGACGATCACACCGCCCAGCGAGGTGCCGTGGCCGCCGATGAACTTGGTTGCGGAGTGGACGACGATATTGGCACCATGCTCCAGCGGACGGAGCAGATACGGGGTGCCGAAGGTGTTGTCGACGACAACCGGCAGACCGTGCTTCTTGGCGATCTCGGAGATGGCGTCGATGTTGGGGATGTCGGAGTTGGGGTTGCCGAGCGTCTCGAGATAGATGACCGTGGTGTTGTCCTTGATGGCACCCTCGACCTCTTCAAGGTTATGGGCATCGACAAACGTGGTCTCGACGCCAAACTGGGAGAGCGTATGCTCCAGCAGGTTGTAGGAGCCACCGTAGATGGTCTTCTGAGCCACCACGTGGTCACCGGCCTGGGCAAGAGCCTGCAGGGTATAGGTGATGGCAGCAGCACCGGAGGCGACGGCAAGACCTGCCACGCCACCCTCGAGGGCGGCGATACGGTCCTCGAAGACGCCCTGGGTGGAGTTGGTCAGACGGCCGTAGATGTTACCGGCGTCGGCAAGACCAAAGCGGTCGGCGGCGTGCTGGGAGTTGCGGAACACATAGCTCGTGGTCTGGTAGATAGGCACGGCGCGGGAGTCGGATGCAGGATCGGCGCTCTCCTGGCCAACGTGCAGCTGCAGGGTATCGAAACCAAAGGTGTGCTCGGGGTTGTTGATAAACTGGCTCATGATGATCTCCTTGATCGAACAAAAGTAATAAGAGTAAGAGAAGTGAGTCGCTGTCTCCTGATCACGCCGACGGGCGCAAACAGGAGCCCGGCATTCGTCTTGGTAAGCAATTCATATGCGGGCCTCCTTTCGCATCCCGGTTCCGTAGTTGGCTTAATTACCTACCGTCTTTGTGTGTTTTGAATAGTACGAGCATTGTTTTCCTCGGTCAATCACTTTAAAGCGCTAACCTGTTATCGGTTTTATAGATAACACTCGAAAGGACGGGCGCCGATGACCCTCCAACAGCTTCGCTTTTTGATCGCCGTGGCAGAGTCCGGTTCGATCAACGCCGCAGCCCAGCGCCTCTATACGGCACAGTCCAATATCTCCAATGCCGTCAAAAGCCTGGAGCAGGAACTTCATATCGAAATCTTTACGCGCTCCAGCCGCGGTGTTGCACTCACCAACGACGGCACCGAGCTTTTGGGTTATGCACACCAGGTCGTAGAGCAGGCCGACATGCTCGAGGCCCGCTACGAGGACGGCGGTACCCCGCAAGCCCGCCTCGCCATTTCCGCCCAACACTACGCCTTTTCGGTCGAGGCCTTTGTCAACGTAGTCGAGCGCTGCCGCGACAGCAAGTTCGAGTTCATCATGCGCGAGACCACCACAGCGCAGATTATCGACGACGTGCGCGCGTTTCGCAGCGATATCGGCATCCTCTATCTGGATGACTTTAATACCCGTGTCTTGCAGAAGGCCTTTACCGATGCCCGAGCGAGCTTTCATCCCCTCTTTGATGCAAAAGTCCACGTGTTCGTCAGCGAACGCCACCCGCTCGCACGCCGTTCGCAGCTGTCCCTTGCCGACCTCACGCCCTATACGCGCTACAGCTTTGAGCAAGGCACCTCGAACTCCTTCTATTACGCCGAGGAACCGTTTAGCTATATTCCCTGCAACCGCAATATCCGCGTATCCGACCGCGGGACGCTCACCAACCTGCTTATCACCTCGAACGGCTATGCGCTGTCGACCGGCGTACTCTCCAGCGAAATGCAGTGGGGCATGGCCTCGATCCCCCTGGCAGACGCCCCGACGATGCATGTGGGCTACATCATGCATGACGACCGCAAGCCCTCTCCCCTCTTGCAGCAATACCTCGACGAGCTCAACCGCATCATCCATGCCAACCAACTGTCGGAAGACGGGGTAGAAATCGTAGATTGCTAGCCCCCGGCGGGCATGGCGCTACAATGGTCACTCACGCGAAACGTACCCAACGAAAGGAACCATGTGAAGGTCATCATCTATACCGACGGCTCGGCCCGATCAAATCCGGGACGCGGCGGCTACGGCGCCGTGCTCAAATACACCAACCCCGCCGGCAAGACCTTCACCTCTGAGCTTTCGCGCGGCTACGCCAAGACCACCAACAACCGCATGGAGCTCATGGCCGTTATCGTGGCACTCGAGGCGCTCAACCGCCCCTGCGACGTCGAAGTCCATTCCGATTCGCAGTACGTCGTTAACGCCTTCAACAAGCACTGGATTGACGGATGGAAAAAACGCGGCTGGAAGACCGCCAACAAGCAGCCCGTCAAGAACCGCGATCTGTGGGAGCGCCTACTCACCGCAAAGAGCAAGCACAAGGTTGAGTTCATCTGGGTTAAGGGTCACGCCGGCCATGAGCTCAACGAGCGCTGCGACGAGCTCGCCACCACGGCGGCCGACGGCAGCAACCTCGATATCGACACCGGCTTTAACGAGAGCGACCTGTAACGGCGTTTTCGTACGCTATTTCCTGCCCCTTCGCGCTACACTCATCCTGTAAACCGAACGGCACGAGGGGGATACATGCTGCGTATAGCGACCATCGGCACATCCATGATTACCGACGACTTTATCCAGGTCGTCAACGCCAACGACCAAGCCGCGTTTGTGGGCACGCTCTCGCGCGATGCCAATCGCGGTGCTGCCTTTACCGCCGAGCGCGGTGGCGAGCGAAACTTTACTTCACTCGATGAGCTCGCGGCAGCCGCCGACGTCGACGCCGTCTATATCGGCAGCCCCAACGCACTTCACTACGAGCAGGCCCTTGCCTGCATCGCCGGTGGCAAGCACGTCATCGTCGAGAAGCCCTTCTGCGCCACCGAGGCGCAAGCGCTGGAAGTCTTCCGCGCTGCCGAGGCAGCAGGTGTCGTGGCCCTCGAGGCCATGCGTCCCCTCCACGATCCCGCCTTCCACGCCATCGAGGACGCCCTGGGTGAGATCGCCCCCATCCGCCGCGCCTCATTGCGCTTTGGAAAATATTCCTCGCGCTACAACGAGATTCTCGCGGGACGCGCCACCAATATCTTCGACTGCAATATGGCCTCGGGTTCCCTCATGGATATTGGCGTCTACACCGTCGAGCCCATGGTCGAGATTTTCGGCATGCCCTCCGGCCTTACGAGCATGACCACCCTGCTCGATCCCACCACGCGACAGCTCACGCACGGCCCCATCGACGGCTGCGGTTCCATCCTCGCCAGCTACGGCGGTGGCCGTATCTCCGTCGAGCTCGCGCACTCCAAAATTACGAATGACCTGCTGCCCTCGCAGATCGAAGGCGAGCGTGGCACTATCCAGATCGACCATCTGTCCACGCCCCGCAACGTCCGCATCGACTATCGCGGCGACGTCGTACGCGGCTCGGCGACCGAGGCACCGCGCGAACAGGACGAGAACGGCCGCGTGCTCGACCTGCCCAAATCGAGCAACACTATGGAATACGAACTCACAGACTTTATCACCGCCATCGGCGGCATCGATAACGTTAAGGAAGAGATTTGGGAGACCCCGGCGGGACGCCACGAGCTTGGCCACTACCGCGATGTCACGCTCGTCTCACTGCGCATCATGGATGCCGTGCGCCAGCAGGCCGGCATTACTTTCCCGGCCGACGCAGGCAAGCAGGCATAGCGATGGGCCTCTTCGATACGTTCTTCTCCAGCGTCACCGGCGGCAGTCGAGAGCCTCAAAAACCATCAAACGTCGAGCTCGAGCTGCGCCGCAGGCTTACCGTACTCGCAAGCGACGAGGCCACTCAAGACACTCCCCTGCGCTATTTCCTGCACTGGACGGGGCAAGTCCAAGGCGTTGGTTTTCGCTTTACCAACACCAACCTCGCGCAGGCACGCTCCCTCACCGGCTGGGTGCGTAACATGGAAGACGGCTCAGTCGAGATGGAGATACAGGGAGCTCCGGCAAACATCCTATCTCATCTCGAGGCACTTCATGCCTCCTACGAGCGCATGGGAACGCGTTTTCGCCTCGTAGATGCCCAGGCCCGAGCCCCACTTGCCAATGAAGACGGTTTCAGTCCTCATTATTAGTATTGTGTGCTAAATACGGTATCATTTACCTACGACCGTTGATAGAAAAGAGGCGAGGCGCATGGCGGTGCAAAGAAGGAATACCAAGCAGCGAAAGCTGGTTCTTGACGCCGTGCGCCAAAGCTATAACCATCCCACCGCCGACGAGATCTACAACGCCGTGCGCGAACAGGATGACAAGATCAGCCGCGGCACGGTCTACCGCAACCTCAATCTCTTGGCAGATGCCGGAGAAATCCTCTCGATCAAGACGCCGGGCGGGAGTCGCTTCGATCGCACCATCGAGCCGCATGCGCATATCATCTGCACCTCGTGCAGCCGCGTCATCGACGTACCGCTCCCCTTCGATGCCCAGCTCGACGCCAAAGCGTCCGAGCAAATCGGCTGGCACGTCACGTCGCACTACACCATCTTCGAGGGTCTCTGCCCCGACTGCCGGTAGATGTTTGGGACATGCCCGCAAATCTACTTGCCCATCCGCTACAGCAAGCAGCACATTTCTAGGCATGTCCCGAAAACCTACTCGGCGAGCAGGCGGCACAGTTCTTCTTCGACCGTGCGCACATAGCGAACGCGGTCGTTGATGCCACGCATGCTGGGATTGCAGCTCTCCATCAGATAGGGATGGCCCACGACGTTGAGCATGTCGCGATCGTTCTCATTGTCGCCAAACGCCATCATCTCATCGGGCGAAATCCCCAGGGCACGACCGTAATCGGCAAGCGCGGAGCCCTTGCCCGAACCGAAACCGATAAAGTCCGTCCATTCGGTTCCCGACGTCATCACGTCGACACGGTCGCTAAAGAGGCGCTCAAAATGCTCCAGCGCCGCTGGCTGATCCACCTCGGGCGTCTGGAAGGCAATCTTAATGACGTCCTCGTCGATGTCCTCGGGACGGTCGACCACCGCCACATCGCAGTGGACCTCATAGCGCAAATGGTCGACGAACGCATCGTTGCCGCTCATGGCGTAGAGGTGCCCCTCGCACGAAAGGGTCACGTCGGCATGGGGATACGCAACCACGGCATTCGCGATATCCATAGCAAGGCCACGCTCCATGGAACGCTTGACAACGGCACGCCCCTCGCTCATCACCAGGGCTCCGTTTTCGCATACATAGGCGAGCTCATCGGCCACCGGGGCAAACAGATAGCGTAAGCTCGCATATTGACGGCCGCTCGCCGGCATAAACACGATACCGCGACGATGCAGCTCATCGATAAGCTCAAAGGCCTCGGAACGCGGCTCGCGCTCCCCCGGGTGCAGCAACGTGCCGTCCAAATCGCATGCAATCAACTTGATTCCCTCAAGACCCATACGCTTCCCCAAAGCCTCCTATCAACAGCAAGACGGACCTTGATTGGTCGCCCCTCAAAGCCCGTCTTGCGCATACGCGCGCTTAGCCGCGCGTCTTTTTTACGATGGTAAAGTCCGGAGCCATGCTAACGACGACCTCCGCCGCACTCGACGCAAAGCGCCGGTCCGTATCGAGTTCACGGGTAACCACCGAGAGCCGAACACCCTCGATACCCCGGAGCATGCGGCCCAAAACAGGCTGCACCGGCGTATACATGCGCACGGTATGCTCGTCCGAGTCGCCCCGGAAGAGCGGCGCATGCATGTTGCCGATCTCCCAGCACGCATGCGCGAGCGCAATCGGATCCATGCGGTCGACTTCGACCAAATAAACCTCGGCGCTGCGCAGGCGCACGACAACCGCCACGGGCACCACACCCGAACGGTCAATGGCGAGCACGTCGCCATCGGCAAGACGACCGCCGTCGGCAGCATCCAGCCGAACATCGACCGTGCGCCCCAGCTCCGTCACGCCCACAAATGCGCATACATCAGCCTGGTCCCAATCGAGCAGCAGATCATCGACCTCAAAGACACCGCCCAGCTCCCGGCGAAGCAAAAGCTCATAGGACGGGTCGTTGAGATTTCCGAGGCACGCTGTCGAAACCAGATTTGCAGGCATAGCCTAACCCTCGACCTCGACGAGCTCGATATCAAAGTTGAGATCCTTGCCGGCCAGCTCGTGGTTGGCGTCGAGCGTCACGGCCTCGGGCGTCACGTCGATGACCACGGCGGGGACGGGCATACCGCTCGGCGTGGACAGGAAGAGCTTCATGCCCTTCTCGATCTGCTCGATGTTGGGAACCTGCTCGGCCGGGAAGGTCAGAACCATCTCGGGATTGTGCTCGCCGTAGGCATCGGCAGCAGGAATGTGCACGGTCTTCTTCTCGCCCACCTGCATGTCGACAACAGCGGCGTCGAAGCCCTTGATCATCTGGCCGGCGCCGCAGGTGAACTCCAGCGGCTCGCCGCGATCGTAGGAGCTATCGAACTGCGTGCCGTCATCGAGCGTGCCGCGATAATGGGTCTTGACCTTCTTGCCCTGGTTGGACATGGTAACCTCCGTGATAAGGGCGGCGCACAACGCGGGCCGCCGTGAACATATGGCGCTAACTATACCCTAGTCATACAATTCAAAGACAGTTTGCAAAGAAACGCTGCAACCGGAGGAACCATGGCATATCCCGTATTTGACCTACACTGCGACACCGCCGACCGCATCGGCTGGGCCACGCTCGATCTCGACCTGCGCTTTACCGCCGGCACCGACGGTTATTTCCCCGGCGACGAAACGCATCCGCAAGATTTCGACCTCATCGAGGGCAACGCCTGCGCCATCTCGCTCGCAAAGATCGGCAACACGCCATGGGCACAGTGCTTCGCCACGTTTGTCCCCGATGAGATTCCCGCCGCCCACGCCGCGCGCTTCCAGGCGCAGATCATGGCGCATATGAGCGGCCAGGCAACGCTCAACCACGACCGCATGGTCAACGTACGCAGCGCCGCAGACATTCGCCCCGCGCTCAAGGACGGCAAGGTCGCCTGCATCCACACCATCGAAAACGCCACGTTCTTTGCCGAGGACCCCGCGCTGATCGAGGTGCTCAAGAGCTTGGGCGTGCTCATGTCATCACTCAGCTGGAACGCGCAGGGACCGCTCGCGAGCGGGCACGATACCCACGCCGGCCTCACCGCCGCCGGCATCGAGGCACTTACGCAGATGGAGCACGCCGGCATGGTACTCGACGTCTCCCACCTCAACGATGAGTGCTTTGACGAGGTTGTCGCCCACGCCACGCGCCCCTTTGTCGCCAGCCACTCCAACTCCCGCACCGTCTGCGGCGTCAAGCGCAACCTCACCGACGACCAGTTCTGCACCATTCGCGACATGGGTGGCATCGTCGGCCTCAACTACTGCAGCGAGTTCCTTTCCAACGACGCAACCGACAAGACCGCCGCAGACGTCACCTTCGACCAGCTGGCGGCACATATCGAGCACTGGCTCGACCTGGGCGGCGAGGACGTCATCGCGCTCGGCGGCGACTGGGACGGCGCCACGGTGCCCGCTTTCCTCTCCGATGCCAGCAAGATGCCCGAATTCCAGAACATGCTCTCCAAGCACTTTGGCAAGACCGTGATGCAGAAGCTCTGCAGCGATAACGCGCTTGCCTTCTTTGAGCGTTATTAATTTCACGTCCCTTGAGCGGGCCGGCATGCCGAACGGTCGACATGCCGGCCCGTCCCCAACCTGAAGGACCGCTTTTGACGCAGCAATTTACGATTACCGTATCCCGACCGGATGGCACATCCATCCCCGTCGTCGTTACCAAAAAGCGCGTCAAGAACTTCAACCTACGCATCACATCGAGCGGTGAGGCCCACGCCAGCGCACCGCTCGGCGCCAGCCGCGAGCGTATCGAAGCGTTTGTGAAGCGCAACAGCGCCTGGATTATCAGCCGACTTGACCAGCGTGAGCAACATCAGGCGACAGCGCGAGAGCCGCTCAGCCCCTCGTCCATCATTGCGCTTTGGGGCAAGCCCATCACGGTACAGGACGCACTCGATCACAACTTTGCATCACCCGCGCCGCGGCCCAAGCAGGCCACCTTCGCAAGCTTTATGGGTACCGACGAGCCAAGTGAGCGCGCGCAGGCAAAGCAGCGCACAGCCCTCGACGGTCTAACGCCCAAAGAACTCCAGACCCGCATCGACCAACTCTATGCATCCGAGGTCACCGCAGCGCTACGCGACATTGTGCACGCGTACGAAATCGCAATGGGCGTCACCGTGGCCCGCGTCTCCGTGCGCAGCATGAAAACGCGCTGGGGCTCATGCACGCCCAAGACCGGAGCCATTCGCATCGCACGCGAACTTGCCGCCTATCCCATCGAGTGTCTCGACATGGTTGTCGCCCACGAGCTCGTCCACTTGCTCGAGCCAAGCCACAATCAGCGGTTTCACGCTCTGCTCGACACGTACTGCCCCAACAATAGAGCTCTGTCGCAGCGGCTCAAGCAGCCACCCCTCAACAAGCTCTAGCGTCGACTAGCGCACGCGCTCGATCTCGACGCCACAGCTTGCCAGGGGCAGGCCAACAGGAGCCCACGGCTTATCGAGCTTGATGCGCACACCAAGCAGCGAGGGATAACGCCGCAGCAGCATCTGGGCTGTCCCCTCGGCTGCCGCCTCGATGAGCTTAAACGTATGTTCGCGCAGATAGCCGTCGACATCGTGGCACACCGAGCCGTAGTCAATCGAGGCGTCCAGGTTATCGTGCTCCCCCGCTGCACGCAGATCGGCATAGAGCACCAAGGACACGATGAACTTCTGGCCCAGCGCGTTCTCCTCGGGATACACGCCATGGTTGGCAAAAACCTCAAGCCCATCAATGACAATACGGTCGGCATGGCGCAGATCGTCATAGCTCACGTGGGGAACCGCCGTTGCGGTGGATATTTCGCCCCTTCCACGGCGGGCGAGCTCGGCGCCTTCAGTCTTGGTTGCATTCTCGGGCAGTTTCTTGTTGCTCATCGCGATCGTCTCCTTCGTTTAGAACCCCGACCGCGTAAAATAACTACACGCGAATCGACAGGTTCTTTTTATCATCGCTCCAGTTGCAAGCATTGCGCGCGGGGCATGCAAAGCAGGCGCGCGACGCTTTGTCGGCTGCATAGAGCAGACGCTCAAGCGGTTGGCTGTTCACGCGCAGCTTTCGATGGCCCAGAATGGCCGTCTTAATGGCTGCGGCATCGGCCGGCTCAAACGCCACGTCATCGGGCATGCCGCCAAGAATCGCATCAGCGACGCGTTCGCTTGCAACATCATGGGATATACCCGATTCATACTGTTCATCTTTGCCGATATCGTGAAGAAGTGCCGTGGCGTAGATGATCTCGCGGTCAAATTCGAGCTGTTCCTCGAGATTCTTAATCCACATAATGCGCGCGACATCCAGCAGATGGTCAATACCGTGGCGGCAAAAGATGCGCCCCGATTCCAACTGTGCAATGTTGCCCAGGTGCCGCCGGAACAGGCCATTGGCACAGATGTAATCGATACGAGGCATGACGCCAAAAGGCGCCAGGCCCGAAGCCATAAAACCGCGACGCGACGTCCCCTCATCGGTCTTCGATGTAAAGTCGTTGACGACCCTCATGCTAACGACCCAGCATCCTAAAGAACCGCTCCTCGAGCGCGGGATCGGTCTCAAAGACGCCGCGACGAGCGAGCGTCACGGTCTTGGTGCCGGGCTTTTGCACGCCGCGCATGGTCATGCACATGTGCTCGGCTTCCATCAGCACAATCGCCCCTTGGGGAGCAAGATATTCCATGAGGGCATCGGCAACCTGCGCACACAGCTGCTCCTGCAGCTGCAGACGACGGGCATAGACCTCAACCGTGCGGGCAAGCTTAGACAGACCTGCCACGCGACCGTTAGGGATATAGCCGATCGCAGCCTTACCATAAAACGGCAGCAGATGATGCTCGCACAGCGAGTAGAACGTAATGTCGCGCTCGATAACCAAATCGTTCGAAGCGACGGCAAAAGTTTTGGACAGGTGCTCCTCGGCACTCTGGTCCATACCGCCGGCAATCTCGCCATACATACGGGCGACGCGTGCCGGAGTCTCCAGCAGGCCCTCACGAGTTGGGTCCTCGCCTATACCTTCAAGCAGCAGCTTAATGGCAGTCTCGACTTTTTCCTGATCGACCATCTGGGCCTCACTTTTTTCGATTTCGCGTTCGCGCTATGGTACCACGCCGGCACGCAACCTCTGCCAGCTACATAGTATGGGTCGAATAGACCGGATCGTCCCGCCAAAGCTCCATAGCATCGCAAAGCGCAACGCCCTCACGTGCAGCACGAGTGCGCGTGGCGTTCATGTCGATCACGCGCTGATTGCTCGAGCCCCTAAAGCGCAACGAGATATCGTACAGATCCTGAACGAACGGGCCGTCCACCAACATGTCGAGGCAGGCCAGGATACGGTCCGTGACCTCGGTATGGTGGCAACCGCCCGGCATAAGCTCCTCGAGCACATCGCCGGTAAAGCACCAAATGGTCTTGCCCGACCCCGATGGATAGGCCGCACGCACGCGTTCGATAAAGTCGACAAGCCCCGCTTGATTCTCAGGTTCCATAGGCTCGCCGCCCAAAATCGTCAGACCATCGATAAAGGGATGATCGAGACTCTCGATAATTTTGTCCTCGACGGCGCTATCGAACGGCTCGCCAGCGGCAAAGTCCCACGCGACAGAGTTAAAACAATTCTTGCACCCACGACGGCACCCGCTCACAAACAGAGAAGTACGAACGCCTTCTCCATCAGCAATGTCGAAATACTTAATGTTCGCGTAGTTCATAGGTAACTCTCCCGGGAGGCCGGGACATATCATCCCGTCCTCAAACATTCTCGGCCTTCGGCCTGCGAAACTGCGGGCGGGACGATATGTCCCGGCCTCATGCAAAGGGTAACTCAATGAACGAAGCGAACATCGAGCATAGGGTTCGAGGTCCAATAAATACTCAGCTGCAGCTCAACCGCCATCGCAAGTAAATCGCAGCTGCAGCTCAAATTATTTCCGCTAAGAACTTCGAGGAGTGAGCAGACCGCATGCCGCATCTCAGCTACATCAACTTGGCTGCCCGTAGCGAGGCCCCGGACCTTTGCTCGATATGAGTTCCGCACGAACAGGAGGCGCCAGTGGCGCCTCCGTCGTGAGCCAGGACTGTCCGAAATAGCGAGTAAAGGTCCGGGGCCTCGCTACGGGGCAGCCTGGGATGGTTATTAGAGATGCAGCACGCGGTCGCGGATCTCCTCGGTTCGACCCTGGTTCCAGAACTGGGTACCGATGTAGCCGCACGTACGACGAGCGACATTCATCTTCTCCTGGTCGCGGTTGCCGCAGTTGGGGCACTCCCACACCAGCTTGCCATCGTCCTCGACAATCTTGATCTCACCGTCGTAGCCGCACACCTGGCAGTAGTCGCTCTTGGTGTTGAGCTCGGCGTACATGATGTTGTCGTAGATGTACTGCATCACGCGAATGACAGCCTTGAGGTTGTCCTGCATGTTGGGAACCTCGACGTAGGAGATGGCACCGCCCGGCGAAAGCTGCTGGAACATACCCTCGAACTTGAGCTTGTCGAATGCGTCGATCTCCTCGGACACATGGACGTGATAGCTGTTGGTAATGTAGCCCTTGTCCGTCACGCCCGGGATAATGCCAAAACGGCGCTGCAGGCACTTGGCAAACTTGTAGGTCGTCGACTCAAGCGGGGTGCCGTACAGCGAGAAGTCGATATCGCTTTCGGCCTTCCACTCGGCGCACTTGTCGTTCATGTGCTGCATGACGGCCATGGCAAACGGCGTGCCCTCCTTCTCGGTGTGGCTGTGACCCGTCATGTACTTAACGCACTCATACAGGCCGGCATAGCCCAGACTAATGGTGGAGTAACCGCCCACGAGCAACTTGTCGATCGTCTCGCCCTTCTTCAGGCGGGCGAGGGCACCGTACTGCCAAAGAATCGGTGCGGCATCCGAAAGCGTACCCATCAGACGCTCATGACGGCACAGCAGGGCGCGGTGGCACAGCTCAAGGCGCTCGTCGAAGATCTTCCAGAACTTGTCCATATCCTGGTGCGAGCTCAGTGCGACATCAGGCAGGTTGATGGTCACAACGCCCTGGTTAAAGCGACCATAGTACTTGGGCTTGTTCGGGTCGTAGTTCAGCGCGTTGGCAACATTGTTAAAGCCGTTGCCCGAACGGTCGGGCGTCAGGAAGCTGCGGCAACCCATGCAGGTGTAGCAGTCGCCGTTGCCGGCGGTCTCGCCCTTCGACAGCTTGAGCTCGCGCATCTTCTTCTCGGAGATGTAATCGGGCACCATGCGCTTGGCGGTGCACTTGGCAGCCAGCTGGGTCAGGTAGAAGTACGGGGAATCCTCGTGAACGTTATCGTCCTCGAGTACATAGATAAGCTTGGGGAATGCCGGGGTAATCCAAACGCCGGCCTCGTTCTTAACGCCCTCGTAGCGCTGGCGAAGCGTCTCCTCCACGATCATGGCAAGGTCGTGCTTCTCCTGGGGCGTACGGGCCTCGTTAAGATACATAAAGACCGTCACGAACGGCGCCTGGCCATTCGTGGTCATAAGGGTCACGACCTGATACTGAATCGTCTGGACGCCGCGACGAATCTCATCGCGCAGACGGTCCTCAACGACTTCGCGAACCTTCTCGGCAGACGCAGAGACGCCAAGCTCATCGAGCTCGCGGGCAACCTCGCCGCGAATCTTCTGACGGCTCACCTCAACAAAGGGGGCAAGATGGGTCAGCGAGATAGACTGGCCGCCGTACTGGGAGGAAGCAACCTGGGCGATAATCTGCGTCGCGATGTTGCAGGCAGTCGAGAAGCTGTGCGGCTTCTCGATCAGCGTGCCCGAGATAACAGTACCGTTCTGGAGCATATCCTCCAGGTTCACCAGGTCGCAGTTATGCATGTGCTGGGCAAAGTAGTCCGAATCATGGAAGTGAATCAGGCCCTCATTGTGAGCATCCACAATCTCCTGGGGCAGCAGCACGCGCTGGGTCAGGTCCTTGGAGATCTCGCCGGCCATGTAGTCACGCTGAACGGAATTGACGGTCGGGTTCTTGTTGGAGTTCTCCTGCTTGACCTCTTCGTTGTTGCACTCAATCAGCGACAGAATCTTGTCGTCGGTCGTGTTCTTCTGGCGCTTCAGGCTCTGAACATAGCGATAGATGATGTAGTGGCGGGCAACCTCGTAGCAGTCGAGACGCATAATCTCGTCCTCGACCAGATCCTGAATCTCCTCGACCGACACGGTGTGGCCCGCGTTCTCGCATGCCTCGGCGACGTTTTGTGCCGCGTAAACCACCTGGCGGTCGGTAAGACGAGAGCTCTCCTCGACCTCCAAGTTTGCGGCGCGGATGGCATTGACAATCTTATCGATGTCAAAGACAACCTCGGTGCCGCTGCGCTTGATGATCTTCATCCTCTTGCCTCTTTCGCGTCGAAATCGTATTGCGCTTCAGAGCCAAACGATACCCGGCAGGGCTTGCCCCTGTCTTGCGGCGCCGTCGCGCAATCTGTGTTTTCGAAAACCATAGGCCCTCATGCGGACAATCCTCGCAGCCAATCAAGGGGCTCGAAGATCCATCCAAATGGGGCGAATAAGGTCCTCGTTCTCTGTCCGCCATCTATCATACGACAAAGAGGCATCTATATCCTGTATTCTTTTTTTAGGTCAAACACAACATATAGTGTTTCAGCAGGTCAAAGCAATTAGTCATTTTGCAGACGCATTAATTATGAGGGGTTCTTGGCAAGTCGGTAAAACGTTACCAACACGGCTACCTGCATGGCAGTTATAAAACCCCCTTAGTCAAGCCGCTGACAAATCCTACCAAAACCAAGCCGCTCACGCCAAAAGAATCCAAAAGATTATGCTTGACCAACATGTTGCGGTCGTGCCTTGCCAAGCCTCATGCAACCGCGGTACGAATCCTTGAAAGATATATGCATGCAAACGGAGAAGATGAGAGTTTCCTCGGATGACTACTGAGAAGCATCCCGGAAGATCAAAAAAGTCGAATTTTGGTGGTCTATTTTGTGGTGCGTTTTATGGTAAAACAAAACAGCCCAGAGGACATAGCCTCTGAGCTGCGAACATTTGGTGGGCGTTAGAAGATTTGAACTTCTGACCTCTTCCGTGTCAGGGAAGCGCTCTCCCCCTGAGCTAAACGCCCAAATGGAGCGGACAACGGGGCTCGAACCCGCGACCCCAACCTTGGCAAGGTTGTGCTCTACCAACTGAGCCATGTCCGCTTACGAGGATTAATCTTACGTGATGCCCGCATCCTATGCAAGAACTTTTTTTGAAAAGTTTTGCGACGCTCTCGCGAGGGCATCAGTCGTCACGAAAGGCGCGAACAAACGCAGGCTCGCAGCGAGATGCCCCTACATCTCACCGAGCATGATCCAGGCAGAGCTGTCCTGCGCGAGCCTGCCGTCTGCAAGCGGTGATGAGGTGAGCAGGACCCTGCCCGCCGGCAGCTCCACGGGTGCTGCACCGAAGTTCGTCACACACGCCCAGCCGTTATCGCGGCGATAGGCGATGACGCCGCCCTCAGCGCCCTCGGCACCATCCGCAAGACCGGTGCGCCCGTCAAGATCGAGCCACGCAAGATCGTTGGCGCACCCGCGCAGCTTGCGCCGCAGCCAGAGGGCGTCACGATAGAGCGCAAGCATCGATGTCGGGTCCACTTCTTCCCTATCGGCAGCATAATCGGAAAACCATGCAGGCTGCGGCAGATGGGGCGCCGCATCGGCGTCTGCCGGCGAAAACCCAAACGATCCGCCCTGCGCGGGATCGTCCGCCGCCACCCACGGCAGGGGCACGCGACAGCCGTCGCGCCCCTTCTCGCGCTTCGGTCCGTGCGTATTGGCCGCACTGGGATCTTCGAGTGCAGCCCACGGGATATCAGCCACCTCAAAAAGGCCGAGCTCCTCACCCTGATACACGTATGCCGAGCCCGGAAGCGCCAGCTCAAGCAAAAGGGCCGCCCGCGCGCGGCGCTCGCCGAGTTCACGGTCCTCGTCATAAGACGACCCGTCGCGCAAGAGCCAGTCGAGCGCAATCTGGTGGTAGCGCGTCGCCTTGATTTGCGGCAGGGCATAGCGTGTCGCCACGCGCGGCACGTCGTGGTTGGAGAGTACCCAGGTCGAGGCGGAATCGGATTCGACGGCTGCCTTCAAGCCCTTCTCGATTGCAGTGTGCATGTCATCATAGGTCCAAGTGGCCTTGGCAAACTCAAAGTTGAATGTCTGGCCAAGCTCGCTGGGACGCGCGTAGAGATACTGGCGCTCGGGCAGCACCCACGCCTCGGCAACGGCACTGCGCGGCGGATTATAGCGGTCGAACACGCGGCGCCACTCGCGATAGATCTCGTGGACCTCATTGCGGTCCCACAGCGGATGGGTGCCGTCGTCAACCATGTCATCGCCCTCGGCGAGATGCCACCGGTCGAGGTCATCGCGGTCGAGATCCTTGGCGAGACCCTGCGCCACATCAATGCGAAAGCCGTCGACGCCTCGATCGCTCCAAAACGCCAGGACGTCGCAAAAGAGCGCGTGAACCTCAGGGCATGACCAGTCAAAGTCCGGCTGCTCGGGCGTAAACATGTGCAGATACCACTGACCGTCCGCAACACGCGTCCATGCGGGGCCGCCAAAGTTGGCATTCCAATTGGTGGGAGGCAGCTCGCCATGCTCGCCGCGACCATCGCGGAAGATATAACGGGCGCGTTCGGGCGATCCGGGGCCGGCGGCAAGAGCGGCTTTGAACCAGGGGTGCTGGTTGGATGAATGGTTGGGCACGATGTCGACGATGACCTTGATGCCGCGCGCGTGAGCCGCAGCGATCATGTCATCGAAGTCGTCAAGCGAGCCGAGACGTGGGTCGACATCGCAGTAGTCCGCCACATCATAGCCGCCATCGACAAGAGGCGAAGGGTAAAACGGGCTCAGCCAGATGGCCTCGATACCCAGTCGCTCAAGATAGTCCATCTGCTGGGTAATGCCCGCGATATCGCCCAGACCCGAACCAGTCGAATCCTTAAACGAGCGCGGGTAGATCTGATAGATCGCGGCATCGGACATCCATGAGCGCGAAGAAGACTTTTCTGTAGCCATGGGGCGTATCTCCCTTGCAACGAGGTTATGCGAGATGCCCACGATGATACGCCCAAAGCGGACATTCGCGACAAACAACGCCACAGCCACGCCCCAAAACGCTCGCTCCCTCTCGGGTTCGAGCCTCCTGGGACGAATCGACCGATTAGTGAAAAGAACGGAAGACCCACTTTCCCGGCCACGACAGCGAGCGGGCTCCGGGTGCCCCAGGTTGCCGCGAAAGAGGAGGGAAGCGTACTTTATGTACGCGACCGACGATTGAGGGGCAAGATGGGGTGCCCGGGGCCCGCGCAGCGTCAACAAAAAACGCGGTTCGTTAGAACCGCGTAAGATAGTTGGAGCGGACAACGGGGCGTCCGCGTATCCGCTTCGCGGATCCGCACCGGCTTCGGCCGCCTGCCGGCGACCTCGCCAGCTCGCTACAAACGCTCCGCGTTTGCTTAACGCTCGCTCCCTCTCGGGTTCGAGCCCATGCGATGGATACAAAAAAGCCCGGCTACCGTAGTAGCCGGGCTGTTGCGTTTGGAGCGGACAACGGGGCTCGAACCCGCGACCCCAACCTTGGCAAGGTTGTGCTCTACCAACTGAGCCATGTCCGCATATGTAAAACAAAACGGGCGCCGGAGCGCCCGGATGTTGCCTGGAGGCGAAGCCCGGATTCGAACCGGGGGTAAAGGCTTTGCAGGCCTCTGCCTTACCACTTGGCCACTTCGCCGAAAAAGGACCGCCTAAACGGTCCGGAAATGCAATGGAGCGGACAACGGGGCTCGAACCCGCGACCCCAACCTTGGCAAGGTTGTGCTCTACCAACTGAGCCATGTCCGCTTGCGGGTTATTAATTTACGCGAGTTGTCCAAAAGACGCAAGTACTTTTTTCAAAAAACTTGTCTGCCGCATGTTCTTAATAGCCAAACGCGCTAAAGCGATTGGCTAGGCACACGATTCCAGCGCTCCGCTAAACAGCTTCACCATCTGCACGCGCGTGCCGGCGCCGTCCGTACGACGAGCAACCTCCACGTTATCGACGAGCATACGCATAAGCTTGATACCACGGCCGCGTTCCTCAGATGCAACCGGCTCGCTCGTTTCATCGATAGAATAGCCGGCACCTCGATCAAGCACCTCAACCACAACGCGATCGCCATAGGCCTGAACCGTCAGGACGCACCCGATACCGCCCGCATGGTCATAGGCATTACCCAGCGCCTCCCCCGACGCCAATGCGACATCGTAGCGCTCGTCACGGCGCAACGGAAGCGATTCAAGGAGTTCGGCGATGCGATGTCGGTAGTATGGAAGATTCTCGATACCCTGACGGACCTCGACGCTCTTACTCCAGCGAGGCAGCTCCCCCACCGGAATGGCGGGAATAGACTCCCGTGCCGGCCCCGCGACATGAAGGATATCGACAAGACGAGCAATCTCCAAAAAGCGAACAACTTCACCTGATGCATTGACGAGCGAAAGCAGGCCTTCTCGCCTCATGAGCTCACGAGCGCGCGTAAGCAGGAATGCCAAGCCCGTCGAATCGATAAAGCTAACAGCCTGACAGTTGATGACAACACGACGCACGCCGCGGCCAATCAAAGCATCCAACCGCCGACGCAGCGCAGGCACCGTGGCGATGTCGATATCGCCTGGTGGCGTCAAAACCGCTATGTCATTCCACTCATTCATACGACCATGGTTCCCCAAAAAAGCCCACTCGATGCATTCGTTTCCCCAACCGTGCGGATTCAGCCCGTTCAGCGCCGTCTATGAACGACCCCGTAAAAACTCAAGGGACACCAATGCAATGTCATCGTCCAGCGCCGATTCGGTAAATCGGTCAAGCTCGCCCAAGACCTTGCCGCAAATGCCCGACACGCCCTCCCCCGAAACAGAAAGCAGAAGATCGCGCAAGCGCTGCTCGCCAAAGAACGCTCCGGTGCGGTCGCGGGCCTCAATCGTTCCATCCGTATACATGAAGAGCATGTCGCCGGGGGCGAACGTAAACACGCCTGTCTCGTACACCATACTCTCAAAGGCACCGATTACACCCGATTGGCATCCAAGTAGCTCGACCTCTCCCCCACGAGCCTCGCCGCCACCCAGTGGCATCGACTCTGGCCTGATGACCATGGTCGGAGGATGGCCCGCCGAACAATACGTTGCGCGTCCGGCTTTCAGGTCAATCTTGGCGATAAAGGCTGTCACGAACGTCTCGACCCTCGAAAAGCCCATGAGCATACTGTTAAGGGAGCGTGCCATGCGGGCCGGTCCAGCGCCCTCCCACGCATATGCCGTCAGGGCCGTCTTGACGAGCGCGGACATCGATGCGGCCTCAATGCCTTTGCCAGACACATCACCCAGAATCATGACGGCGCAGTCGTCGGGAAGACGGATGAGCGTATAGAAATCGCCGCCGACCAACGCCGAGTTCGTGGCCGACAGGTACACCGAATCGGTTGCGATACCCGGAACATCCCCCAGGGAATTTCTCATGCCGATCTGAAGGGTCTGAGCGATATGACGCTCCTCGCGCTTTTGAGATTCACCTTCGTAGATCAGTTCAAAGTCATGCGCCAAGTGCACCAAGTAGTCATATTCAAGGTCATCAATCGGCTCTTGGCTGCTATCACGAAGCAGTAGCGCGCGCGTCGTCGGGCTCTTCGCAACAGAAGCAGGAACAATTGCGTCGTTACTGTGCTTGCCATCACCCTTAGAGCGTGGTCGCCCCGCCTCGATGCCGGAGTCGACGTAGAGACCTTGACAAGGCAGACCATGCGCCCTAAGCCAGCCTCCCATAGGCATCGATTCGTCAACGCGAGTTATACGGACGTGTTTAAGGTCCTCGGCACTCGTACCGCCCAAAACAGATGCCTCAAAGCCATCAGGGCCAGCCCCCAGACGTGCCGCTGGCGCCGTCGTGGAAAAGAAAAGCTTCTCGGGATCGTCCGGCAAAGCAACGCGACTGCCGCCTTCAAAATCTATGACGTAGGAATCCAGACTGGCGTCATACTCAACAGGGCAAAAATGGCAGTTGAGCATATTGCAGATCTCGGACGATACCGCCTGGGTAGCCGCGACGGAATCGTCTAGAAAGGTAAACAACTCATCACGTAAGACATTGAGCGAGCGGCCAAGCTCGGCCGTGCGACGAGAGCGAAGACTCGATGCCATGCCGACCAGTTGGATAGACAGGTAATCGCAAATGACCTCGAGCACATTAACGTCATAGGCAAGCGGTGCCTGAGGGCGTTTCCAACCAACTTCCAGCACGCCAAGGATCTGCGTACCGTAAAAAACGGGAAGACAGATCTCGCTGCGGTACGGAGGCATATCCTGCATACGCAACAGGTGCTTAGAACGATTGTCCAGGTCCATAAACATACCGGAGGCGGCCTTATCACCCTTAAGGTCCTGTTGAATCGACAAGCGACAGGCACGCGACTCACGAAGAACATACGTCGGAATGCCAGCGCCATACGGCAAAAACTCAGGCAGGTAGCTGTCGTACAGCTCCTTGGAAACACCGCGAAGTTTAAAACCGCCGCTCTCAGAAAAATAGATAGCAGCACCCGAAGCATCGAGCGTTCCTACAAGCTGGTTCAAAACGGTATCAAGTAGGCTGGGCAGCTCATCGGAGCCCACGGTACTCATAATGACCGAGAGCGTGCCAGAGAGGCGCTTGTTAGCCACTCTAAGCTCCGAAAGAGCACGCTTGAGCTGACGGTCGTGCGAATACTGTTCTTCGATGCTATGGAGCGCCACCAGGACACGTGGCGCGCGGCGCCCAAAGATGCGTGGAGGCGTTACGGAGCCCGCACGAACCAAGACGGGGATAAAGGAGCCGTCACTCAGCTTGAGCATCAGTTCGTTCTCGGAGCCATCAGTTTCAAATGGCAGACGATGTTCCGTCGCACGTTCAAAAGCGGACGAGTACAGGACGTCTTTAACATCTCCACCGATGACGTCGGCGCGTTCCTCGCACATCAAACCAAGTAAGCGATTATTCACATGCAGAATGGTTCCGTCGAGCTCGCAGATGATGACAGCATCGCTCGTGATCTCGACTAGTTGGGCAACGTCTGCCCACTCGTTGCGTTCAAGCGTTTCCATCGTGGACCCCACCGTCTATCGGTAACAAAAAAGCCTCCGAAGAGGCTTCTCAAATGCGATGGTGTCGGAGGCGGGACTTGAACCCGCATGACCAAAAAGCGGTCACTAGCACCTCAAGCTAGCGCGTCTGCCAATTCCGCCACTCCGACATGCTATGTTGTTGATTCACGGTTCGTTTTGTCGGACCCGCGCGTTCAACGAGGAAGATAATAACCTATGATTCGAGAACTGTGCAAGCACTTTTTTCAAAAAAGTTTACGAATTTGTAAATGCGCAGGTAGATCCGTGTGTCCGGCCCCGAATCGGTGTTGCCTCCCGGCGCATCCTCGGGCATGAGCGATATTTTGCTGCGCACTTCGTGCTGCAAAATATCGCTCACCCTGCGGAATGCGCCGGGAGGCAACACCGATTCGGGGCCTACGTTCACGTACTCCAGACACCGTTCTCAAACATGTTCTGGGGGCTGATGCAAATTTGGTGGCTCGACTTTGTCGAGCCCTTATATGGGGAGGCCGGAGCCAACGCTCCGGCCTCACTATCTTTCCAATTAGATTAAGTGAGCGATCAAGGAATCGCACCCCCCCTGCAGCGGTAACACAGGGCCCGTGCTGGACTTAGTTTTCAGAACATTCCGCACTGACCAGGAAACCCCCTTATCCGCAGCTCCGAAGGAGCAGGATAAGGGGGTTTCCATGGTCGAGGACGTTCTGAAAACTAAGTCCAGCACGGGCCCGGACAGACAACCGACTACAGGTCGATGTGCGATTCCTTGATCGGGAACGGCTCGGCGAAGTGGCACGCGCAGCAGTGACCAGGTGCAACTTCCTTAAACTCGGGAAGCTTCTCAGAGCAGATACCCTGAGCGATCGGGCAGCGAGTGTGGAAACGGCAACCGGTCGGCGGATCCAGCGGCGACGGCGGATCGCCAGCGAGGATGATGCGCTTGCGGGTCTTCTGGATATCAGGATCGGGAACCGGCACGGCAGACAGCAGCGACTGCGTGTACGGATGGTGAGGCTCGCTGTAGAGCGTCTTCCAGTCCGAAACCTCAACCATCTTACCCAGATACATAACGGCAACGCGATCGGAAATGTGCTGCACGACGGACAGGTCGTGAGCGATAAACAGATACGCGGTACCGAACTTGTCCTGGAGCTCCTTAAGAAGGTTCAGAACCTGGGCCTGAATGGATACGTCAAGTGCAGAGACAGGCTCGTCGCAGATAATCAGCTTGGGCTTCAGAGCGAACGCGCGGGCGATGCCGACACGCTGGCGCTGGCCGCCCGAGAACTCGTGCGGATAACGGTTGATGTGCTCGGGATTCAGACCGACGACGTCCAGCAGCTCGCGGACGCGCTCGATACGCTCCTCCTTGGTACCCACGCCATGAATGGTCATGGGCTCGGAGACGATCTCGCCGATGGTCATACGGGGATTGAGCGAAGCATAGGGATCCTGGAAGATGAACTGCATCTCGCGACGCATGTCCTTGATCTCATGCTTGCTCATCTCGGCAACATCTTTACCCTGGAAGAACACCTTACCGGCGGTCGGCTTGGTCAGGCGCATGATGGTGCGACCCGTCGTGGACTTACCGCAACCAGACTCACCAACCAGACCAAAGGTCTCGCCCGGATAAATCTCGAACGAAATGTCATTTACTGCAGAGACAACACGCTTGGAGAAGCGCTTGGCGAACATGCCGGACTCAGCGGGGAACTCCTTAGAGAGGTGCTCGACCTTCAGCAGCGGAGTACGCTCGTTGGTATCTGCCATTACGCCTCGCCTCCCTTCTTGGAATCCTTGCGCGTACGGGACGTCTCAGGAGCGTTCTTGAGGAACTCGGGGTCACCGGAGTAGTGGCACGCAGAGTAATGACCAGACTCGGTGACAACGCGCTCGGGGCGCTGCTTGCGGCACTTGTCCGTCGCATAGGGACAACGAGGCGAGAACACGCAGCCCTCAGGCAGGTTCATGAGCGAAGGCGGGTTGCCGTGAATCGGCGTAAGCGGCTTCTTCTCTTCGATGGCCTGCTCCGGGATGGAGCGGATAAGGCCCCAGGTGTAGGGGTGGCGACTCTCGTAGAAGATTTCCTCAGCAGTACCGAACTCGACGGGACGGCCGGCGTACATAACCATGATCTTATCGGCCATATCGGCAACGACGCCCAGGTCATGGGTAATCATGATGATGGCGTTGCCGTTCTTCTCCTGCATTTCCTGCATGAGCTCGATAATCTGAGCCTGAATGGTAACGTCCAGAGCCGTCGTGGGCTCGTCGGCAATCAGGATATCGGGATCGCAGGCAAGAGCCATAGCGATCATGACACGCTGACGCATACCGCCGGAGAACTGGTGCGGATACTCATTGACGCGCTTCTCGGGCTCGGGGATACCCACGAGGTCCAAAAGCTCGGTAGCGCGCTTGAGCGCCTCCTGCTTGGAGTAGCCACGGTGCAGACGAAGGCCCTCGCCCACCTGCTTGCCGATCTTATAGACCGGGTTCAAGGAGGTCATGGGATCCTGGAAGATCATCGCGATATCGTTGCCGCGAATGTGCTGCATCTCTTCCTCGGTCATTTCGAGGATGGAGCGGCCGCGATAGCGAACGTCACCGCCCTCGATCTTTCCCGGAGGCATCGAGATGAGGCCCATGATGGTCATGGCGGTCACGGACTTACCGGAGCCGGACTCACCGACGACGCCCAGGGTCTCGCCGCGATCGAGCGTGTAGGAGACACCGTCGACAGCGCGAACAACGCCATCCTCGGTGTGGAAATACATCTTAAGGTCATCGACCTCGAGCAGATGCTGGCCCTCAGGAACCGGCTGGTCCTTCAGGTCCACATAGTTCTTGTTCTTCTTCATCCTTATGCGTCCTTCATCTTGACGTCGAGGGCGTCGCGCAGACCGTCACCCAGCAGGGTGAAGGCGAGCACCGTCGAGAGAATTGCCAGACCGGGCATGATCATCATCCAGGGAGCGGTCAGAAGATACTGCTGACCGTCCTGAATCATGGAGCCCCACGAAGGCGTAGGCGGAATAACGCCCATGCCGAGGAAGGACAGAGCGGACTCGGTCAGAATGGCGCCACCAATGTTCATGGTCGCGTAGACCACGATGGAGGCGACGGAGTTCGGGAAGATGTGACGTACGACGATACGAGCATCGGATGCACCCATCGCGCGCGCAGCATCAACATAGTCATTTTCCTTGACCGTCAGGATCGCGGATCGGAAGACGCGCGCAATCGAAGGCCAGCCGAGAATACCGATGGCGATAAAGACGTTCTGAAGGCCACGGCCGATAACGGCGATCATGGCGACAACGAACAGCACGTACGGGAACGCCAGGAAGATGTCCGCACAGCGCATGATGATCGTATCCCAGATGCCGCCGTAGAAACCGGCCAGAGCACCCATGACCAGACCAATTAGCGTGGAGATCGCGGTGGCCATAATTCCGACGGACAGCGAAACGCGCGCACCGTAGATAACGCGGACGAGAATGTCGCGACCAAGGGCGTCGGTGCCAAACGGGTGCTCTGCACACGGAGCCAACAGCGACGTCTCGGCCATAGTGGTCGAGTCGGAAGCCGTCGGGGAACCGAGCCAGGGCTTAGCCCACAGATCTGCAGTCAGGGCAACCACAACGACGATGATGATCCAACAGACACCGATAACGGCGAGTTTGTTCTTACGAAGACGCTTAAAAGCGTCGCCCCACAGCGTGCGGGACTTCGCGGGAGCAGATGCGGCCTTGGTGGCGGTAGCCTGCTCCTGAGACTGAGAATCAGTTTCCTGCATGAGACGTACCTCCCTTAGGCCTTATCCGACGGACCGCCAAGGCGGATGCGCGGGTCGAGAAATGCATAGCTAATGTCGACGAGCAGGTTGATCACCATGACGACGACAACGATGAGCGTAACGCCGCCCATAACGATGGGCCAGTCACGCATGCTAATGGCGCGATAGACCTCATAGCCGATACCGGGCCAGTTAAAGACCGTCTCGGTCAGGATGGCGCCCGAAAGCATGCCGCCAAAGTCGACACCAATATAGGTAACGACGGGGATGAGTGCATTCTTAAGCGCATGCTTGACGATGATCGCGCGATTGGAGAGACCCTTGGCCTTTGCCGTACGGATGTAATCCTGGTTCATGACGTCAAGCAGCTGCGAGCGCATAATGCGGGCGGCGTAAGCGGTCGAAACCGAAGCCAGCGTAATGGTCGGAAGCACATAGTGCATCCAATCCTGATACTGAGAGCTGGAACCGCCGGCACCCGAGATCGGCATGGAGATTGCACCGCCCGTGGCGTCCTTGAGGATGACGCCAAAGAACAGCTGCAGCAACATACCGAGCCAGAAGGCCGGGACCGCAACGAGGATCGACGTGGTGAGCGTTACCAAAATATCCCAGAAGGAATAACGCTTTACCGCCGAAATGATACCCGCACCGATACCCATGATTGCCTCGAGCACGATGGCGCACGCGGCAAGTTTGATCGTATACGGATACTTCTGGGCAAAGATATCCGTAACCGGTAGCTTGCGCTGATACGAATTGCCCAGATCGCCATGAAGCAGGCCGTTCATGTAATACAAGTAACGGTCCACGAGCGACGTTTGAACGGGATCGCCGTTCTCGTCAAGGATCGCGTTGCCGTCCTCGTCCGACTGGACCAGGTGATAGCGGACGCGAAGCTGAAGCTCCACCTCGGGGGACAGAGCCTTGTCTCCACCGATCAGCTTGATCGGATCTCCCGGCACGATATTCTGGAGGGCGAACAGAATCAGCGTAACGCCCAAAAACACCGGGATGAACTGAAGCACACGTTTAACGATGTACTTACCCATACCACTCCCCTATCTAGGGATTAACCTAAATGGGATGCCGATCGCCAGACCGGCATCCCAAAATTACCATCAGCCAGTTTACCCCAGGTTAGGGAGAACTGTATGTTTCCCATGAGGTCTACGTAAATACTTGACCCTCACGGAAGCTGCAAACTCTTAGGCGAGCTCAGCGGTACCCAGCTCGGCATGCTTCTGCGGATCGACATAGAGGTGCTTGATGCGATCGGAGCCGACGATGGTGTGCGTGTAGAACATCACCGGGATGACCGGGCAGTCGGCAGCGACCATTGCATCGGCCTCCTGCATCTTAGCGACGCGCTCCTCGTCGTCAACAATAGTACGAGCCTCGTCGACCTTGGCGTCGAACTCGGGGTTGCTGTAACCAGAGCGGTTGTCGCCACCGAGGGAGTCGGAGTGGAACAGCGGATACAGGAAGTTGTCCATGATCGGGTAGTCGGCAATCCAACCCAGACGACCGAACTGATAGTTAAAGTTCTGATACTGCTCGAGCAGGGCAGACCACTCGGGGGTATCGGAGACAGCGGTAACGCCAACCTTGGCGAGGTCGCCGATGATGGACTCCATGATCTCCTTGTGACCGCCGTCCTGGTTGTAGGAAAGGGTCACGCTAATGCCACGATCCCCGTTAGCGCCAGCGGGAGCAACCTTGTCGAGGTACTCGTTAGCCTTGTCGACATCGTAGGCGCAGAACTCCCATGCGCCCTCCTTGTAGCCATCGATGCCCGGAGGAACAATGCCGTCGGCAGGGGTACGGGTACCCTTGAAGATGGTCTTGCAGATGGCCTCACGGTTGATGGCCAGGGAGATGCCCCTACGCAGGTCGGCGTTGTTGAACGGCTCGGCCGTGGTGTTGCAGGTCAGATAGTACGTGGAAGGCTCGGCGCCGAGCAGCATGCGCTCGCCGTCACCCATGGTGTAGCCGTCCTTGGACACGCCGCGATCCTTCTTGGCGGCATCGATCTGAGCAACGGGAACGTCGCAGACATCGAGGTTACCGGCCTGGAACTCCTTGTAAGCAGTCTCCATGTCCTTGATGACCTGGAAGTGGATGCCATCGATCTTGGCCTTGTCGCCATAGTAATCGTCGAACTTCTTGAGGTTGATCTCCTGACCATCCTCCCACTTGCCGTCCATCATGAACGGGCCGTTACCGACCGGTGCAAGATAGAAGCTCTTGACATCGGACTCGGCGCACTCGGGAACCGGGGCCAGAGCCGGGTGAGAGGCGACGAAGGGGAAGTCGGCGTAAGCGGAAGACAGCTTGACGACGAGGGTCTCATCGTCGGGGCAAGTAACACCGCTGAGCTCGGTAGCGTTACCGGCAAGCAGGTCGTCATAGCCCTCGACCATAGAAAGGTGATAGGAGACCTCGGAAGGGCCGTACTCGGTAGCGATGGCCGACTTGGTGTTGACCAGACGCTCCCAACCGAGCTTGAAGGACTTGGAGGTAACGTCGTCACCGTTGTGGAACTTGGCCTTCTTGATCTTGAAGGTGAACTCGGTGGCGTCGTCGTTGGCCTCAAAGGACTCGCAAGCCAGCGGAACGATCTCGCCCTTCTCGGCGTCATAAGAGGTCAGAGCATCAAAGAGCTGGTACTCGACCTGAGTGCCCTGGTCCTCCTGGACGTTATAGGGGTCGATGCAGACCGGGTTGTTGATGTAGAAGTTCAGCGTCGAACCGGACTCAGAACCGGAAGCGTCGCCGCCCTTCTTGCCGCATGCGGCAAGAAAAGCCATGGAGCTCGCAGCAAGGGTACCGCCGACAAAGGCGCGACGACCCATAACGGGCTGGTGGAACATAGAATCAGCCATGCCATCCTCCTTATGAGATAGGACAAAGTAAGTTCGGTCGGGCAACGTCAAGACAGCCCAATCGAACCATTCAAACGCGGTCCGCCGTTTTGGCTGGTTATACAAAGCGGACCAACGTATTGCAATACAGTAGCGCATTTTATGCACGATTTGGGGCTAATTCCGGTTAACGGTCGAGATTTTCTTTAGTTGGGCGAAGTATATGAGGATATTTTGACTCTGTTACAAATATGTAAACAAAAAGGGTCCCGCACTTGCGGGACCCTTTTCAAGTATTTATGCAGCTCGTGATTAGTAGCCCACGATGCCCTGCGGGAAGAAGAACATGCACAGCACGACGCACACGGCAAACACGACAGCCATGATGACGGTCAGGCGGTCAAGGTTCTGCTCCATGACGCCCGTGGCAGAGCTGGAGTTATACAGCGAGCTGGCAATCATATCCGAAACGCCGGTACCCTTACCGGAATGCATCAGGACGAGAATCGTCAGCGCCACGGCAGAAACAGCCCAAACGACAAACAGAAGAATCTGGAACGGACCCATAGATAAGCTCCTTAATAGAACAGTTCAAACTCCAGTACTGTACCACAATCCCCCGCTCTCCCCTACCTGCCACTCAAGGACGGGGTGGAAATGGCAGAAATACCAAAAAGGGGGTTGTCCGGTTGTGGACAACCCCCTTACTAGAAAACGGTATTTGTTTTCTATTAGGCCTCGGTGGCGAGCACGCGGCCCGTCATCTCGGCGGAAGGCTCAATACCAGCCATGGTGAGCATGGTCGGAGCGATATCGGAAAGACGGCCGTCCTCGATACCGGTGAGCTGTGCCTTCTCATCAACAATGATGAACGGCACGCGGTTGGTGGTGTGAGCCGTAAACGGATGCTTGGAACCGTCGGAAGCAACGTCAAACATGTGATCGGCGTTACCGTGGTCGGCGGTAATCAGCGCAAAGCCGCCCTTGGCGAGAATCGCCGGGACAACCTTGGACAGGGCATCGTCAACAGCCTCGACGGCCTTAACGGCGGCGTCGAAGACACCGGTGTGACCAACCATGTCGCAGTTCGCGAAGTTCACGATGTAGAAATCAGCGCGATCCTCGTTGATGGCGGCGACAAGCTTCTCGGTCACCTCGGGAGCGCTCATCTCGGGCTGCAGATCGTAGGTAGCGACCTTGGGGGAAGCGACGAGCACGCGCTCCTCGCCCTCCTTGGGCTCCTCGATGCCGCCGTTGAGGAAGAACGTCACGTGGGCGTACTTCTCGGTCTCGGCGGTGTGCAGCTGCTTCAGGCCATTGGCGGCGATGACGTCGGCCAGGACGTTCTCGGGGAACGTCTTGGGGAAGGCGACCTCGACGTCAAACGTCGGATCGTACTCGGTCATCGTCACAAAGTGCGAGAGCTTGATCTGCTCGCGCTCAAAGCCGTCGAACTCCTTGTCCGTGAACACGCGGGTCATCTGACGTGCGCGGTCGGGACGGAAGTTGAAGAAAATAGCCGCGTCGCCCTCGTGGATGCCCTCGTTGTGGGCAGCGAAGGGCTCGACGAACTCGTCGCCGCGCGGGTCCTTCTCGTAGTAGGCCTTGATACCGGCAACGGGGTCGGTATCAGCATCGGACGCGTTGACCATGACGTCGTAGGCGCGCTGGATGCGCTCCCAACGGTTGTCGCGGTCCATCGCCCAATAACGACCCGAGACGGTGGCAACGCGAGCGTCGCAACCGGTCTCCTCGGAAATCTTGGCCAGGAAGGCGCAGAACTCACTCATGTAACCGGCACCGGACTGCGGGTCGACGTCGCGGCCATCCATGAAGGCGTGGACGCGAACGGTCTTGACACCATGCTCGGCAGCCATCTTGACCAGAGCCTCGACGTGGTTCATGTGGGAGTGAACGCCGCCAGGGCTCATAAGGCCCATGAGGTGGAGAGTCTTGCCGTCAGCCTTGACATCGTCCATGGCCTTGACGAAAACCTCGTTCTTGGCGATGGAGCCGTCCTTGATGGCATTGTTGATGCGCGAAAGCTCCTGGAACACGATGCGACCGGCACCGATGTTGAGGTGACCCACCTCGGAGTTGCCCATCTGGCCGTCGGGAAGGCCCACGTCCTCGCCCGAAGCACCGAGCGTGGTGTGAGGATACTTCTCGTACAGGCCATCAAGGAAGGGCGTCTTGGCAGCGGCGACGGCGTTCTCGCCATCGGCCGGAGCAAGGCCGCAGCCGTCCATGATAATCAGGAGTGCAGGAAGATGACGTTGTGCCATATGTCCTACTCGCCTGCCTTGACGACCATAGAGGCGAAGTCGGCAGCCTTGAGCGAAGCGCCGCCCACGAGGGCGCCGTCAACGTCGGGCTTGGCGACGAGCTCGGCGATGTTGCCGGGCTTGGCGGAACCGCCATACAGCACGCGGATGCCGTTAGCGAGCTCCTCGCCGAACATCTCCTTGAGGGTCTCACGGATAGCACCGCAGACCTCCTGAGCGTCCTCGGCGGTAGCGGTCTTGCCGGTGCCGATGGCCCAGATGGGCTCGTAGGCGACGACGACCTGCTTGGGGCAGGTGATCTCAAGACCAGCAAGGCCAGCCTTGACCTGGTTCACGACGTGCTCGACATAGGTGCCAGCCTCGCGGACCTCGAGGGACTCGCCGCAGCAGAAGACGGGAACAAGGCCGGCGGCAACGAGAGCCTTAGCCTTCTTGTTCTGGTCCTCGTCGGTCTCGTGGAAGTAGTCGCGACGCTCGGAGTGACCGATGATGCAGTAGGTGCAGCCAGCGGACTTGAGCATGTCGCAAGAGGACTCACCGGTGAAGGCACCCTTGGCCTCCCAGTACACGTTCTGTGCACCGAGGGCGATGGGGGCAGCCTGAATGCGGTCATGAACCGTGGTGATGTCGATGGTCGGAGGGCAGACGAGCACCTCGACGCCAGCCGGAACCTCGGGCAGAGCCTGAGCCAGCTCGTCGGCGAGCTTGGCAGCCTCGGCGACGTCGTTGTTCATCTTCCAGTTACCAGCGATAAGAAGGGTGCGATTAGGCATCGAGAAGCGCCTCCACTCCGGGCAGGGCCTTACCCTCGACGAGCTCCATGGAAGCGCCACCACCGGTGGAGATCCAGCTCATCTTGTCGGCCAGGTTGAACTTGTTGACAGCTGCGACAGAGTCGCCACCGCCGATGATCGAGGTGCAGTCGGCCTCGGCGACAGCCTCGGCGATAGCCTGGGTGCCGTGAGCAAAGTTGTCGAACTCGAAGACGCCCATGGGGCCATTCCAGAACACGGTCTTGGCGCCCTTGACGGCCTCGGCGTAGAGCTCCTCGGTCTTGGGGCCGATGTCCATGCCCTCACGATCGTCGGGGATAGCGTCGGAAGCGACAACCTCGGGGACAGCGTCCTCGCCAAAATGATCGGCAACGCGGTTGTCGATGGGGAGCAGGATCTTGACGCCCTTCTCCTCGGCCTTCTTGAGCATCTCGCCAGCGCGCTCGACCCAGTCCTCTTCCTTGAGGGACTGACCGACGGACAGGCCCTGAGCCAGGAAGAAGGTGTAGGCCATACCGCCACCGATGATCAGGGTGTCAGCAGAGTCGATGAGGTGATCGAGAACGCCGATCTTGGAGGAAACCTTGGAACCGCCGACGATGGCGACGAAGGGGCGCTCGGGCTCGGCGAAGATGCCGGTCAGCGTGTCGACCTCCTTCTCGAGCAGGAAGCCGGCGACGGCAGGCAGGTAAGCGGCGGGGCCCACGACGGAACCCTGGGCGCGGTGAGCGGTGCCGAAGGCATCGAGAACGAAGACGTCACCATAGGAAGCGAGCTTCTTGGCGATCTCGGGATCGTTCTTCTTCTCACGCTTGTCAAAACGGACGTTCTCGAGAACGAGGACCTTGCCCGGCTCGACGGCGGCGACAGCCTCAGCAGCCTTCTCGCCGTAGGTGTCGGCGACAAAGGCAACGTCGAGACCAGAGAGCTCAGCGAGCTTCTTGGCGACGGGCTCGAGGGACAGCTCGGGCTGGAAGCCGGTGCCCTCGGGACGGCCGAGGTGGCTCATGAGGATGACGCGAGCGTTGTGCTCAACGAGGTAGTTGATGGTGGGCAGGGCAGCCTTGATACGGGTGGTGTCGCCAACGACGCCATCCTTGATAGGCACGTTAAAGTCAACGCGGACGAGAACGCGCTTTCCGTCGACATCGATGTCGCGGACGGTCTTCTTGGTAAAGGCCATGTTTGCTTCTACCTTTCGTACGTGTCTGCCTCCCATTACGGCAGACGATTTCTTATAAAAAGGGCGCGACCCTAGGGTGTAAGCCCTATAAGGCCGCGCCCTTCTTTAGACGCTCAACGAGCTATTCGCTAAAAGCTAAATTAAGCAACGAACTTCTCGAAGTACTTGATGGTGCGGACCATCTGAGAGGTGTAGGAGTTCTCGTTGTCGTACCAAGAGGTGACCTGAACGAGGGTCTGACCGTTGCCGAGGTCAGAGCACATGGTCTGAGTGGCGTCGAAGATGGAGCCGTGGGTCTCGCCGACGATGTCGCGGGAGACGATCTGGTCCTCGTTGTAGGCGAAGGTCTCGGGGATGGTCTCGGCGTAAGCCTTCATGGCAGCGTTGACCTCGTCGACGGTGACCTTCTTGTCAACGACGGCGTAGAGGTTGGTCAGCGAGCCGGTCGGCGTCGGGACGCGCTGGGCGGCACCGATGAGCTTGCCGTTGAGCTCGGGGAGAACCAGGCCGATGGCCTTGGCAGCGCCCGTGGTGTTCGGGACGATGTTCTCGGAGCAGGCGCGGGAGCGACGGAAGTTGCCCTTGCGCTGCGGGCCGTCGAGCGGCATCTGGTCGCCGGTGAAGGCGTGGATGGTGGTCATGATGCCGGACACGATGGGAGCGAAGTCGTTCAGACCCTTGGCCATCGGGGCGAGGCAGTTGGTGGTGCAGGAAGCAGCGGAGATGATGTTGTCCTCAGCGGTCAGCGTCTCATGGTTGACGTTGTACACGATGGTGGGCAGATCACTGCCGGCCGGAGCGGAGATGACGACCTTCTTGGCGCCAGCGTTGATGTGGGCCTGAGCCTTAGCCTTGCTGGTGTAGAAGCCGGTGCACTCGAGAACGACGTCGACGTCGAGGTCGCCCCAAGGCAGGTTGTTGGCGTCGGCCTCCTTGTAGATCTTGATCTCCTTGCCGTCAACGGTGATGGAATCCTCGCCAGCAACGACCTCGTGATCGCGAGCGTAGTTGCCCTGCGTGGAGTCGTACTTCAGCAGGTAAGCGAGCATATCGGGAGAGGTGAGGTCGTTGATAGCGACGATCTCGGAGCCCTCATGACCGAACATCTGACGGAAAGCCAGACGACCGATGCGACCGAAGCCGTTAATAGCAACCTTTACTGCCATTGTGTCTCCTTTCGTAAGGCCCCCGCGAGCTACAGCGCCCGCCGTTGAGGCCCACAAACTAACCACTCGCCTAATATACCTTTTTTTTGACTTGAATTTCACGAGAATGCTCGAAATTGAAAATCAAATTTACGTTAAAACGTTTTAAATACTAAAATAGCAGCTAAATCCATATATAAGTCGTTACTTCAAACTACCTGTTTGCTTCAATGAGCTTTTCAAGCCGTAAAACACGATGGTAGAGGGCTGACTTCGACAAGGGAGGGTCAGCCATCTCCCCCAAATCACGCAGCGACAGATCAGGATAGCGCTCGCGCAGGTCGCAAAAGACCGCCAAGGCATCCGGAAGCGCATCGCGAAGGCCACGCTGCTCGAGCTCATCGATAAGCGCAAGCTGATGTTGGGCGGCACCGGCGCTTCTGGTCTGGTTGGCGAGCTCGGCATTCACGCGACGGTTCACATCGTTCTTAACCAACTTGACCGCGCGCGCCTCCTCAATCTCGGCAACGCTGCGCTTGGCACCAATCAGCTTTAATAGATGCTCGATTTCCTCGGCGCTCTTAATGTACACGGCATATGACCCCCGCCGTGCATTAACACGAGCATGGACCCCAATCTGCTCCAACAGATCGCAAAGTCCCTTGGCATATTGCTCGCCCTGCACAGCGATCTCCAAATGAAAATCGCCGCGTGGATCGGCCACGAAGCCGCCCGCGATGAGCGCGCCGCGGATATAGGCAAGTCTACAGCAAGGACGGGCAACGATATGTCGGGGCACGCCGGCGACAAGTCCTCCCCTACGGTCGAGGATACCCAGCAGAACCAAGGCCTTATCCAGGTCTGGCTGATCAGGCAAGGTGATGAGGTAGTTTCGAACCTTATGCAAGACAGATTTGCGGACGGTGAACTCCGTTTTGAGCTTAAGGATACGATGCGTCAGCGTGATCATCGTGCGCGCGACGGCTCCCGTCTCAGTCGCAACCGTCAAACGATACCGCCCAGAGCCGGCAAGCGAGAGCGTACCGCTCACGCGCGTGAGGGCGGCAAGCGTCGACAAGTCGCAGTATTCACATTCGGGTTCGCAGCGCGCAAGCTCGTCGCGCACCTCAGCGGTAAACGACATGCAGGCCTATGCCTTCGTGTTGGCGCGCGACAGGTCGCGGTGGGAAATGCTCACATGATACTGAGCGCCTTCCAGGTAACGGGCCGTGGCCTCGGCAATGGCAACGCTGCGGTGCTGGCCGCCCGTGCAGCCGATGGCGATAGAAAGCTGCGGCTTACCCTCCGCGATATAGCCCGGCATCACCGTATCGAGCAGCTGTGTCCAAGCCTTCCAAAACTCCTGCGTCTTGGGATGGTCCAGAACAAAATCGGAGACCTTTTTATCGAGACCGGTCATCGTGCGCATCTCGGGATCGTAGAACGGATTGGGCAGGAAGCGGACGTCGATCATAATGTCCGCCTCGACGGGCATGCCGTGCTTAAAGCCAAACGAGAACACGTGGACGTCCATGAGCTGCTGGTCGGACAGCTCGGAAAATGCCATACGTAGCTTGTTGCGCAGCGCAGAGGTGCGCAGACGGCTCGTGTCGATAATCATATCGGCTCGGTCGCGCACGCCCTGAAGCTGAAGGCGCTCGCGCTGAATGGCATCGGCCGTAGTCTCCCCCGGCTTGGCAATGGGATGACGGCGGCGATTTTCGCTGTAGCGACGAATCAGCACCTCGTCAGAAGCCTCCAGGAACACGATGTCGCAGCTCATCTCGCGCTCTTCGAGCGCGGCGACCGCATCGAGCAGCTCGTCAAACAGTCCCTGGCTACGCAAATCGCAGGTGACGGCGAGATGCCTGCCCACGCCCGTATTGATGCCGACGAGCTCGGCAAGCTGGGCGATGAGACGCGGAGGCAGGTTATCGATGCAAAAATAGCCCATGTCCTCGAACACGTGCATGGCCTGTGTGCGGCCTGATCCGGACATTCCGGTGATGATGACGATATCGGGGATGCGCTCCGAGCGCTCCGCCGCATCCATGGCATCTCCCTTTTGCATGTGTTGCCTCCCGAAAACAAGCGCGGGACCCAGCAACCCGGATCCCGCGCGGTCAATTGCCTATATTGAGTATACCGCCCCGAGCGGATACGAGGCCTGTCTTACGCCTCAAGCGCAGCCTTGAACCAACTCGTAATACTCGTGGGGTGCGTGATGGCGGTGCCGACGACAACGGCCCAGGCGCCAGCATCGATCGCGGCGCGAGCCTCCTCGGGCGTATGCACGCGACCCTCGCAAATGATGGGAAGGCCGGGGAATTCCTCGGTCGCCTGACGCAGGAGAGGCAGATCGGGGCCATCGGCCATGGTGCAGTCGATGGCGGCAACACCATGAGACAGCGTGGTGGACACCAGGTCGAAGCCCATGTCGACAGCACGACGAATATCCTCGATGGTGGCACAGTCGGCCATCAGGAGCACGCCCTCCTCGTGCAGCGGACGGAAAGTATCTTCGACGGTCTTGCCATCGGGACGCGGACGATCGGTGGCGTCGATCGCCACGATATCGGCACCCGCAGCAACGCAGGCGCGAGCGTGGCGCAGCGTCGGCGTGATGTAAACGCCCTCGTACCCATCCTTCCACAGGCCGATAACAGGAACCTCACAGCGACCCTTAATGGCGGCAATGTCGGCAAGGCCCTGGCAGCGAATGGCGGCGGCGCCGCCGAGCTCGCAAGCGCGAGACATTTGAGCCATGGTCTCAGGCGTACGAAGCGGCTCGCCCATATACGCCTGAACGCTCACGACGAGCTTGCCCTTCAGGGACTGGATCAAAGGATCAACGGTCATGTTCGACTCAACCTTTCTCAAAACAGCCTTCTGAGACGCCGCACCTTGACGTTCAAACCGTCGCTCGCGTACCGAAGTACGCTTCGCTCCTCTTTCACGTCAATCTGCGGCACCTCAGAAGGCACACTTGGTAGTTATGTTTACTTCAACGAAGCAAGAAGATGCTCAGCGGCACCGATGAGCGGAGCATCGCCCTCCAGAGAACCGATGAGGATCGGCGTGTCCTGAAGCGGATCGAGCGCCTGGCTGGCATAGCCCTCGTGCACCGAATCCTTCCACGTCTGCGAACGCCAATCGGGACCTTGGTGAATCACGCCACCCGAAAGCACGATGACCTCAGGGTCCAGGATGTTAGCGAGCGAGCCCAAGCTGGCACCCAGCGCAAAGCCGGCGTCATGGATGACCTCGGTCGCCTTTGCGTCGCCCGCACGGCACAGGTCGTTCACATCGCGACCGACCGAAGGACGGCTGGGGTCGACGCGACCAAAGCGCTCATCGTACATACGACCAATGGAAGTGCCCGAAGCAACCGACTCCAGATGGCCGGAACGCCCGCAGGCGCAGGGAATACCGGCGGCAGCCGAGCACTCGATGTGGCCCATATGGCCAGCAGCACCATGGAAGCCCTGCATCACGCGGCCGTTCTCGACATATGCGCCACCGATGCCCGTACCGATGCCAAGACACAAGACGGAGAACTTGCCCTTGCCGACGCCCCAGTGGGCCTCGCCCAGAGCATGAGCCTGCACGTCGCCTACAACGGCAACGGGAAGACCGAGGTCCTCGCGCAGGCGCGGCCCCAACTGAACACCGGACCAGCCGGGCATGATCTCGTTGGCATACGCGATGGCGCCCGTCTTGGGATCGACGACGCCGGCGGCACCGATACCGACGCCAAGGACCTCGACATCGGGATTCGCCTCGAGAGCAGCCTTGATGGACGCCTCGATACGTTGGAAGACGGCCTCGCCGCCCTCTTGGGCCTCGGTGGGAACCTCGGCCTCAAAAACAGGATGGGGCACACTACCGTCAGCCGGGTACTCCATGATGGCAGTCGCGATCTTAGTTCCGCCGATATCGACAGAGCAGACGTACTTGTTCTCCATGTCGCTCTCCTTAGGAGATAAAAAACAACTACAGGAAATGCGCCGTCAGGCTAGCCGTCACAGCGCGGAAAAGGTTTTCCAGGTGCCCGAGATCGCCAAGAAACCGTGTGACCATTGATCTAATGGGTCATGGCCGCACGGTTGAACGGCGAGGTCGGGTGCCCGGGGAAGCTTTACAGGAGACCGTTGTCCTGGAGGACCTTCTTAATCGCCTCGACGTTCTCGCCGGTCATGGCCTTCACCGGGCGCGGCATGGTCGGGCTGTCGAAGATACCCATGAGGTTCATAGCGGTCTTGAAGGCGCCGACGCCACCGGCATAACCCTGGACGCCCGAGGTGACATCCCAGATGTGCGAAATCTCATTGAGGCGATCCTGCTCGGCCTTGACGGTAGCCCAGTCACCAGCCTGAGCGGCCTTCCACTGACGCACGTAGCCCTCGGGCTCAACGTTGGCGAGACCCGGAACGGAACCGTCGGCGCCACCGAGGTAGGCGCCGTCGACAACAACCTCGTGACCGGTGAGGATGCTCATCGGATGGCCGTTCTTCTCGTTCTCCTGAACGAGGTAGCGGAACGAGATGTCATCACCCGAGGAATCCTTGACGCCGGCCAGAACGCCCTCGGCACCGAGCTTGGCAAGGAGCTTCCACGGGAGCTTGGTGTGGACACACACGGGGATGTCATAGGCGAAGATGGGCAGGTCGAGTTCCTCATGCAGGATGCGGAAGTGCTCCTCGACCTCGGTCATGCCCTGCAGGGCATAGAACGGGCAGGTGGCGACAAGCGCATCGGCGCCCAGCTCCTGAGCGACCTTACCGTGCTCGATCATGCGCTCGGTCTCGGTGTCGATGATGCCGACCAGAACGGGAACGCGGTGGTCGACGATACGGACGGCCTCGGAGATGATCTGACGGCGACGCTCGTCGGTGGAGAAGACGACCTCGCCCGAGGAGCCCAGGAAGAACAAGCCATCGACGCCGGCATCGATCATGCGGTTGATGCTGCGCTCAAAGGAGGCAACATCGAGCTGGTGGTCTTCGGTATCGGGAACAACGACGGGAGGGATAACGCCGGTGAATTTCTGAGTTGCCACAAGAATCTCCTTAGTTGTCTGGTGGGCAGCCCTATGCCGCCCACTCTTGTTGGCAGTGTCCAGGCCGTCTAGGCCAAAGAACACGAGTAGAACGTTTGGTTAAAAAAGTCGACGACTTCGTTTTCGAACGCATTGATGCGCTCGTGAGCGTATTTGGCATAGATGATATGTCTCCGGTCACACTCAAGACCGTTGAATACGGCAAACTGATCCTTGGGATCGCTCACGGTATCCATGAGCGATGTGCCCATGAGCACCGATCCGCGCACCCGAGACGACAGCGCCTCGAGGCCGCCAGGAAGCGGATTGGCAACCGCCGTGCAGGCGAGACCCCGCTCGTCCAGAGCAGAAACCGCCAGCGCGACTCCGCCGCCTAGACCCTCGCCCCATGCAAAGATGCGGTCGGGGTCCATGCCATCAAGATTGCGCGCCACCTTCGCCAGCGCGCAACCCCAACGGACGCGCTCGACAAAAGCGGGCGAAGAAATCCCCCGCTGCAGGTCGTCCGCACCAGCAACATCGTCATCCAGCGCGAGGACGGCATACCCCATGGCGGCAAATCTCGTCATGTGATGCCAGCCGCGCACAGGCCGATCGATATCGTGGAACATCAGGCACAGCGGCACGCGCTCAGACACTCGGGCACGACCGACAGGCTCGATCAAACGAGCGTGAATCGCATCGTCACCGAGCTCAAAGGAGACCTCCGAGTAACGGGCGCAGGGGTTAACAAAGTCAATCGCCGTAATGGCCAGGCCTTGAATCTCAAGATTCGAAGCGCATGTCTCTAAATCAGAAACATCTGCTTGGACATCACCGCGCCAGTCCCGATATTCTGCGAGCCTTGACGAAACCGTTCCAGGAATTCCCACGAGCCCGGGGACAATCAGCTCATTAACATTGCTCTCGCACTTAGACATGAGCCTCCCCTCCCTTGCAGAAAAACGGAATGATCAGATCGTCAAAATCCTGAATCTCCTCGTGGCCAAAGCCTTCAAAGAACTCATGACGCTTTTCGCAGGTCAGGTTGTTATAGACCGCAAACTGCGTCGCTGGCGGGCAGACGATATCGGCTGTGCCGGTGCCAAACAGCACGGGGCATTTGACCATAGGGGCAAAGTTCTTGGAATCGAAGTACGCCAGCTTGGCATAGGCTTCGTCAATACGAGTCGAGTCCTCGTCAAACCAGCGAGACCAATAGCGCAGGCCCTCGTAGGCAATGTCGTCTGCATCCAAATCCCAGACTAGGCGGAAATCTGACAGGAAGGGATAGAGGATGGCGGCACGATTGATAAGCTCGCTGTTAAGCGCACAGGTCGCAATGCCCAAACCACCACCCTGCGACGCGCCGTTCACAAACACACGAGAAAGATCGATGCCCTCGAGCTCGCGAACAATACGGCACAGGATGCGAATATCTTGGTGCAAGCGGACATAGTAGAGGTTGGCCGGGTCGCCGTCGATGCCGGCGACGATATGCCCGGCAACCGTTGTGCCCTCAAATCCACCAATGTCCTCGGAGGGACCTCCTTGGCCGGGGCAGTCGAGGGCGATGAGTGCCATGCCCATGCCCGCAAACGACGCCTGCTCAAACCAGCTGCGGCTTGCACCCGGATACCCATGGAACTGAAGCACCAATGGCACGGGCTCGTCCGAGACGGGTTTAAGGTACTTGGCATGCAGGCGAGCGCCACACATGCCGGTATACCAGAGGTCGAAAAGTTGGCAGGTCGCGGTATCGGTGACCGATGCCGTGTCGATCGCATAGTCAAGCCCGACGGCGTCGGCCTCGGCCATGCGATCCTTCCAAAAGAGATCGAAATCTGATGGACGGGGCATGGCGCCTCGATATTCACCAAATTGATGTTGTAGCTCCTGAGCACTTGGCATGGCTCGTGAACCCAACCTTTCGAAATCGCAACGGAGGTGCGCCCGGCAAGGGAACCGGGCGCACGGGAGGGAAAGCGAGGCTATTCGCCGAGCTTGGGGTGCAGCAGCGACGGCGCAGCGCCGAGCAGCATCTTGGTGTAGGGGTCCTGGGGATGCTGGAAGACCTGCTTGGCCTCGCCCTGCTCGACGATCTTGCCGCCATTCATAACGATGATGTCGTCAGAGATATAGCGGACCGTCTGGATGTCATGGCTGATGAACACCATGGCCAGGCCGAGCTCCTTCTTAAGGTCGGTCAGCAGGTTCAGAATCTGCGCGCGGACCGAAACGTCCAGAGCCGAGGTGGGCTCGTCGGCGATGATGGCATCGGGGTTCAGCGACAGGGCACGGGCAATTGCGACGCGCTGGCGCTGGCCGCCCGAAAGCTGACCGGGAAGAACCTCGGCGGCGGAGCTGGGCAGACCGGTGAGCTCCAGGAGCTCTTTGACGCGCTTCTCCTGCTCGGCCTCGGTACCCAGGTTGTGGACGCGCATGGGGTCGAGCAGTTGCTCGCGAACGACCATGCGGGGGTTGAGCGCCGTGGCCGGGTTTTGAAACACGACCGAGATGACGCGACCCATGTGGCGACGGTCCTCGGCGGTACGTTTGGTAACGTCCTTGCCCTTAAAGTAGACCTTGCCGCTCGTGGGGGCCTGCAGGCCGCACATGACGTTGGCGGTGGTGGACTTACCGCAACCGGACTCGCCGACGATGCCGATCGTCTGACCGGGCATGAGCTTAATCGTTACACCCTGGACGGCGTGAACCAGGTTGGGGTGCAGAATCGAGCCGGTACGGGTCCTAAAGGTGACGTGGACGTCATCAAGGAAGATGATCGGCTCGACGCCGTTGACTGCGGTCTCGCTCATCTACATCACCTCCGCGTGAGGGGTCAAACCATTTGCCTTGAGCACCTCGTCGGGGAGCTCGGAATAGAAGTGCTCGGTGCCGGGCACGCGCTTGAAGACCGGACGGGTGTCCAGGCCAATACGCGGATGGCTCGAGCGGGGCGCGAAGCGATCGCCCTTGGGGAAATCGCGCGGACTCGGAACGGCGCCGGGCACCTGGTGCAGGCGGCCCGAACCGCTCTCGATGGACAGAACGGAACCCAGAAGACCGCGGGTGTACTCGTGGATCGGGTTAGTGAGCAGCTCCTTGGTGGGTGCCTGCTCGATAACCTGGCCAGCGTACATAACCGTGATGTTGTGGGCGACCTCGGCGACCAGCGCCAGGTCGTGCGAAACGAAGATCATGGCAAAGCCGAGCTTGGCCTGAAGATCGTTGAGCAGCTTGATGACCTGCTTCTGGACGGTAACGTCCAGAGCGGTCGTGGGTTCGTCGCAGATGACCAGCTTGGGGTCGCGGGTAAGGGCCATAGCGATCAGGACACGCTGACGCTGGCCGCCGGAAAGCTCGTGCGGATAGCTCTCGAGCGTGCGCTTGGGATCGAGGCCGACGAGCTCCAGGAGCTCCTCGGCGCTGCGGGTTCCGCCGCGCTTGGTGAGCTGCTTCATCTGGGCAGAGATGAGCATGGAGGGGTTGAGCGAGGACAGGGCGTCCTGATAGACCATAGCGATATCGGTACCGCGCAGGCCGAACCACTCCTTCTTGCTCATCTTGAGCAGGTCACGGCCCTCCCAGAGGACCTCGCCGGAAAGGTGCTCGTCATCGTCGGTCAGGCCCATGATGGCCAGCGTGGTGATGGACTTACCGCAACCGGACTCGCCCACCAGGCCCATGGTCTGACCAGGACGGACGTCAAAGTTGACATGGTCGACGACGTTGATATCACCGTGATGCTCAAACTGGATGCAGAAGTCACGGACCGAGAGAATCGGTTCAACAGACTCGTCGGGCACATGGCGATCGTCACGCTTGAGCTCGACATCGCGCAGGGCGCCAAGGCGAGCGGAGAGGGACTGGGCCTGCTCCTTGTAGGCTCGAACGGGGTCGGAGACCAGCAGGTCGGCCTCGCGACGCTTGGAGGAATCGGTGGGATCCAGGGCGGCGGAGGGAGCAGCGGCCATGGCGTCGGTAATGCCCTCGGAGAGGATGTTGAGCGCCAGGCAGGTGATCATGATGGCCAGGCCTGGGAACAGTGCCTGCCACCAACGGCCGGCGAGCACGCCGCCGCGGGCGTCGGCGAGGATGTTGCCCCAGGTAGCGGTGGGCTCCTGGATACCAGCGCCGATGAAGGTCAGCGAGGCCTCGAAGATGATGGCGTCGGCGACCAGGGTAACGGTGAAGACCATGATCGGGGCGATGCAGTTACGCAGAACATGCTTGATCAAAATCCACGGAGCCTTGGCGCCGGAAACGATGACCGCGCGGACATAGTCCTCGCCGTACTCGGACACGATGTTGGCGCGCACGATACGGGCAATCTGCGGAGTGTACATAAAGCCGATGGCGAAGATGATCGACGGCACGGAGTTGCCCAGGATGGAGACAAAGACGGCCGCGAGGGCGATGCCCGGGATGGACATGATGATGTCCAGGATACGCATGATCGTCTCGGAGACGGCCTTGCGCGAAACCGCTGCAAGGGCGCCCACGACCGAGCCGCAGACCAGAGCCATGGCGGTGGCGCCAAAGCCGATAATCAGCGAGTAACGACCACCGTAGAGCATACGCGACAGAATGTCGCGACCCTTATCGTCGGTACCGAAGATAAATCCGTTGCCGGGAGCCTGGCGAGCCGTAAAGATCTCGACCGGGCTATAGGGGGCAAGAAGGGGCGCCAGAATCGCAGTCAGGGCGACCAGCACCAGCACGACGGCGGCAATCTTAGAAGACAACGTCATCTTCTTCCAGCCACCGAGCTTGAGCCCCTTGGAGGCAGCCTTCTCGAGCTGCTCGGTTTGCTTCTCTCGAATCTTTACCATAATCTACACCGTCCTGATGCGCGGGTTGATGAGCAGGTAGAGCATGTCAACCACGATGTTGATGATGATGAAGGCAAGAGCAACGACGATAACGACGCCCTGAACCAGGTTCGCCTCGTTGCCCTGAACGCCCTGCAGAATCGCAGTGCCCATGCCGGGGAGGTTGAAGATAACCTCGATGACGACGGCGCCGCCCATGAGGTAACCGATCTTAAGACCGAGGGTGGTGACCGGGGTGATCAGCGCATTGCGAAGAACGTTGATGCCGACGACGACCTTCTCGGGAACGCCGGCGCCGCGAGCCATACGGACATAATCCTTGTCGAGCTCCTCGACCATGGCGGTACGCACGATACGAGTCATCTGGCCCGTCAGCGGAAATGCCAAGGCGATAGCGGGCATGATCATACGTCCCAGATAGCCAACCGGATTCGTGGTGAAGTGAGGCAGAGCACCCGATGCCGGGAGCACCTTAAGGTAGGAAGAGAACAGCAGGATCAACAGAACGGCAAGCCAGAACGACGGGGTTGCCAAGCCGGCGATGGAAAAGACGCGGATCACTTGGTCCGGCCATTTGTCGCGATACAGTGCCGCGATGACGCCGAGCAAAAACGAAACGACCGCACCGATGGCAAGACCGATAAAGGTCAGCTGCATCGTGACGGGCAGGGCCGTGGAGATGCGCTTGGCAACGGAGTTGCGAGCAGCACCATAGGTGCCCATGTCGCCATGGATCAAATCGCCCATATAGCGCACGTAGCGCACGGGCCAGGGGTCGTCCAGACCATACTTCTCATGGTACTCGGCAACCGCCTCGGGCGAGGCACCGTCACCCAACGCCGTGTAGGCGGGGTCGGTCTTGGAGAACGACATAAGGAAGAACACCAGGACGGTGACGCCCAATGCCATGATCGGCAGCGCCACAAGACGCCTTCCAATCAAACGTAGCAAGTTGTTCACGTTCTCTCCCCTTTCTTTTGTCGGTAGGACCAACTGGTATATGAGTACGGATACTCATTACAAGACCCGAGCGACATCGTTGCCGCCCGGGTCTTTGTTTCAACTATGAGGATACGGTCCCAATGACCGACATCCTGCATACAGACTCAAGCGAGTCTTACGCCTTGACGGTCGCAACGCCCCTGAAGGACATGCTCGTCGTGCCGATGCCCTTGAAGCCATCGAGGGCCTCGCCGTTGGGCGCAGTGGACGGATCGTCCCAGGAAGCGGAGACGGTCTTGACGTGGACAACGGGGTACAGAACGGCGTTGTCGGCAATGATGTCGAAGCACTCGTTCCACTTCTTCTGCTGCTCGTCGCCCTCGGCGGCAAGAGCCTCGTCCATGAGACTGTGGAGCTTCTGCCACTCAGCGGACTCCTTCCACGGGCAACGGGTCTGCATCCAGACGTTGTCGCCGTACCACCAGTTGAGCAGCAGGTCGGGGTCGGCGCCGAAGCAGGAAGGATCGCCAGGGGCAAGGAGGATATCGTAGGCCTCGCCGCCGTCGATGGCAGCGTAGGTGGCCGGCGAGGTATCGGTCTGGATGGTCACATCGAAGCCGAGAGCGTCGAGGTCGTTCTTGACCTGGGCGGCCATGCCCTTAATCTGCTCGTTGTCGGTGGTGCGCAGGGTGATGGCACCCGGGGTGATGCCAGACTCCTCGATGAGCTTCTTAGCCTTCTTGGCGTCGGTCTTGTACACCGTGGAAGCCTCATGATAGTTGGTGAAGCTCTTGGGCAGGTAGCAGCTGGCAGCGGTGGCAAGGCCGGCGAAGGTGTTGCTGACCATCTTCTCGGTGTCGAGCGCATACATGACAGCCTGACGGACCTTGACGTTGTTCCAAGGCTCCTTGGCGACGTTGAACATGATGAAGCGGGTGCCGAAACCCTGAACGTTATCGATCTTGCAGCCGGCGCTCTCAAGCTGGTCGACGGCGTCAGCGGTAACGAGCTCCATAACGAGCGTGGAGCCCTCCTGCTGAGCGGTAACGCGAGCGGTGGGGTCGGTCAGGATGCTGTACTGGATCTTCTTATCCTCGGCAGCATACTCACCGTTGTACTCAGGATTGGGAACCAGGGTAATCTCGGTATCGGAGATAGAGTCGTACATCCAAGGGCCGGAGCCGATCGGCTGCTTGGCGCGATCCTCCTCGGTCTGAGTGGCCGGGGTAACGCGGACGATGGCCAGACGATCCTTGAGCAGGGAGAAGTTGGGGACCTTGGTCTTGACCGTCACGGTGCTGGCGTCCTTGGCCTCGATGGACTCGAAGGGCTGGAAGAACGGAGCATAGGTAGCGGAAGCGGCGCAAGCGGTGTAGGAGGCAACGACATCGTCAGCGGTGACCTCGGTGCCATCGGAGAACTTGGCGCCCTTGCGGATGGTGACCTCGAAAGTGGTGTCGTCCACGGACTTAGGATCGTCGGTGGCGAGCTCGTTGAAGGTGCTGTAGTCGTGGTAATCGATGCCGTAGAGGCCCTCGACGACGTGCCAGTTAGCACCCAGGCCCACAGCGGAGCCGGTGCTGGCGGGATCGAAGCTGGACGGAGCGTAAGCGGAACCAGCGGTGATCACGCCGCCGCCACGGTTGGCGGAATCGGTGGAACCGGAAGCGGAACCCTCGTCGCTAGAGCTGCCACCGCAGCCGGTGAGACCAAGCCCTGCGACAGCAGCGACGCTGCCGGTGAGGCCGAGGAACGAACGCCTGGACATACCCTTGTTGATGATGGCCATGTCTTCTCCTATCAATAGAGAATCTTACTCGGGAGCACCTAGACTTGCCCCCGCGCAACTTGCGGACGATATATACCTTACCTACCGACGAACCCAACTGAGGTGCCGCGCTCGGCGACCGATACATACATACGCTTGAACGGTATTTACTACCGTTCACCGAATTCGTTGACAAACGATTCGCCAGACAGTATGTATCGGCGAGGTGAGATATCAGTCTTCGTCAACCCGCAGGATAGCAGGGTTTTCGCTTGGGTTAGTCAAACGTTTTAGCGTTAATAAAACCCGAAACCAGCAGGCAATCATGGCGAAATAAATGGTTGAAAATCGCGCAATCATGTATATCAGTTGTTTGGCTCGTGTTTAGCTATCGGAATGGCCAGCCGCCGCCTCGGCGCGCTCGGCATTCCATGCAACGAGCGCCTCGTGGACCGCCTTGGCAACATCGGCAGGTATGCCGCGAACTTCCGCGATCTCTTGCTCGCTCGCCGCGCGCAAACGCTTCATCGAGCCAAAATGGCGCATAAGGGCACGTTTTCTGGTGGGTCCCACGCCCGGAACGTCATCGAGTACCGAAACCGTCATGGCTTTATCGCGCAACTCACGGTGGAACGTGATGGCAAATCGGTGGGACTCATCGCGTACCTGTTTAATTAGATAGAGCGAAGCAGACCCGGTCGGCAGCACGACAGGAGTCTCGTCCCAAGGCACAAAAACTTCCTCGTCGGCCTTCGCCAAGCCACAAACTGGTATATCGAGCCCAAGAGCCTCAAGTTGCTTGATCGCAGCGGTCAATTGCGGCTTACCGCCATCGACAACGAGCAAATCGGGGCGCGAGCCAAAGCGCTCGTCGGCCATGCGCTCGGGAGCATAGCGTCGTCCCAAAACCTCGGACATCGACACGAAGTCGTTTGCCTCGTTCAATTCGGCCTGAATTTTAAAACGACGGTACTGGCTCTTGTCGGCGCGCCCGTTGGTAAACACCACCATCGAGGCGACCGTAAAGGTGCCATGCAGTGTAGAGATATCGAAGCACTCGATACGCAACGGCGGCGATGGCAGCGCCAACGCACTTTCGAGCTCCAGGAGCGCTTGATTGGTGCGGTCGTCAGCGTACCCCGTTCGCATCATGTAGCGCATGAGGGCATGGCGCGCATTTTTGGATGCCATATCGAGCAGACGGTGCTTTTCGCCACGCTGCGGCCTATGGAGATGGCAGGAACGCTCACGCTTGCCCGCAAGCCACTCCCCCAGCGCCTCCGCATCCTCAAGCTCGACGGAAAGGTTGACCTCAGCTGGAATATCAGCCGTCTCGTCGTAATAGCGCTTAAGAAAGCCCGATTGAAGTTCCTCTTCGTCGACATCCAAACCCTTATCGAGAATAAACTCGCAGGTTCGAACCGTTCGACCCTCACGCACGACAAAGACGCAAGCGGCGGAGATGGTCTCCTCGCGATAGAAACCGATGACATCGATATCGACACTGGAGGGAAAAACGACTTGCTGACGGTCGTCCAGACCCCTGATGACCTCCAAACGACGTTTGACGCGTGCCGCGCGCTCAAAGTCGAGCGCCTCGGCGGCATCCGTCATCTCGGAGGTCAGCTCATCGACGACATCCTTGCGATGGCCCGACAAAAAGCGCTCGACACGCTTGACGTTCTTGGCATAGTCCGTAGGAGAAATCGCGCCGACACACGCACCTGGGCCGCGCCCGACATGGTAGTCGAAGCAGGGACGCCCGTTTTGCGCGCAAATCATATTGACGATGTCTTCCTCGCCCTTGTGGGACTCGACGATACGACGACAACGACGCCACTCCGCACAAGAAGCCGAGCAGATCGGGATCACCTTGCGCAGCGTGTCAATGGTCTCACGCGCCGCGCGGCTATCGGTATAGGGACCAAAATAACGCGTTCCCGGCTTATGACGCTCGCGCGTGTATTTGATAGCGGGATACAGGTCGCCCTTTGTAATGGCGATAAAGGGGTAGCTCTTGTCATCCTTGAGGTCGACGTTAAAGTACGGATGGTACTGGCCGATCAGGTTGCGCTCGAGTACAAGCGCCTCATGCTCGGTTTCGACAACGATGTAGTCAAAGCTCGCAACCAATTGCATCATGAGCGGTATTTTTTGGCGCTCATCCTGCAGCGTCACGTACTGGCGCATACGGGAACGCAGGTTTTTCGCCTTGCCAACGTAGATGACATCGCCCTTGGCATCTTTCCAAAGGTAACATCCGGGCTGCGTGGGAACGCGCGAAACCTGCTCGGCGAGTGTTGGAATGTTGTCGTGACCGGCCACACGCACCTACTTGCGACGAAGCAGCGCCGAGACCTCGGGCATCTTAAGAACGACGGCAAGGCCAAAGGTAACAGCAAGCGAGACGACACCCGCAACGCAAACATAGCCAAGAGTAATCAGAATCGAGCCGCCAAGTACCCCGACAAAGTGTTCAAGCGCCCACATGACGCCGGCGCCTGCGGCAGCCCCTAGGCCGCCGAGCAAAAGGCCAAAGAAACCGCCATGCAGGATAGATTTGACCTGAAGGCCACGCAGGCGACGACGCAGCCACCACAGCGAACAGCCGACCAAGATCACGTAGTCGACAACATACGAAAGCGCGATTGCCGGCATACCGAAGCCCAGCACAACGCCAAACAGCAGAACCGAGCCAGCCTGGCCGATGGCGGAATACAGGCAATAGCGGCTATAGGGCTTCATGTCGAGCAAGGCAGAGAAGCTCTTCTGCATCAACACGACCACGCCGTAGAGCGGCAGCGAGAGCGCCAGGTAGACAAGGTACTCGGACACCAGCGCCACGCCGGATTCATCGAACTTGCCGGCACAGTAAATCATGTTGAGCGGACGTGCGAAGACAATCAGGTACAGTGCGAACGGAATCAGGAAGAACAGCATCTGGGCGACGCCACGCGAAATGCCCGTGCGAACGCTGTCGTAATCCTTCTCCTGTGCGTCATGAGAGAGCTCGGTATAGAGCGCCGTCGAAAGCGAGGCGGCAATCAGCGCGTAGGGCAGCGTGTACCACAGGCGCGCATAGGCGATGACGGAAGGACCCGTCTCGGGCTGGACCACCAGCGCGGCAGCGTTGGTGATAGAAGTCGAGACAAACATGCACACCGTGGCGAGCAGCGTCGGGATACCGAGCGCAATCGTCTGGCGCAGCGCGGGGTCCTTAAAGTCGATATGGATATGGGGATGCACGCCGTGCTTGCCAAGCGCGGGAATCTGACATGCCATCTGAACAAAGACACCGAGGGTCGTACCGGCCGCAATCAAGATGATGCCGGCACGTTCGCCAAACTGTGCGGACACGGGCGCAAAACCCATAAAGCTCGCAATGACGATCACATTGTTGAGGACCGGGGCAAACGTCGACCAGAAGTAGTCGCGGTGTGCGTTGAGAACGCCCGAGAACACCGAGCCCAAACCATAAAAGAGAATCTGGATGGCAAAGAAACGGAACATGAACGCAGCGGTATCCATGCTGCCGCCGTCACCCGAAAGGAACGATTGCGTCCAGATAAAGCCCGGGGCGAACACGGTCCCCAGCAACGAAATGCCACCCAGCACCAAAAGCAGAATGCCAAGCAGGTTGCCCACGTACTCGTTCGAGGCCTCGCGACCCTGCTCACGCCTCACGCCCATGTACACGGGCAAAAACGCCGTCACGAGCATGCCACCCATCACGAGTTCGTAGAGCATATTGGGCAGGTTGTTGGCGACCTGATAGGAGGACGAGAGTAGCGACATGCCGATAGCGGCCGCCATTGCCCACGTGCGGATAAAACCGGTGACGCGAGACACGATAGTCAGAATGGTCATAAGCCCGGCGGAACGACCAACCGTGGAGTAGTCCGACGAGCCCATGTCGTCAGTGTCATCTCGCGACGAAGAAACTTCGGATGAGGGTGTCTGAGGCGCAGATTCTTTTGCAAAATGAGCTCCGCACTTCAATTCTTCCTGCGGCATCGCTCAGTCCTCTCTCGTAATCGCGGCAACCGTCGCCCCGCAAAATGCAATTAAATCATCGGGTGCAAGCTCGAGCTGATAACCACGCTTGCCTCCCGAAATAAAAATGGTATCCCAAAGGACGCATGTCTCGTCAATGAGCGTCCGGTAGCGTTTTTTCATACCGACCGGGCTGCAGCCGCCGCGAACGTAGCCAGTCGCCGCAAGCAAATCCTTCACATGCATCATGGCCAAGGACTTCTCCCCCGCGGCACGCGCGGCGGACTTTAGATCGAGCTCGTCGGCAACAGGGATGCAGCACACGACATAGTCGTTGGACGGCGTCACGCAGACCAAAGTCTTAAATCCTTGACCGGGCTCCTCGCCAAGCTGCTCCGAAATCGCGACCCCCAGGCCCACCGACTCATCACCATCGTCTTCGTACGTATGTAGAACATAGGAAATGCCGGCACTTTCCAGCTCGCGCATCGCATTGGTTTTTGGCGTCTTTACAGCCTTTGCCATGACATATCCTTTCTCTCGCATTCGGACGCAAGGATTAAGTATATGTCCAATTCGGCTGCATACGTCACTTCGGCACAGCAAGCGCCATCGAATCACAAGGAGTCGATGGCGCCCATAAACTGAATCGCCTATTTATTGAGCATCAAGTTGAGCCTGACGCTCCCGGTCACGCCTGAGCAACGGCGCCAAAAACTTGCCCGTATAACTCTGCGGACAGTCCGCAACCTGCTCCGGTGTGCCCGAAACCACGACGGTTCCGCCGCCGTTACCGCCCTCGGGACCCATATCGATCAGGCGGTCGGCAACCTTGATGACATCAAGGTTGTGCTCAATCACCAGCACCGTGTTGCCCGCATCGACCAAGCGCTGCAGCACATCGAGCAGCTGGCGGACGTCCTCAAAATGAAGACCGGTCGTCGGCTCGTCCAAAATATAGAACGTCTTGCCCGTCTGGCGTCGATGAAGCTCCTTGGCGAGCTTCACACGCTGCGCCTCGCCGCCCGAGAGCGTCGTGGCGGGCTGGCCCAGGCTCACGTAGCCTAAGCCTACATCGTACAGCGTCTGGAGCTTGCGCTTAATCTGCGGGATATTCCCAAAGAAGGCCAGCGCCTCGGTGACGCTCATGTCGAGCACGTCCGAGATGGTCTTGCCACGGTAGGTGACCTCGAGTGTCTCGCGGTTGTAGCGTTTACCGCCGCAAACTTCGCAGGGAACGTAGATATCGGGAAGGAAGTGCATCTCGATCTTGATCTGCCCGTCGCCCTTGCACGCCTCGCAGCGCCCGCCACTCACATTAAAGGAGAAACGACCCGGCGAGTAGCCGCGCGCCTTCGACTCCGGCGTACTCGCAAACAGCGCGCGAAGATCATCCCACAGGCCGATATAGGTAGCAGGGTTGGAACGCGGCGTGCGGCCAATCGGCGACTGGTCGATATCGATAACCTTATCGATACACTCGATGCCCTCGATTTTTTTATACGGACCCACAGGGCGCGTCGAACGGTGAATAGCATTCGTAAGGGCAGGCGCAATGGTGTCGGTAACCAGGGAGCTCTTGCCCGATCCCGACACGCCGGTAACAACCGTAAGCGTACCAAACTCGATCTTGGCGGTAACGTTTTTGAGGTTGTTGGCTCGAGCGCCCGTAATTTTAAGGCAGCCGCGACCGGGCTTGCGCCGTTCATCAGGCACCCGAATCATTCGTTTGCCGGTCAGATAAGCGCCCGTCATCGACTCAGGACACGCCATGATATCAGCAGGCGTTCCCGCCGCGACTACGTGTCCGCCGTTGACACCGGCGCCGGGCCCCATGTCGATCACGTAGTCGGCGGCACGGATTGTATCCTCGTCGTGTTCGACAACGATAACGGTATTGCCGATATCGCGCAGGCGCTCGAGCGTCTTGATCAGGCGCTCGTTGTCACGCTGATGAAGACCGATCGAGGGCTCGTCCAGAATATAGAGCACGCCCATGAGACCCGCGCCGATCTGCGTTGCCAAGCGAATACGCTGTGCCTCGCCACCGGAAAGCGTCGCCGAGGCGCGATCGAGTGTCAGATAGTCGAGTCCAACATCGACCAGAAAACGCAGGCGCTCCAGAATTTCCTTGACGATACGGCCGCCGATAAACTGTTGGCGCTCGGTGAGTTCCAGGCCCTCAAAAAACTCGAGCGATTCACGGCACGACAGGCAACAAACTTCGTAAATGGACTTGCCGCCCACGGTGACGGCGAGCATCTCAGGGCGCAAACGAGCGCCGTGGCAGGTCGAGCACGGCTCCTCGCGAATGTACTTCTCCAGGCGCGCCTTGGTGTTCTCGTTCGTCGTCTCGGTATAGCGTTCGTACAGGATGTTGCGAACGCCCGAAAACTTGGTATCCCACTGGCTGCGACGTCCGTCGAGCTTTTGGTAGTCGACCGAGATCTTCGTATCGCCCAGGCCATCCAAGAATGCACGACGCACCCGAGGGGGCAAGTCCTCCCACGGCGTATCGACGCTCACCTTGAAGTGTTTACAGACCGCAGCGAAAATCTGCGGATAGTAGTTAGAGTTGCCAAACAGGCTGCCAAAGACCCCGTCGGCGATCGACTTCGAGGGGTCTTCGATTAGGGCCTCGGCATCGACCGTCTTCTTAAAGCCCAGGCCATCGCACTCGGGGCACGCGCCATAGGGCGCGTTGAACGAGAAATCACGCGGCTGCAGGTCATCGATGGAGTGTCCATGCTCCGGGCACGCCAAGGCCAACGAATACTCCAGAAGCTCGCCCTCGGTCCCCTCGGGAGCATCACGATCGGGCAGCATGTACACGTTTACATTGCCGTGAGCCAGCGCGGTCGCCTGCTCAACAGACTCGGCGATACGGCCAAGAGAGTTCTCACGGATCACGATGCGATCGACCACGACCTCGATATCGTGCTTGAACTTCTTGTCCAGATCGATCGGATCGTCGAGCGAGCGCACTTCACCGTCGACACGCACGCGGCTAAAGCCCTCGGCGCGAAGGTCCTCAAACAGTTTGGTGTACTCGCCTTTTCGCCCGCGCACCACCGGTGCCAGCACAAACGCGCGGCGGCCCTCCCCCGCCGCCAAGACCTTGTCGGCAACCTGGTCGGTCGTCTGGCGCTCAATGACGCGGCCGCATTCGGGACAGTGCGGGGTGCCCACACGGGCGAACAGCAGGCGCAGATAGTCATAAATCTCGGTTACGGTGCCAACCGTCGAGCGAGGGTTTTTAGACGTCGTCTTTTGGTCGATCGACACCGCCGGCGAAAGGCCGTCGATTGAATCCAAGTCGGGTTTGTCCATCTGGCCCAAGAACTGGCGCGCATAGCTCGAAAGACTCTCGACGTATCGACGCTGGCCCTCGGCATAGATAGTGTCAAATGCCAGCGAACTCTTGCCCGAGCCAGAAAGACCGGTAATGACCACGAGTTGGTCACGCGGAATGGAAACATCGATATCACGGAGGTTGTGCTCACGAGCGCCGCGAATAACGATAGAAGAATCAGACATGGAAGCTCCTTGCCTCCTATTGCATCGAATCATACTGTCGATGAGTTTAGCGCACTCGACGCGCACAGATGTTCGTAATACAAGATTCGCAGACCTTTAGCTTTGCGTATCGGGCGCTTTGTTTCTCGAAATGCCGTGGAAAGGTTACAGTAATCTAATACTGAACTTAATTTGCCGTAACAGAGGAACGTCCATGACCGAAGATATCCCCCTTGAAATCACTTCGAGCGACATGGCCAATCTGCCCATATTCATCGCCGTCCTTATCGTGGCCATCGTCGTGGTGCGTGTATATTTTTCAATCAAACACAATGAAAAGCCGCCCATTGCCCGCGTCTTTTGGTGCGCGACGCTCCTCATCCCGCTCGGCATGGTAGCTGCATGGATTACGAATCAATTGCTCGTAAATGAGGACAATTCCCTATGGGTCCTTTCTTATTCGGCGCTCGGTGCTACCGCCGTCATACTTCTTGTCGAGCCCTTGGTTTCGGGACTTATCGACCAAACCGATCTTGCGACGGGAACGGTTGCCTGTATTTGCCGTGACATCCTTGTCATCGCCGCTGTTTCAGCGCTCTCGTTCGTTTCACTCGAAATTGCCTGTAACGAAACGTTCTATCGCATTCCCGCCAACTCATTCGGGTTTTCCGTCGGGCTGCTCGCGACGGTTCTGCTCTCCCTTTATTTGCTGGGACAGCGTCATGGAGGCGTCATGGCCCTCGTGCCCGTCGTCTGTTGCATCCTTGGCATTGCCGAGCACTTCGTCATAACGTTTAAAGGCGAGGCCATCCTGCCAAGCGATATCTTGGCCCTTGGCACCGCAATGGAAGTGAGCGAGGGATACGAGTTTACCTTTACCGCCGGAATCGTAACCTCTCTAGCCCTGCTGGAGATTTCCCTAGGGCTTCTTTCGCTTATCCGACCGAGAAAGCTCCGTACGCCCACCCATGTCTTCCCCGCAATCGCCGCTAACCTCTGCGCTTTTCTGCTAGTGACCGTTATGGGGCTCTCGGGCTTTTCCAGCATCGACTTGGAGCAGGCGCTGAATTTTGGATTTGACCGTTGGCAGCCCATCACCACGTATGCGTCTCAGGGTTTTATCACTTCGTTCACCGAAATGGTCAACGAGTTGCCCATTGAGAAGCCCGAAGACTATACGCCCGATGAGGCGCAGAGCATCGAGCAGAAGCTCGCCGCCACCTACGACAGCACGTATGGCTCGAGCGAGCAGCGCGCGGCGGCCGTTGCCCAGTTCAATGAAATCAAGCCGACGATTGTTGCCGTCATGAATGAGAGTTTTAGCGACCTTTCGTGCTTTGAGCAGCTCCAGGCGGCCGGGTACACCGGCCCCGCATTCTACAACTCGCTTCCCGACACACTTGTTCGCGGCACCATGCTCGCTTCGGTCGCCGGTGGCGGAACGGCGAACTCCGAATTCGAATTTTTGACCGGAGCGACAACGGCCTTTGTCGGATTAGGCAAAATCCCCTATCAGCTATATCAGATGAATGGCGTCAACAGCCTGGCAAAGGACCTTAAGGAGCTTGGGTATACCGCTACCGCTATGCACCCGCAAAACCCCGTCAACTACCATCGAGATAAAATCTATCAGCAGCTGGGCTTTGGAGACTTTCTTTCAATCGGCAATTTCGAAGGTGCGCCCTGTTACCATGCCGGCGTATGCGACTACGCCACCTACGACAAGATACTCGACCTGCTTAGAACCGACGAAGCCCCGCAGTTCATCTTTGACGTCACGATGCAAAATCACGGCGGCTACGACTATGGCACCGTTCCCGCCGAGGAGCTGACAAACTATTGGGTCGAGGGAGCCAGCGAGGGCGCCAATAGCGCGCTCAACACCTATCTCACCTGCATCAACGCATCCGACCGGGACCTCGAGTACTTTATCAACGAGCTCCGCAATATCGGCAGACCGGTTGTCCTTGTCTTTTTTGGCGACCATCAGCCGAGCGCCGCAACGACTCTCAACGACGAGCTGTACCCTCAGGAAGATACGGCAAGCCACGCTTTCCGTATCTATCAGTCGACATATTTTGTCTGGGCTAACTATGAAATCGCCGGCAATACCGAGCTCAACGTCTACGACACCGTCGGGGCAAACGAGGTTGCAGCCATTACCCTTAATAAGATCGGCGCCCCGCTCACCGACTATCAAAAGGCCCTGCTTGCAACAAGGTCAGATGTGCCCACCATCAATGTCGCCGGCTACCTTGGTGCCGACGGGCTGCGCTACGACTTGGAATCTGAAGACAGCCCATACGCCTCGACGATCGACAAGCTGCAGCGCATGCAATACCTCGAGTTCGCCAGCAAAGTTCAGTAAGCCCGCCCATTCGCTTGGACCCATCGTATTGCAAGCACGCTCGGCCCAAATGCATCGTAAATGACTCCCGCTCGCAAACGAGGGTACAATGACGCTCGTGTCACATCACGGGGCCCCGGCCCCAACATATACAAAGGAGTCATACATGGGTTGCGAGCACGCACAGGCCGCCGGCGGACAAACGTCGCCGTCGCAATTTGAGGAGAATACGCTGTCCGAGGTCAAACGCGTCATCGCCGTGCTTTCCGGCAAGGGCGGTGTCGGCAAGTCGTTTGTCACCGGTGCCATCGCCACCGAGCTTGCCCGTCACGGCCACAAGGTCGGCGTCCTCGATGCCGACATCACCGGTCCCTCTATCCCCAAGATGTTCGGTATGAGCGGACGCCACGTCCATGCCCTTGGCAACCTCATGCTGCCTGAAATCTCCGAGCACGGCGTCAAGGTCATGAGCTCCAACCTTCTGCTCCAAAACGAGACCGACCCCGTCCTTTGGCGCGGTCCGGTCATCGCAGGCGCCATTAGGCAGTTCTGGAGCGAGACCTCATGGGGCCCCATCGACTACCTGCTGGTCGACATGCCTCCGGGAACAGGCGACGTCGCTCTCACCGTCTTCCAGTCACTGCCCGTCGACGGCATCGTCATCGTCACGAGCCCGCAGGATCTGGTCTCGATGATCGTCGCCAAGGCGGTCAACATGGCCGAGAAGATGAACGTCCCCATTCTGGGCATCGTCGAAAACATGAGCTATATTGAGTGCCCCGACTGCGGCAAGAAGATCGAGGTCTTTGGCAAGAGCAAGCTCCCCGAGGTCGCAGAACGCTATAACCTCGACATCTTGGGCACGCTTCCCATCAATCCGTCACTCGCCGAGGCCTGCGATAAGGGCGAGGTCGAGACCGCGCTGCCCGATGGCATGTTGCCCAAGGCAGTCTCTGCCGTCGAGGCCATTACCCCGCACGAGACCGACGAGGCCTAAGTGAACACGAGCGCCTTCTATGACGTCCTGGTAATCGGCGGCGGGGCTTCAGGCCTCGCCGCCGCCATTACGGCCGCACGTGCTGGCAAAAGCGTCTGCATCGTTGAGTGCGATGTCGCCTGCGGCCTTAAGCTCCTTGCGACCGGTAACGGCCGTTGCAACCTCTCCAACGAATCGATTGATCCTCAGCGGTATAACCACCCCGCATTCGTCGAATCTGTCATGAGGACCCAGCCCGAACAAGAGCTTATGGGTTTCTTCTCCTCGCTGGGCATCATGACAACCTCCGAGGAAGGCCGGCTGTACCCGCGCTCCCTTCGCGCCGAATCGGTGCGCGACGCGCTTCTCAACGTTTGCGACCGCCTAGGTATCACCTTAATCTGCGGAGCCAATATTGCCACGGCGCGCAAAGATCCCGAAGGCTGGGCACTCCAAATAAACCGTCCAGCGCGGGCGCTAAAGGCAAAAAAGCACGACGACCGAAAATCGGAGCTCCGCTCGCTTCGGAAGGCACTCGCCGATGTCCCTCGCAAGAACGAAGCCCTGCAGGCACATGCCGTAATTATCGCCACGGGCGGCAACCCCACCGGTATCGCCGATACGTTTGGCCTCCCCCTCACCTCGCTGCGCCCCATCCTCTGCCCCGTATCGGCAACGGTCGTTGGCGATCGGGCGGCACTCAAGACGTTGGATGGTCTGCGCGTCCGCGCCCGCTTGACGCTCACCCGTAACCATAGTGAGCTCTGGCACGAAGACGGTGAAGTACTGTTTCGAGCCTTCGGCATCTCGGGCGTCGCTGTCTTCAACCTCTCCCGTCGTATCCAGCGCGGCGATACGATCCTGCTCGACGTTTTCCCCGACCTCTCCAAAGACGAGCTGCTCGATATGCTCAACCGGCGCGTTGAGCTGCTCGGCGGCTTTTCGCCCCGCGATCCCCGTTGGCTCGACGGCATGCTCGCCCCGCAACTCTCCCGCGTCGTCTGCACGACGTTCGAGCAGTGCCATCCAGGCTCCAACGATGTCATCCATCTGGTCTCAATCCTCAAACACTTTAAGCTGCTCGTCGAGGGAACAGCCGAGGAGCGCTCGGCGCAGGTCACGCGTGGTGGCGTATCTGTCGAGAGCATCTCAATACCCAGTCTACGCGCGCGCAGCGCTGTCGACGCCCCGCTTTACATCTGCGGCGAAGCGCTCGACATCGACGCCGATTGCGGAGGCTTTAACCTTGCGTGGGCCTGGCTCTCGGGCATTCGCGCCGCAAGCAGCCTGTAGCCGCGCAGTCTATAATCAAAAACGCATTCGGGCCGTCTGGGATACCGGACGGCCTCTTTCTTGCCTCTAAGGAGACCTCGATGATCGAAATCACCCAAGTCAACGCGTCGCTCGATGAAGCCGGCGATGAAAATGCCTGCCTCATTGTTGGCAAGCGAGTCGCCAAGCGCGTCCTACGTTGCAAGGACTCCGAGATCAAGTCCATCGAGCTCCACCGCAAGTCAATCGACGCTCGCAAAAAACGAGACGTCCATTTTATCCTGAGCTTTCGTGTTGAGCTGACTAGTCCCCACCTCGAGCGAGAAGCGGTCGACAGCGTCGCCGAGCGTGACCGCTCGCGCGTACGCGCGATAGAGGACGATGGGCCCTCATTCCCCTCCCCCGTCTCCGACGCACCTCAAGAATGCCCTGTCGTTGTCGGCGCCGGATGCGCTGGCCTTTTCGCTGCACTCACCCTTGCCGAAGCGGGTCTTAAGCCCTTGCTCATCGAGCGCGGCGACCCAGCATTTCGCCGCTCGCATGCGATCGATCTCTTTCTAAAGGAGCGCATTCTCGACCCCGAGAGCAATATCCAGTTTGGCCTGGGCGGCGCGGGGACCTTCTCGGACGGCAAGCTCAATACGGGAACCAAAAATCCCGCCCATCGCCTTATCCTCGAAACCTTCGTCGAGGCGGGCGCGCCCCGCGATATTCTGTGGGATGCCAAGCCGCACATTGGCTCCGACATCCTTCCCAAGGTTGTCACCGCTATATCCCAGCGCACCGAGCAGCTCGGAGGTGTCGTCCGTTATCGAACGAAGCTCGTCGACATTCGCACCGACGCGTCTGGCGCCATCACCGGTATCGATGTCCAATCGTCCCAAGACGCCGCTTACGAGCCAATCGAAACAAAGCACCTCATCCTCGCCTGTGGGCATTCTGCTCGCGATATTTTTGAGCTCCTTAAGGACCACAACGTGGCCCTCGCACAAAAGACCTTTGCCATGGGCGTTCGCATCGAGCATCCGCAGCGCGACATCGACCGAGCCCAATATGGAGCCTTGGCGGGACATCCTGCCCTCGGAGCAGCCCCCTACAAGCTCGTCGCCCATCTTCCCAACGGCCGCAGCGTGTTCTCGTTTTGCATGTGCCCCGGCGGGCAGGTTGTCGCCGCCTCTTCCGAGCAGGGCCACCTGTGCGTCAACGGCGCCAGCCTCAATGCCCGCGACGGACGCAACGCAAACGCCGCCCTGCTCGTTAACGTCACGCCTGAGGACCTTCCCAACGATGACCCGCTCGCCGGCATCGAGCTCCAGCGCGCCTGCGAGGCGGCCGCCTATCGCCTGGGCGGTTCCAACTGGAACGCACCGGCACAACTCGTCGGAGATTTCCTCGCAGGACGCGCCAGCAAGGCGCCCGGAAAGGTAAAGCCCACCTATCCGCTCGGTGTGACCTGGACGACAATTGACGAAGCCCTGCCGCAGCATATCGTCGAGTCGCTCCGCCTGGGACTTCCCCTACTCGGAAAAAAGCTACGAGGCTACGACCGTCCCGATGCCGTTCTTACCGGCGTGGAGACTCGTTCGAGCTCACCGGTCACTGTCACCCGAGACCGAACGTGCCATGCCGTGTCGACCCCGGGCCTCTACCCTTGTGGTGAGGGAGCTGGATATGCCGGCGGCATCATGAGCGCGGCCACCGACGGCATCCGTTGTGCCGAAGCCCTGATCGCGGACCTCTAACGCACGAATTCCAGTGCGCAAAAGACACAGGCCCCGAGCTCCACAGGGAACTCGGGGCCTGTTCGCTATTTCTTAAACCGTGCACCCTGGCGTTTTCTGCCCGATGCGAACGTGGAACCCTTGCGGGCCTGCGAGCGTAAGCGCTCGATCGTCTCGTCCTCAGACGCACCCTCGAGCATCGCCCGAATCTGAACGACGGCATCGCGCAGGCGCGCCGCCTCCTCAAAGTCCATAGCGGCAGAAGCGTTACGCATATCCTCTTCCATGGTTTCGACGATCCGCACAAGCTCGTCATGCGGCAGTTCTTCCAACTGCTCCGCAAGTGTCTGCTCGGGCGCCACCGTTTCCGGCACACCGCCCTCGCCCGACTCATCGGGCGTATAGAATGCGCCATGGCCAAGAGAGTCGCCCTTCGAGCGTCCCTTGGAGCCCACAGTTTTTTCGGCCTCGGCAATAAAACTTGAGATGTCGTTGATGGCCTTGCGCACCGTCTTGGGCACAACGCCATGTTCTTCGTTATATGCCATCTGAATCTCGCGACGGCGCTGCGTCTCCTCGATGGCCTCTTTCATCGAATCGGTCACAACGTCTGCATACATGATGACTTCACCATCGGCGTTACGGGCCGCACGGCCAATCGTCTGAATCAGCGAACGGCGGTTGCGCAAAAAGCCTTCCTTATCGGCATCGAGAATTGCCACCAGTGAGACCTCGGGGAGATCCAAGCCCTCGCGAAGCAGGTTGATGCCAACGAGAACATCGATCTTGCCCTCGCGCAGCGTTCGCAGGATCTCGACACGGTCCATTGTCGCCGTATCAGAGTGCATGTAATTGACCTTAATGCCTGCGTCGAGCAGATGGTCGGTCAGGTCCTCGGCCATGCGCTTGGTCAACGTGGTCACCAGCACGCGCTCCTTGCGGGCAACGCGCTCGCGAATCTCGTCCTCAAGATCGTCAATCTGGCCGCGAACTGGACGCACGTCAATCTTGGGGTCGAGCAGGCCAGTCGGACGAATAATCTGCTCCACATCGTTTTGGCTCACCCGCAGCTCGTAGTCGCCCGGCGTGGCCGAAACATAGATAAACTGGGGTATCCTTGCCTCAAACTCATCGAAACGAAGCGGGCGGTTATCGAGCGCCGAGGGCAGGCGAAAACCGTGTTCCACCAGCGTCACCTTACGCGAGCGGTCACCTTCGTGCATGCCGCGAATCTGCGGCACCGTCACATGGCTCTCATCGATGATGCAGAGCATATCCTTGGGAAAGTAATCGATTAGGGTAAACGGCGGCTCACCCGGCTTGCGACCGTCCAGATGACGCGAGTAGTTCTCGATGCCGTTGCAAAAGCCCATCGTCTCGAGCATCTCAAGATCATAATCGGTGCGCTGCTGCAGACGCTGCGCCTCGAGCAACTTGTCGGTCGCCTTGAGCTCCGCCACGCGCTTCTCGCACTCTTCGCTGATCGATTTCAGAGCCGCCTTGACCTTCGGCTTCTCGGTCACGTAGTGCGATGCCGGCCATACGGGGATGGCCTCGTACTCACGAAGCATCTCACCGGTGACCTCATCGATCTCGGCAATCAGCTCGACCTCGTCGCCAAAGAACTCAAACCGCAACGGATGCTCGGCATAAGGCGGATACACGTCGACAACATCGCCGCGCACGCGGAACGTGCCGCGTGCCAGGTCATAGTCATTGCGATCATATTGAATGTCGATAAGTGCATGGATAAAGTCATCGCGCTCGAGCGGCACCTTCTTGTCGACGTTTGGAGCCAGACCTGCATAGTCCTCAGGAGAGCCAATGCCATAGATACACGAGACCGATGCGACAACGATCACATCGCGTCGAGAGAGCAGCGATGCGGTCGCCTGATGTCGCAGCATCTCAACCTCTTCGTTAATCGAGGAGTCTTTCTCGATATATGTATCGCTTTGCGGCACATACGCCTCGGGCTGATAGTAGTCGTAGTACGAGACGAAGTAGACCACAGCGTTGTTGGGAAAGAACTCTTTGAGCTCGCTCGCAAGCTGAGCGGCGAGCGTTTTATTCGGAGCCATGACCAGCGTCGGCTTTCCCAGGGCCTCAATAGTCTTTGCCATCGTGAAGGTCTTGCCCGAACCAGTCACGCCCAGCAAAACCTGATAGCGGTCTCCGTCCCTCACACCCTGCACAAGCGACTCAATGGCTTTAGGCTGAGAGCCTGCAGGGTCATAGGGAGACACGACCTTAAACGGCACGTCAGAGCCTTCAACGCCAAAGCGCTTAAGTTCACCACCAACGCGTTCTACTTCAAATTCCGCCATGGATACTCCTAACTCATATATCTGCAGTATACGCAGGCGGCAGGCATAGTCCTATACGAACCGATCGGGATAGAGGGTTTTGTAGCGAACCCAGGCATTATTGACACGAATCAGATACGCCTGCGTCTCGGGAAAGGTGATTGCATTATGAAGCGACGTACTCTGCTGCGCCCATCCGTCGACATTGCCCATGCCGGCGTTATAGGCGGCAATGGCACTGTCAGTCGACCCGTTAAAATACGCTAGAAGATACGAAAGATACGCACAGCCAAACTCGATATTCGTAGCCGGATCGTTAAGGTTGTCGGCCGAATACTCGCCACCGTCGACAAGGCCCTTGGCGATCATATCCTGGGCAGTCTCGGGCATCAGCTGCATCAATCCCTGAGCACCCTGATTCGACTCGGCCTCGGGATCCCAATTCGATTCAGACTTAATGACAGCGCACACCAGATACGGATCCAGATTATGCGAAATACTGGATTGCTTTACATACGCCTCGTAGTCAATCGGATACAGCGGCTTAAAGAAAGCGGCAGGAGCATATGAGTAAACGAATGAGATAAGGCCGAAGGCAAAAACGGCAGCCAGCGGTATAAGGCGATACCACGTAAGGAAACGTGTCTTAGGCATCGGCCTCCTCCTTATCCGCTACATCCCCGAACCCATGGCGCGAAAGCCATGCGTCCAGTTGTTCAAAGAGCGAGTTATCGTCTGCCGCATTGTCAATCACAGTTGTAGCGAGATTGCACAGCGCAGACTCTTCGGGCTGGCAAGCAGAACGGGCATCAAAATCAGATGGCTCCATGCCACGTTGAATAGCGCGCTCGCGACGAACTGACAAAGGGGCGCTGATGACCAAAATTTCATCAGCCAAGCCAAATGCATCCTCAAAACCAGTCGGAGCAGAAACCTCGACCACCGCAAAAGGATAACGGGGAGATGAAACCGTACAACAAACCGGATCGAGAATCCTAAGCGAAAGCTGTTCAATCAGAATGGGATGCACGATGTCATTGAGCCGTGCGACCGAATCAGGAGAAGCGAAAGCTCGAGAAGCGAGGATGCCGCGGCGAATGCCGCCTTCCTCATCCAAAATGTCCCAACCGAATTCATCCGCGAGTGTATTGACGATATCAGAGCCCGGCACATACAGCGATTTTGCAAGCTCATCCAGATCGATAAGCATAGCGCCACGAGATTCGAAATAGCGGCAGGCAGTTGACTTACCCGAAGCAATATTGCCCAAGACAAATACGGTAAACATCAAGCCCTCCCTAACGCCAATGCGAGTAATTATCGCTCAAATTCACTAGATGGACTCAAAATACAGCCAAACAGTAAGAGCACATACGGGGGAGCTAGGTCCCAAAGTACAACGTATATACAACGCAAAAAAGGGGGAGGCCGCGAGGCCTCCCCCTTCTCAGTTCAAGCGTACGGCTCGGTGCCGTCCACCGGTCAGCGGCGCCCTGGCCTCCCACGGGCTGACCCCGCAGTACTCTCGGCGCGATGGGGCTTAGCTTCCG